>NZ_JAGGLT010000018.1 GCF_017874545.1 Thermoanaerobacterium butyriciformans | reverse complement strand
CTCAGACCGAGATTTTGCCTACCGCTTCCTTCAGATTCCACCTCGCGATGGACACCCTTGCGGTTCAGCTAGTGGTTCCCACTACCAAGCCCACAGCGGACTTTCACCGCCTAGTTATCGCCCATGCCGGGCGCACCATTAAAGCGCGAAGAATATAACTCATGCTTCGCGCTTTAAAATCTCTCTAATCAAGTTTTCAAGTGTGTAAGTATTTGGAATTATATCAACTTTAAAACCATTTCTTTCTATTGATTCTTTCGTCACAGGTCCTATTGCGGCTATTTTTGCATCTCTTAAGTAAGACATATTATCTCCTAATATTAAAGACATATAGTTAAATGTTGATGTGCTTGTAAATATTGCTATATCAATACCCTTTTTAATTTCATTTATTAATTTATCTTTTATTTCATAATTTGGGGTATTTTTATACGCCACAATCTTATCTAAAAAGGCGATATCTTTAAGATTGTCTATAAGCACATCACCGCCTATATCAGAAGTCAAGAGTGCAACTTTCCCCTTTATTGGAATGTTTTTAAGCTTATCTGCTAAAGCCTTTGAAGTATATTCTTCAGGTACAATATCTGGATATATATACATTTTATTTAGAGCCTCACATGTCTTGCTGCCTATCGCTGCAATCTTTACTCCATTCAATTTTCTTAAATCAAATTTCTTTAAATTGATAGTTTCTTTAAAGACGTTGACGCCATTTACACTTGTGAAAATAATATAATCGTATTTTTCAATATTATCAATAAGCTTTGATACATTATCTACTTCCGGAATTATCTTTATCGTTGGGCATATGACAACATCTACCCCATTATCTTTTAAATCATCCACAGTACTCATAGCTAAGTCGTATGTCCTTGTTAAAAGGACTCTCTTTCCAAAAAGTCGTTTCTTTTCGAACCAGTCAAGCTTTTCACTCATGTTTACAACTTTTCCAATGACTATTATTGCTGGATTATGCATACCTTCATTGCGGGACTTTTCTGCAATATCTGATAAAGTGCCCTTTATCACCTTTTGATGCGGCGTTGTCCCGTTCATTATTACAGCAGCAGGCATATCTTTAGACATGCCATTTTCGATAAGTTTATTTACTATAAATTCAATGTTCTTCATGGCCATCAAAAATACAAGAGTTCCATTAAGTTTAGCAATCACTTTCCAATCGAGATTTTCAGTTTTACCGTCAGATTCATGGCCTGTTATAACATGAAATGATGAACTTAAATTCCTGTGTGTAATAGGAATACCTGCATAAGACAAAACAGCTATAGCAGAGGTAATTCCCGGAATCACTTCAAACGGTATGCCCTTATCGTAAAGATACTCCCCTTCTTCACCGCCTCTTCCAAATACAAACGGATCGCCGCCTTTTAATCGCACCACCGACTTGCCCTCCATAGCCTTTTCAGCAATAATCTCATTTATTCTCCATTGTGGCACTTTATGTGAATCAGGCATCTTTCCAACATCTATAAGCTCAGTACCATCTTTAGCCATTGCAAGTATGCTGTCATTTATCAATCTGTCATATACAATCACATCTGCCTTTTTTATCGCTTCAATTGCCTTTAATGTAATAAGACCTATATCACCAGGCCCCGCACCTATTAAATAAACAAAGCCTGCCATTATATACCTCCAATTTTTTCAACTAGTCTATCACCTATTTTATCTATATCCCTCATTAATCCTGTTTCTCTACCCTTTATAAGTTTCCCATCTTTATAATATGATACTCTCACCGTAATTAAATCATCATTCCCATTCCTTTTATATTCTGAATATATTCCTAATGGTATCTTGCAATTTCCGCCAAACTTCTTCATTATTTTTCTCTCAGCGGACGACTCAAAAAAAGTCTTTGCATCAAGTAGCATTGGATAAATTTCAAAAAATTCTTCTTCAAAATCCCTCCTAATCTCTACAGCCAGTATTCCCTGACACGGTGCCGGAACAATCAATTCAACTGGAAAATAATCCTTTATCATGTCTTCAAGGCCGAGCCGTTTTATTCCAGATGCCGCCAATACTATACCATCTAAGTTTAGCTCATGCATTTTCTTTATTCGCGTGGCAATATTACCTCTTATGGGTACTATCTCAATATCTGGCCTCAAATTCTTAAGCTGGACACTTCGCCTTAAACTGCTTGTACCAATTCTTGCATTATTTTTTAAGTCAATAAATTTTTCACTCCTTGAAATAAAAACATCACGTGGATCTTCTCTTCTATATACAGATAAAAGCTTAAGGTCATTAGGTACTTCGTAAGGCATATCTTTCATGCTGTGAACAGCCATGTCAATCTCATTATTAATCAATGCATCTTCGATTTCTTTAACAAAAAGACCTTTGCCTCCTATCTCGCTTAAAGGTGCATTTAATACACTGTCGCCTTTTGTACTTATCTTTACTATTTCAAATTCAATATTAGGTTTATACTTCTTTATTTCATTAATCACTATAAGTGTCTGAGTCAAAGCAAGCTCACTTGATCTAGTCCCAACTCTAATCTTCTTCATATGTTTTCCTCTCTTCGATCTTCATTAAAGGATATATCGTCATTCATCAAAACATCTTTCTTTATGTGTGATATCATCATATTCGACATCTTGTCTGCAACTCTTTTTAAAGATATCCTAATATTTTCCTTATCTCTTTCTGTTGCACCCTCAAGTTTGTTTACCAATCTCTCAAATTCTATATCGCATATGTTGTGTGAATAAATGTTTATCTTTTTAATGTATGGTTCAATCTTTATCGTCTTAAACCAATCATTGAACTCCGCTTTTTTATCACAAATCATTTTCTCAATATCCTTAATAACATCAATACGCTTTTTTCTATTTTCTTCAGCAGTTTTTCTAAGATCATCTATTGTATATAGGCTTACACCATTAATTTCTGCAATCTTAGGATCTATGTCTCTCGGAAGCGCAATATCAACCATGCAAATCCGTTTTCCATCATAAACATTTTTAAATTTGTCATAGCAAACAGTATAATGTGGTGCATTTGTAGCACTTATCACTATATCGCTTTTTGCAATTTGTTCATACTTATCTTCATATGGCACAACATCTATTTCTGGTATCTCCTCTTTTATGTTTTGAGCCTTTGTATGGGTTCTGTTTGAGACACACACATTGACACCTTTTGCAATAAGGTTTTTTATAGCGATCTTGCCCATTTCACCTGTCCCGATAACAAAAGCATTTTTATCTTTTACATCTTTAAACACATCTTCTATAAACTTAACAGCAATATGACTTATAGACGATGAAAAATTTTTTATATCCGTATCTGTGCGGACCTTTTTCCCAAGAGTAATGGCATCCCTAAAAAGTTTATTTAATATTTTGCCAGATCCTTTATTAATTTGTGAAATGTTTAGTGCATCTTTCACTTGTCCCAATATCTGGTCTTCACCCACAACCATCGACTCTAACCCACAGGCAACTCTAAAAATGTGTTCCACGACTTTTATGCCAGATATACCATAAAGATAATTTTTAAAGTCCTTTTCTAACTTAAAATGCTCCACATAAAAATCTTTTATCATCTCCAAACTTATACTTTCCGAATAAAAATATATTTCACTTCTATGGCATGTTGATAGTATAACTACTTCATCAAGCCCATATTCTTTTAATTCCTGCAACGTACAATCAATATTTTTATTAAAAGATACTTTCTCCCTAATTTCAATAGGCGTACTTTGATCTATTCCAACCATCTTTATGTTATTTATATCCATAGAAACCAACTTCTTTCGTTATTATAAATATCGTAAAACATCGCTTAATCATAATTTTAGCACAAACATTATATTTTTTAAAAACATACAATGTTAAAAAAATATGCTACCTAAAAAGATAGCATAAAAACAAAATGTTTAGTATTTTTAAGTTGATGGAGAGAAGCAATTATTAACAAATAATCTCTATAATGCCCACCTGCTCTCTATTTTTGGAACATCACTTATCAGGTGTTTGGTGTACTCTTCTGTTGGATTTAAAATAACATCATCAGGAAAACCTTCTTCCACAAAACGTCCTTCTTTCATAACAAAAATCTTGTCAGATACATAATAAGCAAGACCTATATCATGTGTTATAAAAACGACTGTTGTCCCTATCTCATCTCTCAATTTCATTAATGCGTCTAGTATACTAGCTCTAGAACAAGCATCAATCATTGAGGTAGGCTCATCAGCAATGACAAGTCTTGGACGTATCAATAATACACGCGCTATCATAAGTCTCTGCATTTGTCCACCAGAAAGTTCAAAGGGATACTTATTATATATCTCTCCAAATCTTAAATTCACAAAATTGCATGCTTCTTCAATCTTTTTGTACTTCTCATCTTTTTTTAGCGTGATATTAAGAAGCTTTATACAGTCCAACAATACATTGTCAACTTTTTTAAATATGTTAAAAGAGGAAAAAGGATCTTGAAAAATTGGCTGTACATTTCTCCAATACTCTATTCGCTTCTCTCTGGTCTTCAATTCTATAGGTCTACCTCTGAAGATAATTTCCCCACTGGATGGGTTAAGCAATCCTAATATCATTTTAGCTAATGTGGTCTTTCCACTTCCACTCTCACCAACAATGGATATTATTTCACCACTTTCGAATTCAAAATTAACATGGTCGACGGCAATAGTTTTTTTCTTTTTATTTGAAAATATCTTTGTTACATCTTTTCCACTAAGTAGTAGCTGGTTTCTTGCCATCTTCATACATCTCCTTAAGCTCATCTACTTGCAATACACACCTATAACTTCTATTATTTACATATTTCATATTTATCTCACTGATTTTACATTCATCTTTTGCAAATAAACACCGATCAAAAAATCTACATCCCTCCAATTTGTATTTTAGATTAGGAGGAGCACCAGGAATAACCGTCAGCTTTTTCCCTTTTATACCCTTTTCTGGCACAATTATTGAATTCATCAATCCATTAGAATAAGGATGAATTGGATCAAAAATAACTTCTTCTGCTTCTCCTGATTCAACAATCTCACCTGCATACATAACCATAATATCATCAGCTATATTGTATAAAAGAGGCAATTCATGTGTTATAAAAACCATCGCCTTTATAAATCCTCTCTTTATTAAATCTTTTAAGAGCTTTATCACTATTTTTTGAGACGTAACATCCAGTGCTGATGTCGGCTCATCTGCAATAAGAATCTTTGGATTTAATATTGTGGAAATCGCTATAACTGTTCTTTGCTTCATCCCTCCTGAAAGCTCAATAGGATATCTTTGAAGAACATCTTTTGGCAAATTAAGTGTCTCGAACCTATCTTCGGCTATTTTTCTTATCTCTTTCTTTGTAATGCCAGATATGTGTTCTTCCATCACATCTTCTATTAAATTTATAATCCTTTGCGTAGGATTTAGTGCATTCATCGCTGCTTGAGGTATATACGCTATTTCCTTTCCAAGTATCTCTTTTCTTAGCTGATTGTACGGAATTTTCGTTATATCAATTCCAGATATATTTACAATACCGCTCTCATAAAAAAGAGGAGGATAATAATATCCCATAACGCTCATAGCTAATGTAGATTTGCCGCATCCTGACTCTCCTGCTATACCCAAACATTTGCCATCTTCTAAATCAAATGATACATCATCAACTGCAGTAATCTTTTCATTAAATCTTGTCTTATAGACGCTTTTTAAATTTTTAACTTCTAATAATTTTTCAGCCATAATTATTAACTCCTTATTTGTGGATTGAAAATCTGATCAAGACCTGTGTTCATCAAATTTAGCGAAAAAGTAATCAGCGCAATCATTAAAACAGGCGGTACAAAAGCCCACCATGCACCACTCATATGTGCTTCATACATTGTAGCCCAGTTTAACATAAGCCCGAGTGTCACAGTATTTTGCGGACCAAGCCCCAACATTGATATAGTCGCTTCTGAAAGAATTCCTGATGCAACTTGAAGTATAAATGCCATACCAACATATGATGCTATATATGGCAATATTTCAGTTGCAATAATCTTTGGTATACTATAGCCTGAAACTTTTGCGAGGTTTACATGATCACGATTCCGCAATGATATCGTTTGTGCCCTGACAGCTCTTGCAGTCCAAGGCCAGCTAGTGAAACCAATTACTAGGGCGGTAGTTAAATACGATCTGGAACTAATACTGACAGATATTAATACCAATATAATAAATGATGGTATGACGAGAAATATATTTGTAATTGATGACAGTACATCATCAACTAAACCACCTATATATCCACCAAAAAGTCCCAGAATAAGCCCTACACCCGTGGCAATTCCTCCAGCCAAGATTCCTATAATTAGCGATGTCTTGCCACCAGCTATTAATTCTACTAATTCATTTCTCCCGAAATTGTCAGCACCTAGTGGTAAATTAGGGCCAGGGTTTTGAAACATTGTATAATTCATTTTTAAAGGATCTTCCTTATTCACAATTGGAAAAATAATCACACTCAATAACAATAAAGCAAAAATTATAAATCCTAGCCTAAATTTACTTGACTTGAAAATAATACTGAAATTATTTTTCATATCTCATCACTCCTGTTGGGCAACTTTAATTCTAGGATCTATCAAACCATAAACTATATCTATAACAAAATTAGCTATCAAAACACCTGTAGTGATTAAAAGAGTACATCCTGATATAAGAGGAAAATCCTGTGCAGCAATGGCGTTAAAAAGCACTGAGCCTAAACCAGGATAGCTAAAAACGATCTCTGTAATAAGTGCACCTCCTACCATTGTACCTAAAGAAAGTGCTAGTCCGGTTATTTGCGGAAGTACTGCATTTTTAAAAACATATCTCACTATTTTTGAATCCTTAAGACCTAATAATCGACAATACTTGACATAATCTGCATTTAATTCATATATAGACATCTCTCTCATACCAAGAGACTGACCACCAATTCCTACCAAAACTATGGACCAAAATGGAAGTTGATAATGTTGTAATACTGAAAGAAAGAATGACAATGTAGGACTTGGAATCATGTCAAATGCATATCCACCACTGGCTGGAGCTATTTTTAGTGCGACAGCAAATAGCCACACTAGGACTATAGCAAACCCGAATGATGGTATACAACTTATAAATAGAAAAACTGGAAATAAGACTTTATCAAAACCCTTCTTTATGTAAGCTGCTAGAACCCCTAAAACATTGCCAAGAATCCAGCTTACAATAATTGCAGGCAATTGGAGTCCTATTGTCCACACGATTGAACTTGCCAATATGTCTGTTACCTTTCGCGGATACTGTCCAAAAGAAGTGCCCATATTTCCATGTAAAAGATTGGAAACGTATATTAAAAATTGTTCCCAGATAGGCTTGTTTAATCCAAATTCTTTCTCAAATGTCTCATAAACACGCTTAATCGAATTTGTATCTGCCATTCCGCTGGTGATTTTTGAAACAATGGTTGATACCGGGTTTCCCGGTATCAACCTTGGCAAAAGGAAATTCAGAAATAAAGCTACTACAAAAGTTAGGACGTACCACACAATTTTACTTGTCATATATTTTCTATAGCTTTTCACCTTAAACTCTCCTCTATTTTTTATTTAGAAGAATGAATTTTATATAAAGCTGCTACACCATATCCATCCATGCAGATGTTTGGAGGTATATTTGTGCCATCGCCTTCAACAGGGAATCCGCTCCAAACAGAAGTATTAACGGTATAGAAGTCAGCAGGCCTGTACATCAAGCCAATCATTGGAACCTCTTTTAAGTAAATCTCATTAAGCTTTGTCCACGCGTCTTTCAATTGCGTTTCATCTGTTATGTTTGGAATCTGATTTAGCAAAGTATCTACTTCAGAGTTTTTATAGCGGCCATAGTTGAAATAAGCTGTCTGACCTATAGGAGCATACCCATTTGAGCTCATTCCCTGATATGCACGTGCCCAAGGAGAAGATATTCCTATACCTTGATATGAGTACATGCCCATATCAAAATTACCTGTCTGCATATCATTGTTCCAAACAGACTGTTGTGGAAAATATGTTTGAACGTTTATTCCTATTTCTTTGCAAGACGATGCTACAATTTCAAGTGCTGCATTCCAGTCAGACCATCCAGTTGGACACTCAACTTTAAACGACAATTTTTGTCCGTTTAACACCCTTATTCCGTCTGGTCCTTTCTTAGCACCAATGGAATCCAGCAATGCATTGGCACCATCAATATCATGGGACTTCCATTGAAGAGGTGCTAATTGACTTTGATCTATAAGTTTTTGCTCTGAATCAAGAGGCAGCATCAATGATGGTGACATCGTTCCTGAATAGCCACTCATGGCATTCTTCGCAATCTTATCGTAATCTATGGCCATTGCTATTGCACGACGTACATTTGCATTGTCAAGTCCCGGTTTTGTGACATTTATAACCAGCCAAGGTATAACTCCCGGCATATAGTATGGAGGGTCTGGTAGATAAGTCTTTATATTTGGTCCAAAAGTCTGAATATTCGGTGTAAATTGCTGTGAAACGTCTACCTGATTCTGCCTTAAAGCAGTATCACCGGCAGCATTATCTTTAAATATATTGTGAACTATATATTTTGGTGCCGGCAATTTGCCCCACATTGAAGGTGCCTTACCCCAATAATTGTCGTCTCTTATCAAGACAACCTTTGTATTATCATAATAGAAGACTTTGTACGGTCCCGACGCCACAGGATTTGCATTTACTTCACTTGAAATTTTACTGAAATCATTGTTATCTTTCTCTTCTATCTTTGTCCAAACATGTTTCGGCAAAATGTAAACCGACTCTAGCGCTTCTTCAACCATTAAAGGATTCTTATTGTCGCTCTTTAATTTAAATTCTACAGTTGTGTCGTCCTTTGCAGTAACACTATCAAGGTAATTCCAGTTGCTAGACCATGAAACGGGATATTTTTTGCCCAACTCAAAAGTATACGCGACATCATCAGCTGTAACTTTTTCACCATCATTCCATTTTGCATCAGGGTTTAAAGTTACGGTACAAACCGTATTGTCTGGCGAAAACTGATATGTCTTCCCCAAGAGTGGATACATTTTTCCATCAAGTTGATTGTACATAAACAATGTTTCATATGTTAGCTCTCTTGCTATACTTGTAGCTGACAATGGAAGTGAAGTTTGGCTAGGGCTTAATGGATTAAATGTCGTAGGAGGTCCCCATTGTAAGCCACTTATATAAAGTGTTTCATTTCTAGGTGTAGCTTCACCAGGTTTTACAGCAGTTTCAGTTGTTGTCGTTGTCTTGTTGTTTTCAGAAGTTTTGTTGGAATTGGAATTGTTGCCGCATCCGATTATAAGCAGTGATACCATTAAAATCACAAGTACCATGCTTATAAGCTTTTTGAACTTCATAAAATCTCCCTCTTCCTTTTTTTATTTTTAATTTTTCCTGCCCTCTCCACATCAAAGAAAACTTTTAGCCACCCATACGAGTCAAAGAATTTTAAGTCATAAAATATAAGCACCTCCCCTTTTTATAAATATTTTTAGGAATTGATGTTTATGCTTATTTTAATTTTGGGGTACACTTTATGTCTCCCAAAAGTTGATCCAACTAAAAGAATGTTTTTGTATAAGTTTAAAATTAATCCTTTTCATAACCTGATAAGTAAACTCATCTATCCTCAATATCAACTTATTCAATTTCATTAAAAAAATTCATCTATCAATATATTTTTTCTATTGTGTGCAACAACCCAACACCCCTGCATAGTCAATGGTTCAGCTCCCTGGCAAAGGAAAACATCTAAATTTACTTCAAGGAGCTCGACAATGGCCGATAACAATTACGCCTTTGACTAGCATAGGGATCACCTTTGTTCTTTGATAACCTATAGAGGTCGACACAAATCTGCGCAGCCTGTTTTTGTGGCTTTTGGGCATTACGCGCAGTCGATGTAGTTGTGGATTTTGGCAAAGTAAATGACATTCAGATGCTTAAAGTTTTTGCCGCATACATAGCAATGAGAGATAGGCGTCTTGTTATTTCCAAGACATCACCTCCTTTGATGAATTACTAATTAACGACCTTGGAGTTAGTCCCTTCTTCATCTTTACATTTGAGTTCCATTTTGTTACTCCAAGAGCATCAAAAAAAACATCCAGTGACACCCCCAGTATATCTGCCATTGCCTTTGCTGCTTTCAATGACGGCACCCGTGTTCCATTTTCTACTTGTGTATAAAAAGCCCGTGTTACACCTGCTGCCTTGGCAACATCTTTCTGTATTAAACCTTTGGAAATTCGAATTTCAGCAAGTTTACTATATTGTTTCAATTTATCCACCTCCCTAAGTTCCAACTCGTAACTTACTATTACTTTAATTATAAGTAACAAAATGTAACTTGTCAAGTCCTATCGGCACACTTTTCGATAAAAAAGTTCCTTATTGTTACTTAATGTTGCTGTAGGTAACCTATGTGGGTATAATTAACATATAGAGCATGTTGTCAGAAAGGAGTGTTTAAAATCATTTTTAATAGAGAGGGTTTTCCGGAAAGGCTTCGTAGGCTCCGAGAGGAAAAAGGACTTCTTCAACGAGAGCTTGCGGAAAAATTAAATCTTTCACGTGTTGCAATAACACATTATGAACAAGGAAAAAGGTTCCCTGAATGGGGTACTTTGCAAAAAATGGCCGATCTTTTTAATGTATCCGTTGATTATCTCCTTGGTCGAACTGAGCATAGGCACAACCATACTTCCAATGCCAAAGATAAAACAGAGACCATAGCTACCCACAAAACAGATGATCCAATGTCAGAACTTCCAGATGAAGCTAAAAAAGCCCTCGAAGAATTCAAGGAATTCATCTTAAGGAAGTACGGTAAAGGAAAGGAATAATCATATCACTCTTGCTGCTTAAAATAGCAAGCAAGCACGGGATTTTCGTGGAATGACTTCCAGCCGTCATTAGAGACTGTTTATTGTCTTTTCCTTGTTGCCTTCGGTTATTCTGGCAATGGCTATTTTTGAAAGCAGAGCACATTTTTGCTGCCTGCACATTAGCAAAGAGCTATAACACCATTTCATCAGTACAGGCAACTCCATTCCCATGACGCTGTTACGGAAATAAAAGATACCGTAAGCAGGTCTGAAAAACGAATTGGTAAGATAAGCAAGAAAAATATCAAATAGATATAGTGTTTAACAGCTATTAGAAGAAGTGAGAAAACAGATTATATAATGAATTAGATTGATAATAAGTATATGTAGTTAGAAATTAATAATATATCAAGAACGTCAATATAGTTTTAAATGTTTGCAAAAATATGAGATTACTTAATTTTAATATATGGATAATATCTATTTTTAATTTCCCAGTGAATTAACACTACTTTGCCAATAATTAGGGATTGGTAGATTTGGCATTATGCTTTTCTATCGAAAAACTACCTCGATGCCCTTCTGCAATTACAGTTGCCCTTACAGTACCAGTTGCGGTAACACTATATGAAGACGTTTGTATATTTTTTTTGTGAAAATACGTTGTTCCATCTGCACCTTTTATTAGCAAACTGATATTTCCTGCATCAGTTTCAACATTTATATCTAAGTAACATTTCTCATCGCCTAAGTGCAAAATTTTGCTTAGCTTTCCAGTAAGCATATAGTAGTGGGCTCCCCAGTTAGTTTCACCCTTGTTCTCAAAAAAGAGAACCTTCGCATATGAACCAAATGAAGCAAGTCCAGTAAATTGCATAATCGCCGCAAGAGCAATAACAGCAACTAATGTAATAATAAGCTTTTTGCTATTAAATAATTTATTTTTGTTTTGCATAGTCACCACTCCCTTATCTTAGCATTGTGTCTGATTTTAATAATTTCAGATTGATACGCGATAATTGGAATAAGGACGAGTAACCCGCCAATACCCCAAACAATGGAACGTTGCACATAACCCAAAATCGCAAACAATAAAAAAAACCAAAGCCAAGCGTTTCTCAAAGATTTGCAGTATTTCAACTTATCCTCATAGGAAGTATGCAATTCAAATTCCTTACCATCGTTTTTTTTCTCAACAATAAGCAATTCACGGTCAAACGTTGTTGAATTTGTTGCTATTCGCCCACCTTTTTCAGCCCATGGACGATAACGTAATTTTCCAATTGAATAATTCAAATTGATGTTTTTGAAAAACACTTTATAACCCAAATCCTCTAAGAAATTGCAATAATCTATTACGTCCTCTTTTGATTTATGACCTATGAACTCAATCCGATATTCAAATTGTCCCGGCGCGCATTCTTCGAATTCATAAAGTAGTTTACCAGTGCGAACTAAGCGATAACCTTTTTTCGCCATTTTGTTCAGCCAATTTTCCTGCACTGATAATAAACCATCATAAAAGCGATGATACTTTTTACTCATAAAGTTTACCCCTCCCCAATGATTTCAGTTGCAACCTGAATAAGTTCTTGCAGTCGTAGCAGTTCTTTCTTTGCAATTTCCTTGCCTGCTTTTGTGATTAAATATTCTTTCTTTCTCCCCTCATTGTCCCCGTGAAAAGCAATCCATCCTTTTTTTTGCAAAGCATTTAATGCTCCATAGAGTGTTCCCGCTCCTAAAGAAAGTCGTCCTGCTGTTTTTTCTTCAATAAACTGCATAATAGCATATCCATGCCTTGGTGTATACAGGGAAAGCAAAATGTAAAAAGTTACTTCTGTTAGCGCACCGCCTTTCCCGTTATCTCTCAATCTTACACCTCCAAGTTAGTTCGCTTACTATAATTATTATATCAGTAACCGTAATAAAATTCAATAGTTTTTAACAATATTTTTAAAATTGCAATATAAAACCACCATTTCTGCACTTCATCCCTTATTCAGGTAAACTCCCTATATGTATTTACGGCAAGTTCGAAACGATGGATCTTGTTATAATTGCCATATTTTATTATAATTTTAAGCAGACTCTGATGTTAATAATTTTTTATTTAAATTTTGTTAACCAATTTAGTTTAATTTGTAAATTAAAAATAAGTTATAATAAGTTATATCATGCAACTAATAACTTATCATAACTTATTTTAAAGCATCTCAATTGTTGAAATCTTTTAAAATAACACAATCCGCATTATGTGTATCCATAAAAGCTTTTCCCACACTTACCGCATTTATTATTTTCTATTCCAACAACATGAACATAACCTTTTCTTTTAATCAAGAGATGTCCGCAATTAGGACAATAAGTATTGTTGTCGAATCCGGATACATTGCCTAAATATACATAATTAAGATGTTTCTTTGCGATGTCATAAATATCTTCAAGCTCTTTTATCGGTGTTTCTGGATTTTTCATTTTATATCGAGGAAAATACTTAGAAAAATGTATAGGGATATCTTTGTTTATGTTTGATATCCATTTGCAGAGTTCTTCAATTTCACTATAATCGTCATTTTTTCCTGTCACCACTAATGTTGTTATTTCTACATGACAGTTTAACACAGCTTCTTCAACAATTTTCAAAACGCTTTCCAGATTTCCATGACATATTTTTTTATAATATTCATCAGAAAAAGCTTTTACATCTATATTTACTGCATCAATATATTGCAAGAGCTCTTTTAAAGGATCGATATTTATAAATCCATTCGTTACTAGCACATTCTTAAGACCTTCATTATGTGAAATTTTTGCAGAATCTAACACATATTCATACCAGATGGATGGTTCATTATAAGTGTACGCAATTCCTACATTTCCTTGCTGTTTTTTGGCGATTTCTACCAATTTACTTGGCGATAGGTATTCTCCTTCCAGCCTTTGTTGAGATATCTCCCAATTTTGACAAAATAAACACCTAAGATTACAACCATACGTACCAACAGATAGTATGTAGCTGCCTGGCATGAAATGATATAGAGGTTTCTTTTCTATTGGGTCCATAGCTATAGATGCGATTTTCCCATAATTTTCGGAGTATAACACTCCACCTTCATTTTTTCTAGCGCGACAAAAACCATAATTCCCATCGTTTATTATACAATTTTGCGGACACAATAAGCAGTGTACACTATCATTATCTATCTTTTCATAATAGAGTGCTTCTTTCATTTATGCCTCACAACCTCAAATCTTTCAATAGTATACTTTTCATCCGGTGCAATGCCAGCTTTTCTAAGTGCGATAGATATCTGCTGATCAACTGTATCAACCCCATCAAGATCTGGTAATAAGAGCCCACTTTTATAACCGCTTCTTACGATTACGCCGTACTTTTTTGCATCCAGATCGTCTTTTGATTTTACACTCTCAGGCTTTGTCAAAACGTCAACTGAATACACTATGTCGTCAAGTTCATCTATCTCAACAGGGTAAAACCTCGGATCTTCTGTACCAGCGCTAACTGCATTTCTTATAATTTCTTCTGCGATATTATTCTTTGAAGGATATATGGTGCCTATACACCCTCTTAATTCTCCATCTTTATGCAATGATACAAATACTCCTGCTTTATTTTTTATCAGTTCATCTGGCAAATTATCCGGTACATCCATTATACTGTTGTTTTTCAAATAATACTCAAGGCTTTCTCTCGCTAACTTCACATAAACATCTTCTGATTTCCTTATATTATCTATTCTCTCTTTTTTTATTTTATACAGTTCATCTAATAATCCCATTCCTGTGTAACTTTCGGGGATGAATTCGGCAACACCGTATCCAACGCCAAAAGGACCTTCATAAGATAAAATGTTAGATTTTACCTTGTAGCCATCCAATACACCCAACATGACGCAAACGGATCTAAACCCACATTCCGCAGCATCACTTATAAGTTCTTTATCCATATTGATTACTTCTTTCACTTTAAAATCTTTTAGCAAGTTCAACAATTTCTCATCAAAAACTTTTCCTTTCGGTGTATATCCATTAGGACTGTTTGGCGTTAATTTGTGTGATAAATCACCACTTGCAATAAATACCACATTTCTATCGCTTTCTCTGATGGACTTCCCTATTTGAACGCCAAAATTATACAAATCTTCAAATGACAAAAATCCATAGGACATTCTTATAAGTTCAAAAGTTTCGAAATGTTTTTTTACAAAATATAATGGAACGATGCATCCGTGGTCAAGTTTTTTTGAAAGCTTAAATCTACTTATCATTTTGTCATCTATCTTTGCTATAGGTATTTTTTCAATTTCTGTATTTTTAACTATGTCATTGGCTAATGATAAATCAGTCTGAAACTCCATTTTCACATTATAAGCGCCAAATTGTCCCAAATCGCCTTCTATTTTTTCTCTAAAATCAATTGAAACAGCATCACTAAAAACATATGCGTGGGGCGAAATAATTATTATGGTATCTGGCTTTTGAATTTCTATATTGCGGGATGCTGTATCAAAAGAATCTATTGTCTTTTGTATTTTATGTTCTTCACCTCGTCCCACCTCATGCACTATAATAGGTGGATGTGGCATTAAATATGTTGACAATAATTTACCCATATTATTACCTCCATATTGGTTATAATTACCTTTCAAGTATATATTATACCTCAAATACCGTGTTTTAAAGTTTTTTCTTATGAAAATTATCAAATTATTTTACATTAACCTTGACGTTAATGTTAACTAGTAGTAAAATTATTCGCTGGAGGGTTTATGATGGAAAAAAAATATTACAAAATAGAAGATGTTTCAATAAAAACAGGTTTGACAAAAAGAGCGATACGATATTATGAAGACTTAAATCTTATTGCACCTAAAAGAACTGATTCTGGTTATAGGTTATATACCGATGAAGATATTGATAAAATTCAAAAGATCATTTCATTAAAAGAATCTCTTGGTTTCAGTCTCGCTGAAATAAAAGCAGCACTTGAGCTTGATAAAAATGTCAAAAATATATTATCAGGTGAATCTGCTGACATAACAACAATTGATAACTACATCGATATGATAAAAGAGCAAATTAAATTGATTAATGAAAAAAGTAACAAACTATTAACAGCAAAGCAAAGATTTGAAGAACTTTTGCTAAAATTAAACAAGTTAAAAGACCAATTCAAGGAGGCAGACACAATATGAAAAATATTAGTTACAAATGGATAGCTTTATCCTGTACTACACTTGGAGCTCTTTTTTCCGTATTAAATGGTAGTATGCTTTTAATATCACTTCCTGACATTATGAAGGGTTTAAATACCAACATGGGCATAATCATGTGGATCGTAATGGGATATATGCTTTCATTGACAATATTAGTACCAGCAATCGGCAGAATAGCCGATATGTTTGGCAGAAAAAAATTGTACGTGTCAGGATTTGCAATATTTACACTAGGTTCACTGTTGTGCGGACTCTCAAATACAGGTTTGCAACTTTTGATATATCGAATAGTACAATCGGTAGGTGGCTCATTAATGGTAGCCAACAGCACTGCAATTGTGGCAGATGCGTTCCCAAAAAACGAGCTAGGCAAAGCTCTTGGCATTAACAGCATGGTTGTCAGCATAGCGTCAGTAATAGGTCCAATATTAGGAGGCTTTTTGACGAGTTTAGGATGGAGGTATATCTTCTATATAAATGTGCCATTTGGAATTATAGGTACTCTATGGGCATTGATTCAGTTAAAAGAGCTTGACAAAATACCTGAAGGCCAAAAATTTGATTTAAAAGGCACTTTGCTATTTACTATTGGTTTACTGCTGTTTTTAATTGCTTTATCTTTCGGAGGTTTTGTAGGCTGGAATAACAAGTCAATTATAATACTGTTCATTATATCTATAATAATGATGCTAGTATTTATTCATGTTGAAAACAGTGTTGAACAACCTATGCTGGATTTGAGATTATTTAAAACAAGAATACTGGCATTTGCATATGGCAGTACACTGCTTAATGGCATCGCAAGAGGTGCAGTAACTTTTCTGCTTATATTTTATCTACAAGGCTTAAAAGCTATGGATCCATTAAAAGCTGGAATATTTTTAGCACCGTTTGCATTGTCAATGATGTTCGTCTCTCCTATAAGTGGATTTTTGTCTGATAAATATGGTGCAAGAGGCTTAAGTTCTATCGGCCTTTTAATTTCTGCCATTGGCTTACTAGGATTTGTAAGAATATCACCAAAAACTTCTCTAACTGAGCTTATTATTTGGATGCTTATTATGGGATTTGGATCCGGAATGTTTTTCTCGCCTAACACCAGTGAGATAATGGGCTCTGTTCCACCTGATAGAAGAGGTATCGCTGCTGGAACAAGAACAATGATGAATAATGCTGGACAGGTAATAAGCATAGCTTTATCAATGGCAATAGTATCATCAAGCATAACTCCAGAAGCTATGCAGGCTCTTTTTGTCGGTACACAAGTTGGTTCAAAGGGCATAGCCATAGCTCAGTTTATATCAGGACTAAGAGAGGCATTTTTAATATCTATGATATTTAGCTTAATAGCGTCATTTATATCATACTTAAGAGGTCCAAAACCAAATTGGAGTGAAAACCCGCATAAAATTAAAACAGAAGAGACATAAAAAAGGTTACATTTAGTAACCTTTTTATGTCTCATTTAAAATATTCGACACCTGCTTCAAATATCTTTTGATCCTTATTTCCTTCAATATTTTTAGCTACATTTGTGCCAATCCTTTCAGAATGGCCCATTTTCCCCAGTACCCTACCATCAGGACTTGTAATACCTTCAATAGCCCAGTAAGAGCCATTAGGGTTGTAAGGCATTTCCATTGTTGGATTTCCATTCATATCTACATACTGTGTGGCAATTTGCCCATTCTGTTTCAATGTATTCAAAACATCTTCATTTGCTATAAACCTTCCTTCACCATGTGACACTGCAACCAAATGAATGTCACCGCATTTAACATTATTAAACCATGGCGAAAGAACAGACGTAATTTTCGTCCTGACAAAACAGGATACGTGCCTTCCTATTGTATTAAATGTCAGCGTCGGATCATTTTCATTAATATCACGTATTTCGCCGTAAGGCAGCAACCCTAACTTTATCAGTGCCTGAAATCCGTTGCATATTCCTAACATTAAACCGTCGCGGTTTTTCAAAAAATCCATAACTGCATCTTTTATCTTTGGATTTCTAAAGACAGTAGCTATGAACTTTCCAGAACCATCAGGCTCATCTCCAGCACTAAAACCACCGGGAAGCATAATTATCTGAGAATTTTTTATGGCTTTTGTAAGTTCATCAATAGATTCCCTAATATCGTCTGCTGTTAGATTCTTAAAAACATATGTTTCGACAGACGCACCTGCTTTTTCAAAAGCTTTCTTGCTATCATATTCACAATTTGTCCCTGGAAAAACCGGTATGAGAACTCTTGGCTTCGCAAATTTTGCAGATGGTTTGTATAAAATTTTTTTATCGTATTTTATCTCCAACGGATTTTTTCTGCTGTCTTTTACAACAGAAGGGAATATATTTTTAAGCGGTCTTTCCCAATGGTCTATTGCTTCATTTAAGCTGATTTCAAAATCATCAATGTATATCGCCGGATCAACCACAGTCTCTCCCAAAATTTTATACTCGATACCTTTTAAATATTTACTTACATCAAAATCACCATCAACTTCTATTACAATTGAGCCATAATCAGATATAAACAATTCTTCATCGTTCATCTTTGCTTGAAATTTAAAACCAATCATGTTGCCAAAGGCCATTTTTGTTATACACTCTGCAAGACCACCGTATTTAATAGATGATGATGCATATATCAAATTTTTATCAATTAACTCATTAATTTTTTCAAAATTTCGTTTTAGAACATCAAAATCAGGCAAATCATACTCATCTCTCTTTGCTTTGATGAGTATTACTTTATCACCGCTCTTTTTAAATTCTGAAGATATTACTTTGTTGGCATCAGCTACAGCTACAGCAAACGCCACCAGTGTTGGAGGAACATTCATATCCATAAATGTTCCCGACATGCTATCCTTTCCACCTATAGCCGGTATATTCAAAGCTTTTTGAGTATACAGCGCACCCAATAGGGAACTAAATGGTTTGCCCCATTTTTTAGAATCCATACCCAACTTTTCAAAATATTCCTGCAGTGTAAGTCTAATCTTTTTATAATCGCCACCCATTGCAACTATTTTAGAAACTGCCTCAATAATTGCATACACTGCACCATGAAACGGACTCCATTTTGATAATTTAGGATTATATCCAAATGTCATCATTGTAGATGTGCTGGTGTCACCCTCTAATACAGGTATTTTAGCCACCATACCTTCTTCAGGTGTCATCTGATACGCTCCGCCAAACGGCATTAAAACAGTAGATGAACCAATTGTTGAATCAAACCTTTCCGCAAGTCCTTTTTGACTGCAAACATTCAAATCCTCAAGATTTTGAAGCCATAATTCTTTTGTGTCTTTCCCTGACAATCTCTTATATATATTATCAAAATAACTTTCATCGCTTATCTTATCTACTACAACGTTTGTTACTTGAGTAACACCATTTGTATTCAAAAACTCCCTGCTAATATCTACTATAGTTTTCCCTCTCCATGTCATCTTGATCCTCATGTCACTTGTCACAATAGCAACTTTTGTAGCTTCTAAGTTTTCTGTCCTTGCAAGTTCAATAAACTTGTCAGCATCTTTAGAATCGACTAATACTGCCATTCTTTCTTGCGATTCCGAAATAGCAAGTTCCGTGCCGTCTAGGCCTTCATACTTTTTAGGAATTGCATCAAGGTTTATTTCAAGTCCATCACTTAACTCTCCTATCGCAACAGAAACGCCACCGGCTCCAAAATCATTGCACTTCTTTATCATTTTTATAACTTGCGGATTTCTAAAAAGCCTCTGTATTTTCCTCTCTGTTATAGGATTGCCTTTTTGAACCTCTGCACCACATGTATATATAGATTCCTGTGTATGCTCTTTTGAAGACCCTGTAGCACCACCACAACCGTCTCTTCCTGTTCTGCCACCTAAAAGAATAATCACATCACCGCAAGAAGGTTTATCTCTATAAACATGCTTTTGAGGCACAGCACCTATTACAGCACCGATTTCCATCCTTTTTGCAACATAGCCTTCATCATATATTTCAGTAACTTGGCCTGTGGAAAGTCCTATTTGATTTCCGTATGAACTGTATCCATGTGCCGCTTCTACAGTTATTTTCCTCTGAGGAAGCTTTCCTTTCATAGTCTTTTCAATAGGCGTTCTAGGATCTCCCGAACCTGTCACTCGCATCGCTTGATAAACATAAGCTCGTCCAGATAAAGGATCTCTTATTGCTCCTCCAAGGCAAGTTGCTGCACCTCCGTACGGCTCTATTTCTGTCGGATGGTTATGTGTTTCGTTTTTAAACATTATAAGCCATTTTTCTTTTTTGCCATTTACATCTGCATCAACGATAATGCTACATGCGTTATTTTCATCAGATTCATCCAAATCATCTAGAAGGCCTTTTTTCTTTAGCTCTTTCATGCCAATCGTCGCAATATCCATAAGGCACAGCGATTTTTTGTTTTCACCGTACACAAAATCTCTTGAGTTTTTGTATTCTTCATATGCTTTTAAAATAGGCTTATTGTATTTTCCATCAGAAATTTTGACATCATTGATTTTTGTAAGAAATGTAGTATGGCGACAGTGATCAGACCAATAGGTATCAATAACTCTTATCTCCGTTATTGTTGGGTTCCTCTTCTCTACATCTTTAAAATACGAATGGCAGAATTTAAAGTCTTCTAAGCTCATGGCAAGTCCAAGCTTATCATAGGTATTTTTCAACTTTACGTCATCAAACTCAATGAAACCTTCCAGTATCTCAACTTCTTCTGGATATTCAATCTCTATGTCGAGATTTTCTGGTTTCAAAAGCGAAGCTTCCCGTGAATCAACTGTATTTATGCAGTAATTCTTTATTTTTATAAATTCATCTTCCGTTATGTCACCGCTTAAGACTATCACTTTTGCAGTCGATACAGTTGGTTTCAGACCATTTGTAAGTATTTGAATACATTGCTCAGCAGAGTCAGCTCTCTGATCGTACTGGCCAGGCAAATATTCAACAGCAAAAACTTTGTCGTTTTTGTCAAAAACAATATTTTCAATATAGACGTCATCAAGATTAGGTTCTGAAAAGACAGTTTTAACTGCCTGTGAAAAAACATCTTCAGACAAATGAGAAACATCATATCTGTTTAAAACTCGTACATTTTTTAAGCCTTTAATATTCAAATTGTTCTTTAAATCACAAAATAGTTTCTGCGCTTCAATGTTAAAAGACGGTTTTTTCTCAACAAAAATTCTTTTTACCTCACTCACAAACAATCTCCCCCGATATTTACTAAAATTACGAACTTTGTATTATTATAATATATAATATTTCTTAAATCAACAGCTTTTTCATATTAGAAAAACGAACATTAAAGAATATTTTTTTGATTTTGTTTACATAATTAATGGTATAACTTTTTTAATACTGCTGCATATTATATAACAAAAATCTTAAAAAAAAGAAAAATTTTATATTGAAATCTAAAAAAATATATCTTATAATAAATTGAAAACATAATAAAGTATTTTCGCTCTGCAAAGGCCCGAACCAATTGCAACGAGGTTCAGGCTTTTATTCTGGGAGCCAAACTTATGAAAGAGGGTGTTTATCAAGTTGGAAAGGCTAAATCATTTTGAGACTCCATTATTTGATGCGTTGATGGAGTACGTCAACAACAACACCATACCATTTCATGTCCCAGGTCATAAAAAAGGTAATGGAATGGCTAAAAAGTTTTTTGATTTCGTAGGAAAAAATGTATTATCGATGGATGTTACTGTGTTTGAACAAGTTGACAGCCTTCACAAGCCTACCGGTCCCATTAAGAAAGCTCAGGAATTAGCTGCCGATGCTTTTGGTGCCGATGCTACATTTTTTTGCATCCATGGGACATCGGGAGCTATTCAGGCTATGATCCTAAGTGTTATGGGAGAAAATGAAAAAATAATTGTTCCAAGAAACATTCACAAATCTGTTACATCAGGTATTATCTTAAGTGGTGCTATCCCAGTTTATATGCAACCAGAAGTTGATAAAAATGTAGGCGTTGCTCTTAATGTGACTCCTGAAACTGTAGAGGAAGCATTAAGAAACAATCCTGATGCAAAGGCTGTTTTAATTATAAATCCGACTTACTATGGTGTTTCTGCAGACATTGTAAAAATTGCTGAAATAGTCCATGACTACGGAGCTATACTGATGGTGGATGAAGCCCATGGGCCACACCTAAAATTCAATGAAAAACTTCCTATTTCAGCAATGGAAGCAGGTGCTGACATCTGCGCACAAAGCACTCATAAGATAATAGGCTCTATGACGCAAAGCTCTATGTTACACGTCAAATCGAAAAGAATTGATATAAACAGAGTGAAGCAAGTTATGAGCCTTCTGCAGACTACAAGTCCCTCATATATTTTATTAGCATCACTTGATGTTGCAAGAATGCAGATGGTAACAGAAGGAAAAGAATTGTTGGACAGGACAATTGAACTTGCAGAATACGCTCGTCGAGAGATCAACAACATAAATGGACTTTATTGTTTCGGAAACGAAATTGTAGGGCGAGATGGAGCGTATGATTTTGACCCGACAAAAATCACTATTACTGCTAAAGGCCTTGGCATAACAGGTCATGAATTAGAAGATATACTGGCAAAAAAATACTACATTCAACCAGAATTAGCCGATATGTACAATACATTGTGTGTATTTTCCATAGGCGACACAAAAGAAAATGTAGATTACCTTATAAGGGCATTGAGGGAAATCAGTGAGACACTGTACAAAGACAATGTGGAAATGTCGAAAGCTTTAGATATACCAGAGATACCAGAAATGGTATTATCTCCTAGATATGCATTTGAATGCTCTAATATCGCATTGCCTTTGGAAGAAAGCATCGGACAGATCAGCTCGGAATTTTTGATGGCATATCCGCCCGGTATCCCAATATTATGTCCTGGCGAAAGGATAACCAGAGAAATCATAGAATATGTAATTGAAATGAAAAATGCCAAGCTAAGCATTCAAGGAACAGAAGATCCAAATGTTGAATATATAAAAGTAGTCAACGATTTGCAGATATTGAATATAACAGCATAAAGAGCCCTACAACAAGTAGAGCTCTTTTTTATGAATTATTTTTCTTCCAAGTTTCTTTTGCGCTCTTTATATTCTTCTTCGCTTATTTCTCCTCTTGCATACCTCTCTTTTAAGATCTCAAGTGCATCACTACTTCTATTTGAACCTTTTTTGTTCTGAAACAGCGAAACAATAAAATATATAGCGCCTACTACTATTACGACTTGAAGTATCATCCAGATGAGGCCAAAAATTATGCCTCCACCGTAACCCCAACCATTCATTAATCCCCACATCATAATATCATCCTCCTTTAAATTTATTATATAATAAAATTGTGAAGAATTCATGAATTTTGCTGATAGAGAGGCAATTTTACAGTGAATTTTGTTCCTTCATTTAAAATACTTTCAACATTTATTGTGCCATTATGAGCTTTTACTATAGCTTTTGTAATTGAAAGCCCTAAACCACTGCCTCCATAATCCCTGCTTCGTGATTTTTCACTTCTGTAAAACCTTTCATATATAAACGGCAAGTCTTCTTTCGATATGCCTATGCCATTATCAGAAACTGTAATCACAGCATACTGTCCTTCTCTACACAGTCTTACTTTTATGTTTCCACCTTCACCTGTGTATTTATTAGCATTTGTAAGCAAATTGATCAATACCTCTGATAATCTATCTTTGTCTGCATTAACAAAAATGTCATCTTCAATATTTTTCTCCAAATGCTGATTTTTATTGATAAAAATGCTTTCGTAATTTATCAGTAAACTTTTAATCAATTCCGATAGATTGAACCTGGCTTTATTTATTTTTAAATTGTCAATTTCTATCTTATTCAATAATTCAATATCATTTATGAGATTGGATAATCTCACAACTTCTTCATAAAGGCTTTCAATCCTTTCTTTAGACGGTTCCCAAACGCCGTCAATTATAGCCTCTAAATGGCTTCTAAGTGTTGATAAAGGAGTCCTCAATTCATGAGCGATGTTTTGCGTCAACTGTGCTCTTAGCATCCCTTGACTTTTTAATGATGCGCCAAGATGATTTATGGCAGCAGTTAATGCAAGCAATTCCTCCTCTTTTGGTATTTCTTCTACTCTAACGTCGTAATCTCCACTTTCTAATTTACCAGCTACTTTTGCTATATTCAAAATAGGCTTTGTAAGATATTTTGCAACATATATGCTTATTATTAGCACCAATGCAATCGTCAATATTGTTATTAATGCGATATATTTATTCACATCGTACAAAAACTTATAATCCAGTTTGCTCATAGGCATAGTGCCGCTATACGTTATATCAACATAGGCAACCTTTTTGCCATCTACAACTATCGGGAGGGTTTGGGTTGACATTTTGCTACTACTTGCCATGCCCATCATTGAAAGCATTGATGGCGTCTTAATGACTATATTGCCTTTCAAATCCCTAACCACAATGTCATACCCACTCATCATTAGAGTATGTGCCATTCTGCTACCTGTCTCATTCCAACTGCCCGTCTCCTTGTACGTTTCAGCGATTGATGAAGCAATGTTGTCAAACTGCACATTTGCTGACTGTTTAATGTAAATTCCAAAATTATTTATTATTAAAATATTTATGGTAATGCTGAATACGACTATCGATAATAAAGCAATAGATATAAACGATGCAGCAGTTTTAGTCCTTATATCATTTTTAATCATTTTCTTCACCAAATTTATAACCTGCCCCATACACAGTTTTTATATATCTCGGATTTTTAGGATCATCTTCTATCTTTTGCCTCAAGTTTTTTATATGGGCGTCTATCGTCCTATCGAAACCATCAAAATCATAGCCAAAAGCCTTTTCAATAAGTTCACTTCTCGTAAATACTTTGTTTGGATTTTGCGCCATCACAGTCAACAACTTGTACTCATTTGGCGTTAAATTGACAATCCTACCTTTCTTCTTCACCTCGTATGATCTTGTGTCAATTACAAGATCGCCATCATTAAACATAAATATATCATTTAATGGCAGATCATTCTTTGCCCTTCTAAGTATGGCTTTGACTCTCATTGTCAACTCTCGAGGGCTAAATGGCTTCGTTAAGTAATCATCTGCACCAATTGTAAAACCATATACCTTATCATCTTCACTTACTTTAGCAGTAAGCATTAAAATGGGTACCTTTGATAAAGCTCTTATTTTGCTGCATATTTCTTCGCCAGACATACCCGGCAGCATTAAATCTAATATAACCAAATCTGGATTTACAGTTTTAAAAGCATTTAAAGCATTGGCACCATTAGTCTCAGTTAATACGGTGTACCCTTCCTTTTCAAGATACGCTTTTATAACATCCAGGATTTTCTCCTCATCATCTATTGCCAGTATTTTCATCACAAAACACCTCATATATATTATACATTACAATTGTGAAGAATAAATGAAAAAAGATACCACAATCTAAATTATGGTATCTTTTTATAGATCTTTCACAAACTTATACCTGTGCATCTATATATCTTGCAAGCCTGTATTCTAATTGTTCTTTTGGCATAAATCCGATAACTTTGTCAACTAATTGTCCATTTTGAAAAACACCTAATGTCGGAATGCTCATTATCCTATATTGCGATGCAATCAAAGGATTCTCGTCAACATTTAACTTTACAACCTTTATTTTATCAGAATATTCCTCTGCAAATTCTTCCAAT
Source organism: Thermoanaerobacterium butyriciformans (assembly GCF_017874545.1). GTDB lineage: Bacteria > Bacillota > Thermoanaerobacteria > Thermoanaerobacterales > Thermoanaerobacteraceae > Thermoanaerobacterium > Thermoanaerobacterium butyriciformans. The sequence goes on along the minus strand of NZ_JAGGLT010000018.1, from coordinate 43,813 downwards.
ACAGGTGCCATCATTCTGCAGGGTCCACACCAAGCCGCCCAAAAGTCCACCAAAACTGGCTTATCGGAATTATACACCTCAGTATCAAAGTTCATATCTGTTACGTTGATAGGTTTCATCACTATCCCTCCTTTATACTATACCCCCGGTATATGGGTTATCGCTAAATTAAATATACCACCTTTTTAACAAATTGTCAATAATTATTGAGATATTGTCTTAAAATACTGATCTACCTCGTCGTACGTCATGGCACCATTGCTTATAGATCTTATTATGCCCTTTTCATCAATGAAAAATGACATAGGTATAAACTGAACTTTATAATCCATAGCAACTTTCGCATCACTATCTAAAAGAACATCAAAGCTATACCCTTTTCCTTCAAGATAATTTTCCACAACAGATTTATCTTCACCTATGTCTATCGCTAATAGGACAACATCATTTTTGTTATTCTCATAAAACTTGTTTAATTCAGGCATCTCAATCTTACAATACGGACATGTTGTAGCCCAGAAATTTAATATGACCTTTTTCCCTCTTAGCTTTGATAATGTTACTGTTTTTCCATTTACATCTTTTAGCGTAAAATCTGGTGCTAAATCGCCTTTTTCGATGCCTACTTGAGCATTTTTGATGACATTATCCGCACTTTGATTCTTTGTTTGGCTTGACACTACGTAATTGTTCAAAAAGTAAATTGATATTCCCAGTATCAAAACTAAAACTATTGAAACAGTCAATATTACATTTTTGTTGTCGCCTTTTGACTTCTTCTTATTTGATTTCACTTAAATCACCTCAAAATATTAATGTAGCTTTCAAACCTTATAATGAGATTAAAATACATCAAAACTCCAAAAATTATCAAAAATAAGCCGCCAATTTTTTCAATATACGGCATAATAAAATTTATCTTTTTGTAAAATGCTTTAAATCTATCAATTAGTATAGCAGTAATTATAAAAGGAATTCCAATTCCTAATGAGTAAGCAAACAGCAGAAGAACCCCAACATACACAGTGTTTTGTTCACCTGCATATAAAAGAATAGTCGCAAGTATAGGACCAACGCATGGTGTCCAACCAGATGCAAATGCTATGCCAAAAACGAAACTGCTAAAATACCCCTCCTTTTTGCTGGAAATATTGAGTTTCACTTCTCTGCTCAGAAAAGCCGGCTTTATGACACCCATCATATAAAGTCCAAATAATAATATTATTATGCCACTGGCTTTTCTAAATAGAACTTTGTATGAAACAAAAAATTTTCCCAATTGACTGGCTGTAGCTCCCATAAGGACAAAAACGATGCTAAAGCCTAACACAAATAAAAATAAGTTGAAAAAATTTTTCTTCTTACCGCCGAAAATATACGTCACATAAACTGGTATTAGCGGTAAAATGCATGGCGAAAAGAACGAAACAATACCACCCAAAAACGCTGCAAATAAAGACACTTAAATCCCCCTTACCCCCTATAGAGGGGTTGTTTATCTTAATTATACTATATGGAATTTTTAAAAACAAATAAAGCTATAAACGATTGTCTATAGCTTTGAAATGATATCGACATTCTCTCTTGCTTTTTCTAAATCTATCAAAGATGAGGCATCACTGTCTATTACAATTGTGACATCAGGATGTAATGATAAAACAGTTGATGGAACTTCTGTTGTAAGATAGCCATTTAAAGTTTCTTTTATAGCTTTTGCTTTATTTTTACCAGATGCCAGAAGTAAAATTTTCTTCGATTTCATTATGGTGCCAAGCCCCATCGTGACTGCCTTTCTCGGAACTTCGTCAATGCTTTTAAAAAACCTCTTATTTGCATTTATAGTTTCTTCCGCCAGATCTACTATGTGCGTCTTTGTATTTATATAGTCATCAGGCTCATTAAAACCAATGTGCCCATTAACACCTAAACCTAATAATTGAAGATCAATTTCTCCAAACTTTTCTATCGCTCCATCGTACAACCTACAATCTCTATCAAAATCATCCGAAACGCCATTTGGAATATGAATGTTTTCCTTTTTTATATTAATATGGTTGAATAAATTTTCATACATAAAGTAGTGATAACTTTGAGGATGGTCATCAGGCAGTCCTACATATTCATCAAGGTTAAATGTTATGACGTAGGAAAAATCAATTTCTCCATTCTTGTACATATTAATTAGCTCTTTATAAGTTCCAAGCGGTGTAGAACCTGTGGCAAGACCTAATACAGAGTTTGCCTTTCTGTTTACCTGTTCTTTTATGATCTCCGCTGCAGTTCTGCTCATTTCATCATAGTCATTTGTTATTATTACTTTCACAAGAATCATCCTTTCAATTTTATATTAATATTAAGTAATTTGTCTTAAGAAGAACGTCAGCAGATGCACCTATTGCGGCGGCATCTTCGTTTAACTTTGTATATATGATTTTTACATCAAAAGGAACCATTTTCTCAACAAGCTTTTTTATGCTATCTACTATATCGATGCCTAAATTTATCACATCGCCTGCTATTACTATTAGCTCCGGATTTAATATGCTAATAATGTTGGCAAAACCCATGCTTAAATTTTCTATGAATTCGTCAAAAGCTTTAATGCAAATTTCATCTTCCGCCAAATAGCCATTAATAAAGTCTTCCATCGTATTAAATTTTCCATTTGACATATATTTTAGCGCCGAAATAAGTCCTAAAAGCGATGCTTTGCTTTCAAAGTATCCATATTCTTCGTATAAATACTTTTTACCTAAAACATCTCTGCCTATAGCCATGTATCCAACTTCTCCTGCTGAGTATTTATGACCTCTGACCAGTTTTCCGTTAATATATATTCCAGAACCAATGCCGTTTCCTATCGTTACGAGCACAAAATTGTTGACATCCTTACATGAACCGATCCATCTTTCACCTAATGCTGCGTAATTAACGCTGTTGTCTATAAATATGTCATAGTCAAACACTTCTTTCAACTTAGAAAGAAGGTTAAAGTCAACCCACGAAAGCCCCGGCGCGTACACTGTCCCTTTTTCTATATTTGTTATACCAGGAGCTCCAACTCCTATTCCTGCAATATCATCTTGATATTCTAATAATTCCTTAATGATTTTGACTGTATTTAGGAAAGCTTTTTCTTTTATTCCTGTAGGCCTTTTTATCTTTTTTATTATTTTCCCTTCCAAATTTGTAAGCACTCCAATTGTATTTGTCGATTCTATATCGATGCCTATGGAAAACTTTGCATTAGGATTAAAAGTAAGCTCTATAGGCTTTCTACCCGCTGATGTAGTATTGCCATACCCTTCTTCACTTACAAGCCCCTCCTTTATTAATTCATCTACTATTCCAGATACAGTAGATTTGCTCATATTAAGGATTTTAGAGATTTTAATGCGGGAGATAGGCTGCATTTTTTTAATGACATCCAAAACATTTGCCGTGTTCATATTTTTGATAAGATAATTGGTGCCCTTTCGATACTGCGTCAATCTATCACCTCCCAAATTAGTTCTTAGTCCGAACTAAATATCTTTAAAAAAATTAGTTCGAGTCTCGAACTTTTATCTAATAATATTATACCATCAATAATGTGCTTTTGTAAATAATTTTTACATACGATTTAGGAGGAATTTCTAAATTTTTGTAGAATATATGCTTTATAATTATACAAGCAAAAAGACAAAAGAGGTAAATATAGCTATGAATAAAAAAATAAATTTTATAGTAAAAAGCCTATTAATAACAATATTAACATTTACTTTGACTTTTACAGCAGGTTGTTCAAAAAATAGCTCAAATGATCATGAAGAAAAAAGCTGGGCATTTTCTAAAATTATCATTTTAAATGGCGAGACTTATGTTGGTACATCTGATGATGTCACTTCTATTGACAAGAAAATTGGTACTATTAAATACTTTTCAACTGGCGAGACAAATATAAATGATACGATTTTTTCAAACTATTATAAAGTTGGCACTAATTTATACTCTATTCCAAATGTTAGCACAAAAGATGCAATTGCAGTAGAAATATCCAAAAATCATTATATTAAAGCAATTAACAAGCGTTTAATCCATTAAAAAATTTGAAAGGAGATTGAAAAAATTGCATGTTCGTAAGCTATATATCATTATTAGTGTATTTATAATGTTATGTATTTTAATTTTTTTAGTGATATCTGACGTGACTTCTGAAACAAATATGGTCATATCAAAAGTAAAATCTGGACTTAATGCTGGATTGAATGACTTTTTGCTTAATGCACCTCGTACCAAGGTAAATGCTAATGGAAGTTATGGTAATGATTATATACAAAATGAAAATAACCAATCGTTTTATTATGTGCCAAATGGAAATAACCAATCACTATGGATAATAGTATATAAAGATCTTTTGATAAACTTAAATCAAGATGAAAGTTTTCCTTTATGCAAGGTTACCAGTGTAGTTTTAGATTCAGATTTAGATACTGTTTTAGATGCTACAGCAACTGTTAATTTTCAAATTCTATTGGGATTTTCTAAAACTATTTATGTTCATCAAGAAATCAGACCTCTACCTCATTTTAAGCATATGACTGGTATGGATAAAATATAAGATATTCATTTCTCTGCAAATAAATTTTAGACTAAATGGTCTGGAAAGGAGTATTTATGACAATCAAACATAAAAATTTATGGATTTTTATATTCATTGGCTTGATTGCATTATTACTGGTTTCGTCTATCTCTAATCTTCTATTATATTTAAAATCGGCAAATATAAACAATTATCTTTCAAGGAGAGTTTTTGAAGACACCTCTGGTTTCGCATCATCAGTCTTAAAAACCGATCAAATATTAAATGATTCTTTGCATAATAAACAAATTACAGTCGGTAATGCTAACATTCTGGGAAATGAATTTTTAAATCAGAGCAATGATATTTTTGATTTGGTAGATATATACGTACATAATGCAATGGAAGAAATACCTATGGGTAACATTATATCTTACATTCCAGAGGAATTTTCATTGTACATAAGCCGAATATTGAATAGACCTCCTCAATCATTTGACATTTATGCATACAACAAAGACGAAATTATTAAATTAAATAAAGAACAATTGGCTGAGTTTACTAAGATGAAAGACATAAATGATAAATTAGTGGAAATTGTAAAAAAGGATGTGAAAGGACTAACAACATATGGGATAGAAAATAATGCTGATTTTACTCCTTCGAATGCTATAAAAAATCCGTTGTGGAAAAAACTAATTAACGATATTGTAGACTACAAGAATAAAATCCATTGGTCACCCGGCTTCATATTGAATTAATAACTTAAAGTTGTATAATAATTCTAAAGTTCAAAATCTCTCAGCACATACTGCATGTTAATATTTTATAATTAGGAGTGTTTTTTATGAAAAATAATGAGCCAAATAAAAAAAATGAATTTGAGAAGCAATTAAATGACCTAAAAGAATGGGAGGAAAACCAGTACAACCCTGGCTATTATATTGGAACAGGAAAAATTCCCGAACCCATAAAAGGAGTTGGCAAATATCCTTTTATACAAATAATTATTGGTTTTATAATACTGATTCCCATGATAATCGCCATAATCGATAAGACAGATGTGCTAAATATAATAGCATTTATAATACCAGCTATAATTGGTTTTTCTCTCATTTACGGAGGAATTATAAAATTAATAAATATGAAAAAGAATCAGATTAACAAGAAGATGTGATAGATGAATCTATGACATTTAAGCTTTAAGAGTCGAGGAATTTTTCCGCGACTCTTAAACTTTTGTTACAGAAATTCACTTAATATGCTATGACCAAGAATTTTATATGATGTTTTTTAGAATATATTACTTTTTGAGACTAGCTGAGGCTTAATAGTTTTCGTACATATTCTCCAATATCTTAATAACTTCTTCCCTGTCTAATTCTCTAGGAACAAATAAATAGCAAGGATCTTTGAAAATCATGTCAGCAGTATTTAGTAAATCTTCCTTTGATATTCCAAGCTGCTTTAAAGATTTTATTTTCATGCTTTTACTAAATTTTCTTATCGCTTCGGCAACAATTTCTCCTATCTCTTCGCTGCTTTCATTCCCGACAAAAGATATTCCCATTGCTTCACCTACAACCTTAACCTTAGAAGCATCGATTTCTGCAGCATATTTCATTACTTCTGGCAGAGCCAGTGCACATGCCTCGCCGTGGGTTACGTGAAATTTCGCCCCTATAGAATGTGCTATGGCATGGCCCAAGTGAACCAAGGCATCGTTGAAGGCTATGCCGGCAAAGTTGCTTGCCAATAGCAGGTTGCCCCTTGCCTCCATGTTCGTACCGTCTTCAAACGCCATAGGTAGATATTTCATTATTTTTTTTATCGCGTCCGAAGCCAATAGCTCAGATTTTGGATTTGGAAGTTTTGCCGTAATGGCTTCTGCAGCATGAGCAAGCGCATCCATTCCAGTGTGGGCCGTATCTTCAGATGTGAGAGTAACAGTCGCCTCAGGATCCAATATGCCTAGTGTAGCTGCTCCCAGCACCGAGTTTTTGACGCCGTTTGCAGTATCTGTTATAACAGCAACAATCGTACTTTCGCTGCCTGTCCCAGCTGTTGTCACCACCATCACTACTGGCACACCGGGTTTATAAGCGGGATTTCCAAAGTATTGGTTTATCGGTGGAGGGTTATTTATCAAAATATTTATTGCCTTTGCAGCATCCATGACGCTGCCTCCGCCTATAGCAACTATTGCCCCTATCTTTTCCGTCCTGGCAATTTCTCCTCCCCGGTTTACAATATAATCAGGCGGGTCTGGCAGCACTTCGTCAAATTCGACCAATTCTATCCCAGCATCAAGCAGACTTTTCTTGCACTTTTCATAAAATTCGATTTTCGACACATTTTCATCGGATACTACCAAGACTTTAGAACATCCGAGCTTTTTAACCTCTTCGCCCAATAAGCTTGCACTTCCAATGCCGTAAATTATCGGGCAAAGCTGAGCGTATCTAGAAATATTTTCCATATTTTCCTCTCCTTTTGTTTTATAGGTTGTATGCTGCCATAAAGCCAGATTCCATGGCATTTCGTATTTTCCCGGCTTGCTTGGCATCCCCAAGCACAACAACATTGTCGAAAGCCGCCTTTATTTCATCAATAAGTTCCGTATTGGGGGTTCTTCCAAGAGACAGCACAACATAATCAAATACCTGATAAATGTTTTCTTTAGTTTCGGTATTTTCGAAAATTACTTTGTCTTCACCTATCTCAACTAGCTTATGCTTCGGATACAGTTTTACTTTGAAAGGGCCAAGATGTCCCAATATATCGATTAAATTCTGGAAGAAAAGTCCCGGTCCAATTTCATCGGCCATTTCAAATACACTTACATCATTTCCATCGACAGCCAGATAATGGGCAGTCTCCAACCCTGTCATTCCAGATCCTACAACCGCCACTTTTTTGCCGTTAAGCCTTACTTTGCCACTCAGTATATCTTCTGCTACCAGAACATTTTTCCTGTCTATTCCACGAATAGATTTCGGCATAATCGGATTTGAACCTTGTGCTAGGAATATCGCATAAGGATTGAGCTTTTTCAAAATCTCGACAGTGGGCGCAGTATTGTATCTTACTTCAATTCCTGCTTTTTCTATCTGTGTTTTCAGGTAATCTATCAACCAATTTATTTTCTCCTTCTTTGGAGGCTTATTAGCAAACTGCAACTGGCCGCCCAGTTTATCCGACTTTTCAAATATCAGAGGTTTAAATCTTCTTTTTGCCAAAATCCTTGCCGCCTCTAGCCCTGCAGGCCCAGCACCTATTATCGCTACGACCCTTTTAGCTCCATCCTCCTTAAAGTCGTTCAGCTCCCCTTCTCTTCCGCTTTGAATATTAATGCTGCATTGGGCTGATGCACCAGTTATATCAGCACTCATCAGGCTTTCCATGCAGTATAGGCACGAGATACATTTTCTTATTTCATCTAATTTGCCTTCCTTTGCCTTGTTGGCCCATTCAGGATCTGCAAAATGCTGCCTTGCTGAGCCGACAAAATCAATCTTTCCTTCCTCAATCATTCTGTTGGCAAATTCAGGATCTCTATAGACTGATACACCTATCACGGGTATGTTTACCGATTTTTTTATTGTTTCTGCCAAATGTACCTTCCAACCTTGCTCGTAGGAAGAAGGCTCCCATGCCACGTTCATAGTCTCATATATACCACAGCTTATATCTAGGGCATCAACCCCTAGTTCTTCCAGCCTTTTTGCGATTTTTACACTCTCATCAATATGAAGACCTTCATTTGGCAGCCCTACCATCTCCAAAAACTCATCAACCGACAACCTCACCAGCAATGGAAAATCCTTGCCGCACTTTTCTTTAATACCGACAACAATCTCTTCTAAAAACCTCATCCTATTTTCAAGATTTCCACCGTATTTATCCGTTCTTTTGTTCGTATAAGGGCTCAAAAACTGATTTATCAAGTATCCATGTGCTCCGTGAACCTCTACCCCATCTATGCCAGCATTTTTAATTCTCACCGCAGCATCTACAAATTTGTTCACCATTTCCTCTATCTGCTGGATACTCATGGCCTGTACAGGCTGTCGTACCACCTTGCATTCTACATCACTGGGAGCCATCATGGGTAAGTTTCCGTTAATAGCGGAGATCCCTTGCCTCCCAGGATGATAAATCTGGACTACTATTTTTCCATCGTATTTGTGAACTTCCTCAGCCAACGCTTTAAGGCCGGGTATAAACCTATCATCGTAAACACATATCTGCTTTGTGTTTCCTTTACCTCTTTCGTCAACAATTGTACATTCTGTAATGATTAGGCCTACCCCGCCTTTCGCCCTGGCTCCATAAAAATTGATATCCCGTTGCGATACCGTTCCATCATTGTTAGCCAAGGCATTTCCCATAGCTGTCATAACTATCCTGTTCCTAGTTTCCATTGTACCGATTTTTCCTTTTGATAATAATCCGTCAAACAATCTTTTTCTCCTCCTTCTTTTTATAGACTTGTTAAAGTAAACACTTTAACTTCTCATCTTATATTTTAGCAATTCATACACCATTTGTATAACACCAAACTTTTGTGTCAGCCACAACCTTTATGACAACGCTTTGTACTCTGCAAATATAATTAGAATATTGCCTTTTTTCGTCAAATCGTGTACCATTATTGTGAAGACTAAATCTCTTGTTAGATAATTTTCTAACAGATAGGGAGGATTTTATGGATATAAATTCTTTTAAATATTTCGTAAAGATATGTCAAAATAATAGCTTCACTAAAACAGCTAAAGAACTTTTTATCACTCAGCAAGCTTTGAGCAAAAGGATAAAAAAATTAGAAAAGGAGATCGGAGCGCCCCTTTTCAACAGAAACTCCAAGGGAGTTGACCTAACAGAACTTGGCAAATATATCCTCCCGAAAGCGAAAGCTTTGGTTAAAACCTACGATAACCTTATTATTGAAATAAACAATAAAGTCAACATGGAAAAATCAAAGATAAAAATAGGCTTTGCTCCGGGGACTTTACAGATTTTAGGTGCTAAAGAAATAATTGATTTCGAGCAAAAATACAATGATATAAACATTGATATAGCGGAATTTTCTGATGTAGACTGCGAAGCAAATGTTTTAAATGGCAATCTGGATTTAGCCTTAACTGTGAAACCGAATGACATTAATAGCTTTATATATTATCACTTAATAAGAGAAAAACTTGTCGTCATAATAAACAAAAAAAATCCTCTCGCGTCCAGAAAAAGCGTGAAATTTGAGGACCTTAAAGATGAAAGATTTATTCTTCTCACCGATACATTCCGTATTCAGCCGGTTATCCTTGAACATTTTAACAAAGCAGGAGTTGTCCCAAACATTTACTTTAAATCCAGCCATGATTTAAAAATCGCCTACGATTTTGTCGAGTTAAACAAGGGCATATTTGTTTTTGTGGACAAGCTTACACACATAGAAGAATATAGCAATATATGTTCAATACCAATAGACGATCCTACCGCCTTCTGGGATGCTGGATTTATAGTAAAAAGGGATGCTCAGCCAAATAAATCCACAAAAAAGTTTATGAACTATTTTCTCAATAAGTATAATAAGGACTTGAGTCAAACGAATTCTATATAATTCACCTTCATTGTAACCGTAGATATCCCAGCCATTCCTTCGGCAATTGCTAAAGGGCATGTCAAAGTTTCCATAGTTCCATTCGTTGTTAATTACATTCTTTTGTTCAAATACATTTTTAGTGCCTAGACTATTTCACATATTGAATTGAAGGAAAGATATTGACATATTTTTTCATCTTATATATAATGAAGTAAATGTTTTTTGTTTGAAAAAGTTATATCGATAGTATATAAAGGGGAGTAGTTCACATATATAAATATGTGGCAAAGTCAACATGCTGGTTTTAACCTGGCTTTGCCTTAAAGAATGAGACCTTTATGTAATATGTGATACATATTATGTAATAGGTTTTATTTTTTTGGCATACTAATTACAAGGAGGCAGATTTGATGAATGCTTTAATATCGTCTTTTATTCTCGTTTTTGCATCTGAAATGGGTGATAAATCACAGTTTATGGCTATGGCATTTGCCACATTCATTAAAGCCAGAACTGTCTTAATTAGCATTTTGATTGCTGCCCTTTTAAATATGGGTATTGCAGTTTTGTTTGGCTCATTTATTACAGAGTACATACCAATAAAATATGTCAAGCTGTTGGCTGCCATATCTTTTTTAATTTTTGGCTTAATGACGTTAAAAAATGGCCACGAAGGACATGAAAAAATCAGAAAGTCTAAATACGGTCCAGCTTTCACGATAATAAGTACATATTTTATTTCAGAATTTGGAGATAAAACACAGCTATCAACATTGGCACTTACTGCTACATACAAAAGTCCAATATTTGTCCTGTTAGGCGCTACTGCAGGAATTTTTATGGCTGACGTAATTGGAATCATATTGGGTGTGTATTTAGGTAAGAAATTGCCAACAAAACTTTTACACTACATATCAGCGTTCATTTTTATAATATTTGGCTTTATCACTTTGTACGAAGCAAAAACATTATAGAAAGCAAAATGGATACCTTTCGGTATCCATTTTACTCCTCTTAGCCTCTCATTTCGCATCAATATTATCTTGCATAAGAAAATACCATATTGCCTACTCTTAATGCAACAGGCAATGACCAAAGCCACTGATTAGTATTACTGTTGTCAAAGTAATAAAGTGCACCATTTGTAGGATCTACACCGTTTAAGGCATCTCTTGCAGCACTTATTGAATCTGGTGTAGCAGGCACATTTATCCAACCATTCTCAACAGGCGTAAATTGATAGTAGCCATTGCTGTCGACTTGGTATATTACACCTTTTATAGAGTTAGGAAATATACCGCTTTTTACTCTATTTACTATCACGGCACCGACTGCAACTTTTGCTTGATGTGGTTCACCACCAGCTTCCGCATTTATAAGTCTTGCCAGAAGGTCCAAATCATCATTTGTGTATGAAATTACACCTCTATTTATAGAGCCCCTGTTAACATTTACGCTGTTTCTTATACTTGAAGAAGTTGATGTTGTACCAGATGAAGGTATGACAAAAACTTGCCCTGGATAAATCATATCGCCTGTTAAACCATTTACATTTTTTAAAGCATCTACAGTAGTACCATACTTCATGGCAATTAAGTATAAGCTGTCACCTTTTTGAACTGTATATGTGTTGTCACTGCCAGGTACAACTAATACTTGCCCCGGATATATTACTGTATCATATAAATTGTTCAGCTTCATGATTTGATTGTATGTTGTGCCATATTTTAAGCCTATTTTGTATAAGCTATCACCATGCTTCACAGTATATGTTGCCGCAAATGCAGACTGAGAAAATAAAAGAGCCGCTGCTAACGATGCAATGAGAGGCTTTACCTTAATACATTTTTTTAACATAAAAATCCCCCTTTTGCCTCCGAGGTTAGTTGACGGGTTCGGGCAAAGGGACACCCTACCACTCAGTGGATTCACCCCAAAAAAGATCCCCCGTACCCCTTTTCGGGGATTCGGCATATTTTACTTTTTTATTATAAGGGGAATATGTCCATGTGTCCATATTAAACTGATGGGAATATAGGCAATTAGTGGCATTCACTGTAGCCGCAGAAAGGGCAGTAAATACATCCACTCTCAGGAACTAACTGTGCACCACAGTCAGGGCATGTATATTCTTTAGAAGAATTTTTTACTTCCATCTGCTGATTTTTCGTCGCTTCTTTTTGTAACATTTTATACCCTCCAATATATAGTGATTTTATAAATATATTATACCATATATTGTGGAGTATGTCACTAAAAATAAAATAACAATCCCATCCATCAAACTTTCGGGATCGTTATTTTAAATTCAGATCCTTCATTTAATTTACTTCTTACTTCAATACTTCCACCATGCAGCTCAACAATAAGCTTTGCAATAGATAGCCCTAATCCCATTCCGCCAGTTTCTTTGTTTCTAGCCTTATCAACCCTGTAAAACCTATCGAATATATAAGGAATATCCTCCTGAGGTATACCAATACCATTATCTTTTATTATTATGGCTACATTTTTATCTACTTCTTCCACCGAAATTTTTATATAGCCGTCTACATCTGTATACTTTAATGCATTGTCAAGAATTATTCTTAGAAGCTCTTTTATAAGGTTCCTGTCTGCATTTACTTCTAAATTTTTATCGCAAAAAATTTCTATGTTTTTTTCATTAAAAATCACTTTGGCATCCCTGACTATTTCTGCAATCAATTCATAAACATTAAATAATTTCTTATTTATATTAAGTGTCTTGTTATCTCCTCTTGCCAACATCAAAAGCCTTTCAATCAATATCTCCATTTCTTGCTCTTCTTTTTTTAAAGCGCCTATAGACTCTTCCAGTACATCTTTGTTGTCCTTCCCCCACCTGTCTATAAGTTCTATATATCCTTTCAAGATAGACAAAGGTGTCCTAAGCTCATGGGAAACATTTGATATAAATGCATTCTGCCTTTTAAAATAGTCTTCCAGCCTGTCCAGCATGTCATTAAACGTAGCAGCGAGCTTAGACAGTTCATCATTATTTCCGCTAATGCTCAATCTTTTATTTAATTTTTTCTCGTCGATTGCATGAACTTCTCTCACCATATAATCAACAGGCCTTAGTGCTCTACCTGTTATAAAATATCCTGCAAAAAAAGATACCAAAACTCCCATGGCATCTGATATAGCCATCAACAAAAATAGCAGTTTCAAAAAAAAGTACTGGCTCTTTAAATTTTCAGCCACTTGAATATATAGCACACTGCCACCTTCAACGTATTTTCTATTAAGATATGCAATGTGGGTTTCATCTCTTTCTATTTTCGTAAGGCTATTTAAATTTTTATCATATGGAATATCAATCATATGTGATGAAGATCTGTACACAATATTCCCATGCTTATCCGTAATTTTAAAATACATGTTTTCACCAGTTGATGATGCGAATAACAAATCCTTATCAATATTTCCTATGACCCCATCAATCTCTTTTAATTTTTCCATTATTACATCTGATTGATTTTGTATATCGCTAAATGCCTGATATATAAGGTAGTATTTAAGACCGTATAAAACAGACGCATTTAACACTATCAATATAAAAGAAAATATTATCGCATAAAGCAATGCGATTCTCAATTTTATCGATAATCTAAAATTTCTAATTCTCATTTTTTTCTTTCCTTAGAGAATATCCCACACCTCTTATCGTCTGTATTAACTTATCACTAAATGGTTCATCAATTTTACTGCGCAAGTACCTTATGTACACATCTACTATGTTTGTCTCACCAATATAATTGTATCCCCATACATTTTCCAGTATATTCTCCCTTGTTAACACTATTTCAGAATTTATTATCAAATATTTTAAAAGATCAAACTCTTTTTTTGTTAACTCGATTTTTACTCCATCTCTTTTGACTTCATACGTAGACAAATCCATCGTTATTCCATCATAGCTTATTTTTTTAGTATTTGCTTTGATATTTTTTCTAAGAGCATTTCTTATTCTTGCCATCAACTCTTCAATCGAGAACGGTTTCGTCAAATAGTCATCTGCACCTATGTCAAGCCCCATTACCTTGTCTTTTATTTCATCTTTAGCGCTTAAAATTATGACGGGAATTGATGATTTCTTTCGTATTTCCTTTAAAACTGAGAAGCCATCCATACCAGGGAGCATCAAGTCTAAGATTATCAAATCGTAATTACCATCTAAAGCTCTTCTTAAGCCCTTATCGCCGCTGTATTCTATTACAACATTATAACCTTCATGTTCAAGCTCCATTTGCAAAAATCTCGCAATTTTTTTCTCATCTTCAATTATGAGTATGTTTTCTACCATTAAAATCACCAATTGTTATTATAACACATTAAGCACACTATAAAAATCAGGAAATGAAATATTCACACATTCTGCATTTTTTATTTTTGTACTGCCTTCAGCTTTTAGCGCAGCAATGCTTAATGACATAGCAACCCTATGATCATTGTAGCTATCAACTAGTGCACCATTTAAAGTTTCTTTTCCGTGAATTATCATGCCGTCACTGGTAGCTTCGATATCAGCACCCATCTTTTTTAATTCGCTTACCATCGTATCTATTCGATTGCTTTCTTTCACTTTAAGTTCTTCAGCATCTTTAATAACTGTTTCTCCATCAGCGTAAGACGCTGCTACTGCTATGATAGGTATCTCATCAATTAGCCTCGGTATAATTTCACCGCCAATCTCAATCCCTTTAAGGCAAGAAGACTTTACTATTATATCTGCAACAGGTTCATTGTTTAAAACCCTTTCATCTTTTATCTCAATATTTCCACCCATTTTCTTTATAACATCTATTATTCCTGTTCTCGTATGATTTACATTGACATTCTTTATTAAAATCTCTGACTGAGGCAAAATACTTGCAGCTACTATAAAATAAGCAGCAGATGATATGTCTCCGGGAACACAAATCTTACAGCCATGCAATCTTTCAACAGGATGGCACACAATCCTGTTTTCATAAGATTCAAAATTGCCGCCAAAATAATTCAGCATAAGCTCACTGTGATTACGAGATAAAAACGGCTCCTCTATTATTGTCTCATCATCAGCATATAAGCTGGCAAGCATTATACACGATTTTACTTGTGCACTTGCCACTTCTGTCTTATAATTTATTCCCTTAAGGACATTACCTTTTATAATAAGCGGCGCATAATTGTCATCAATAGCAGTTATTTCTGCCCCCATCATATTCAATGGCTTTATTATGCGTTTCATAGGCCTTTTTCTTAAAGACTCATCACCAGTTATAGTTGAAGTAAATTTCTGGCCAGCAAGAATACCTGATAAAAGTCGCATCGTTGTGCCAGAATTGCCAGCATCTAAAATATCAGGGCATTCACGAAGGTACATGCCATTTCCTTTAACATAGACATCATCTTTATCTATATCAATATTTACACCTAATTTTCTCATACAATTTATTGTCGAAAAGCAATCATCACTTTTTAAGAATCCTTCAATAATAGTATCTCCTTCAGCAATAGAACCGAACATTATAGCCCTATGAGATATGGACTTATCGCCAGGAACATTTACAACCCCTTTTACATTCCTCTTTTTAGTGATTTCTATATCCATAGAAAAATATTCATTCCTTTCTAAAGTTAAGAAGCTATGCTTTTCCTGATTTCTCTAGCTGAATCAAAAAATTTGCACAACGATTCTATATCATCGTGTTCTAAGTAAAACAAAAATTCATTTAATAGATTCTCATAGTCTAAAAGTAAATTTTTTATTACTTCTTTATTGTTTAAAATTATGTCTTTCCACATCTCTGTTTGAGACATGGAGATCCTTGTGGTATCTTTAAAGCCACCAGCAGCAAACTTTATAGAATCAGCATCTTCCTTGTAGACAAAATTAGTCAAGGTGGCCGACAATATGTGTGGCACATGACTCACAATGCCAACTATTTTATCATGGGAATCGCTGTCTATTAATATGGGTTTAGCTCCTAATTTTTTGACGATCTCATTTATAAATACATCGACAATTTCTACTGGTGTATTTTTACCTGGAACGATAAAATAATTATTCCCATTAAAAAGTTCAGAATTGCTTGCAAAAAAGCCGAACTTCTCAGAACCTGTCATTGGATGTCCGCCGATAAAAAACATGTTTTCAGGTATTATCTCATTTATGGCATTCATTATTGTTCTTTTTGTACTTCCAACATCAGTTATTATACAGCCATCTTTTAAATACGGCAGTATTTCTTCAATGCAACTTATAACCGCTCCGACAGGTGTACATATAAACACGACATCGGCATCTATTTTCGATTCGATCTTTTTAAAGCCTTCATCAATTATTCCTTTACTTAATGCTTCATCTATATAATCATTTCTTACATCGACACCTATTATTCTTAAGTCTGTGCATTTTTTTATAGCTTTTGCCAAAGAACCGCCAATAAGTCCCAGACCTACAACTGCTACCTTTTCAATCATATAAAATCACGCCCTACAGCATTTGCTACTTTTGATATTTCTTTCGTTAAGACCTCAAATTCCTTAGGAGTCAAGGACTGAGCACCATCAGACAGTGCATTTTTAGGATCCGGGTGAACTTCAATGATAAGGCCGTCAGCACCAGCAGCTATTGCAGCTTTTGCCATTGGACTAACTAAAAATGATTTACCAGTTCCATGACTTGGATCTACTATTATGGGTAAGTGGCTTAATTTTTTAATGACAGGCACTGCGCTTAAATCTAAAGTATTTCTCGTATACTGCTCAAAAGTCCTTATGCCCCTTTCACAAAGTATCACATTTTTGTTGCCTTCACTTAAAATGTATTCAGCCGCGTTAAGCCACTCCTCTATTGTTGCGGCAATGCCTCTCTTTAAAAGAACAGGCCTGTTGGATCTTCCAACTTCTTTAAGAAGCGAAAAATTTTGCATATTCCTTGCTCCAATCTGCAATACATCTGCATATTTAGAAACAATTTCTATCGAATGGATATCCATTACCTCTGTCACAATTTTAAGTCCAGTGTATTTTTTTGCTTCATAAAGCATTTCTAGTCCTTCTTTTTCAAGACCTTGAAAGGAATATGGAGACGTGCGAGGTTTATATGCACCACCGCGTAAAAATTTAGCACCGAATTTCTTAACTGCTTCAGCGCTTTCAAAAAGCTGTTCTTTGCTCTCTACAGCACATGGACCAGCCATAATAACTATATTTTTACCACCTACTGATACACCATCCACATCCACAATTGTCGACACAGGATTGAATGTTCGACTTGCAAGTTTATATGATTCTACTATAGGTATAACTTTTTCTACGCCTTCCATTAGCTCAACATTTTTTTCTTTAAGCTTTTTCTTGTCTCCAATTACACCTATTACAACCCGCTCTTCTCCTCTTGATATATGTGGTTTTAAATCGAGGGACAATAAAAGATTTGATACATCAGAAATTTGTTTTTCTGTAGCGTTTGGCTTCATTACAATTACCATACAATAATCCTCCGTTCTACCGTTTTACTTGTATTTAGGATATGACCCTAAAACCTTTAAAAATTCCGTTTTACCATTCAAAGCTTCTAATGCTTTAATAATACGATTATCGCATCTATGACCTTCAATGTCAACCCAAAAAACATATTCACCTATTTTTTTTCTTGAAGGTCTTGACTCGATCTTCGTCATGTTTATATTTTCATCAGCAAAAACTCCGAGTATATTATGAAGACTACCTGGTTTATTTGGCACAGAAAATACTAAAGTTGTCTTATCACAGCCAGTATATTGAGAATCTTCATGAGCAAGCACAATAAATCTCGTAAAATTATTTTTTACATCCTGTATGTCTCTATCAATTATCTTTGCATTATATATTTCTGCTGCCCTTGCATTGCCTATAGCTGCAGCATCACATTTATTTTTTATTTCTTCAACCGCTTTTGCTGTGCTATCAGTATTTATAACCGTAGCATTTGGCAAATTTTTTCTTATATATTCTCTGCATTGTGCTAATGCCTGCGGATGAGAAATAATTGTTTTTATATCCTCAAAATCAATTATTTCATCTGCAATAAGACAATGAGAAATGGGTATGACTATTTCTTCCTTTATTTTAAGCCCTTCCGCATCGTTTATCAGCATATCCAGTGTTACATTCACAGTGCCTTCTATGGAGTTTTCCACAGGAACTAATCCTTCATCACCTTTGTTTGCTCTCAACCTTGTAACAATGTCGGGTATTGTCTTTAATTCTTCTACGCAATATCCATCCTTTTGTTTAAGATAATTAAGAAGAGCTTGCTCAGAAAAAGTGCCTCTAGGGCCAAGATAGTATATATTCATTTGACACCCCCTTAAGCTTTTTCTGATATTTTAATACTTTGTTTTAGTGAAGTCAAGACAAATTTAGCTCAGACATAGCCATTTCTCTTAAGCGGTATTTTTGAATCTTGCCGCTTGCTGTTTTTGGAAATTCGTCAATTATCTTGACGTACTTGGGCACCTTAAATCTAGCCAGCTTCTTTCTAGCATATTCCCTGATATCTTCAGCTTCAATGTGATATCCCTCTTTCGGTATTATATAAGCCATAATTTCTTCCCCATATTTTTCATCAGGAACTCCAACAATTTGAACATCTTTTACACCTGGATGGTGATATAAACATTCCTCTATTTCTGTAGGTGAAATATTTTCGCCACCCCTTATTATTATGTCTTTTAATCTACCTGTAATTTTTAAATACCCTCTATCATCAAGCTTACCGATATCTCCCGTATGAAGCCATCCGTCTTTTTCTATGGCTTTTTCTGTTTCTTCTTTCATCTTGTAATACCCTTTCATTACATTGTAACCTCTAGCCATTATTTCTCCTTCTGAGCCTATTGGAACTTCTTTTAATGTCTTAGGATCTACAATTTTTATATCAACTCCAGGAAAGACATATCCAACAGTTGAAACCCTATCCTCTAAAGAATCATCAACACTAGTCTGCGTAATACCCGGTGATGCTTCTGTAAGTCCATAGACACTTGTTATCTCTCTCATATTCATTTTTTCCACTACTGCTTCCATCACTTTCTTAGGACATACCGAACCTGCCATTATACCTGTCCTTAAAGTAGAAAAATCAAATTTATCAAAGTCTGGATGATTAAGCATAGTTATAAACATAGTAGGAACGCCATTAAATGCAGTACATTTTTCTTTGTCAATAGCCTCCATAACTTTAACTGGATTAAAGTGATCTACTAATACCATTGTAGCACCTTTTGATAAACATGCCATAACTGAAAGCGTATATCCGAAGCAGTGAAAAAGCGGTACCGTAATGCAAAGTTTATCATTTTCTGTAAATTTCATTCGAGTCGCTATGGCATCGCCATTGTTTAAAAGTCCATAGTGTGTAAGCATGGCACCTTTTGGAAAGTCTGTTGTTCCTGATGTATATTGAATATCAATTACCTCATCTGGTTTTAAAGAATTTTGTATTTCGTATACCATATCGTCATCATATTGTTCACCCATCATTAATATTTCATTAAAACTGTACATTCCTGGATTGCATTTTTCTCCTATATTAATAACATATTTAAGATTTGGAAACTCATTTGAATGTAAGTTTTCTTTATCAGTTTTTTGCAAACTTGGAATGAGATTGTATATTGTTTTAACATAGTCTAAATCTTTATACCCGTCAATCAATATTAAAGCTTTTGCGTCAGACTGCTTTAAAACATACTGTAATTCATTTTCTCTGTATTCTGTATTCATTGGGACAATAGGACAACCAATCTTTGCAGTAGCAAAAAGCGTTATTACCCATTCTGGAACATTAGAAGCCCATATAGCTATGTGATCTCCTTTCTTAATACCTATGTTTAATAAACCTTTTGCCAATTTATTAGCCATAAATTTCAAATCTCTGTAGGTATATCTTACCTTATCTGATACAATAAGAGCGTCATGGTTTGGATATTTTTCTGAAATATAGTCAAGATACTGACCAATAGTCATTTCAATCACAATATCATCTCCATTTAAATAGTTAGTAGCTGGTACTAATAATATATTATAGCACTTTATCATAAAATAATTAAAGCCTAAAATTTTTAATTTTTATTAAATAATTTTAAAGCTTTTTAAAGGCAAAAAAAAAGAGATGTAAAAATCCCTTCAATTTAAAACATTCAATATTTCTTCTTCTGATACATCGAAAATGTCTGCGTCACCATAACCGACCGGCAATACAAATTTTATTTTGCCTTCCCGATTTTTTTTGTCGTGCTTTATGCCTTCTAATATTTCATATTTGTCCAGATTTCCATAATCCACAGGAAGCTCTGATGCAACTAAAAGTGATCTGATTCGAGATAAATAATCTATATCAATGTACTTTCTATTTAGTGCAATTTTTGCAGCGTAATACATTCCAATTGCAACGGCTTCACCATGTATGTATTTTTTATACTTCGTAAGCGATTCTATAGCGTGTCCTATCGTATGTCCATAATTTAAAACAGCTCTTATACTGCTTTCTTTTTCATCTTTTGATACAACATCGCTTTTTATTTCACACGACCTTTTAATAAGATGTCTTACTTTCTCATCGTCTAGATCTAATATTTCTTTTATATTGCTTTCAATAAAATTAAATAAAGATTCATCTTTAATTATTCCATATTTGATTATCTCAGATATGCCACCTCTGATTTCCCTTTTATCTAAACTTTTCAATACATCTGTATCTACAAAAACAGCCTTTGGCTGATAAAAAGCACCAGCCATATTTTTCCCTTCTTTTAAATTTACTCCAACTTTGCCACCGACGCTGCTATCAACCTGTGCTAGCAATGTAGTTGGAACTTGTATAAAATCTATTCCTCTCATAAACAATGCTGATACAAGTCCTGCTATATCCCCTACTACTCCACCACCTAATGCTACAATTGCACTGTCTCTCAATAAACCAAATTTAAAACACTCTTCCAATAGACGTTTTACTGTATCCAAGTTTTTGCTTTCTTCTCCGGCTTTTATAATAGAATGATTAACTATAAATCCATTATTTAATAAAGAATTTTCAAGCCTAGAAAGATACAACTCAGAAACATTTGAATCAGTTATAATCAATACCATATTGCTTCTCAAATGCTTTTTTAAATATAGTCCAATATCTTTTAGAATCCCATTTGATATGTATATGGGATATGAATAATCCTTCAAATCAACATTCACGATTTCCATTTTTTCATCTCCTTTGATTTGTATCAACATCATAATATATGAATATATTATAATAGAAAATTAAATAAATTTAAACAGTTTCAACCTCTCTTCGAGGTAATTACCGATTAAAAAATCGGTCTTTATGGAAAAAAGGCTTTACGGTCTTCACCGTAAAGCCATATAAATTAATCTTCTGAAAAATTCATTTTAAATTTTATGCCTGTTGTTGTATTAGCAAGTCCGCCTTCTGCCGTCTCTTTCAATGCGCAAGGCATCATTTTCCCAACGCTATCCATAGCGCTTATCACATCATCAAATGGAATAATACTTTTCATGCCGGATAGTGCTAAATCAGCACATATCAGCGCATTAGCGGTACCAATAGCATTTCGCGTCACACACGGAACTTCAACTAAACCTGCAACAGGATCACATACTAATCCCAAAAGATTCATAATTGCAAAAGATGCTGCATTAAGAGACTCATCCGGAGAACCACCCATTAATTCAACTAAAGCAGCTGCTGCCATTGCAGATGCCGAACCTACTTCTGCTTGGCAACCGCCTTCTGCACCTGACAATGTGGAATTCTTAGCAATTATTATTCCAATACCTGATGATGTAAATAACGATCGTATCAGTTCATCATCACTTTTACCAAATTTCCTTGCTATAGTTATTAACGCCCCAGGAATGACACCGCTGGAACCAGCAGTAGGTGCAGCTACTATTTTGCCCATCGATGCATTTACTTCTGATACTGCAATTGCAGATGCAACAGCCTTTGAAACCGTCTCTCCGCTTATTGTAAAATTATTGATAATCTTATCATAAAGTCTTTTTGCATCGCCGCCGATAAATCCACCTACTGACTTTATATCATCTTTTAAACCTTTTTCAATCGCTTTCCTCATGACATCTAAATTTGCTTTCATTTTGTTAATGATTATCTCTCTGTCATTGCCTGTCATCTCATGTTCATAGTTTATCACAACCTCAGATATGGGCATGTTGTATTTTCTTGTAAGTTCAAGCAATTCAAATCCACTATTAAACTGGTACAAGATCTTCACCTCAGTATGTATTTTTTATGCTGTTTATGACAATGGCTTTTTCGATGCCATTTATCCTCTCTATGCTAATACTTACATCTTCTGGTATGACTTGATCAGATTCTATTACCATAATAGCATTATCACCCTTTAATTGTCTATATACTCTCATAAATGCAATATTTATCTTATATTCTGCAAGAACTTTTGTTACCATAGCAATAATTCCCGGCTTATCAATATGCTCTGTTATCAATGTCTCATATTCTCCTGTAAATTCAACATTCATACCGTTGATTTCCTTTAATACGACATTGCCACCGCCTATTGATGAACCTAAAACATCAGTTACATCACCAGATGTATTCTTTATAATTATTCTAACTGTATTAGGATGCTGTGCATCTTTATCGCTTTTCATAAATGAAACGGATATATTCTGCTCTTTTGCAAGTTCAAAAGAGCGTGGCAGTCTGTCATCATCTGGATCAAGGCCTAAGATACCTGCAACAAGTGCTTTATCTGTACCATGCCCCTTGTAAGTACTTGCAAATGAATCATAAAGCATAAACTGAACGTCTTTTATATCATCTCCAGCTATTTGCCTTGCAATCTTCCCTAAACGAGCAGCACCTGCCGTATGAGAACTGCTTGGTCCTACCATTATAGGCCCCATAATATCAAATACACTGTATTCTCTCAAATTCATCACCTGTTTAATAAGCTATCCATTTCATCCAGTATTGATTCAAAAACACCCAAAGCATCTAAGATAGGTTTCTTTGTCGTAAGGTCGACGCCAGCTTTTTTTAGGATATTAAGTGGGTAATCAGAACCACCGCTTTTCAAAAATTCCTTATACCTTTTTACTGCTGCATTGCCTTCATTTAAAATCATCCGCGATAAAGCAATTGCTGCAGAAAATCCAGTGGCGTACTTGTACACATAAAAACTTGTGTAAAAATGTGGTATCCTTTCCCACTCATAATCAATCTCATCATCTATTACAATGTCATCGCCGTAATAAAATTTATTTAGTTCATGATATTTTCTACACAATTTTTCAGGTGTCAATGATTCCCCCTTTTCTACTTCTTCATGCGTAAATTTTTCAAATTCTGCAAACATAACTTGCCTGTAGATTGTTCCTTTAAATTGTTCTAAGTAGTGATTTAATAAATAGAGTTTTTCATTCTTATCTTTTGCATTTTTTATCAAATAGTCTATCAAGATCGCTTCATTGCATGTTGAGGCCACTTCCGCAACAAATATCTTATATTGGGAGTTAATGTATTTCTGAGCTTTGTCAGAATAATAAGTATGCAATGAATGTCCCATCTCATGGGCAATAGTGAAGACATCATCCAGTTTACCTTGAAAATTAAGAAGCACGTATGGATGCACACCATATGTCCCCCACGAATATGCTCCAGATGTCTTGCCTCTGTTTTCATAAACATCTATCCAACGATTGTTAAAACCTTCTTTTAATATATTGATGTACTCATCACCCAATGGCTCCAAACCTTTAAGGACAATATTCTTGGCTTCTTCATAATCGTACTCCTTATCATAATTCTCAACAAGCGGCACATACAGATCGTACATGTGTAGCTCATCAAGATTCAACATTCTTTTTCTAAGAGAAACATATCTGTGAAGCAAATCGATTCTTTCATGAATCGCACCTATCAAATTATTATATACATCAACAGGTACATTGTCATCAAAAAGCGAAGCTTCCAAAGAAGTCTTATAATTTCTCATCTTCGAATAAAAAATATCCTTTTTTACATTTGAATCTGTCGTTGATGCATATGTATTAACGAAACTTTTATATACACCGTACAATGATTGAAACGCCCTTTTCCTTACGTTTCTGTCACTGCTGCTCATAAACTTTATAAAATTACCATGAGTTAGCTCCGCATAATCGCCATTTTCATCTTCTATCGCAGGAAATCTTATATCAGCATTATCCAACATTTTAAATATATTTCCCGGAGCCTGTGCCATAACAGCACTTTCTGCCAAAATCATCTCTTCTCTTTCTGTAAGGGTATGTGGCTTATACCTTAAAAGATCTTCAAGGAAGTGACGGTAATCCTCAAAATCCTTATTCTTTTCTATACAACCTCTAATAATCCCCTCATCCATTGATAAAATCGCAGGCACAATAAATGAAGCAGCGCTGGAAGATTCTATATTAAGCCTCATGGCTTTATCAGCTAATGCCTGATATTTACCATTAGTGTTATCCTCATCCCTCTTCATTCTTGCAAAAACAAACAGCCTCTCGGTTATCATGCTGAGGTCTTCATCTAACTTAAGCACATCTAAAAGAGATTTTTCGTCCTTTACCTTTCCTCTAAAATTTGACAGCTGGCTCATCAATTTTTTTGCTTTATCAAAATCGTCGTTCCACTTTTCATCACTTTCATATATATCTTCAACTCTCCATTTGTATTTATCATCTATTTCTTTTCTATCTTTTAACTTCTTATCCATCATTAACCTCCATTAAATACTTTTCTTAAATTTCAACTTCCTCAACATATTCTTACTGGATAAAGCATTTTTAAAAGCATCTGAAAGATTTTGGCCATTTTTATAGTTTTTAATAAATTCTATCATCGTGTCTTCTCCGTACTTTTCAATCAATAAGTTTAATATTTCATGTACATCGTCTATATTGACTTCAGAATTGCCAATTATGCAATTTCCTACACTGTACATGTTCACCTTCATTTTTTATCTTCCTCAATTAACAATGCTCTGGCAGGAGCGGCTTCAGCACCATCTATTTTTAATGGCGCAGCTATCAATGTATACTCGCCTTCATCAACATCTTTTAATCTTAACCCTTCAATTATAGTTATCCCATTCCCCAACAATGTCTTATGGGTCTCATGGTTAGGCTGTGCTCTTTCTATGCCAAGCCCATCTGTTCCCACTCCTATTATCTTCTTTTCTTTCAGATACTCTGCACCACTTGAATCGAGATAGACAAAGTTAAAATTAAAGCTGTCATCGTATGAATTTTTCGTCTTTAATAGGACAAATTCACCACTTACTATGTCTTTATTTTTCAAATCTTCTGCGGTTATCTTATCATCTACGTTGGTAAGATCAAGGACTTTGCATTTTGAAACAGCTTTTGTTATATCAAAATGGTCAATCGTATCCCCTCCTTGTATCATGTGAAGAGGTGCATCAAAATGCGTACCCGTATGCATATCCATGCTTATTCTTGACTCATGAACACTATCATTGGGAAAATCACTTGTCACAGTTAATTCAGGTCTTTTTTCTGGCTTATTCTTATAAACCGGCATATCTTTATTAATATTCATTGATATATCATATATTTTCATCATAAAAACCTCCTATATTCCACCATTTAAAATTATCTTTTGACAATAAATTGTCAGCATCCCTAGGACCCCAAGTCCCCGGTTTGTAGTTTGGAAAATCAGGCTTTTCGTTTCTCCAAACATCGGCAATCTTGTCAACATACTTCCATGAATATTCAACTTCATCCCATCTGGTAAAAAGCGTTGAATCACCTCTTAATGCATCGTAAATAAGTCTCTCATATGCCTCAGGTGAATTCATGCCAACTTGACAGTTTTGACAGAAGTCCATCTTTACAGGTATCAACTTATTCAATGTTCCAGGTTTTTTTGCATTAAACTGTAAAAATACTCCTTCTTCTGGCTGTATCTTTATTACTAATAAATTTGGCATAAGCCCACCATATTCTTTAAAATACAATATACCAGGTAAAGGCTTGAATTGTATTATTATCTCTGTTGATTTTACTGGAAGCTTTTTGCCTGTTCTAATATAAAACGGAACACCAGCCCATCTAAAATTATCGACAAACACTTTTAGTGCGGCAAATGTCTCAGTATCAGAATCAGGTGATACTCTATCTTCATTTCTATACCCTTCGTATTGTCCTCTTACAGCATTTTTTAAAACAAGCTCTGGAGTCAATTCCTGTAATGATTTTAATACCTTTACTTTTTCATCATGAATTGAATCAGTAGTAAGATCAACAGGCGGCTCCATAGCAGTCAATGTTAAAAGCTGAAGCATGTGGTTTTGTATCATATCTCTTAAAGCACCGGCCTTTTCATAGTAACCGCCTCTATTTTCAATACCGACCGTTTCACTTGACGATATCTGAACATTGTCTATGTATTTGTTGTTCCAGACTGGTTCAAAAAACACATTAGCAAACCTGATTACCATTATGTTCTGCAACATTTCTTTTCCTAAATAATGGTCTATGCGATACGTGTTTTTTTCACTAAAAACGTCAGTTATCTTTTTGTTTAAATAAACTGCAGAATTAAAATCTTTTCCAAATGGCTTCTCAATCATCACCCTTTGCCACGATTTACTATTTTCTACCATCCCATGTTCATACAGTTTTTCAACAATAAGCTCAAAATACTCTGGAGCAACTGCTAAGTAAAATATTCTATTTCCATCTGTTTTATAATTTTCATCAAGCTCATTTAAAAATCCTTTTAATCTTGTATATCCAGCATCATCGTGAAAATCAAACTTTTGATAGTATATCTTGTTTCTCAGGATTTTCCAAAGGTTTTCATCCAGCTTTATTCTCGAATACTTTCTTATTGATTCATAAACTTCGTTTCGATATACATCATCAGTCTTGTCACGGCGACCAACAGAAACTACGCAAAAATTCTCAGGAAGGTTCTTTTCATACAGCAAATTATAAAGAGCAGGCATCAACTTCCTATGTGTTAGATCTCCTGTGCCACCAAATATAACCATTATTCCAGATACATTCAAGACTGCCATAGTACCACCTTCTTCCATTCCATGTCTTAAGTATAAACTACTTCTATACACTATAATAACTCATAAACAGAAATTTTTAAAATATATTTCTCAACAGAAAATATATTTTCCCCAAACTCTTTTTAATAATCTCTTTCTATTGATATATTTTCTTGATTATTATTATACTACTTTTGCCAAGTGATTCAAATAAAATAAAAAATTCACAATTTACAAAAGTACAAAAGTAAGCTTCATGGTAATAGATTCCCCAAAATTCTGTTAAAAAAACAATGTCTAAAAAAGGAGCTTTGATAAGCTCCCTACCTGATGTTTAAATAAATTTTCAAATGATTTTTTACTTCTTCAGAAATACTATCATCTGTATCAATGATTATGTTATTTCCATCTACTTTATACTTAAAATCAGAAAATCCTTTGTTCAAAAGATAATCTCTCACTGAATTTAATCCGTCATCTCCCTGCGCAACAAGCACTTTTTCGCCAATTAAATCTCCATTTACATACACATTTAATGCATCCTGTGATTTTTTCAAAGTCAAATCTCCATCATAAATTTCAAATGCACTTATAATCCCTGGAGCTATAGTGTTTTGCCCGTTTAAATTAATCATGAAATCACCTCACAGGATATTCTATACATCTTTAAACAAAGATATTCTTCTCAAAAGTTTATCATTTGATAAATTTTTTACCATCTGCAAAAAATAATTCCTAAAAAATCGATTGTTGAAAAAAGGATAATTCCCATTAAACTTAAAACTATTATCCCTGAATACATGTCTATGTAATTTACTCTCGTCCACGAATCCATTATGAAGTAGCCAATACCATACTCTGTCCCAAATGTCTCTGTAAAAAACAGCACAGATATCGCTGTGCCCAAAGCTACCCTTATAGAAGTCAAGATGTTTATTAAAGAGGCAGGTATTATAATTTCTTTTAAAATTTGAAACCATGAACCGCCTAAAGAATATATAGAGTAATATATGTTTTCAGGTATACCCTTAACAGCATCTCTCAATGAAACAATGACTTGAAATACAACAATGACTGTAATCATAAAAATTTTTGACATTTCCCCAAGTCCAAATAAAAGCATGACAATCGGAAGAAAAGCAATTTTAGGTATGGGATAAATTAAATATACAATTGGCGATAACAATTTGTCTATTTTACTAAAGTATCCCATTATAATGCCAGTAGGAACCCCAATTATTAAGGATAATAAAATACCCATCAAAATTCTAAATAAGCTGTACTCTACATGAATCATTAATTTACTTTTAAATGTTTTTGATAAATTTTCTATGACCAATATAGGGGAAGGAATTAGATTGATATTCACTATTTGCGATATCATATACCACAATAAAAATATTATAAGTAAAGCATAAAAATATTCAAAAGCTTTTCTATTAAATTTCAAGTTGACCATTCCTCTTTAATATCTTTCCTGATTTTTATCATCAAATCATAAAATTCTCTGCAAAGCCTTTTATCTTTCAAACCATACGTTTCATTATGAATAATTTGTTTAATAGTTCCTGGTGATTTAGACATTATAGCTATCCTTTTACCAATATAAACAGCTTCTTCTACGCTGTGGGTGACAAATACAGTTGAGACTTTGTATTCTTTTTGAATCTCTATGAATAGTTCCTGCATCTCTTCTCTAGTTATCTCATCAAGGGCTGAAAATGGCTCATCCATAAGCAAAATATCTGGTTTTAAAATAAGCGCTCTTGCTATTGCGACTCTCTGCCTCTGTCCGCCGCTTAATTTTTGTGGATACCTTCTAACAAATTCTTTTAACCCTAATCTATCTAAAATGAATAAAGCGTAATCTCTGTCATCACTAGTCAACATTGACTTTATTTTAAGTCCTAGTACAGCATTTTCGTACACGCTTTTCCAAGGAAGCAATCCATAATCCTGAAGTACTAACCCTATTTTGTGCTTCTTTGTATTAATTCCTTCTCCATTGATAGTAACTTTGCCATCATATGTATTGATTATGCCTGACAAAACATGTAAGAGAGTTGACTTTCCACAGCCTGATGGACCAACTAATGCCAAAACGTCCCCATCATAAATATCTAAATTTATATTCTTTAAAACTGTAAAATAGCCTTCATTAGTCCTATACCGCACTGTCAACCCTTCAACTTTCACCATTTGTGATTTCTCCTCTTTATTAAATCAAAAAATCACTTGATAAATTCATCTGTAACCAAATCGCTATAGTTGTAATTATTTTTGATTAGACCTTTATCTGTAAGCCACTTTATCACGTCGTCAAAGTCTTTTTTATCTGGCAATGCCGCCTTTTGATAAACAGGCAATTTTAAAGCATCTTTTATTTCTTTTGGAAATCCTCCATCTTCAATTACTTTATCTATGTAAGCTGACTTAGGCTCTTTGTTTAAATAATCGACTGCTTTGTTATAAGCGATATAAAAGGCTTTTATCTCGCTTTTTTTCGAGTCTACGGCACTGCTTGTAAAAAGCAACACTCCTGGATTTATACCAAGATTGTTGGAATTGTCAAGCATCTTAGAACCATTCATCATGGCTACTGTCGCAAGTGCATTAGGAAGTGTTGCTGCATCTACTTTTCCATTTTGTAGCATTTCCAACCTCGTAGGCATTTGTGGTATAGATACTTTATTAATATCTTTATCTGTCAATCCAGCCTTTTTTAAAATCATATCTGTCACATATTCTATCAAAGTATTTTTAGATATGGCGATACTTTTCCCTTTTAAATCCTGAAGGCTATTAATATTTTCATCCTTATTAACAAGCAAATCATACGTACCATTTGTCAATGATGTAATCTTGACGTTAAATCCACCATCATTCGCAAACGCAGCAGCCATTATATCAGATATTGCACCGTCAATTTTTCCGCTTTGAAGTGCACTATCCCTCTCTTGCGCGCTTTTGAATTGCTCTATATTGACGTCCAAATTCTCATCCTTGAAATACCCTTGTTCTTTCGCTATTAAAATTGGAATTGAATCCGTATCTTGAAGTATTCCAATATTTAAAGTTTGCAATTTTTCACTGCTTGTCTCTTTTTCTTTGCTGCAAGAACTTATTGTAAATATCATGATTATTAAAAGCATAACAGAAACTATTTTTTTCATAAATATCCATCCTTCCTTTAAATTTTTAATTCCAGCGATTATATAAATCATTTTCTATTCCTAGTACATCAAGGACTCTTCCAACTATGAAGTTTACCATATCATCTACAGATGATGGTTTATTATAAAAAGTCATTACTGCCGGAAGAATATATGCTCCCATTTCACTTAATAAAGCCATATTTTTTAAATGTATCAGGTTAAATGGAGTTTCTCGTGGCACAATTATCAATTTTCTTTTTTCTTTTAAGCATACATCTGCTGATCTATGTATAAGGTTGATTGAAATGCCACATGCAATGCTTGAAAGAGTCCCCATAGAACATGGAATTACAACCATTCCATCTGATTTATATGATCCACTTGCGATAGGTGCAAACATATCATCTACATCGTAGATGTTAATTTTTTCACTAATTTTTTTAAAGTGCTGCACTACATCATCAAAAGTAAACCCTGTCTCATACTTCATGACACTGCATCCGTTTTTACTTATCAAAAAATGCACCTTACAGTCGCTTTTTAAAAGCTCTTCAATCAATCTCAAGCCTAGAATGCTTCCACTAGCACCAGTTATTGAAATTATATATTCTCTCAAAAGATCACCTCACTAAAAATAAATCTAAGGTTGTAAAGACAAAAAACAAAACGCTAACGATTTGATTAATATCATACGACGCTATTGTAACGTGCTTTAAATTGTCAGGCTTGACTATAGAATGTTCTTTATACAATAAATACCCTATTATTATAAGCCCTATCAAATACAGCCAACCCATTTTCATATAAAAATATAAATACAAAAGAAGCAGTAATGCTATTACATGAAAAAATGTCGATATGAGAAGTGCATTTTTAATGCCGAATTTAACAGGTATAGAAAACAAACCGTTGTTTTTATCAAAATCGTAATCTTGTGTACCATATATTATATCAAAGCCTGCCACCCAAAGAGTAACAACTGCGCCTAAAACTAATGAAGGCCAGCCTATTTTACCTGTAACTGCGATCCATGCTCCAACAGGTGCACCTCCACAAGCTATTCCTAATATTATATGACAAGCCCATGTAAATCGCTTTGTGTATGAATATATGATAAATAAAAACAGAGCCACTGGCAATAACTTAAGACACAGTGGATTCAGCTCATAGGCTGCCAGCACCAACAGTGCAAAGCTAAATACTACAATCAAAAGAACTTCAGAACTTTTAACTATCCCTAATGGCAAATGCCTTCCTGCCGTCCTGGGATTTTTAGCATCTATATCCTTATCAACAAGTCTGTTTAACGCATTCGCACCTGTTCTAGCACCAATAAGTGCAATGATTATCCAAAAAAATACCCTCATCTTTGGCAAACCATTAGCAGCCCATAACATCGAAACCATTGCAAAAGGCATGGAAAATAGAGTATGGGAAAACATTACAAGATCTGCGTACTGCTTTATCTTTTTAAATACCATATTCATTCCACTTCCTATCAACCAATTCTTTTATTTCTTCTGTCATCTCTATATCATCTGGCCAATCTCGACTGTGCCCTTCTGATTTCCACTTTTTTGTAGCATCGATTCCTAATTTATGACCGTAAAAAGGCAGTGGTGACGCATGGTCGAGGGCATCAAGAGGTCCTTCCGTAATAACTATATCTCTTGCAGCATCAATATTATTAAAAACCTTCCATGCAACAGTTGAATAATCGTGAGGATTTACATTTTTATCGACGACTATTATCAATTTTGTGTACATCATTTGTCCCATTCCCCACAATGCATTCATCACTTTTTTAGCCTGCCCAGGGTATTCTTTATTTATAGATACTATCAAGCAATTATGAAATACACCTTCAAGAGGGAAGTCTATATCGATTACTTCTGGACAAATCATTTTAATAAATGGTAGAAAAATCCTCTCAGTAGCTTTCCCAAGATAGCAATCTTCCATTGGGGGTTTCCCAACAACAGTAGCAGGATATACTGGATTTTTCTTGCGTGTAATGCACTCTACATGAAATACCGGATATAAATCCTTCAAAGAATAATACCCTGTATGATCGCCAAATGGTCCTTCCTCCCTCATTTCATTTACATCTACATAACCTTCAAGGACAAATTCTGAATTAGCTGGAACGTACAAGTCGTTTGTTTTACATTTAACAATATCAACAGGACTATTTCTTATAAAGCCCGAAAACAACATTTCGTCAATTTCTTTAGGCAATGGCGCTGTAGCCGAATAAATCGTCGCCGGATCAGAGCCAATTGCGACCGAAACCGGCATTTTTCCTCCCATTTTCTTATATTTAAGATATATCTCTCGCCCATCTTTGTGTATATGCCAGTGCATGCCAGTCGTTTTTTTGTCAAACACCTGCATCCTGTACATCCCCATATTCTGCATGTTAGTCTCAGGATCCTTCGTTATGACAAGTGGCAACGTTATAAAACGGCCTCCGTCTTTTGGCCAACATTTCAAAATAGGTAGTTTATCAAGATCAGGTTCTTCAACAACTTCTTGACATGGAGCTTCCTTCACCTTTCTCGGAAATACCTTAAGAAGTCTTGATAGCTTTGGTATTGATTTGATTTTATTTACAAGTCCTATGTACTTTATGTACTTTGACATATCAATTATATCGTATATTATATTAGCTATGTCGTCTGTATTTGAAATTCCCAATGCCATATTAAGTCTCTCATAACTGCCAAATATATTAATAAGGACAGGATATGATGAATTTTTAACATTTTCAAACAAAAGAGCAGGCCCATTGCTTTTAACTACTCTATCTACAATCTCAGTGATTTCCAAATTAGAATCGACTTCAGTTTTAATCCTTTTTAAAAGACCTTTTTTCTCTAAAGCTTCCATAAAATCCTGTATATCTTCATAGTGCATCATATAACCTCTTTTCAAAGATTATCTGAACATTAAATAAGAGCAATAACGCTCTTATTTAATGTTTGCTTCTTTATGTTTTTTAACTATATTATCTACTAATTCATCTAAAAGCTTATAATCTTCTTCTTTTGGAAGACCTTTTATAAATACTGGCGGTATCACTTCAACTTTTAGGTTTGTAATCATGCTGGACAATTGGTCAATAGTTTTTCCGCCCCAACTGTATGACCCAACAATTGATAAAAATTTAGTTTTTGGCTTTAAGGCATTTGCGAGATATGTAGCATAAATCACCTGTGGGTGTGCCCCAGCCAAAACCGTCGGCGTACCTACGACTATTGTCGCAGCATCAACTAATGACATAGCAAGTTCTCCTAAATCAGTAACTGTCAAATCAAACGGTTTTACAACGACACCTTTTTGTGAAAGCACAGCAGTCAAATAATCCACCATAGCTTTTACAGAACCGTGCATTGTAACATACGGTATAACAACTATATTCTTCGGTTCGTCGTATACCCAGCTATTGTACGCATCAAATATGAATTGAGGTTTATTGTAAACCGGTCCGTGAGAAGGTGCTATGTAATCTATTTTTAAGCTTTTGATCTTATCAATATTCTTTTCTATAAAATTCCTAAACGGCATCATTATTTCTGCATAATATCTTTTTGCCGAATTATAGACAAGACATTCATCTTCCGCAAAAAGCTCTGATGTGGCTAAATGTGAGCCGAGAAAGTCACATGTAAAAATTATATTATCTTCCTCAAGATATGTAAACATGGTCTCAGGCCAGTGCACCCAAGGGGCATGAATAAACCTAAGGGTTTTGTCTCCAAGTGATATCCTCTCATCGTCCTCAACTGTATCTATCTTGTCTTCAGGAATATGTAAAAGATCCATCAAAAATGTCTTTGCTTTTGGGGTGCATATAACTTTAGCCTCTGGATATTTTTCAAGGACAAATGGAATACTTCCCGAGTGGTCTTGCTCAGAGTGATTTGATACAACATAGTCAATCTTAGGAACATCATTTAGCTGCTCCATTAATACATCTAATTTCATTGGATCAACAGTATCTATCAATGCTATCTTTTCACTGCCTTCAACAAGATATGCATTATAGCTTGTCCCAGCAGGCAGTGGAATAAGTGAATCAAACAATCTTCTTTCAAAATGTACAGCTCCAAGTTTTGTTACACCATCTTTAATTTTCATTGGTTTCATTTTGATTACCTCCTCATTTAATTATTATTTTAACACATCCTTAATAATTTTTCCAAGTAATATGCAAAATATGTAAAAAAATAAAAGTATAAAGACATTACAATCTGCAAAATCTAATTAAAAATGAGGTGTTACAATGGTTGAGATAACTGGCACGCATATTGTATATTTAATTTCAATTTTTGTCATTTTTATATTTATGCTTTTGCGCAAAGATATCATATTTCCGTGCATACTGGGCATTTTAGCTGTAGCAGCGTCACAGACAAAAAATATATTAAAATCAATAGAAATACTATATACAGCTATATTTGTATCAGGCAAAGAATTATGGCAAGTAATATTAATAATATCTTTGATAATAGCCATGTCCCGTGCTCTTGATGATATCGGAGCTGATGTAGTTATAACAAAGCCATTTTTGCGTTTTCTGAACACGCCAAGTAAATCGTTTTGGATCATTGGTTTACTTATGATGCTTTTATCTTTTTTCTTATGGCCGTCACCTGCTGTAGGATTGATAGGTGCTGTCTTGATTGGCCCTGTATTAAAATCCGGTTTTGATGAACTAAGTTTTGCATCACTAGTAACTATATTTGGCTTCGGGGTCGCTTTATCAGGAGACTTTTTCATACAAGGAGTTCCGTCTGTAACAGCTAAAACGCTGGGTATTTCCACGTCAAAGTTGATTTTAAGCAGTCTGCCTGTTTGGTGTGTAACATCATTAGTTACAATAATTATTTTTTACTTTGTAACAATGAAAGAACTTAAAAGTAAAAAAAATAATGATAAAACTGACAACAATGTAGGTAAAAAGAAAATATATAAAGAAAGTTACATCATATCTATTGTCAGTGTTATATTTTTTGCTGTCGATACTTTTTTAATGTACGTTCTAAAAATAAGAGGAAACGCAGCAACAGCGCTAATCGGTGGCTCTGCAGTGATTATACTTTTAGCATCATCGATAGTGCAGAAAGATTTCTTAAATAAGACAGGAGAATATTTAAAAAGCGGTTTTTTGTCTGGCATTAGGACTTTCGCTCCGATTATACTTATAAGTGCATTCTTTTTTCTTGGAGAGTTGACAACTGCCAAGCAAGTAATTGGACCTAACGCTAAAGGATATCTAATGGACCTTGGACTATATCTTTCAAAGCACATTCCTTTAAATAAATATACTGTAGCTTTAATGCAACTTTTAGTCGGAATATTGACAGGATTATCAGGTTCAGGATTTTCAGGACTGCCATTAGTTGGTGCACTATCTAAAACTTTTGCACACACACTTAATATCAATTCATCATTGCTGGCATCATTGGGTGAAATCACTTGTATATGGGTTGGTGGTGGTACAATAATCCCTTGGAGCGTAGTAGCAGTGACAGCAATCATAAAAGTCGACCCCGACTCAATAGTCAGAAGAAATCTACTTCCTGTAATCATCGGATTAATTTGCGGATATATCGTTACTGTTCTGCTATTATAAATAAAGGGTACCTTAAGATACCCTTTTATGATATTCCTCTCATGACATAATCCATCATATTGTTTTTCTCCGCATCGTTCATTTTTTCCCATGCTGCTTCAAATATTATACCTAGACCGGGAATTGCATTTTCTTCCTTAGTATCTACAGCATCCTGTATAAAGCCTTTTATTTCATCCTTTGAGCGATTTTTTAAATTATCAAGCACTATTCTTCTTATATCCATATTTTATACCTCCATTCATATTTACTATTATTATTCCATATTAAAGCAACAATATTAGACATAAAAAATAAACCCAATAGGGTTTATATGACGATCTTAAATATATACTTTAAAGCAAGTAAAACAACTATACCTGGTATTCCAAAGACACCTGCTATAAAAGCGTTTATAAGATTAATCTGCAATGTTAGCCCAAAAATAGAACCAAAAAAATTGAAAATTAAGAGAAAAACATAACCTATTATTGAATTTAGTACAAACTTAAATAATATTTTAACTGATTTTCCAAAAAGCCAAACTATAAATGCAATTATTATGATGCCGATTGCAAATGAAAAAAATCCCGGTAAAAGCACAAAACCACCTCACCACATATTTATACACCTATTATATCACATTAAAAAAAGATTAAAACACTAAAAGATATGTTGAATTATAAACAATATTAATATAAAATTAAATAGTGTTTAACATATTAATGGTAAGGAGTCGGTACTTTATGGTTCTTTTGGTTAAAGCATTTATACTTGGTATCGTGGAAGGTTTAACTGAGTTTTTACCTGTTTCATCCACAGGACACCTCATAATAGTAGGTAACCTATTAAATTTTAGAGGTGCATATGCCACAATGTTTGAAGTAGTAATACAGCTTGGCGCTATTCTGGCCATCGTCTATTACTACAGAGAAAAAATATGGAATTCTCTTAAAAATCTGGCTCCAAACAAATGGGGATTTAGATTATGGTTTAAGATTGTCGTCGCTTTTATACCATCTGCAATTTTAGGTCTTCTTCTGAATGATTTTATTGATAAACACTTGTTTTCATCTTTCACCGTATCAATAGCACTTGTAATAGGTGCAATAATGATGCTAATTGTTGAAAATGCCTTTTCTAATTATAAGATTGATGACATGGACAAAGTAAGCACCAAAAAGTCTTTTTGGATCGGTGTTGCACAGTGTATGTCGCTTTTCCCAGGTATGTCAAGGTCAGCTTCAACGATAATGGGGGGAATGATGGCTGGTCTATCTGTAAAAGCAGCCGCTGAATTTTCTTTCTTCCTAGCTATACCAACGATGTTTGGTGCAACAGCCGTCTCCCTTCATAAAGGGATAGCTTCAATGACTGCGTTAGAGTGGGAAGCATTGGCAGTAGGTTTTATAATGTCATTTATAGTCGCACTGATAGTCGTTGATAAATTCCTTTCTTACCTTAAAAGCCATCCGCTGAGACCTTTTGCTTATTACAGGTTGATTGTCGGAATAATCATGATAGGGCTTGTCTTAACGAACGTAGTTAAATAATAAAAATTTATTATTAGCAGGCCAATATTTGGTCTGCTTTTTATTTTATCTATAATTCATCATACGCCTTTGAATAAACATCGTAATCATGGTCGCTAAATAATACAAATCTAACTTCTTTTATGTCACTTTTATCAAGATAATCTGATACAGCCCTCAGTGCTATCTTTGCAGCTCTATCAACTGGAAAACCATATGCTCCAGTGCTAATAGACGGAAATGCTATCGTCTTTAAATTGTTCTTATCTGCTATCTTTAAGCTCTCTATGTATGCACTTGCTAATAAGTTGTCTTCGTCACTATTTCCATCCTTCCATATTGGACCAACCGCATGTATCACGTAGCTTGCTTTTAGATTACCGCCATGGGTTATTACTGCTTTTCCGGTTGGACAACCACCTTCTCTATCTCTTATTTCTCTACATTCTTCCTCGATTACTTTTCCACCTGCTCTATGTATAGCACCATCAACCCCACCGCCACCTAGAAGTCCAGAATTTGCGGCATTTACAATTGCATCAACTTCTTGCTCTGTTATATCTCCTTTTAAAAGCTTTATTTTTTCTTTCACATTATCACCTCGTCAAAATTCACCATAAGCAAGTTTTGAAAATTACAATCATAGTATACATGAAAAACTACTTCATATCAAGAATCCATTTAAGAAATTTAATTGACAAATCTTTATTCTGTGAATTAGACACAATCGCTATTACTTTGTCGCGGTAATCATATCCTATTTCATCAAGGTACTTGTTTTCCTTATTTAAATCAATTCCGTACGTACCAGCCTTAACATCTTTTAAAGAAGACAATTTTTCTGTTTTAAAACCGCTTAAATCCAATTCTTTTATAGAATCAAGATTCATAAATGCACCTTGTTTTGCTAATACATTAAAATTGTCCTTGTCAAGGGCTATGACATTAACTTCCTGCGCAGATATTTTTACCATAAGTTTCTGTACAGATGTTGGATCAAGTTGATATTTCCCATCACTACCTTTTGTTAACATATAAAATTCAACCAATGCTTGTTTCTTACCCTTATCTGTACCTAGCAACTCCCTAGTTACAGTACTTTGGAAGCTCATCTCTTTATCAAAGTTTATTGACGTGCCTATTAATGAAAAATCAAAAACATAATCTTTGTTTGTTATAATTGAATTGACAAATGATGCTATTATTGCAATTACAACAACACCAACAATTATATGTATCTTATAATAATCCCATATGTACTCTACCTTTTCTTTAAATGTCATGTCTTTCATCCACTTGTTTGGCTTCATATAGTAACCCCCTATCGTGAAAATATAAGACTAATTTATCACCTTTTTTAAGTCTATAAGTTTTAGTGGATCATTTGTAATGATTCCATCAACACCAAATCTTAACATTTTCTCCATTGACTCTACACTATCGACTGTCCAAGGAAATAGTTTAACATTATTTGATTTGCAACCCTTCACAACCTCAGGTATTATATTAAAGTAAAAGGGATGAAGTGAATAAGCATGCATCCTATTTGCTATATGCCATGGCTCCACAAGACCGCATTCATATAAAAGACCTATATTTAGCCTTGGCTCAATCTCTTTCACAGTCTTAACACTGTAATGATTGAAGGATGATATAACTACCCTATCCTCAAAATCGTAATCAAATATACAATTCACTAATTTTTCTTCAATCCCAGTGTACAAGATTATACCGCTTTTTATCTCTATATTCAATAAAACATCTTTATTTTTTAAAAGTTCAAAAACCTCTGGCAGAGTAGGAATCTTTTCACCAGCAAACCTTTTGCTGAACTTTATCCCTGCACTTAATCTTTTTAATTCACTTAGCGTATAATCTTTGACATATCCTATTCCATCAGTAGTTCTGTCAACTCTCTCATCATGTATAACGACCAAATGACCATCTTTGCTAAGCTGAACATCAAGCTCAATACCATCTGAGCCGATCTCAACAGCTCTTTTGAAAGCCGACAATGTATTTTCTGGTGCATTCTTGGAATCACCACGATGGGCTATGACTAGTGTTTCAGGCATAATATCAATCTCCTTAAACATAAATTTTTGCACAATACGTTCTGTCTTTCAAATGCAAAAAAACAATATATACGCTTTTATTGCTTTCCCCCAAAATATCATGTTTAAAAAAACCTATTGAGATACTTTTGCCTTTCTCTATGCTAGACATATTTTTCGCCAAAGGCAAATTATTTTGCAACCATTCATCATTGTGTAATAGCGATTTTACATTGTCAGGTATTTTCTGATGCAAATCTTTTAAACAATCCGGATAAGCTTTATTGTTTGTTGAGTACATGTAATCATATCGCAAATAGTCCTCTAACAGTTCAGAATCTATTCTTTTAGAAACAGCGAATTTGTACATTATGTCAAATAAATCATTTAAAGAATGTCTTCTGTTAAATAAATTGTAACTCTCCCAATAATCGTACATCGATTTATATAAGTCAAAAGGTTCATCATAAAAGCTTAATAAGAAATTCAATGTTTTGTTAAACCTTCCAGAGTTGTAATACTTATCTACTAAAAAAGCTATACTTTTTAATTCGTAAAGTTCATAATACGACATTGTACTCGTCTTTAAAACCTCATATGGTGTATCACTTCTAAATTCTATACAGTATTTATCTGCATTTTTTCTTAAATCAGTTCCTTTTAAAAGCTTTAAAAATCCCAACTGAATCTCATCTGGATTTAATTTGTAAACATCATTAAATGAATTCGCAACTGATTTAAAGCTGTCACCTGGCAGTCCCGCAATCAAATCAACATGTACCTTTATACCGGCGTCCACAATAAGCTTTATACCCTTTAATGCACCATCTACATCTGGATTTCTCGATACATTTATAAGCGTATTTCTATTTGTCGTTTGAATGCCAACTTCAAATTGAATCCTATCCTTTATGCCTTTTAAGCTGTCTATAAACTCTTTATTAATTAATTCGGGATTAACTTCACAGTGAAATACTGTATCGCCTTTCAATCCTCTTATTATGTTCAATATCTCTATCGCCCTCTTTATATTGCTGTCAAAAGACCTATCAATAAGCTTTACAATCTTTGCACCCATTTTTGATAATTCATTCAAGTCAGCTTTTACTTTTTCAATTGTTGCATATCTCAGTTTATTGTCAAGCGATGACAGACAATATGAACATCTAAAAGGGCATCCCCTTGACGTCTCATAGTATACAAGCTTGTCTGAAATTTCTTCATCTATATAAGGAAATGGAATATCATCCAAACTAACATAATCAGTTTTTATCTTAACTATTATATCTTCATTCTTCCTATAAACTATGCCATCTAAATCATCTATACTTCTACTATTATAAATTCTTTCTAAAAGCCTTTTAAAAGTTATTTCACCCTCACCTAAGACAACAAAATCTATATAGCCAGATTTCAGTAAGTTCTCTGCGTCATATGATACTTCTGGTCCGCCCAGAACTACGATTATTTCTTTTTTTACTTTTTTTATATATTCACATAGCTTTAAAACCTTTTCTATGTTCCATATATAGCATGAAAAGCCAACCACATCAGGCATCTTTTTTAATATTTCATATAATACATAATCAGTGTCATCATTTATTGTCATTTCTAATATCTCTATCTCCATTGGCTTACAGTACCACTTGATATTTCTTATGGCCAAATTTGTATGATAGTATTTAGCATTTAGCCCAACTAATAATGTCTTCATTTCTACACCTCTACCAATAATCTAATATAATTATAGCATATGGAAATCAAAATAAAGCAATAAATAATTTAATTTTCGATACGCATATAATATAATATATTCATAGTAATTTTTGAAGAAGGGATGAGATAATATTGAGCGTAAAGTTTAACAAAATATGGTTTTTGCTAACTTTTATAGCATTGTTGTTTTCTTCATTATACCTATATTACACATTATCACCAAACACTGTTTCACCTGATGTTTACAAGTTTTTTTCTCATTACACAGTAGAAAAATCTATACCATATCACAAAGCAAATAGAATAATAAATATCACTTCATTTTTAGTCCAATTAATATTTCTATTATGGTTCGTCTTTGGAGGATTTGCTTTGCGGCTTTCAAAAACGTGTGAAAGACTTAGCGGAGGAAATTACTATGTAGGCATCTTCATGTTCTTCATTGTATTGTGGGCGATCTTAAAAGTTTTATCATTGCCTTTCAGTTTGTATTCATTTAAGCTACAGGTAAAATGGGGATTTTCAGTACAAACGGTTCAATCTTGGTGGATGGATTATATAAAAAGCTCAGCCATCGATATTGTACTATCTGGAATCGGAATAATACTATTATTCTTTGCGATAAATAAATATTACAGAACCTGGTGGATATTAGCATCTATCTTTCTTACAGCAATGCTTTTTTTGCAAAACTTTATATGGCCATCATTTATCGCTCCTATGTTTAATAAATTTACACCTGTTACTGATCCTGTTATTTTAAATATGGTAAATGATGTATCAAAAAACGCAGGAATAAAAATAGACAGAGTTGAAGAAATGGATGCTAGCAGGAGGACTACACTAGCAAATGCATATTTCTATGGTTTTGGCAGCACAAGCAAGATCGTTCTTTATGATACATTATTGAAAAAATATCCTCAAGATGAGATAAAAGCTGTAATAGCCCATGAAGCCGCTCACTGGAAAGAAAATCACGTTTTAAAAAGCATCTTAATAGGCTCAATAGGAATTTTCATAATGTTTTTCATGTTTAACATCTTATTGAAAACAAGTGTAGTACAAACACACAACAGCAAGTACGGACCTTTTATCATATCCTTACTTTATCTATTTTTGCTTTTGATTAACTTTGATACAAATCCAATTCAAAATTATATCTCTCGTCAAATGGAAAGACAGGCAGATCTGCTTTCAGTCCAATATCTGCATGATAAAGATGTCGTCATTAAGCTTCAAGTTGACCTTGCGGAAAAAAGCTTGTCTGACATTGAACCACCAAAATTTATAGAGTGGTTTTCTTACACCCATCCCAGCACTATAAATAGGATAAGAGCCATCGAAAAGTCAA
This sequence comes from Thermoanaerobacterium butyriciformans, assembly GCF_017874545.1. Taxonomy (GTDB): domain Bacteria; phylum Bacillota; class Thermoanaerobacteria; order Thermoanaerobacterales; family Thermoanaerobacteraceae; genus Thermoanaerobacterium; species Thermoanaerobacterium butyriciformans. The sequence continues at coordinate 1,120 of NZ_JAGGLT010000018.1, read as the reverse complement.
AGCTATAAAGTAAAATAAGGATGGTCATCATCCTTATTTTACTTTAATCAATATTTACAGCAAGCTTAACAGTTTATTAATGATATTTTGAAAAAACTGAAGAATTACCTTTATTATGGACTTTGATTCGGGATTTTTATTTACAAAGTCTTTAAATGATGTAGTAAGATTGTCAAGTCCACTTTTGACTTTATCCCAATTTATATTGGCATTTTGTAATTTTCGAAGCAGTGAAACCAAACTGTTTATTTCGTCTTGCGTCAAAGTTATTCCTAGACTATTTGCAGTATTCTGTATTAAGCTTTTAAGCTCATCATCAGAAAGCTTGCTAGTCTGATTAGCCATTTCTTCTTTTAGCCTTTTTAAAAGCTCTACTGCCTTTTCTTTATCGCCAATCTTATCCCCAATCTGCCCTGTAGTTACCATCTCTGCATTCGCAATTTTCTTGACATCATCGCTTATAGGTTTTCCTGTTGCTTCCTCATAAGCTTTGATTATCCCCGTAAGGGCTGCTGTTCCTGAAACAGGATATGGAGCTGAAACTTTTATATCTGCATCTTCTACACCTGCTGTTATCAGAGCATTTTTGTACATATCACTAGTAACCCATGTTATATTATGTGTAGTCACGCTTAAACCCGAACCTTTTTCTCTAAATGTGATTAATGACGATGATATTGCTTTAGAACCTATAACATTTGCAGGCAAACTACCACCTAAATATTTATATTCCTCCTGATTAGTAACTTCTATAATATGTAATCCATTTGTGTCACTTAGATTAAAATCTTTAAGAATCTGATTTCTCTGGTCATTTGTAAGATCATGTCCAAAAGTCAAATACCGAGTACCTGGACTTGTATCAGCAAATGCGACGGTGAAAAATGTTGTAAAAACTAGTAATATTGTTACTGTGATCTTAAGATGCTTCATAAATTTCAACATCAGCTACATCTCCTCCTAAATTTTACTTCCCTAAAATTATAATCATTTTATTTATTTTTTTCAAATTTAATCTAAAACAAGTTTGTGTCAAGTAGTTGTTGGCAAATTTTTTTCTTCAAATTTTATTCACATAATGTTTAATGTATTGTGAATTTTCATGCAATTGTTTTTACTC
>NZ_JAGGLT010000017.1 GCF_017874545.1 Thermoanaerobacterium butyriciformans | reverse complement strand
TTGAAAAAGACCGACAGGTTTCTCTCCATCCTTTTAAACGTAAGCCTCGTAAAAAGCTTGCTAAAAATCAGAAGCTTCCACCACGCCACCCTGGTATTATACAGAAATTTGTTGATTTGGCTTTACAGGGTGAAAATTTTGAATCAAGGCCTGAGAAGCTTTTTCAACAAATTTTTGCCTATGTTGCTGTTAGGCCTTCCGCCGAAGCCGGTATCCTCGGTGATACTGAAAAACTTTAATTAATTTCATAGATTAAATTTTCTTTAATTTTTGAATTATCTCCTGAATACTACCGAAACCTTTTAGTTAGTAACACTATCTCGGTACCAAAACAGCATACTAACTACATTTTTATTAAACATCGAATGGCCATTCATCTGTTTGACTACATTATAACTCTAAGTCCAACATTTGGGAAGTTCCGAAATTCGGCACATTTTTTATGAAGTAAGTGCCGAATTCCGGCACATCATTACTATAATATATTGCCATGTGTGTCTATGATGCCTATGTTTGTGGCTGTCATTATTATTTTTATATCATTGTCTGCATCAAACAATATGCCTAATTTATTTAGATGGTTTCTCAATGCTCTATCAGATATGCCTACTTCGTCCATTACTACTTTCCTTACCCCATTTCGGACTAATGATGATAGGATAAGCTTATCAGTATCATCGATCTCTCCTCCTATGAAAGACATATTTTCACTTCTACATGATATACATTTTTCAAGGTAAATTGCTATGTTTTTTAGAGTAAAGCTCTGCTCTTTTATGCTGGGAATCTTTATGCGGGATATATCAAGGTATGCAACTATTTCTTTGCTATAATGATCTGTAATAGGCATTGCAGTGCAATACCAGTTCTTAAACAAGTCGCAATAATGGTCTTTTCCGTATAACTGTGCAAGGCTTTTGTATTCCATGGCTATGTTGACTGCATTTGTTCCACTGTCTTCAAGCCTTAAGCTTATGCCTTCTCTAAATTGCAGTTTTTTGAAATCTTCATTTAATTGGTCATTAGCTATAATTTCAATCACATAACCGTCTTTATCACATAGAATAAAGAAATAGCCTTCTTCAATAAGCACTTTATACCTATAGCATCGTTTTACAAAGTTGTTTAACAGCAATATTAAAAAGTTATTTTCTCTTTTCTTTTTTAACAATGCATCATCATCGATTGTTCTATCAAAAGAGTTTTTGTCAGGATTGATATTTAAAAGCAATGATTCCCCATAAGACACAGTCAGCTTACCATTTCCTCTTTTTATAAACATGTCATTGTTCATCAATATCAACTCCATACTTTTATCTTTCTGCATCATCATTCACAACTATAATAGCTCATATTTTAATACCAATGTGCATCGCTTGTATAGTTAGCTTGCTCTAATTGAACTCCATTTCTATAGACTGTACCTTTCGTGACAAGCCTGTAATAATACCCTTCTTCCACATACCATATTTCACTTATGGAGCAGCTAATATCTGTCGATGTGTTTGACCAGCTTTTAATTGTCACCCAGTTTCCGTTCTTGTACTGTTGAAGATACGCATCAATTCTGATTTTGTCAACGCTGAAAGCATATAATACGCTGTCGACGGTTGATTTTCCCATTGATGATATGTCGAATGTGTTAGTAAACTGGGATATAGCTATCCAATTAGGCGTTATTGGACTTGTCACCAATTTTTTCGAAATGCCATCATCTGCAAAACCAGTAGTTGAAAGTGATGTCATCATTATTATTGTCAGCACAAAAATAGACAAGAATTTTTTAAACACACTATCACCTCACAAATTTTTTCCCTTCATAAATATAAGACAAATTAAAATGGATTTCGTTACAGTTTTTTATAAAAAATTTTTTATCAATTTCAGTATATAAAAATTCATTCGAATATTGTCAATTTAGGAACGAAAATATCATTTTAGAGAACGAAAAAGCATTTTTAGCTCTTAATTTTCCCCAACATAATATAAAAAATTAAGGACAGAGCATTTTCTATCCTTATTTTGTAAGTTACATTTGTCAACAGCTTATTTATAGATATACACTATATTTAATTGTCTTGAGCAGCATCTACTGTTATAACACCATCCTTATAATCGACTTTATATCCAAATGTTTCACTTATAACCCTTAGGGGGATATATGTGCAATTATTGACTAATCTCACCTTCGCTGGAAGTTCATTGATCTTATCATTTATTTTTGCTACCTTTGACCCTGTTGTCAACTCTACAGCCGTACTGCCTTTTTCTACTGTTATTGTTTGACTGTCATTATGCCAATTCACTGTTGTACCTAATTTTTCAAAAAATTCACGGGCCGGTACTAATGTAATTCCGTCTATTAAAGTAAATGGCTCCTCAGTAAATTTTATCTCTTGCCCATTTATCTTGATTTTCGGAACATAAGGGAAATGTATTACAGTGCCTCCACCTGAATCTTTATAAATAATTATGCCATTGTCCATTTCTTGAGAATATCCTGCTTGAAGGACAGTTTCTTTGGTTACAGGTTTTCCATCATCTTGTACGGCGTAAGCGATGGATCCTGTACATACAACAGCAAAAATAGCAACAAACAAAATACGTCTAAGAAAAACAAATTTCATTCTCACACCAACTCCTCTTTAATCACATTATCCAAACCAGCCCATGTAAAGGCAAATATTATATACTTCTAGAATTCTCTCTTATTAAAACTTTATGAATATGATCCCACACTCCTTTCACCTTTTCATTTGGCAGTATGCTTTTAATATAAAGCCAAGAAAGTATACAAAATAAACAGAAACCTAATAATACTCCTAAGGCATTCAGTATTACATCGTTAATATCAACCCTTCTGGCAACATAACCAGATAAATAAAATATGTTTTCTAAAAACTGTAGAAGCTCTATCGAAATAGAAAATAAAAGCCCTTTCCATATAATTGATTTAAGATCGACATTACTTATAAACGGCAGTCCAAAACCAAAAGGAATGGTAATTATCACATTCCCCCATCCTTGTACCGAATTAAGATAAGAATATGTCAATTCACGAAATGGAATAAAGTTTAAACCGTTTTTCCAATCAACTCCATCTTTAATCAAGTCATTGTGCTGGAATAATCGAATCGGAAACAAAGTATAGTGAGCTACAGAGAGCAAATATATAAAAAATAACGAAAAACATAATATATATCCAATACTGCGTTGTCTCTTTCTCCACATATAAAAAATTAGCCATCCATACATTAAAACTATCACTGGTATGATAGTTTTAATGTCTATCATTATACCTAATCCCAATTATAACAACTCCTCGCAATACCTACATTAGTGTCTATTTAAACTGTATAGACATGTCATTGTTCATTGTTGGATATCTCGCTAAAATTAATGCAATTTTAGAATTTTAGCAAATATTTAACTATTTAGTAAACTCTGATTTATTCTTCCTGATATAATTAATAATCATATAAAAAACAGCCATTACAGCAATACAGTAAAACGCCAAAAAATACTGCTGGTTAATAATTAAATATACTATAGCCATTAAATAGTAAATAATCAATATTGCATAAAGATATAATGCTAAAAAATATCCATATTTCCTTTTCTTTAGTAACCCAATTGAAGATATAATAAATATAGCTCCAAATATGATACCAATAAAATAAAAATTTGTACTTAGTATGACATTACCGCCAATTTTAAAATTTGTTCCTTCAAGCATTCTTATAATTGAGTCTAATATATACAACGTCCCTTGTAACATAACTAATATTGCCACAAAATTCATACTAACACCATCCAATAATTTTATACTTTTAATTAACAATTTTATTAATAAATAGAAATTTTATATTAAAATGGATACATAATCAAGTCTTTTTTGCTTTATCTTTTTGATAAACCTAAAAAACCTCTAAATTCGTTTCTTAAATCTTCTTCCTGAATTACTTTAAATTTTAAATTTTTTTCATCATATTCTAATACCATTACCTTTCCAAAAGAGCCCGAATTTATATCAGGATCCATTATCAATATACGATTATTACCAATATTTACTATGGCAATATTGTGACTTGCATATCCATTATTGTTGGGGACATATTGTACTTTACTTGTTCGATTACCCAAAACTAATATCAACAATAAAACTATTATTATTAACATAAAAGTATTAGTAGTTTTTTTACTTTCCATGGTATTTTAATACCTCCTCATTGTATTCTCTATTAATTTGATTTGTAATATCATTCAAGTTATTATCATATAATGTCCAATTCATACATATCGAATTGGTGTTCTCAATCACTTCGTTTAACTTAAAATCTTTTAAATAAAATTCATCATCTCTATTGATATTGACCTCATAATTTCGATTATCATATTTGCCAACAATTTTGGCTATTTCCCCTTTGTAATTCATACCATATAAAACCAAATGATTCTCTTTCCCAATTTTGATAATACAATCATTATTAAGATTTGTTCCATACCCAAATGATTCGATTTTATATTTGTTGTTTATTCCTTTTCTTAAAATAGCATATCCAACAAATTTAAATTTAACTTTTGGCATGCTATAAGAGAAAAGTGTGAATTTAACATTATCTATTGTTATAGTTTTTTCTATATCTATTGAATTTTGTGAAATGTTTTTTGAAGAATCTAAAATTGTAATCATTTTATTTTGTAATAAAGAGACTTTCTTAATTATAGCATTCCGCTCCGCTTCTCTAGTATTGTCGATGTTATAAGTAATAAAAATAGAAAAATACAAACTTATTGCTATAACAACAAAACCAATGCATATTATTATTTTTTTCATAAAATCCCTCCCCCCTTTATACATTATTGATGAATAAAAATGCACACTTAATTAAATAACTTCGCATTTTCAATTTCATCATACCATACTTTATACCCATCTTTACTACTGCCAGAAAACCAATAAATAGGTTTGCTATTCATATTTTTATCTTTATAAAATCTGGCATCTATAGACAGTATATAAAATTTGTTTTCTAATTCTTCCATATCACCTTCATTAATCGCAAAATCCCTAATTATATGTAAAACATTTAATGCATCTTCTTTTTTACACCTTGAATCAATAATTATAGAAAAATATAAATAAGGTCTGGAATAATAAATTTTACATTCGGTAACAAAATTAGATTCATTCAACTTTTCTTTTAATGCTTTTATGGCACTTGTATTAATATTTTCATTATATATATCTCTATGACTAATAATATATTTTGCACTTATGACAATTAAAATTGATAAAGACAAAATTATTAATACTATTAACGAGATTAATTTATCTTTATTTATTTTAATCACCTCTATATAACCTTAACCCCAGCTTTGGCCAGTCAGTTTTCCGTTTCCTCTTTTTATAAATGCGTCATTGTTCATCAATATCACTCCATCATTTTGTCTCTCCATAAATCATTAAGCATAATTTTTATTTTTTTAATACCAATGGGTGTCACTCGAAATACCATCATCTGCAAAACCAGTGGTTGAAATTGATGTCATCATTATTATTGCCAACACAAAAATAGACAAAAATTTTTTAAACACACTATCACCTCACTATTTTTTCCTCTCATAAATATAAAACAAATTAAAATGAAATTCGTTACAGTTTTTTATAAAAAATTTTTTAAATCAAAGTAAAAATTCATAGATTTTAAAGGAAATTTTTATCAAATCTCGATTTTATAACTTCTAAAAAATGTATACATTTTTTAAACTATATTGTATAATATATAAAAATACAATAATACTTTTGAAGTGGAGGAAAATTATGGTCAATATTATGTATATTTTACAATTCATATATGTTTTACTTTTATTTATCATAATTATTAAAGTTTTAATGAATGCAGCAAATTATATTGGTGAAAGGTTAAGATTTGGAGAGTTTTTTATGCGCTTATTACATTTACGAAAAGAGAAAAAATAGTTTTCATAGAATTAATAATGGAACCCGCAGTATGAGGTTCCATTATTAATTCTTAATAGACGCTACCAATATTGTTTTAAAGATATTGAAAAAACGATTATATTATATCTGTTTATTAAATTTATTAAATATATGACGTATCCCAATTAGTAGTTGAAGTTATAGTGTTACTATTTATTTTAACAAGACCAATATTACTTACTCCTACATACATATCTAATCTAACTTCTGCCTTCAATGTTATATAATCTGAATTATATGTTCCTTGCATATTTATAGGAGTTACTTTATATACTATTAATAAAGAATCTGTATCTACACTAACCGATGAAGCTCCGACACCCGTCCAATAAGGTGTCCAAGAAATACCATAATAACTATAGTATCCTAAAATTGAATAGGTTAATGAATATCCATCTCCATTATATGTATAATATAACATTTTAGAATAAGTAGGAAATGCTGTGTTAACAGATAAAATATTAGTTTTTGATATAGAAGAATCCGTAATACTTGAGGAAGTATTGTTTTTGGACAATGTAACTTCTGGTAAATTAATTATACTGGCTTGTGTTTTAGCTTGACTGATAACCTTTTCTAATTCACCAACAGTATAAACATTTTTCCCTGTCACTTTCATTTTTTTAAAATTTTTTGCATCAATACCCAAATATTTGCAAACCTCTAAAATATTATTTTCTGTAATTATAGTATTTGAAGAAATATTTATTGCCTTTTCATTTGAAGAAATTTCTGAAGCAAAAACATAACTAAAAGTTGAAACTGAAAGAAGCACTACAACAAGAACCAATGAAACAGCCTTTTTTAACATTTCTAAACATCTCCCTTTTATAGTTAGTAACACTATTTCGGTACCAAAACAGCATCACTAACTACTTTTTTATTAAACATCGAATGGCCATTCATCTGTTTGACTACATTATAACTCCAAGTCCAACATTTGGGAAGTTCCGAAATTCGGCACATTTTTTATGAAGTAAGTGCCGAATTCCGGCACATCATTCTATAATATATTGCCATGTGTGTCTATGATGCCTATGTTTATAGCTGTCATTATTATTTTTATATCATTGTTCTCTCCAAATAATATGCCTATAAAACAAATTACAATGGATTTCGTTACAGTTTTTTATAAAAATTTTTTATCAATTTCAGTATATATGATTTCATTTTAATATTGTCACTTTAGGAATGAAAATATCATTTTTAGGAAGGAAAAAGCATTTTTTAGTCGTTTCATTTATTTGTATATATTATCACTATATCAACATCAAACATATAATGTAAAATACAACAATATATTTTGGAGGTATATATTATGCCAGATGGAGATAAGCATTACCACGATTATTTTGGCACTACAAGTACAGTGTTAGAGCACAACCACGATTACAAAGGATGTACCAGCTATGCCATCCCTTATGGCACAAGCCATATACACTATTACTCTGGGTACACGTCTATAGCCAAAAATCATAAACACTATGTAAATGGATACACAGGACCTGCCATAAGGACTAAAGATGGCCACGTCCACAAAATGGATGGCAGAACATCTTACGATAAAGACCATTATCATAATTACAGCAATTGCACTTCAAAGCAAATATACAATTAATATGCTCCCTCTTTTGAGGGAGTTTTTATATTATTTGTGAGATATATCACATAAAAATTTGCGATTTTATGATAAAATTTTGTTAAATAAATAACCATTAGTCATGAAAACAGCAATACGAGGTGATATGATGGGTATTGAATTAGATGTAAAAAGTTTTGATGATGCCCTGAAAATATTAAGCAAAAATTACAAAATATTTGCTCCTGTAAGGTTAAAGGGGAAAGGAGCATTTTCAGACACAGACCTTGTGACATACGGAGAAATCTCTTCATATAAAGATATAGAATTAAACGAAAAATCAAGGTATTCCCCAAAAGAGGTGATTTACCCTATAACACAAACCCTATTTTACTTTACAGAAGATGAATACAAAGAACCTGAAATTGACGATAAAGGAATCATCGTCTTTTTAAGACCATGTGATGCTAACTCATATCTAAAATTAGATAATATTTTTCTAAAAAATGGTCCTTATGAAGATAATTACTACAAAAGACTGAGAGATAAAGTCAAGTTCTTTATTATAGAGTGCACAAAAGGCTTTTCTACTTGTTTCTGTGTGTCAACAGGTTCTAACAAGTTTTTAGATTATGATGTCTTTGTAAGATTTGACAATGACAAAATAACATGCGATGTAAAAAATGACGAATTTAGCTATGCTTTTTCAGGCAAAGAGGTAGAATTTATTCCAGAATTTATAGAAAAAAATGAAATTGAGGTGAAACTGCCTGATATAGACAAAATATCTCAAAATCTAGAGTATGTATTTAATCATGAATTATGGGACGAATACACGAAAAGATGCATAGCTTGCGGAAGATGTACTGTATCATGCCCTACATGCAGTTGCTTCTCAATGCAAGACATATTTTACAAAGATAATCCTAAATGCGGAGAGAGAAGGCGGGTATGGGCAAGCTGCATGGTGGATGGATTTACTGATGTGGCGGGAGGTCACAGCTACAGGCAAAAATACGGTGAGAGAATGAGATTTAAGGTGATGCACAAGATATACGACTACAAAAAGCGCTTTGGCACAACAATGTGCGTTGGATGCGGAAGATGTGACGATGTATGCCCGGAGTACATTTCATTTATAAAAATCGTATCAAAAGTCACTGATGCAGTCGATAGGGGGGAATCAAAATGACAAATGTGTACATGCCAATAAAAGCAGAAATTGTTTCGATAATTCCTCAAACAGATATCGATTATACATTTAGGCTAAAATCCGATATTCTGCCACAACATGGACAATTTTTACAAGTATCTATACCTAAAATCGGTGAAGCCCCAATATCGATAAGCGATTACACTGATGAATACATCGAACTTACCATAAGAAAAGTAGGCACTGTAACAGACGCTATACATGAATTAAAACCAGGCGATTTCTTGTTTATAAGAGGCCCATATGGCCACGGATTTCCTGTAGAAGACTTTAAAAATAAAAATGTAGTAATCGCCGCTGGCGGTACAGGTCTTGCACCAGTCAAAAGCATAATAAACAGGTATAACAGAAATCCTAAAGAGATAAAAAAACTTAATATTTTGGTGGGTTTTAAATCTCCAAAAGATATACTTTTTGAAGATGAAATAAAAAAATGGAAGGAAAAATTTGATGTTTTATTGACCGTTGATAATGGCGATGAAACGTGGAAGGGAAATACAGGTCTAATCACAAAATTTATACCAGATTTAAAAATCGAAAACTCCGACGATACGATCGTAATTGTAGTAGGTCCGCCTATGATGATGAAATTTGCATGCCTCGAATTTTTAAAGCGCGGCATACTAGAGGAAAATATCTGGGTATCATTCGAAAGAAAAATGTCATGTGGCATAGGAAAATGTGGCCATTGCAAGATAAATGAAACCTACGTTTGCCTTGAAGGTCCTGTATTCAACTATACAAAATCTAAACAACTTCTCGATTAAAGGGGTGAAATAATGATTCTCGATATCGACACAAAACTTTTAAAGAAAAATGCTTATAGAGTGACAAAACAACGGGGCATAACAGCTCTTAGAATAAGGGTCCCCGGAGGAGATCTAAATATAAAGTATCTCGACATAATAAAAGAAATAGCTGAAAAGTACGGCAATGGAACTGTTCACATTACAACACGTCAAGGTTTTGAAATACCAGGAATATCAATGGAGAAAATTGACGAGATAAATGAGCTTATATCTCCTATTATAAGAGGACTTAAAGATGAAGGGGTCCAAATAGAAGATGAAGAAGGAGGATACCCTGCCGCAGGTACGAGAAACGTATCAGCTTGCATTGGTAATCGCGTATGCCCATTTGCCAACTACGATACAACAGTACTTGCGTTAAAAATAGAAAAGTTAATATACCCTAATGACTATCACGTAAAAATCGCAGTCACAGGTTGCCCAAATGACTGCATAAAAGCTCACATGCAAGACATAGGTATTATAGGTCAAGTTGAGCCAATTTATGATCCATCAAGATGTATTGGCTGTCAAGCGTGTGTAAAAAATTGCAAAAGAAGAGTAACTGGTGCCCTTACTTTCGAAAACTTCAAAGTCGTAAGGGATCCTAATAGATGCATTGGTTGCGGTGAATGCATATTGAAGTGTCCAACTTCTGCATGGACAAGGGACGAAAAGTATTATAGAATCGTCATAATGGGTAGAACAGGCAAGAAAAACCCAAGACTGGCGCAGACATTTATCGAGTGGGCAGACGAAGAATCCGTACTAAAAATAATAAAAAACATGTACGACTTTATTGATAAATACATCGACAAAACCTTAGATAAAGAGCATGTTGGCTATATTGTCGATAGGGAAGGATTTAAAAAATTTAAAGAAGAAGTATTAAAAGACGTCAAACTACCTAAAAAAGCTAAAGTAGCAAACCACATAGATTATACAGGTTATAGATATGAAAGAAACACAATATATGATTAAGATAAGCCACTTACGGCTTATCTTTTTATCCATTTAGTATTGATATCGCTATTTCCTTTAAACCTTGATTTTAAATTGCCGACTAAATTAAACACGCTATGTGATAAATTGTAAATAAACCCTATAGCCTTATCATCAAATTCATAATTGTAGTTTAAAGAATTTCCTTTATACAAGCCTTTTTCTTTCATATCTCTTTCAACCTCTGTACCTGCTAATGGCAGGAGTCTACTTACAGGGTAATAGTCAAGCCTTTCTTTTCCTATCAACTTTACCGCATTATTTATAAAAGAGATGTTTTCGCTAAGCTCTTTAAAATTTATATGCGGATCGAACATGATAAATCCCATCGATATATAAAGATCTAAATCATTTAAAATCTTTAAAGCATTTATATTGTCTTCAACTTTTACGTCTTTTTTAAAACGGTCAAGCATCGTTTGTGATCCTGATTCAACACCTAAAAATACCCTTCTCAATCCTGCTTTTTTAAGCATAGTAAAAAGTTCCTGTTCGACATCGTTTACCCTGCATTGTATGCTGAAATTAATATCCATGCCGCTTTTTATAATTTCTTCAGCCAATTTATAGACTCTCTCGTAATTTTTCCCTTTCCCACCTATAAACTCAGCATCATTGAAGAATAAATTTCTTACATTGTATTTTTTGTAGAGCATTTCCATCTCTTCCATGACATTTTCTACGCTTCTTTGTCTGTACTTTTGGCCAAACTGAGAGAAAAATGGTCCAACACTGCAAAAGCTGCATCTTCCATAGCATCCTCTCGATGTAAGCATTGACGCAAAGCCTGACTTCAAGATTACAATCGGAAGTGTATCTCTTTCAGGATATGGCATACTATCCAAATCATCTATAAGTGGTCTTCTATCGTTTAGTCTTAAAGTACCATCATCTCTATATGCTATGCCTGATATATTTTTCCATTCTTCATCTTTTAATATCTTTTTTGCAAGCTCTGTAAAAGTGATTTCTCCTTCGCCTAAAACAACCGTGTCAATCTGAGGACATGCTGACAAAATCTCATCGTATGAGAAAGTAGGGTATATACCGCCTATAGAAATATGTCCTTTGTAACCTGCTTCTCTAATGCTTTTTACGAATTCAAGAACCTCACTGGCGCTATCTTGAAACGGTATGCTTACCCCAATTAATTTTGGCTTGTCCGATTTAATCTCATAAATAACGTCATTTGGATATAAATCATATAGTGGAATATCTATTATCTTCGTTTTAATATCATATTTTCTAAGATAAGCAGCTATATATGCAAGTCCCAAATGTTCATATTTATCTTTCATATTTGATGATGGAGGATTTATAAGAAAAACATCGTACTGCTCCATTATATCAATTCCTTTCAAAGTTCATCACAATACACAACAAATATATATTTCTACACAAATCTTAAAAATCCTCCAAGCATATGTAACAATTTTATATATTTTGCAATTTTTCGTAGTTCAATTCAGAGAATGAACGTATAACCATGTCCGCTATACTTATGTCTTGGTCTCCTGAATTAGGATTTATAAATCCAACTACTTTCATGCCAGCACTTTTTGCAGCCAAAACTCCTTTATTTGAGTCCTCTATTACTATGCACCTTTCAGGTGCAATATTAAGTTTTTCTGCCGCATAAAGAAAAATATCAGGATATGGCTTACTTCTCTTTACAAAATCACCTGATACAAGCTCACAGAAATAATCATCGAGATGAAGTTTTTTTACAACAAGTTCAATTACATCAATAGGTGATGATGAAGCAACTGCAAGTCTCACTTCTCTTGAATACAGTTCCTTTACAAGTTCGTCTATGCCTTCTATAGGTTTTACTGCATCGTCGTGTTTTGATATATAGTCAAAATACCTTTTTCTATCCATCTCAACAAGTTCTTCAACCGTAAAAGGTAGATTGCACTTATTTTTTACATATTCCCACATATAATGAGACGTTGTCCCCACAAACGAAATATGCTCATCAAAAGATATATTGGCTCCTATTTCCTTGAAAATCTCTTCTTCCAATTGTATGTGCAGCGGTTCACTGTCGATTAATACACCATCCATGTCGAAAATAACTGCTTCAAACACTTTAAGCACTCCTTCTCCCTTTATTTGCTACACATATAGTATATAAATTATTTAATCTCTTGTGAAGTCCTTATATAATTTGAATTAAACCTTAGAATTCACGTGAATTATAAATCTTTACTGAAATCATATATGAAAGAGCGTAAATGAGAAGTGCCATTATAATCAGTTCATTCGCCACAACTGTATTTGATTGATTCTTAAAAAACGTGATTAAAGAATTTAATACTTGAGAGTTCGTTCCATACTTGTTTATGGCACTTATTAATCCTGCAACGCCAAAAAACAATCCGAAAAACATGACGAAATTTACCCACCTCGTCTTAATGTATCCGAACTTAAAATACAAAGGCAGGTATATGCCGTAATAAACAGCTAATCCAAAAATCAAAACTGGTTCGATAGTCAGTGTTGAAAACTTTATAGGTAATTCAACTAAATTTGCAACACCTACTACAATAATATATTCTATAGCCCCTAATGCAGCAAACAAAAAAACAGATATATATCTTTCCATTACTAAAAGTGAGCGTTTAATTGGAAGGCTTATTAAAATCATTTCAGCTTTATTTTTCTCTTCATAGGAAGCTGCAGTAAGCACGAAAATGTATGGAAATACAAAAACAGTCAATACGCCACCCAAATTATTGCTGCTGAAGGCAAATGAATAAACCGCTGCTAACAATATGCCGTATAAAAATTGCTTCTTCTGCACTAATATATCTTTCAACAATAGACTATACATTAAAATCCCTCCTGGTATGATAAAGCATTACATCTTCCAATGTTGGCTTTTCAATTAGCACCATATCGCCGAAAATTCTTTTCATTTGCTTTTTATCATTTACCAATCCCTCAAAGCCAAAATTGTTTACCTTTATACCGATAAATTTCCTTTTCGTCTCATCGTCTAATAACTCTTTACTGCCTTTTACCAGCCCATAATTGTCTAAAATCTCATCTTTTGATGATGATAGTATTATTTCACCATTGTCAATCAAAACTATATAATCCGCTATCTTATCTAAGTCTGATGTTATATGTGTAGAAAAAAACACGCTTTTATTTTCATCCTGAATAGTATCTGAAAGAATGTCTAAAATTTCACTGCGGGCAACAGGATCAAGTCCCGATGTAGGCTCATCCATTATCAATAAATCGGCATTATGAGAAAGAGCAATAGACAGAGAAAACTTCATCTTCATTCCCTTTGAGAGATCTTTTATTTTCTTTTTGGGCGGTATATCAAATTCTTTAATGTACTTATTAAACAAATCATCATCCCATTCTTTATAAAAGGATGCAATTATTTCTTTCATCTCTAAAACAGTCAATTCTTCATAAAAATAACACTCGTCGTACACAAAACCTATCTTATTTTTCACTTCTATCTCATGTTTTATATTATCTTTTCCAAAGATCTTTATTTCACCGCCATCCCTTTTTAATAAGTTCATTATAAGCTTTATAGTGGTGCTTTTTCCAGCGCCATTTTGTCCTATAAATCCCATTATATATCCTCTATCAAGTTTAAAACTTACATCCTTTAAGCTAAAATCTTTATAATTTTTTCTTAGATTTTTAACCTCCAATATCGGTTCCATCATATACCTCCTAAAACTCCATAATAGAAATACGTTATTCATCTTAATCTGTAAGATAAATTTTACTCATATAAAAGTCTTAGCATCTCTTCCATTTCTTCCAGCTTTAAATCAATAGCTTTACCCGCTTCAACAGCTTCAGAAAGTTTCTCCTCTACAATTTTTAACCTCATCTCCCTCATAAATTCTTTATTTTGAGCAGCTACATACGACCCCTTGCCAGGCCTTGTAACAATGTAGCCTTCTTTCTCCAAGTCTTCATAAGCTCTCTTTGTCGTTATAACACTTATCATAAGTTCTTTTGCAAGATTTCTAATTGATGGAAGCAATTCTCCTTCTTTAAGTTCACCACTTAAGATTGAATTTTTAATCTGCCTTTTTATTTGCTCATATATTGGTTCATCAGATGAATTTGAAATTACAATACTCATTTACATGCAAATCTCCTTCTTTTAACTATATATAGTTAATACTGTATATACATATTATATACAGTATTAACATCCATGTCAATCACATCTAATGTATTTATAAAGTTAAACATCATAAAAAAAAGGAATGCATATAAAATACATTCCATTACAGCATAAAATTCAAAAATTATTATTTACAGGCGTACAAAGTGAAACAATTTCCCTCTAAAGTCTCCTTGCAATCCTTTTATGAGGATTCCGCCGTTCATAAGAGCGCTTCCTGAAAAAACTTCATTTGTCTCTTCATTGCGATAAAAAGCATCTTTCTCAAGACCCTTTAATCGGATTCTTCTGCTGTGGCAATTAGGCCTATTCAAGATTTGAATATATACAACCAATGCCTCATTCTTGTCCTTCGAAACATACTCTACGCATTCAAACTCTATATTTTCAAATGGATTTCCTATCCGGTATAAATCCCCGTTGTATATCAAATTATTGTACTTGTTGTACATCTCTATTTGCTTTGGTATCATATCTCTGTCTTCCTGTGATATCTTCGTAACATCTAATTCGTATCCAAAAGTTCCGGACAACGCCACAAGTCCTCTCGTCTCAAAAGGAGTGATTCTTCCAATAATGTGGTTTGGACAGTCGCTTATGTGAGCACCCATTGTTGATACAGGATATACATATGAGGCACCATGCTGGATTTTAAGCCTCTCAATCGCATCTGTATCATCTGAAAGCCATATCTGAGGACTGAAATACAGCATTCCGGGGTCAAAGCGCCCTCCTCCTCCCGAGCAATTTTCCAAAAGGATATGCGGAAATTCTGTTGTAAGCCTGTCCATAAGCTCATATACACCTAAAACATATCTGTGCCATATCTCTCTTTGACGATCGGGTGGCAACACACAGTTTGCAACATCGCTAAGCTGCCTATTCATATCCCACTTTACGTATTCTATGTTTGCACTGCGTAAAATATTGCTTACGCTTTCATATACGTAATCTCTGACTTCCTTTCTAGACAAATCCAATACATACTGATTGCGGCACAGTGTGCCTGTTCTTCCATCTATGTGTATGCACCAATCCGGATGTGCCCTATAAAGGTCAGAATCCGGTGAAACCATCTCAGGCTCAAACCATATTCCAAATTTCATGCCAAGTTTATTTACTTCATCTACTAGATATTTAAGCCCTCCCTTTAACTTCTCTTCATTGACGACCCAATCACCTAGAGAACAATTATCACTGTTTCGCTTTCCAAACCAGCCATCGTCCATTACAAGCATCTCAATTCCCAGCTTCGATGCTTCTCTTGCCAATCTTAAAAGCTTATCTGTATCAAAGTCAAAATATGCAGCTTCCCAGCTATTTATAAGGACAGGTCTTCTTTTATTTTTATATTCACCTCGTATAAGATGATTGCGGTATAGATCGTGAAAAGTTCGTGACATTTTTCCAATGCCTTCGTTTGAATAAACCATCACAACTTCTGGTGCCACAAATTCCTCCTGAGGTTCAAGTTTCCATCCAAAATCAAATGGATTTATACCCATAACAACGCGAGTTGTATCAAACTGACATCCTTCTACCTGTGCTAAGAAATTACCAGAATAGACAAGGTTAAACCCATAAACTTCGCCAAAATCTTCAGTAGCATTTCTATCCATTAAAGCTAAAAACGGATTTGCCTGATGACTTGTCTCACCTCTAGATGATGAAACAGCTTGTTTCCCAAGCTCAACTTTCCTTCTCTTTACATGAAATTCTCTGGCCCAAGAACCATGCAATGTTACCATATCCATGTCAATTCGATCAAAGTCAACACATGCAGACAACACTCTTGTCAATATGATATCTTCATCAGAGCAATTTTTCACTTTTACACTTCTCGTTATTACATCTAAATCTTCAAAAACCGTATAAATCAAAATAACTTCCAGATTTAAATGATTATCAACACACGTTATTTCAAGCGTAGTACAGTCGTCTTCATTGCCAAACGTCGCTGGCAAGCCATTTAATTTTGGCTTGCCTTTATATATTTTATGTGACTTGTAAAAAATCCCACACGCAGTAGCTCCTGACTTTGTCAGAACCTTTAGACATGGCTCTCTAAAATCCCCTAAACCACTTGTAGGGTATTCTGTAGGGAAGCTGTCTAAAAACGACATCCTGTCTCTGTTATTCTTTGAAGGAACATAAGGAGGTTCATCCAATCTTAAAAGGTAATTCACATCTTCATCAGGAATCCTCTCTCCGAAGTAGACATGGCCTAAAAACTTTTCTTCATCAACGACAGCCATTATATAACTTGTATCTTTTGCATCAAGCTTAAATGACTTCGACTTCTCATAATAATGTATAGGCATAATAAAAATCCTCCACTTATTTAAAAAATTTATCAGCGCTTATTTACTTGAATATTTTTCATATATTTATTCGCTTTTGATAAATTTTCCCACAACTTTTACTTTAAATGTAAACTTTCACTATGATTCTAATAATTCTAAGAAAAACTTAAGAATTATGTCGCCTGAATACAGGAGGTACTCATGCTGGTACTCCGGAAAAAACACAATTCTTTTATTTGATGTAATATTGTTGTACGCTGCCATCTGTGAAAATGGCGGACACACGTTGTCCATTAAAGCTGTCATCCAGAGGACATCACACTTAACATCTTTTGCCCGATTCTTTATATCGATGTATGCAAGCCGCTCAAAGAAAAAATCCTCTTTTAGATGATTTGGGTCCCTCTGCCTAAAATACCACGTAATCTCTTCATAAGTGGGATTTTTAAAATTGTTCTGATATATTCCTCGAAAATCACACAAAAATGGATAAATAGCAGCAGCCCCCTTCAAATCATCTACTAAAGAAGCACATGCGATAGTAAGCGCACCACCTTGGGATGCTCCTGTAGCAAAAATATTTTTTTCATCCACAAAATCCATCGTCTTTAAGATTTTCACACACTGTGCCGTATCTAAATAGACATTTCTATAAAAAAGGTCATCAGGATTGTCGCTCTCTAGACCCCTTATAATATGGCCGCTCTGCGTATTTCCCTTGTATACGCCATTGTCAACGCTTAAGCCTCCTTGACCCCTGACATCCATTGCCAGCACGCAAAAACCTTCTGCAATGTATGGAAGTTTTCCGCTCCATTCGCCGCTGTTACTCCAATATCCATGAAACATAACAACAGCAGGTATCTTACCCTCTATCCTCTTAGGCTTTAAAAATTGACAGTGTATTTTCGCTCCACCAACACCGGTAAAGTATAAATCGTATGCATCGCAACTTCTTGAAACAAAGTCACTTTTCACAAGCTCATATTCTAAAGATGCATTCTCGAGATCTTTTCTTGCTCTTGCCCAGTATTCATCATAATCTTTTGGCGGATCTCCTATTCCTTTGTAGTCTTTTAAATGCTCTATTTGACACTCGTAAAGTTTATCCATCGGCTACACCTCTATATTTTTCCATCTGTTGAATCAAGAGGCAAAACTTCATTGTGCTCTTTTATAAAGTTTAAAGTTTCATCTAATGTCGTATAAGCAACCGCTACATAAGAATCGGCAGCACCGTAGTATATGGCTATTCTACCTGTATCAGCATCACATAAAGCAGCGCATGGAAATACTACATTTGGCACAAATCCTCTTTCCTCATACCATTCTTCAGGTGTCAGCATGAAACTTCCTGCCCTGTATAACACTTTTGCAGGATTATCTTTATCCAAAATCGCCGCACTCATAGAATAAACCAAGCCGTTGCATGTACCTGTAACACCATGGTAGAAAATAAGCCATCCATCGTCTAACTCAATAGGTGCAGGGCCACATCCAATTTTAACAGATTGCCACCATCCATTGCCGCCTTTCTGCATGACAAGCCTGTGTTCTCCCCAGTATTTTAAATCAGGGCTTTGGCTTAGCATAATATCTCCAAATTGAGTATGTCCATTGTCACTGGGACGTGACAGCATTACGTATTTGCCATTTATTCTCCGTGGAAATAAAACTGCATTCCTATTAAATGGCAAAAATGGATTCTCAAGTCTCGTAAATGTCTTAAAATCAGTTGTCCTGGCAAGCCCAATTGATGCACCATCGAAGTCACCGCACCATATGATGTAATAAGCATCCTCTACTTTTACAAGCCTTGGATCGTATGCATATAGCGGTTGATACGGTTTTCCGTCTTCATCAAAGAATTTAATTTTTTCTTCATCAAACTCCCAGTGAAGTCCATCCTTACTTCTTCCCAAATATATGTGGGGCCTTCCATTTATAGTTTCACCGCGAAATACCCCGATAAAAGCACCTTCATAAGGAACAACTGCACTGTTAAAAATCCTTGCTACTCCATTCACTGGATTGCGATTTATTATTGGGTTTTCGCTATGGCGCCATATTGGACCATTAAATCCCTTTGGTTTATCCTGCCATGGAATGTTTTTTAAACTGCTTCCTATTATCTTACTCATAAATTATCTCTCCTTTTAAATTATTCTTTTACAGATCCAACAACCAATCCATTGTAGATCTGCTTTTGCAACGCCAGAAAAATAATAAGTGTCGGTATCATTATGAGAATTACACCTGCAGATATTATTTCCCAATGAGCACCATACGGACCTCTAAAAGCAAACAGCGCCGTTGATACAGTAAGTAGGCTTTGGTCTGGTGTGTAGAGAAATGGAATGTAAAAATCGTTGTATATAGCCACACCTTTTGTGATTAATACAGTTGCAACTGCAGGTCTTATTAATGGAAAAATAATTTTAAAAAATACTTGAAAATAGTTTGCACCATCTATTATTGCAGACTCATCTAATGATACAGGTATGTTCTCCATAAACTGTAGAAAAATGTATATGGATACAATGTCTGTACCGCAATATAGAATTATTGGAGCAAGTCTTGTATTAAATAATCCTAAAGCGTTTATAATCTGAAACGTCGCAACCTGCGTAGAAATCATAGGAATCATTGTAGCAACTAGAAATAGAAAATTCGCAACTTTACTGATTTTAGACTTAAAGCGACTAAACACAAATGCAGACATAGAACCAGTAAGAACAGAACCAGCCAATGAAAAAATTAATATTATTACAGTGTTTTTAAACCCTGTAAGCATATGTCCTTCAGTAAATGCCGCTACAAAATTTTTAAAGTTCAAAAAATTTGAAGGTAGTGTCAAAACACTTGTAGAAGCATATTCGGCATTAGTTTTAAATGCTGCAAAGAAAACAACCAATACAGGCACTATAAATACAAAAAGTAGCAATATCAATATAGCATATTTTAGAGTAGTTAAAAATATATCTTTGAAATTCATTTTTCTCCTAACCATATTTTATGCACCTCTCGACTGTAAAACAATTCTCTGAATAACAAATACTAATATACTGATTATAAGCAGGATAACAGCTAAGGCAGATGCTAATCCAACTCTGTAGTTTTGGAATGCAAAATTAACTGTTTGAATTACAAATGTCATACTGCCGTTTCCTCCGCCTGTCATTATATACGGAATCTCAAAAGCAGCCAATGAACCGGTTATCGAAAGAAATACTAGCAATTTTAATATCGTTGATATCCCAGGTATTATAATGTGGATAAATTGTTGAAATCTATTAGCACCATCAACCTCTGCAGCTTCAATTATGTCTGTAGGAATCGACTGCATAGCAGCCGAAAACATTACAATATCATATCCTATATATCGCCATACCGAAACAAATGCTAATGACACATTTATAAGATGAGGATTTTGAAGCCACAACTGTATATATTTTCCAAGTCCCAATAATTTTAAAATTGTATCCAGTGTTGAGCCTGGTCGAAAGAAGAATATGAAGATAAAACTTATTGCAACACTATTGATCAACGAAGGAAAGAAATAAACTCCTTTAAATAAATTTGCAAATCTGCATCTAAAACTAATTAGATACGAAATGCACACTGCTAAGGCAATCTGTATAAAAGCAGCTACAATATAATACAAGCTGACAATAAATGGTCTAAAATAATCTGGACTGCTAAATATTAATTTATAATTACTTAACCCAATAAAATTTTTCGTAGGGCTAATACCATCCCAATCAGTAAAGCTGTACCCAAACATAAATATTGATGGAACATAAGTAAATAATATAAGCAACAATACAGGTACAAATAAAAACGTAATAGAAATAAGGATTTTCTGTTGTTTATACGTTAGAGAAGATATGCTAAACTTCTTCCTTTTTACGCTGGCTTCCATATAATCATCCTCTCAATCTTTAAGATTAATATAAATATTTGCGATATAACAATATTAATTTTTACTTTATTATAATAATTTGGTTTAGATTATGCTTCATGTACTTTCATGTACTTAAATATACATGAAGCATAACATCTAAACCAACTCTTCAATTGCTTTAATTTTAATTACTTTTTAACAGCATTAACACCTTGTGCCCATTTTGAATTTAGTTCTGACATATATTGATCAAATGTCTCATTACTTACACCTAATCCAATCTCTATGATTTTCTTTATCCACTTGCCATCGTTTAAATTAATCAAAGAAGTTTTCTGAACTGTATCTAAGTCCTGTGCTTGTTTTGTTGTGCCAGGTTTTGCTTCCACCAATTCAATATCTGTCGCACCATTTAAATAGTCAGGCAGTTTTGCACCTACAATAGGTGAGAACATATTAGAATCTTGCGGGTATTTCGTTATAAAGAATTTCAAAAATTCTTTCGCCAATGGTATATTTTTACTATGAATATTTACACCCATACCATAATCAGGTCCTACTTGAACTATTGCTTTACCATCATGGCGAACTGGAACAGGCATAAACTTTATATCTTCAGGTGTCTTTGATTTTGCTTGAATCTGTCCTATTGCCCAACTGCCTAAGCACATAACGGCAATCTTGCCATCAGCCATAGCCTGTTTAGACCATTCCCAATCAGATGTCATAGGATCTTGTTCTACTAATTTATTCTTTACAGCTTCATAGAGAAGGTCTAATGAAGTATACGTTGCAGTACCTTTTGTAAATTCATTTGGATTATAAATCATTTTATTCATATAATCCGGATCACCAGATATACCGATCTGCAACGCATTTGAGAAATTTGTCAAAGCCCATTCTGATGTATAATTTGTATAATATGGGATAGCATCTGTCTTTTCTTTTATTGCCTTTAGCATGTTGATGTATTCATCAGGTGTTGTTGGAAGGCTTGTTACACCAGCATCTTTTAAAACCTTTGCATTGTATACAAAGCCTGTCGCATTGGCACCTGTAGGAATGCCATAAATTGTACCATCTACATCAAAATTATCAAGATAATTATAAGTTTTTGACAGCTCATCTTTTGACCCAAGAGGTGCAAAAAAGTCTTTATATTTATCCTTAGTTATATTAGCAGGTATCATCAAAACATCGCCATAATTACCTGTGGACATTCTTGTAGAAATTGCATTTTGATAATCATTTAGATTCTCAAACTTTATTGTAGTACCAGGATGCAATTTTTCGAACTCATCAGCATATTTGTTAAATGTATCTGTCATATCAGTCCTGTGTGTCAATACAGTAATAGTCCCTTTTAACTCATTACTTGAACTGCTTGTTTTATTGGTGTTGCTATTGCTGTTATTGCTTGAATTGCCACATCCCGCCAGTGAAGTAGATATTACCGCAGTAGCCAGTAGCAGCGACAACACTTTTTTTGCTTTCATAGCCGTTCCTCCCACAAAATTTTATTTTTAGATTGGATTTGAACATAATCAAATGTTTACATAAAATATTTTCTCAATCCCCCCTTTTAACAAAATTTTATAAAAAGGCTTATATACCTTTTATACAAATTTTTAAATAATACATAACTAAAAAACATCAAATATACTTGTTTTTCCAATATCTCAAAGTTACATTCTAATATAAACTTAATAAATAACAATATTATTTAATTAAATTATTTATTTAATAATAACTTTACACTATTATCATTATTTTTCGAAATACGTAAAGTTACTTCATATTTAATAATCACAATACTAAATACAATTTAAACTTAATTTTTAACCTTAATTAAAGTATAAAATAACTATAGCAAAATGTCAATACATAATTATTATTTTCATTTATTTACATGTATTCTTAATTTTTAACGTATACAATTAGCTGTTAAAATTATTTAACCGTTATTTTGATTTTATTTATAGTTACAAATTTTATTTTATAATCCATTTTTATGTCTATTGTATTGTGATTTTTATAGAAGTAACGTTTGAATAATTGCAAATAAAGGAGGATTAGTCGCGTAACCCTCCTTTTAGTTCATAAGCTTTTAATTTGATAATACAACATTATCTAAATAAACATTGCTGTTTCCAGTTTGCCCGCTGTCAGGTACAATCTTCACGCCTATTGACTGCACATTGTCAAGGTTATTTATCTTTGATGGATCTAAATCGATTGATAATGTTGTAAATCCCTCGTTATTTATTGCCTTCCAACCACTATCATACCATGCCCAAGTTGAACCCGTTTTTATATAAAGCGTTGCAGTCGCAGTACCATTTGATAATTTAACATCGATACTTATCTTTTTAACTGCAGACAAATCAATTGCCTGTACCTTATCAATTTCAAAACCATCTGTCTTGCTTAAATCAAAATTAGATGTAAGTGAATGTGTGCCACTACTTGCAAAATCAGTTGTTATACTTGTTGCTGTCGCATTTGCATTATTTTGATCAACAGTCCAGCCATCTGTCCCATTTTCAAAATCATACAACACACCAGGCTGAGCAGGAGTACTGTTAGATCCAGAACCACCATTAGGTACGCCGCCGGTACCATCATTTATAGCTCGTATGCCATCAAAGTAAAGCGTACCAATTTCTGAACCTCCATCATCATTAACATATATAGAAAACTCTTGAACATTTTTAAGATCTTCTTTTGTTATAACTTTTCCCTGATCTTGTGTATCCCATGGTGCAACCGTAAAACTATTAAACCCAATCTCTTCCCACCGCGGTATACTATCTGAAAGAGACGGATACGCCTCGTAATAAATTCCATTTACTACTATTTGAATTACTAATTTCTGATTGCTTCCATCTGGCACTAGATAAAACTTCAATTTATTATATCCCGACCAGTCAGCGCCACCTAAAGTCTTTGTTACTCCTGCATATCCAGAAGCACCTAAATTATAATCGACTTTCATAGCATAGTTACCATCTACTGCATTGTCAGTAGTTAAAGAAACTGAAATATCATCTCCTGATGCTTTAACCCACTTAGACTGCAATGCAGCGTCATTTCCCATGTACGACTCAAAATCATCAACAAGAGATGGATCGCTAGGCGCTTCTGCAAATGCATTTATTAGTTGAATATTGTCAACATATATTTCTCCTGTACCATCAAAATTCAAGCCATTTCCTACTACTGATATAGCAAGTCCTTTAGCTGATGATACCTTTGAACTGTCTAAATCAATTGTAACTGGGAAATAAGCATATTGTATACCATCAATACTTTCTGTACTCAAATCAGCAATTTTTTTCTCCGTAGTAGTCATACCGTATTTCGTATCCCAATCGTCTGGCAACATTGCAATCCCACGCACAGTAGCATCAGGATTAGCACTTGCTGATGTTGCTGGAATCAAGACATCAAATTTAACACGATTCACATATGGTAATACATCATCTATATTAATCAATTGCAATTTCAATTCCTGCCATGTATCTGCATAAGTCATCCCACTGATAGTCATTTCGAGTTTTCCATCACCAGCTAATACTGCATGTCCTATATTCAAACTCATAGATTCAGGATAAGTACCATTATTTTGAATGCCTTCTATATTTGTATCAAAAGTATAATCTTTGACCAATATCTCAGGAACTTTTACAAAAACATTAACGGACTGTTCAAATTCAATACTATCACCATTATATGCGATAACTGTAATCTTCGCTGTTTTACCATTGTCTTGATAAGAAGGAGACCAATCTTGAGAATAATATCCATCCTGGTCTAATGTCATTGGTATTTCTTCATTTGAGTCATTAACTTTATATACAACTTTTGTTGGCGTGTCATTCAATATTCGCACTCTAATCCTTGTTGTATTAGTTGTTATTTCTGAATTATCTGTTGGCGTAACAATATGCATAAATGGCTTGCCTGGATTAACAACAATATCTGTAGTTAAATTTACCCCTTTTATATCATTAAGAAATGCAGTATAAGGATCTTGATAAAATTTTATAAAGTCTGGCAACAATTCATGATCTCCTAAATTTTGTGCGTTTTTATAAGGAACAAATAGATTACCATTTGTGCCAAAATTAGCCCATGTCAGCATATATGCAATACGCCTTGCATTGCTGTTAGATTTAATGGCATCTAAAACGTCAGTAAACCAGCTAAGATCACCATTTCCTGTCACTTTCATCCCTTGGGGGCTATAGCCAAATTCAGATAAAGTAGCTATCTTTCCTTTGCTATCAGCCAACTTTGAGATCATAGATAAATCATTAACTAGACCGCTTAAAAATTGTGCTGTTCCTGGATTGTCAATGTTGTCATACTGGTCCATGCCAAGAACATCTACGTAATTATCACCGGGATAAGTTGCTAAATAATTTTCTTCGCTGCCATTAAAAGGACCATTAGGTGAATAAACATACAATATGTTATGAACTCCTTTTTTATCTCTCAAATATTCTACTGTATATCTGTACAGTTCAATATATTGGCTTGGCGTCGTCGTCTTTGCTCCCCACCAGAACCAACCACCATTTTGCTCATGGAATGGTCTAAACAAAATTGGTATCAAGTTCCCATTATCATCTTTGAGATTATTTGCAAAAAGAGCTATGTTATCTAAAAATTCATTAAATTTGCTGTTGTATTCCCCACCAGGGAGTATCTTCTCTACAACATCACCAGAAACATCATTAAAACTACCACCTGTAACAAAATTAGGCATATGAGCACTTAGAGTGAAAATTCCACCCATCTCATGAATTTTCTTAACAGATGCTATTAAATTTTCACGACTTTTTACAGGATCATTCGGAACACCTGGTTTTTCTTTTCCCTCTAAGCTTAAGGTATCCCATCCAAAAACAGCTGGAAAATCACCAACATCATTTTTTACGTCTGACTGTAACTCATCAGAACCGGAAGTTATCGTTATACCTTCATCAATATCATGTTGATGGCCAAACAATACCTCTTTTCCACGTATATCATTCAAATAAACAAAAAGTTCTTTTGTCTCTGCAGTTGCATTAGGATCTACTAAATTAATCTTTTTTATTGTAGAACCATTATTACTATTATTTTGGCTATTATTATCATTTTCAGAACTGAGATTCAACAATCCCTTCTCTAGAATTTTCCCATTCAAAGAAACATTTTCTGCTTCAATATTTGCTTTTTTTATTGTGCCATAGCCATTTATAATAGTTCCATTTGCACCACTATTAACATTTATCTCGGAAACACTCGCTTCTCTACCAATATTAAGTGCAACATAGGTGTTTATTTCAATTGTACCAATATCAGCTTTGTCATTTAAATCAATTAATGATTCACTGTTAACTGCAACATTTTCAACCTTGTTAGCCCCACTCAAAACCACATGAACTTTTCCATCTAAACGATTAACAACAATTTTACTAATGTTGCAATTATTAATATAAATTGAATTCTCTCCACCGCCAGATATATAAACTGCTCCATCAACAGTTACATTATCAATAGTTGCTTCTCCATTTCCTATACCTGATGCAAGATATAAATTCCCTTCTATTACAGTATTTTTCAGTGTTACACCGTCATGGTTGATTATAACATTCCCATTAAAAGTTTTACCTTCATAATTGCCAGTTGTATTGTAATAACCAGTTATTAAACTGTCAAGTAGCGCACAAAACTCTGCACGCGTAATAGTCTTCTTAGGTTTAAATGTACCATCCTCATATCCTGATATTATTCCACTAAGAGCATTTACAGCGTCTTTTGCATAATCGCTAATTTGTGAAGCATCTTTAAATTTATTAATACTCGATAAATCTCCTTGGCCGTTCATATTAAAAACATCTGCCAATAGCGTAATTGCATCTTCACGTGTTATATTGGCATCAGCTTTTGAAATATTATCAGGAAATCCAGAGTAGTATCCGGCATATCTTGCTATAAGCAATTGGTCTGCATACCATGCACCTGGTTTAACATCAGAAAATTGATGTTGTGACTTAGTTGAAAAACCAAAAATGCGATTTAAAATTGATACGACTTCTGCACGAGTAATTTCTTTTTGAGGCTTAAATGTCCCATCGGAATATCCATTTATTATTCCATAGTTTTTTAAATTTTCTATATCATTCTTTGCCCAATTATCTCCTATGTCACTGAACGCAAAACTATTTGAATTTGATACTACAGACTCCGAAGTAGCAGCATATGAAGTTGTAAAGAAATTATAGGGAATAGCAGAAACTATTAATAAAACAGATAAAATTGCAGCGATAAACTTGCGAATAATACTCATCATAAATCCCTCCAAACGACAAATAGTTTTTTATTAAAACAATAAATAAAAGCTTTTCTTTCCTCCTTTCTATGTTTTAAACTTAAAATAAAATCCTCATTTATCACTCCTTCCTATGCTGTATTTATGTGTATTAACAAGTAGATAATCTAAACGGAGTTTTGGAATTTTAAAATTGAATTTGATATATCAATATTTTTAGTAAATTCACATTTATAAAGATACAAAAAAGTTACTTACGGTTATTTTTAACTTAATAAATTATATTAAATCTATTTCTTAACTTATATTTTAGTATAGAATATTTATGTATAATTGTCAATAATATTATATGATTTTCATTTATTTACATCAATTTACGGGTACTGTATGTATGTATTGTTTTAATTTCCGTTATTCGCGGATTAAATAAGGTTATTTTTGTTGTAAAATATTATTAAAAATGATTGATAATCCGAACATATTTTGTGTGATTCCTGCTACAAAATATTAGCAATCTTTATAAAGAAATTTTCCTCCTTGACTCCCAATCAAAATAATGTTAGAGTAGCTTTATAGAACTATTTAAGGAGGAATTTACGATAGATATCAATATTAAAAGTTTAAAAATCGGCGATTTAGTAGCAAAATTGCCAATAATCCAAGGTGGCATGGGTGTAGGAGTATCATTAAGCAATCTCGCTTCTGCCGTCGCAAATGAAGGTGGCATTGGTGTAATATCTGCAGCAGGTATTGGCATGCTAGAAAAAGATTTTGCTACAAATTACGTTGAAGCAAATATAAGGGCACTTAGAAAGGAAATTAAAAAAGCAAGAGAGAAAACTAAAGGTATAATTGGCGTTAATATAATGGTGGCACTGTCAAATTTTGCTGACATGGTTAAAACATCAATAGATGAGGGCATTGATATAATCTTTTCCGGCGCAGGACTTCCGCTAAATCTTCCTAAGTTTTTAAATAACTCATCTAAGACTAAGTTAGTACCTATTGTTTCATCGGGAAGGGCATTTAATCTTATAGCAAAAAGATGGCTGCAAAAATACGAATATTTGCCGGATGCTGTTGTTGTTGAAGGTCCAATGGCTGGTGGTCACTTAGGATATTCAAGTGAGCAGATATCAAATCCTGATTATTCTCTAGATAAAATAGTTAAAGACGTGTTGGAAGAAACAAGACAATATGAAGAGATTTCAGGAAAGCAAATACCCGTTATTGCTGCTGGTGGAATATATACAGGGAATGATATATTAAAATATCTAAAAATGGGTGCCGCTGGTGTACAAATGGCCACGCGTTTTGTCACAACTGATGAATGTGATGCATCAGATGAGTTTAAAAAATCATATCTCAACTGCAAAAAAGAAGATATAACTATAATAGAGAGTCCTGTCGGTATGCCAGGCAGGGCAATCATTAATAAGTTTCTTAATGATGTAAAATTGGGTGAAAGAAAACCATATAAGTGTTTGTATCATTGTATTAAAACGTGTGACTATAAAAAAAGCTCTTACTGTATATCGCAAGCACTTATAAATGCTCAAAGGGGACTCTTGGTAAATGGATTTGCATTTGCTGGAGCTAATGCTTATAGAGCGGATAAAATAATATCTGTTAAAGAATTAATTAGTATTCTTATGGATGAGTATAATAAAGCGCTTTATTTAAACATGTAACTATTTAAAAGACTGCCGTATTGGCAGTCTTTTAAATTATTTTCTAGGCTTTGAAAGTTCGATTTTTATTCTTTTCCCATCGATAATTTTATCAAAAGAATTATTTATTATATTTTTTGCAGCATTTCTACTGGCATCTATAAAAGTAAATTTATCAAATATATCTATAGTGCCAATGTCTTCTTTAGAAATATCACCTATGTCCATTAATAATTTCAGAAGTGTCCTCCGATTTAGTTTATCTTTCCGCCCTAAATTAATGAACAGCCTTACGTATTTAGGTTCGTCGTCATTATAATATAATTCTTTCCCATAGTACATATCCATTAAAGCTGCTGCAACATCTACAAGGTTGTACTCTTCATCAAGTTCCATTGCAAGCGGCACAAATCTCTTGTAGCCATCATTTTCTAAAACCCTTTTTATATCTTTAATCATTTTATTGTATTTAACTTGAAAAATATCATCAATTGTAGGCAATTCTTTTCTTCTTATTTTGCATTTTGTCTCTCTTTCTATTCGCTTTAATGCTGGATACTCCCTTGATGTTACTAATGTATAAGCGACACCGCTTCTATTGGCTCTACCTGTCCTGCCAATTCTGTGAACGTACGATTCTACATCCTGTGGCAAATCATAATTTATGACGTGTGTCACATTCTCAATATCTATACCTCTCGCTGCTACATCTGTAGCAACCAAGAAATCAAGGTTGCCTTCTTTAAACTTCCTCAAAGTATTAATTCTTTGATTTTGACTCATATCACCATGCATTCCTTCTACGTTGTATCCTCTTGATTGCATGCCCTGTGTAAGCTCATCTACTTCTTTTTTTGTTTTGCAAAAGATAATAGAACTTGATGGTTCTTCAACGTCTAATATCCTGCAAAGGGATTCAAACCTATCTTGATTTTTTATCTCGTAGTAAAAATGCTGGACTGTCGAAACAGTCATAGTCTTTTTTACAATAGAAATGAATTTCGCATCGCTTTTCATGTATTTCTTTGCAAGCCTCTTTATCTCATCAGGCATCGTAGCAGAAAACATCATGGTCTGCCTATTGCTATTAGTATGCCTTATAATTTCTTCAATATCATCTATAAACCCCATATCAAGCATTTCATCTGCTTCATCTAAAACAAGGTACTTCACATCATTCAATCTCAATATGTCTCTCTTAATAAGGTCGAGAACTCTGCCTGGTGTACCAATTATTATATCTACACCTCTTTTTATTGTCTTAATCTGCCTATCTATCGGTACACCACCATATACTGGAAGTAATTTCACTTTAGAGTACTTCCCAATGCGGGCTAATTCATCATTAACTTGTATCGCAAGTTCCCTTGTTGGCGTCAAAATAATACAAAATACATTTCCATTGCCACCATCAAAATTGTTTATAACAGGCGCACCATATGCAAGTGTCTTGCCAGTACCTGTCTCTGCCTGTCCAATTACATCTGAACCCTGCAACAACACAGGAATTACTTCAGACTGTATTTTAGACGGCTCCTCAAATCCCATATCGTCGATGGCATTTAAAATCTTTTCATTTAAACGTAGTTCCTTAAATCCCATTAATATTTGTCTCCTTATATTTTTTATTTACCTAGTATTTATTTTTTACAGAATCAACTGCAATATGTGAATATCCAGGTATCTATTAAACTTGTAACCTAATTCTTTTAATGTGCCAACAATTTTGAAGCCGTACTTTTCGTGCAAGTGAATGCTTACATCGTTGCCTTCAGATATTCTGGCTATTATAGTGTGAAATTCATTTTCCTTTGCGTGTTCTATAATCTTCTTGATTAATTTATCCCCAATGCCACGTCCCTTGTACGACTCATCAACGTAAATCGAGTCTTCCGCCACAGCTCTATAGCCGCATTTTTCAGACCAAATGGATAATGACGCCCAGCCTACAACAATGTCGTCTTCTATTGCCACAAAAACAGCATATCTGTCATTGTGGGCCTCAAACCACTTTTTATGATACTCTAATGGCCTTGGTTCAGTATCAATTGTTGCTGTCGTATTTAACACTGCTTGATTGTATATGCCATTTATCCTTTCAATATCATCTATATTAGCTTTTCGAATGATCATAAAGACCGTTCCTTTCAATCAAATTGGCTTTAAAAGAATCCGATATAAATACTTTAACATATAATGCTGAAATTGCATATATATAATCAAAATAATTTTTAAAAATTCTCATGGAGATGTATTATATGAATAAGAAATCGATTGATATAAAAAAACACTCATTCATAGTAAATGCTGATTACAATGATGTTTTGCTTTTAGCAAAATTAATTCAGGCAGAAGGCGAAAGCGAACCAATGATTGGAAAAGTTGCCATAGGAGCCGTCGTCGTAAACAGAGTACAAAATCCAAATTTCCCTAATACCATATCTGAAGTCATATTTGAGCCTGGACAATTTGAAAGCGTAACAAATAACCGCATATTCAATATAGAAAATATAGACGAAGAATGTATGATTTCAGCTTTAAAAGCATTGGAAGGAGAAGACCCGACAGACAGTTCTCTGTACTTTTACAATATGTATACAGCGACAAACGATTGGATTAAATCAAAAAAAGTAAACGCTACTATAGGAAAACATAATTTTATAGCATAAGAAAGCAGGGCAATGCCCTGCTTTCTTCAGCATATTCTGGGGAGAAGCTCGCCAATTGGCCTATCCACGATTCTATTTGTGCCATAGATTGTTTCTATCGTCACAAGACCAGAATCATCGATTTCGCCTATAATAGCAGCATCTTTACCGTATTTATCATCTTTCATTATTTCCAATGCCTTATAAGCAAAATCTTTATCAACTACACATACGAGTTTCCCTTCATTGGCAAGGTGCAGATAATCGATGCCTAACATACTACAAGCAGATTTTACATTTTCTTTTACAGGTAGTTTATCTTCATATATTTTAATTCCCACATTGCTCATGCCAGCTATCTCGTACAGAACTTCTGCGACACCGCCTCTTGTAGGATCTCTTAAGATTTTCACAGCATCTCTAAGAGCCATAAGCTTCTCCACCATTTTATTTAAAGGTGACACATCAGAAAGAAGAGGAGGGTCAAAATCAAGCCCTTCCCTGGCACCCATCACTGCCATGCCATGATCGCCTATAGTACCTGAAACTATCACTACATCTCCAGGCTTTCCATTTTTAATAGATACGGAAGCTTCATCATGCAAAATGCCTATCCCTGCAGTGTTTATAAAAATGCCATCTGCGCTGTGTTTCTCTACAACCTTTGTATCACCTGTCACAATTTGTACACCAGCTTCATTAGCCGCATCTACCATAGAGTCGACTATCTTTTTAATGTCATCAACCGGAAATCCCTCTTCAATTATAAATGATGCACTTAAGAAAAGAGGCTTTGCACCACGCATGGAAATATCATTTACAGTACCGCATATTGCCAACCTTCCAATGTCACCACCTGGAAAGAAAACAGGCTTTACTACAAAGCTGTCTGTAGTAAAAACGGTCTTGCCTGGCAGCAATGCTGCATCTTCCATCTGATTTAGATATTCGTTATTGAACTTTTCTATGAATATTTCGCTTATGAAGCTTTGCATCATCGAACCGCCGCCACCGTGTGACATCAATACCTTATCCATATACCGTTCCTCCTCGATTTTACTCGCCATATTTGTAGTACGCCGCACATGATCCTTCTGATGAAACCATGCAGGGACCAACAGGATTTAAAGGTGTACAAGCTTTGCCAAATAGCGGACATTGCTTTGGCGTTATAATCCCTTTCAGCACATCACCGCATCGACAGCCTTTTATCTCTGTGTTGCTATTGGGCTTTTTAATCTTAAATTTTTTCTCTGCATCGTATTCGCTGTACTTATCACGTATCCTAAGCCCTGATTCTTCTATCATGCCAAGACCTCTCCACTCAGCATCGCTTTCTTCAAAGACTTCATCCATCAATCTCTGCGCTTCAGTATTTCCTTCATCTTTTACGACCCTTTTATACTGAATTTCTATCTTAGGATCTTTTAAGTTTTTTAAAATCATTACGACGCTCATCAATATGTCTGTTGCTTCAAATCCAGATACGACACCGCCAATATTGTATCTATCAACCAAAAAATTATATATAGTGCTTCCTGTTATGGCACTTACATGGCCTGGAAGTAGAAATCCCTGAATGTCTGAACCATTTACAACAAGTGCCTCCAATGCCTTTGGCATTGTCTTATGAAGACAATACACACTGTAATTCTTTATTTTTTTTGTGTACGCTTCTTTTATAGTCATGGCGACAGACGGGATTGTCGTCTCAAAGCCTATCCCAATAAAAACTACCTCTTTACTTGGGTTTGCCATAGCATAATCCAGTGCATCAAGTGGTGAATAAAACACCCTCACATCTCTGCCTTTCGCCCTTTCCTCTTGCAGCGAAGAATTGTTTCCAGGCACTCTTACCAAATCTCCAAATGTGGCAATAGTCACTCCTTGACTTGCCAAAGATATTGATGCATCAATCTCATTTTGTGCCGTCACACAGACAGGACATCCTGGCCCCGATATGAGCTTTATATTTGGCGGCAATATCTGCCTTAATCCGTATTTCGATATAGCCATAGTGTGAGAACCGCAGACTTCCATTATTTTAATAGATTCTCCAGTATTATACCTATCTATAAGCTCTTTGGCTGTATTTATGATGCCTTGCATAGAAATACCTTTCCTTTCTTATTTTTGTTTGAAGCTTTCTCTCAAAGCTTCCTCCATTTCTTCCCAAAGCCTTAGATCTTCTTCAGCCGTCTCTTTGTCTACAATGCTTATGGCTACACCTGCGTGAACCATCACGTAATCTCCAATCTTGACATCAGGTACCATTGATATGGACACCCTTCTTTTTAGTCCGTTTAATTCAGTCTCTGCCACATCTCCATCGATTTTTACTACCTTTTGTGCGACAGCAATACACATAATTACACCTCCATCATATAGTTTGCTATGACTGCTTGGCCTAAGGAAATGCCACCGTCATTGCAAGGTATCTTGCTATTGGAATAAACAAGAAATCCTTCTTTTGATAATCTATCAAGGATATTTTCCAATAAATATTTGTTCTGAAAGCTTCCACCGCTTAAAACCACTTTATCTATATTGTACTTTTCGCCAAGTTTCAATGCCACATAAGCAGTAAACTCTACGATGGTATTGTGAAATCTGGCGGATATTATTCCCTTACTTACTCCTTTTTTATAGTCAGAATAAACTTGCTTTAAAATACCTGATGTATCCACCACATACCGGTCACCGCTTGATACCGTGAAGTCATAATATGATCGATCACTTTCTATGATGCTTTCAAGCTCCATGGCTGCTTGTCCTTCATATAGAACAGTGTCTTTAACACCAATCAGTGATGCAACTGCATCAAACAATCTACCCATGCTGGACACCAATGGTGCGTTTATTTTTTTGTCTATCTGCGCTTTTATGATCTCTAATTCCTTTGCATCAAACCTTTTAAGGTATTCATGGTAATAATCCATATCTTCATTTATAAAGCCTATTGCAGTTCTGTATATCCTTTTTATAGCAAGCTCTCCGCCTGGAAGCGGATTGTACTTTACGTGACCTGCCCTTACGAAGTCTTTCAAATCAGCTATCAAAAATTCAGCACCCCATACATTCCCATCTAAACCATATCCAGTGCCATCGTATGAAAAACCTATTACTCTGTCTTCTATGCCGTATTCCGCCATACAGCTTACTATGTGCGCATGATGATGCTGCGTGTATATTACTGGTAAATCTAGAGATTTTGCAAACTGTGTTGACAAATAACCTTGATGCATGTCACACGCCACAAATTGCGGCTCCACTTTAAAAAGTCTCATGTACTTCTTTATCTCATCTACATAATACATGTACGTCTTGCTGTTATCCAGATCTCCTATGTGATGGCTTAGAAATGCATAATTGCCTTTAGTCAAGCAAAACGTGTTTTTGTAATACCCTCCAACGGCAAGTATCGGTTTAAAGTCCATTTTAAACACCATAGGCTCTGGAGCATATCCTCTCGATCGCCTTACGACTCTTTCACTTTTAGCTTTCCAAGATGTAACCGTATCGTCAATCCTATTTACAATGTCTCTATCATTTAAAAGGAAACTGTCTGCTATATCTTTAAGCCTCTTTATTGCTTCATCGTTGTCTTTGCACAGAGGCTCTTCACTGATATTGCCACTTGTCATGACAACTGGAAAATCTATATATTTAAACAAAAGATAATGTATTGGGGCGTAAGGAAGCATCACACCTACGCTGTCAAGGCCATCGCTTACACCTTCAAACTCGTATTTCTTTTTTAAAAGGACGATAGGCCTTCTTTGGCTATTTAATAGCTCCATTTCATCATGGCTTACATGGCAATACATTTTTACAGCTTCTACATCTTTCATCATAAGCGCCAGTGGCTTTCCATACCTGTTTTTCCTTTCTCTAAGCCTTAATACAGCCTCATGGGATAATGCATTTACAGCCAGATGAAATCCACCTATTCCCTTTATGGCCACGATTTTCCCATTTCTTAAATCTTCGGCAATCGCCATAATAGGATCAAAATTCGTGCTTTCGCCAACGTATTTAAGGGATGGTCCACAATCGTAACATGCCACAGGCTGTGCATGAAACCTCCTATCCAACGGATTTTCATACTCGTCTTTGCACAATTTGCACATGGGAAATTTTTTCATAGACGTCTTTGACCTGTCGTATGGTATATCCTCTATGATAGAAAATCTTGGACCACAGTTCGTACAATTTATGAACGGGTAGTTATGCCTTCTGTTTTTTTCGTCCATCATTTCATTTACGCATTCGTCGCATACACCCATGTCAGGAGAAATCGGCACAAATCCCTCATCCGCTTTGCTTAACTTTATGCTAAAATCTTTATATCCTACAACATCGCAATCTTCTATGGATATCTCGTCGATCTTTGAAAGTTTTGGAGGATTTTCTTTTAATTCCAGTACAAACGCATCTATGTCATCGTCATAACCTTCTACGTTAATGGAAACACCAGATGATGTGTTATAAACGATGCCTGACAAGCTGTGTTTTAATGCCAAATTGTAGACAAACGGTCTGAATCCTACACCTTGAACAATTCCTTTAATATTTATTTGCCTTGCACGTATTCGTCGTATTTCTCTTTCAGCCATTTCGCCAGCACCTCAAAGCCTTCCCCCGTCCTTGATGATACTTCAAAAATCTCAGCTTCATCATTAAGCGTCTTCACACCGTCGTAAAAATACTGCTTATTAAAGTCAAAATACGGCAGTAAATCTATCTTGTTTATGACAACTGCTTTCGCCTTTGAGAATAGGAGAGGATATTTGTATGGTTTATCATCCCCCTCAGCAACATTTGCCATAGCCAATTTGAAGTCTTCACCAAGTTCAAAATCTGAAGGGCATATTAGATTTCCTATATTCTCTATGAACAATATGCCACCCTCAAAATCAAGCGTGGACAATGCTTTATTTATTGAATATGCATTCAGATGACAAGCACCACCAGTATTTATCTGTACCACCGGTATATTTCTTTCAGCCATCTTGCGGGCATCTATATCTGACGCTACATCGCCTTCTATGACACCACAAGGAATATCCATGTTTTCTATAAGCTTCAATATGAAACTTGTTTTGCCTGTACCAGGTGAGCCGATTATGTTTACCATCATGATTTTTCTTTCATCTTTTATGCTTTTGTTTTCTTCCGCAATGTTGTTGTTGGCTTCAAGCACATCTTTAATAATCTTTATTTCCATTTATAATACACTCCTTATTCAACATCTATACTATCTATATAAAGTTCTTTGCCTTTCTCAATCAAAACACCGCTGCTACCGCAATAGGGACACTTAAACGTGAAATTACCCCTATTATAAATCATGCCGCAACTGCGGCATTTAAACTCTGCTTTCACTTTTTTAAAATCAAGCTTAGCACCGTATAATGGCGTTCCTTCACTTAAAACATCAAAGTAAAATCTAATGCTTTCTTCTTCAAACCCGGTTAATTCCCCAAGCACGATGTTTATTTTGGTCACCTTATTGACATTTCTTTTTTTAGCTTCATCAGAAACCATGTTTACGATGCTTTCAGTTATAGACAATTCATGCATTTAAGCACCGGCTTTCTCAGAATCATCGTGTTTTTCCAAGTGAATGTTGTACTTTTTGTCTGTGCAACTTCTGTAATGCACATCAAGCTTTAAACATTTCTTAGGGCACTTTTCCACGCATACGCCACACAAGACACATTCAAACGGATTGTACTCCCAAACGCTGGTCTTTCTGTCCACCTTTATGCAGTTTGATGGGCACACTCTCTGGCACATGCCGCAAAAAATGCATTCATCAATGTTGTTTTCCAAATGGCCTCTGTTTATATCGAAAGGCTTTCTTTCTTCATACGGATACATGCGAGTTACTGGCTTTCTTGACAAATTAGAAAAAACGCTTTTAAGCATATCCAACATTTCAATTACACCTCTTTCCTGGTTGTGTTTATCTCTCTGTACAACTGATACAAGGATCAATTGTCAATATCAATACAGGCACATCTTGCAATTGAGATCCAGGAAGTATTTTCAAAAGAGCTGGTATATTGGCAAAGGTAGGTGTTCTTATGCGGAGCCTATCCAAAAATTTTGTGCCGTTTGATTTAATGTAATACACAACTTCTCCTCTTGACTGCTCAAGCCTTGATATGACTTCC
Source organism: Thermoanaerobacterium butyriciformans (assembly GCF_017874545.1). GTDB lineage: Bacteria > Bacillota > Thermoanaerobacteria > Thermoanaerobacterales > Thermoanaerobacteraceae > Thermoanaerobacterium > Thermoanaerobacterium butyriciformans. Next base: position 36,291 of record NZ_JAGGLT010000017.1, on the reverse strand, counting down.
CCTGCTGGCGGATTGCCTTTTACAGGAACATTAATATCTCCTTCAGGCATTTTACTTAAGGCCTGTCTTATAAGGTCAATTGACTGGAATATTTCCCTCATCCTTACTAAATTTCTTGCATAGCTGTCACCGTCTTTTTCCACAATCGGTTCAAAGTCAAGATACTTATAAGCAGCATAGCCAGTAGTCCTAAGATCTAAATCCACACCACTTCCCTTAGCCATAGGCCCAGTTGCGCCAAGCTCGTACGCTTCTTCTTTCGTCAAAACACCTATGCCTACTGTCCTCTCTTTTACCGTGTAGTTATTCATAACAACATCATTAATGTCTTTAAGTTGCTCTTCAACATCGTCTAATTCCTTTAAAATCCACTTAGCTTGTTCGCTATTTATGTCTTTTCTGACTCCGCCTACGATATTAACTGAAATTATCACTCTGTTGCCTGATGTGGCTTCCAGTATGTCCATTATCTTCTCGCGAATCTTCCACGTCTGCATAAAGAGATTTTCAAAGCCAAATGCATCAGCAAAAAGTCCAAGCCATAAAAGATGGCTGTGGATCCTGTGGAGTTCTGCCCAAATAGTCCTTAAATATTCAGCTCTTACAGGAACCTGAACACCCATCAACTCCTCTATTGCTTCACAATAATCTTGTCCATGCATGCAACTGCATATACCGCATACCCGCTCTACTACGTAAACCATCTGGTTAAAGTCCTTTTTCTGCGCTAAAGTTTCCAGCCCTCTATGGACAAAACCAAAAGCAGGATATGCTTCTACTACCTTTTCATCCTCCACCACAAGTTTTAAGTGAATCGGCTCAGGCAAAACAGGGTGCTGTGGCCCAAACGGAATCGTACTTTTATCACTCATTCTTACCACCCTTTTCTCTTCTTATAATCTCTATATCTGCTTGAGGACTTATGGGTGAGCTTTCCCCCAACATAAAATCCCCTCCAAAGTCAACTGCAAGACCATCAAACTCAACTCCAAAAAGCTCTTTTATCTCATTTTCTACTGCCAGCGCACATGAATAAATGTCTGAAACGCTGGGCACATTTTTTCCATCAGTTATGATGTGGATGTTTTCTAAATCATAACCTATGGCAAATGTGTATATGATTTTAAACTTATCTTCTAAATTGAGACACGTCTCTGTAACAAATCTATAACCACCATCGTGATATTTTTTTACTTCACTTTTTAAATTGCTAATCTCCACTTCTCTGCTATTGACGATCATAAAATCACTCCTAACCTAAGCTTTTGGCTGAAACTATTACTTCCTTGCGAGAATACTTCTCTTTTAATATTTGTGCCGCCTTGTAAAGACCATCTATCATGGCCTCAGGCTTCGCCGGACATCCAGGAACATATACATCAACAGGAATCACTTTGTCTATGCCGCCTAACACATTGTAACAATCTCTAAATATACCTCCGCTGCATGCACAAATTCCGGCTGCCACAACTACTTTTGGATCGGGCATCATGTCATAGACATTTTTCAGTACATCTTTATTTTTTTCATTTACTGTGCCAGTTACAATTAAGATATCCGCGTGCTTTGGATTTCCTACATTTACCATGCCAAATCTTTCCATGTCGTATATAGGCGTCATGCATGCCAAAACTTCTATATCACAACCATTGCAACTTCCACAATCATAATGAACTACCCATGGTGATTTTGAGAAGGACTTTTTTACAAATTCTTTTAAACCCATAAATTTATCACCTCGATACAAAATACAAATATCCGATATTTACCACTGTAAATACAATGCCTATAGTCCAGCTAAAACTCAGCATCCACTTAAGTGTCATCCTTGCAGATATATTATCTACAATTATATCTAAAAAGAATACAAAAAGCGATATCAAAGCACCGATCACAAGATTTTGTGACCAGAAAATTGCCAACATTGCTAAAAGCAGCACTAACTCATACCAATCAGCTATTTCAATTAAAGCCAGATACGGCCCTGCATAATCCGTGAGAATCCCTCTTACAAGCTCCTGATGTGCATGTTCAGATGTTGAAAAATCGAAAGGAGATTTCTTTATTTTTATGTCCAGTACAAGGCTTAAAACCACAAAAATAAGCGGCAAATCCAAAAGAAGCCTTCCATGTGACATTATATCGTGCAAATTAAAGCTTCCAGCTACGTAGTACATGCCAATAAGCACAAATATAAGGAGAGGTTCATATGCCAACATCTGCATTAATTCCCTCTGGGCCCCTACTTGGCTGTATGGAGACCTTGTAGCCAACGCCCCTATTACATAGAAAACAAGCCCTATTGACATTATGAAAATTATCATGAGAAGGTCAGCTTTTATCGCAAAGAAACCGACACTTAGTATAGCTGATAATAAGTATATATACGCTGCAAATATCTGGAAGTCATTTACTATCATCTTCTCTTTAGAAAGTAATTTTACAACGTCATAAAACGGTTGTAATACAGGCGGACCATACCTACCTTGAATAAGTGCTGTTACTTTTCTGTCTAATCCTGTTATGAGACCACCTATAAGCGGAGTCAAAATGACCGCCGCCGCAAAAACCAAATAATCTGACCACGTCATAGCAATATCCCTCCGAAAATAGCCAGTATCAAAATAAATGAGATGTAATTCATGTATTTCGTCATCACGGCCTCGTTTATGATGCTTGGAAGATAATAATTTTTCACATCATACCCATTATTTGAGTCATCGTAATTAAGCCCAGCCTCGTATGGCTTTGTCTGAACTATATCATGGGAATTCTTTATGGTTAAAAATGCTAAGATAACGGCTAAACCTATGGCAAAAAATACTGGATATATGGAAAATCCTCCAAGGTTGCTTTCAAGGTATCCTGATGCAGCTTTTACAGAAATCGACATCTTCAGCATGTTTATCTCAGGTTTAACAATGGCATTAAAAAGCTGCGTCACAGCCAAACTCAATACGATTGCTATCGTAACTAAACTGTATAGAGCAAACTTTATTGTTGACAGCTGCTTTTCTACGAAAAATTTGCTGTTACGGCCTTCTGATAAGATATTGCCTATCCACCTGGTGTAGTACATGACTGTTATAGCGCTGCCTAAAATCAAAAGCAGTGCCACAAGTAGATTTCTCGATGCAGCTTCTATTGCCATCCACTTGCTTAAAAGCATTCCAAATGGAGCAATCATTAATGAAAGAATGCCTATAAAAGTGATAATCGTCGTAACAGGCATTTTTGTAATAAGTCCTTTCATATCTTCTATATCACGGCTGCCAATACTTTGTTCAATTGTGCCAACACATAAGAACAAAAGCGCCTTTGATACAGCATGGAATATTAAAAGCAAAATCGCTGCTGTTATGGCACTGGAAGTGTTGATGCCTATGCTTGATATCATCAATCCTAAATTAGCAATTGTAGAATATGCCAATATCTTTTTCCCATTGCTTTGACTTAATGCCAATATAGAAGTTGCAATAAACGTAAATGCCCCGTATAGCGCTATAAACCCGCTTAACGTTGTCCCTCTAAATGTAGGTGCAAGCCTTAATATAAGGTATATAGCAGCTTTCACCATTGTACTTGAATGCAAAAGTGCTGATACTGGTGTCGGTGCCACCATAGCACCTAAAAGCCAGCTTTGAAATGGCATTTGAGCTGCCTTAGTAAATGCAGCCAGAACCATAAAGAATACTGGAATTAAAAGGATATAAGAACTATTTGTCTTTAATAAAGCATCCAGTGTTATTATTCCTGTATACTTATAAAGGATTATAATACCTACCAACAAAGAAAAACCACCTAACATATTAATCCACAATGCTTTAGACGCATTTTTAATCGCTTCTTCTGTCTTGTCATGAGAAATAAGCAGGAATGATGATAATGACGTTATTTCCCAGAAGAAATATATCCACATTAAATTATTTGAAAAAATTATGCCATTCATAGCTCCGATAAATAAAAGAATAATGGCAAAAAACCTAGATTGTCTTGATTTAGCCAGTTTCTTTTCTTCTTCATGATGATCCATGTAGCCAAAGGCATATACAGCAATTATGGGTCCTACTACTGAGACTACTAAATTCATAATTATTGATAAGTTGTCAATATAAAATGTATTTAGTTCTTGTTCCTTTAGCATAAATAGTTCAAAAAATGCAAGCGGCAATATTTGCAGTATTGAAAAAATCGCTATCTTAGGTTCTTTCACCTTAAATGATACATAAAGGGTATAAAACAAAAGCACATAATCGCCAACTTTTATCAATTTATCAATGATTCCATAAAATGATGTCCCAACGACCGTTGGCAAATTGGCAGTTTTAAAAATTGCTAATGAACTTAAAAATACAATAAGCAATGTAGCCAAAACAAATGCTTTCCTCGCTACTGCCTTACCAATTGTAATTGTTGTCAAGCTCATTACAATCGGAGCAATAATGCTTATTAAAACCAGATCACTTGTCATTTTTTCACTCCTTATCTATTCGATTTAATGAATATTATATATTGTATACATTTTTAAATACCCATTTTGATTATAAATCTAATTGAATAATAAGTCAATTGTATTTAATATTAATTAATTTTGTTTATTATTTAACAATTTTTCAATGTTTTTTGTAATTTAAAGCACAATAAAACGGCAGAGAATAACAATTCCCTGCCACTATTTAGCACGCTTTTTCAGCATTTTTGCCATTTAATATTTCTCTCAAATACTCGCCAGATATCGTTTCTTCTTTAACCAATATGCTTGATATTTCATTTAGCTCATCTATTTTATCTTTTAATAAATCTTTAACTTTTTTTTCTTGTTCTTTTATTATCCTATTTACTTCTTCATTTACTTTATCACCTGATATATCGTCTTTGCTGATAATGCCCAGCTTTGAAAGTCCCGTAAATACTATCTTCTTTGCGATATCTACTGCTTGCTCAAAATCATTTGCCGAGCCTGTGCTTCTGCTATTTAAGATTAGAAGCTCTGCAGTAGTTCCTCCAAGTGCCACCATAATTTCATTTTCCAACTGTTCTTTTGTATATATTAATGTATCGTCTTTTTCAGTCTGTCTTACAAAGCCTAAGGCTTTTCCTCTAGGCACTATTGTAACAGTAGCCACCGAATTAGGATTGACAATCTCACCAACTATAGCATGTCCTGCTTCATGTATTGACACCCTCAATATCTCTTCATCAGTAGGTTTTTTATCAGTTTTCTCACCAAGTATAACTTTGTCGACTGCTTCCTGAAGATGTTTCTGCATTATTTTTTCTGACCCATCCCTCATTGCCAAAATTGCAGCTTCATTGCAAAGACTTTCAAGGTGAGCACCCGAAAAGCCAAATGTATCTTCTGCAATTGCCTCCAGATTGACATTTTCATCTAATGGTTTGTTTCTAGTATGAATCTTCAATATCTGAAGTCTGCCACTTTTATCTGGCAGGTCAACACTTACCTGCCTGTCAAATCTACCTGGCCTTAATAGTGCAGGATCTAACATATCAGGCCTATTTGTAGCTGCCACTACAAGAATATTTATATCATTATCACTTTTTATCCCATCCATCTCAACAAGAAGCTGATTTAACGTCTGGTCGTACTCATGATGGCTCTCATTTGTACCCCTTTTCGCCCCAAGAATATCTATCTCATCTATAAATATTATTGCACTGTCTTTTTGTTCTTTTTTTGCCAATGCTTTTGCGGATTCAAAAAGTTTTCTGACCCTCTGTGCACCAACACCTGCATACATCTCAATGAATTCACTTCCAGATGTAGCTACATAGCTAGAGTTAGTGTACTTAGCAGCCGCTTTAGCAAGCAGAGTTTTGCCTGTTCCAGGAGGTCCGCTTAAAAGTATGCCTTTAAGTGGCCTTATGCCCATCTTTTTGATTTTTTCCCTATTAATCACAAAATCCAATGCTTCTTTTAATTCTGATATGGCTGTACTCTGTCCACCTATATCATCAAACGATACGCTTGTATCAGGATTTACGATTTTTCCGGAAGTACTTAAAAGTCCTTTGTTTTCCAGTATAAAACTTAAAGCAAAAATCATTATGCCTATTATAACAATCGGCGTAATATCAATACCCAAAATAGCGGCAAAAATGACTAAAGCAATTGAAATACCTATAAGTATTTCTTTAACCATTTGGTTATTCCCCCTTTGTATTGCGCGGTATTATCTTGTACAAATAATTTTGACCATCATAGATACTTAAATATATATTATTTTCATCGATGTAAATATTCGTTTTTGCACCTTTATCACTGCCATTTTTATCTACAATCTTGCTCATTTCTATATAATCGCCATTTTGAATGGCCTGATATATTGCAAACTGGTCCTCATAGTAGATATTATTCAATTTATCATTGGGATTGTCAATTATCTTCATATCAATTTTAACCGGATATTTATTGATTATCTTCTCAATAGTTGTATAAGCAGTCATAAGGTTATCTATTTTCGAAAGCTTAATATTCGCAATATAACCGCTATTTCCAATACTTACATCAGCAGATTTAACATATTCAGAAGATTTAATATCATTAGATATCTTTTCTGGCAAAATGCGATTCTGATATAGATTAAATCCTCCTAATAGGATACCCAGCGCTAAAGTCACTGTTACTATGACTATCTGCCATTTTAATTTTGAAAACATCATATCCCCCCTCTATAGCGGCATGATATATCATATTATATCATAAAATATATACTCGGACAACACCACAATAAATCAATAATCAGATAGAAAAAGACCTTAACATTCATATTTAATTTGATTAATATCATTCATAATACTATAATAAATTAATAATATATAATTATAGTACAATTCTTTTCTAAAACTTAATGTATAAAATTTACAAATCATATTGAGGAGAGTGAACATCGTGAGGATAGCTGCAACATTGACAAAAGATGGATTGATTTCTAAATTGCCTGATGGACCACATATTGTCATTTTTGATACAGAAAAAAAAGATGCAGAAAAATACGACAATCCAGGTTTTACTCTAAAAGAAGGAAGAAGAAGCGCCGTAGTAGATCTATTTATAGATAAAAAAGTAGACACAGTCATAACAATTCCCGAATCCTTCTGTGACATGTCTTACGGAAAGGCTAAAAGCAGCGGTATCGAATTCATAAGGCTTAATGAAAGTTTACCATATGAGGAAGTGATAGAAAATTTGCCGACGTATCTAAACAACGCAACATCGGACATACCGGAAGAAGAACTGTTTAAGAGAAGATAAAAATTTATGGAGGCATTAAATTTACATTGCCTCCATTCTCTACTACAAAACATTCACATTAGCGTATCGGTTTTACTTTTTCTGATACTTTTTTCGCAAGTTCCATATAATATGTCGCCTCAGGATCATTTATAAACGCTACAGGCAATCCAATATCGCTTTTCTCCCTTATCTTTATCTCTATTGGAATCTTCACAAGCACATCTGTATTTAACTCTTTTGCCAGTTTTTCTGTTTCGCCTTCTCCAAAGATATTGTATTTTTTATGGCAGTCAGGGCACTCAAAATACGACATGTTCTCCGCTATACCTATCAAATCTATGTTTACCTTTTGAGCCATATACGCAATTCTTCCTGCTACATGTGATGCAGATGCTTGAGGCGTCGTCACAAGCAAAAACTTTTGCTCTGGTATTTTTTGCATTATTGTAAGAGGTACATCCCCTGTGCCTGGTGGCAAGTCAATTATCATGTAGTCAAGGTTTCCCCAATAAACGTCATTCATAAACTGCTCCAGGACTCCTCCTAAAAGTGGACCTCTCCATATAAGGGGCGTATCTTCATCTGCAAAGTTCCCCATGGATATCACTTTGATACCGTACTTTTCAATCGGCAATATCGTATTCTCATCTAAAGCATATGGCCTTTCGCCTACTATGCCTAAAAGACGCGGTATGCTAAAGCCAAGAACATCAGCATCAATAAGGCCTACTTTATAACCCAATCTTCCCAGTGCAACAGCAAGATTTGCAGAAACAGTGGATTTTCCAACACCGCCTTTACCGCTTCCAACTGCTATCACACGAGTTTTCTCAAATAAAGGTACTTTACCCTGATTCATGCTGTTTGCAAGTTTCTGCCTTTCCTCTTCTGTCATGGCACCCATATTGACTACAACATCCTTGACACCTTCAAGTGCCTTTACTTTATTTATTACATCCTCTTTTATGCTGTTTTGAAGTGGACATCCTTTAATAGTTAACTTTATGTCAATTGTAACTATATTGCCCTCTATATTAATATTGTCGACCATGTTAAGGTCTACGATGCTTCTTCCTATTTCAGGATCGTAAACATCTTTTAGCACATTTAAAATTTGTTCTTTTGTAATCAAGTATATACCCCCTAATGGTATTTTGTTTTCAATACTTATATTATAATATATAATCACAATAAATAGAATACCCTTAAAATCATTTTTTACAATGATTATTTTATAAATAACCATAAAATAGATAAAGTAAGAGTAATTCTTGACAATAATAATAATATCATATTTATAGAAATAAAATATGAATAACGAGGAAGTGATACACATGGTGTTGAAAAAAGCAACCACTTTACCTCAAAATGTACAAGATGTTTTAAATAAAATGTTGGATCACCAAGATTATTCTTTGGTTAACATCGATGGATTATACTATATAATAGCTACAAGAGGTGAAATGCGTACATCAGGATACTCAATAAATATTAATGATGCTAAAATAATCAAAGATTCTGATGATACAACATTAGAAGTAAATGTATCATATGTGAATCCAGCTAGAGATTCTTACGTTTCTCAAGTTTTGACGTATCCACATGATGTAAAAAGTTTTACATATGACGGCAAAATCACGAAAGTAATAATAAATACAAAAGTAGGTCGTAATATTACAAAAGTAGACTATATTAAAATGTGAAAACAATTACCAAATTAATATTGAAATTTTTGTTAAATTAGATAATTGAATAAATTATTGTATTAATATATGATTAAAGTATAATACTGCAAGGGGGAATTATAAATGAAAGAATTTAACGTCTATTTAAATTCAATTGATAAAGTCAAGAATTTCGTAGAAAAGATGTCAAAATACCCTTTTGATATTGATATTGTATCCGGACGTTATGTTATCGATGCAAAATCAATCATGGGAATCTTCAGTTTAAACCTTGAAAATCAACTTACAGTAATACCACACACCGAAGATGAAGAAGCCTTGTCAAAATTCTCTGATGACATAAAAGAATACATAGCATAGCACAAAGGCAGTTATAATTTATAAAAGCGTAGACTATCTACGCTTTTGCTTTTATATTATTGGTGGTGGTGTAGGTCCTTTTGGTATAGCTATCTGCCCTGTTACCGCATCTATGTGCATAAGCCAATAACCCATGTCACCAGCGTTTCTCATATTTTCTTTTATAGGGCACCAGTATACAAATCCTGTCATCCCTCCAAAAGGCTGATCTGAAAGAGTAAATAATCCCGGCATACCATAGACGATATATTTAAGCTTTCCATTTTCATCATTTACAAAACCAACCAAATAGTGGTCATAAAAATCATTCCTATAGCCTGTATTAATCCTCCACCATCTGTATCCGTCTAGATTGTTCTCAAATGGATGCACTTCATCAAGGTAGTTGACAATATTATTGACGTATTCCTTTAAATATTTTACGTATCCACTATTTTCTTCGTTTCCATTAACCTCATAACAATTGCTTTTTTTGACATCTTGTGCATGTTCATCAATAAACTTCTCTTCGCTTTCGCTGTTTGTATTGGATGCATCTTCCGCTTCAAAACTATTAACAGGTTGGTTGCCAACGTCATTTTCTTCTGGCTCAACTTGAATTTCAACTTCATCTTCTTGGGTTTTCTCAGTGTAAGACTCCGGCAAGACATCAATATTATTTTCATCTTTTTCGGTTTTATCATTGCCTTTTTCTTCATCATAATAAATTTGCTCCTTATTTTTTTCATCACTTTCATTGCTTTTTACCAATTTTTTATAAGTTGCTTTCCAGTTAAATCTAGTCTTGTCTATGACGCCTGAAAGAGGTATCAATTTATTGCCATTATCTGCCTCAACAAATGCTACAGCTAAATCATCAAACTTCACACCTGAGCCAAGTACATCATTTGCATCAAAAGACCATTCTGCACCACCTCTTCCTTTATCGTCAACTCTTACAGCACCAAATTCAATTAATTTTGGATTTTCGCCAATTTTTAAAAATTTCACCGTATACGAATAGCTTGGATCAAGGTTTTGAAGCGATGCAGTAATTCTGCCTCTGCCGCTTATGGATTCTATTTTAAGATAACCTGTTATTTCTTTATCTTTTAAAAGTGATGCACCTCTCTCATCAGGTTCCAGCATTATATACATTCGCTTATAAAAGTCCTTTCTTAAAGGCATTTTAATATCCCCCTTATTTCAAATATACTTTTCGCAATATATATTATGAAACAAGGGCATTTAATATTACATTTTCATATCATAAATAACATTTGCCAGCTCAGCAAATTTTTCTATAGAAAGCGTCTCTCCCCTTTGCTTAAAATCAATTCCACATTTTGATAAGGCTTCTATGATTACAGATTGATCTATATTCAACGACTTTAATGAATTTGTTATGACTTTTCTCCTTTGTCCAAATGACGCCTTTACAACCTTGAAAAAGAACTTTTCATTTTTTACAAATACAGGTGGCTCATTAAGAACATGCAGTTTAATAAGCGTTGAACTTACCTTTGGCTTTGGAGAAAAGACTTCTGGAGGAAGATTAAACAACATCTCCGGTTTCGAGTAATAATTTACTGCAATAGTTAATACACCGTATTCTTTGCTTCCTGGTTCTGCACATATTCTCTGGGCCACTTCTTTTTGTATCAAAATCGTTATGTCTTTCATTAAATGTGACTCTAAAAGCTTCATTATAATTGGTGATGTTATGTAATACGGCAAATTTGCAACAACTTTGCATCTATTGCCATCAAAATACTTATCAACAACGCCTTTTAAATCAGCTTTCATAATGTCATCATTTAATATGATTAAATTTTTATATTCTCTTAAATTGTCTTTTAAAATTTCCACAGCTTCATCGTCTATCTCATAAGCCACCACACTTTTTGCTCTCTCTACAATCTTTTTAGTTAGTGTGCCTAAACCTGCGCCGATTTCTATTACATTGTCATCTTTTTTTACATCAGCTAAATCGGCTATCTTTGACAATATGTTTTCATCAAATATAAAATTTTGACCAAGCTTCTTTTTAGCATTAAATCCTTTCACTTTCATATCTATAATACCTCGCATTATTTTTTTAAAAAACAAGACAGGTAAAACCTGTCTATTTAAGTATATAAACTCTTACAGTTCGTCTTCCCCAATTACATGCTTCTTTATACGATGTAAAGAACAAATCGATGATATTGCCTTTTATCGCTTCCCCAATATCTGCTGCAACCCCAGGCCCATACCCCTCAACATATAACCTGGTACCTAATGGTATCACACGAGGATCAACAGCAATTATGCCACGCCTTACTGTAGCGCCTGTATAAGTTAAAGAACCCGGCGGAGCGTCGTATCCTGTAGCATCCATTATCTTCATCTCTCTATATCTATAGGTCTCTCCCCTTGATGTAGTCAAAAGCCCCAATGTACCTACCTGCACTATCTCGGTTATAGGGTTTTGCACTACAACATCTTTTAAAACTTGGCGTGATATTTCCTTTCCATCTTCATATGTAATTTTTATTGTTTTTTCACGCTTTCCGTTTTGTCCTTCCTGTACAACCTTCGTCTGTCCTCTTGCCATATCATCATTTTTTACTGTCTGTACTTCGTAAGCTATATCTTCATCTTGTGTAACAATCTTTTCATCTACTCTGGTTATTGTAACATTCATGCCGCTGTATGTTTTGCTATTTATAGGGGTGCTTATTCTATCGATAGGGCTTAGTGTGATTTTTCCTTGTGCTAATACATCTTTTAATGTTGGCTTTACTGTGTATATTGTTATATCTTTTCCATCAACGTGAATTACCACGGGGTATGCTCTTTTGATGTTTACCTTCATGCCTTCTTTTAATTTTGAATCTAATGAAGGTGTAATAACATCTTCTTTTCTAAACTTTATATTTTTCTCTGCTAATAAATCTTTAACTGTGCTTTTAAATGTTGTAGCAACAATTGTTTTGCCATTGTCTGTGATTGTAACTTGCTTTTTCAAGTTAACGTATACAGCTATACCTACTAACGAAATTACCAATGCAGCCACTATCAGAATTACAGCCGGTTTTTTGACAAACTCAACAAAGGCAACCGGCCAAATTCTTCGGTTGCTTGTATCCATTGCATAACCTCCTAATATTTATTGGGAAGACTTTTTATAATTTTAATATACTACGTTATTTTTGTCAAATTCACTACATAATTATTATCTCCATTTCCATATTAATCTATCATTTATATTATCTACTATATTATTGTATTATATACATAAAAATTTATGTTTCTTTTAAAAAGAAACACGCCCTTTACGGGCGCATCATCTGCATCATTTGTGTCATTATCGTATATGCCATAGAAACATGATTATATGCTTCCATAAACATACTCATGTGCTCTGGCGGACAAGGCATAGGTGGCATCATGCCTGGCATACCTGGCATTCCTGGCATAGGTCCCATAGGTGGTTCGTGAGGGCAGGGCATTGTAGGCATACCTCCCATAGGCGGCTGCATCGGACCCGTATATGGTTCTGGATTAATAGGCGGAACGTTTATGGAATTTTCATTCAAATCATCTCGATACATCTTTTTATATCCCCCTTTATTATTGAAATATCCCATTTCAATACAGTATATGTTTCACCTATTTTATTTGCTATAATTTATTTGAAAGTAATATTAAATAATTTTAAAGTATTTGATGCAGTAATATTGCATACATCATCATAATCCATGTTTTTTATCTCAGCTATTTTCTTTGCCACGTATTTTACATTAGTAGGTTCATTTCTTTTCCCTCTATACGGCACAGGCGTTAAGTAAGGGCTGTCTGTCTCAATTAATAACTTTTCTATCGGCACCTTCATAGCTACATCAACGGCTTTTTTCGCATTTTTAAATGTCACTGGTCCTCCCAATGAGATGCAAAAGTTCATCTCAATCAACTGAAATGCCATTTCGCTGCTGCCTGAATAGCTGTGAAAAACCCCTCTTAAACTGCTTGTCCACTCTTTTTTGATAATATCAAACACATCTCCATGTGCATCCCTATCGTGGATTACTATCGGTAAATCATACTTCTTGGCAAGCCTTATCTGTTCTATGAAGCATTGCTTCTGATAATCCACTGGTGGATCGCCGTAATAATAGTCAAGGCCTATCTCTCCTATAGCAACAACTTTTTCTTGTGATAACAATTCCTCAATAACCCCAATGTCATTTATCTCCCTTTGCGAATGCTCAGGGTGAATGCCAATAGCAGCATATATAAAACCATTATTTTCAGCAAGCTCAATCGATTTTTTTGACGTCTCAATGCTGGATCCTACATTTATCAATACTGTAAGCTCATCTTTGCACCTTTTTATAACATCATCCCTATCTTCGTCATACTTTTCATCTTCCAGGTGTGCGTGTGAATCTATAATCATAAAATCATCTCCTAAATGCTTTTATAGTCATCTTTATTTTAACATATTTTATTAATTCGAAGTATAAAGTGAAAAATCACACTATGCTAAAAAAGCAAGTTCAGATGAGCATCTACAATTCATCATGTCATCACTTCTTTCCATAATCTTAAATTTAGCCATGTAAATAGCAAGTAGTACAAAAATCCCACCTCTTATTACATATTACATTCTTTGTAATTTGCCCCAAAATTTAAATTAACTTCATAATAGCATCAATGTTTAATTTTAGCAATAGCTAAATAAAAATCGCCTGGTATATTTTGTATATAAACAAAAGAAAATTCAACTAATTTTATTCATATATCTACTAATTTTTAGTTTTTATGTTATGCTAAAATTAATGTAAATAATGCGTAATTTGAAAATGAAAAATATAGTGCAATGTTTTTATATCTCCAAAAATAAAACAAGGGAGGAAAAATAAATGAAACGAAAATTAATTATGATTACGACATCGTGCATGCTCATCATATTTTCTATTGGTACCATTAGTTATGCTGTCTCTCCTCAAGTGCAAGCCAATATTGCCGCACAAGACAACTTTAAAACATTGCTTAAAAGCATTAATACAGAATACCGCGATTTTTATTTTACAACAAAAGATGAAGTATCAATGGCAAAGCTGGGAAATCCAATTCAATGGGCCACTATTGATATTAATAAATATGATCCTTCAATAAAAATAAGTGAGCAAGTCACTCGTGAACCATTTTACACATACCCAGTAATAGCTGGAAACAATGTAATAACCGATTTTTCAATCATATTGAAGAATGAAGAATGGCATGTTGTAGATTTTGGCGGAGCATTAACCAAAAATATTTATAAATTAGCAAGTGAAAACAACTTTAACCCTGACGACTGCTTTTTACTGAATTTTGGCGGTGATATATTTGTGATTGTTAATAAAAATGGAGAAGAGATGGCCTTTTCACCGTATTACTCTGATCAAAATGCTGGTCTAAAAGAAAAAACACTTGTGAACAGCGATATTATTAAAAAATCTTTTATGAACAAAGTGCGTAATATTCAAGAAAAAGCAAAACAAGGAAATTATAAGACAATAGGCAGCAATGAAACTCTATATGGACTTCCTCCGTTAGAATTCAAGCAGAAAGGCATTTTCGAACGTTTATCTATTTATTTTAGTCATTTATTGTAATAAACTTTTATTGCACAACTTGAAGCTTGTCTTACATATACACATGTTAGGCGAACTTAGTAAAGCAGAAACTGAGATGCCGAAAATCGGCACCTACTTCATAAAAAATGTGCCGGATTTCGGAACTTCCCAAATGTTGGAGTTAGAGTTATAATGTAGTCAAACAGATGAATTCAATGTATTATTTACTAACAAATATTTCTTTCATGCTTTATAATAAACCGGGAGGCAATGTAATGAAAAAAAATATAATAATTTTGTCTATCATTTTATTGTCCATTTTGTTAACGTCTTGTCATGTAAAAACTAATAGTCAAATACATAAAAGCCTTAATATAGATAATGCTTCAATCATTCCGCAAAATACAATTCCTCTTGGATTTGACAAATATAAAAAAAGAATATTGGTGTCAATAGAAAACAAAAACAATGAAAAAACAGAACTGGGTTTCTATGATTTAAATACAAGTGTAGTTAAACCAGTGATAAAGCCAGTTAATACTGATAAAAATATAATAAATGCTGCTACGGATGGAAAGTATATTGCTTGGGTAGAAGCATCTGATAATCCATATGGCAATGACTGGATAATATATGCCTATAATATAAAAAATGGAACCATTAAAAAGATAGACTACGGAAAATTAAATGAAAAATCTGCTTCAAAAGTATCCTTTAATCAACAGCCAAACCTGTCTTTGGATAGCTCAAAGCTTGTATGGTCTACTTATGAAATACAAAACAACAAAATTCTGTGTTCTTTGATTTTATACGATTTAGCAAACGACAAAAAGCAAGTGATAAGAAGCATTGATGGACTGGGAAATAGTTATATTGGACATCCAAAAATATTTGGCAATTACATAGTATGGCATGAAGGTAAAATCGAAGAGCAAAGCGAAGTTGGCAAGGTCTATCTATACAATATTTCAAATAGTAAAATTGCAAAAATAAGCGATAATGGATTCACACCAAATATTTACGGTGAGAATATTGTATGGGTATCTGATAAAAGTCATATATCCTTATACAATCTCAAAACTAAAAATACTGTAGAAATTGTAAAAGGCGATGCAGTAGAAAGATGGTTTCCATCGTTAAACGATACATATATTACGTGGTATGATAATATGGGAATACTGGAATTATATAACATTAAGACAGGTAAATTGCAAGACTTCCCTATAAAAACAAATAATTTTTCTAGCATAATGGGTAACGTATTGTCATGGACTAAATTAGAAAATAATAAAGGTATAACACAATTTATTACCCTTTCTGAATGATGGTATGCCGATGCAGCACATACCCAATATATTTGTACTACGAAATATTTTGCATCATTTCTATAATGTAAATAACATAAGGAAGGAGTTTGTCCTTGAAGAGTTTATATGTTTGGCTAATAAGTATTGTAGTAAGTTTAATCATTTTTCTAATTGGTTTTGAAATGGCACGCTTTTCTGGACGGGTGTTTAAGTATTCCATACCGAAAGACAAAGAGTCTAAAATTAAGTTTTTCTGCTTTATAGCAATTGTCGTCATAGCTTTAATATTAGATTTCTTTTATCCAAAAAGATCTTCATTTTACTTAGCCCTGTTCACTGGATTAGCAGCCGGATTACCATATAGTTCTTCAGACAAAAATTCGAAAGATGATAAGAAGCAAAACACTTAAAGTAGTTCAATTAGATAAAAATAATGGCGGGAATCACCCCGCCTTCTTTTTATTTCACCTTCGCACCGCTTTCTATATCTTTATCGACAGTGACAACAGTCAACTTACCTTCGTTTGATGCCGCCAAAATCATTCCGTATGATTCTATGCCTCTTAATTTTTTAGGCTCCAGATTTGCAACGAGGACGAGTTTTTTACCTATAAGTTCATCTGGTTTGTAATGCAGTGCAAGCCCTGACACAACTTGCCTTACCTCATCACCAACTTTAAGCTTAAGCTTTAATAATTTATCAGCGCCTTCTACTTTTTCCGCTTCCAATACTTCTGCAACCCTCAAATCGATTTTTGCAAAATCATCTATTTTGATGTAATTTGTCTCTTCTTTTACATCTACTTTTTTAGAAGATTCTTTTTCAGCTTCTTTAAGCTCCTTTTCTACATCGATCCTTGGGAAAATATTCTCCCCTCTTTTGACTTTTGTGCCTGATTTCAGTAAGCCGAATTTAAGGCTATCCCATGTTCTTAAATCATTGCCAATTCCAAGCTGTTCATATATCTTGATAGGCGTATTTGGCATAAATGGCGTTATTAAAACTGCGACAAACCTCAACGATTCAACAAGGTTGTAAAGAACCGTTTTAAGCCTTCCTTTTTTGTTTTCATCTTTTGCCAATACCCATGGCATCGTCTCGTCAATGTATTTATTTGCACGACCTACAAGCTTCCAAATCTCCGCAAGAGCATTTGAAAACTGCAACTTATCCATATAGCTTTCAACAACTTTTGGCAAATTATTTGCGATAGATATTAACTCATTATCAACATCGTCTTTATCTAAAGCCTCAGGCACTACACCGTCGAAGTATTTTTCTACCATCGTTACAGTCCTGCTTAGAAGATTTCCAAAATCATTGGCAAGGTCAGAGTTTATCCTGGAAATCAAGGCTTCATTTGAGAATACGCCATCTGCCCCAAACGGAACTTCTCTTAAGAGAAAATACCTTATAGCATCTACACCGTATTTTGACACAAGCTCTTTCGGGTCAACCACATTGCCCTTCGACTTTGACATCTTGCCGCCTTCTAAAATAAGCCAGCCATGGCCAAACACCTTCTTAGGTAGAGGCAAATCCAGCGCCATAAGCATTGCAGGCCATATAATGGTGTGGAATCTTACGATTTCCTTTCCAACAAGGTGCACATCTGCCGGCCAGTATTTTTTGAAATCTTCGTCGTGGTCTGTAGAATACCCCAATGCAGTTATATAGTTGGAAAGTGCGTCAATCCAAACATATACAACGTGTTTTGGATCGAATGGAACTTTTACGCCCCAGTCAAATGACGTTCTGGATACGCACAAGTCCTCAAGACCTGACTTTATAAAGCTTACCATCTCATTTAGCCTCGATTCAGGCTGTATAAAGTCAGGATGCTCCTCGTAATATTTAAGAAGTTTGTCAGCGTAATTTGAAAGCTTAAAGAAATAGCTTTCCTCTTTCACAAGCTCTACAGGTCTGCCGCAATCTGGGCAGTTCCCATCTACAAGCTGTTTCTCAGTCCAAAACGTCTCACAAGGTGTGCAGTACCAACCTTCATATTCGCTTTTGTATATGTCGCCTTTTTCATAAAGCTTTGTAAATATCTTTTGCACGATTTCTTCATGCTGCTGGTCCGTCGTCCTTATAAACTTATCATTGCTTATGTCCATCGTCTTCCACAAATCTTTTATCCACGCCACAATCTCATCAACATACTGTTTCGGCGTAACGCCTTTTTCCTTAGCCTTTCTCTGTATCTTCTGACCGTGCTCGTCTGTTCCTGTCAAAAACATCACGTCATAACCTGTCAGCCTTTTAAACCGAGCCATCGCATCTGCAGCAACAGTCGTATAAGAATGACCTATGTGTAGCTTATCACTGGGATAATATATAGGTGTTGTAATGTAAAAAGTCTTCGCCATAAAAATCCTCCTCATCTTATAATTTTTATTTTTAAGACGTAAAAAAACCCGCCTCCCACTAAGGGGCGAGTTTATCGCGCTACCACCCTTTTCACATACGCCTCACGGCAGTATGCCTCGTAAAGTGCTGCCACACTCCTACTCTGTAACGGGAAATCCCGCCAAAGCCTACTTAGTTTCAGCTTTGAAGCTCAAGGTCCATGTTCAAAAGTTCATTCTCTACTGGCTTTCACCTTAACCCAGCTCTCTTTAAGAGAAATTCCTTTCTACTCTTCCCTTCATTGCCTTTTTAATATATTATTTACATCGTTACATAATAATATACTTTATCGCAAATGTATTGTCAACTAGATTTTATCCATCTTCATTCTTTCTTCCACAAATTTTACTGCATCTTCTCTACTTTCTATTTCACCGTAAAATTGATTTTTCCTCAATTCGTACAGTATCTGATTTAAAAGCTTATAATCTTTAAGATCGAAATTGACTATTATATCAAGCGGCGTAAGAAGTGGTGTCTTAGTCCTTTCAAAGTCCATGTACCTTCTAAGCATATTCAATATAAAACTTCTATAGCAAGAAGCTTCATTTAAGCGGCTTTGTCCCTTCATTGCAGCAACAACATCAGCCTGCGACAACAGCAAACAACCAATCGAATCATCTTCTAAATCAGAAAAAAATTTAAATATAGTCTTATTCGACATGCCATTTACATAAATCGAAAATGGATTTGCATGGTAGAGGACCATCTTTTTTATCAAAGACGATTCTTTTTTAGCCATTTTTAACCTTTTGGTTATCCCTGATATAATTTTTTCTCCCTTTACATCGTGATTGTAAAATTGAATATGATTATCAGCATCAATATAAATTGCATCTTTCTTGCCAATTTCGTGGAACATAGCTGCAAGCTTTAATACATCTTTTAACTTATTCCCCGAAGAAAGATCTTTATTGAGGTAAGATAAAATCACTTTTGTCATATCAGAAGGAAATCTAAGCTCCTGTATTATATTTTCATATTCCTCAATCGTTTTAAGCGAATGATGCCATGAATCCAAAACCTGATAATAGCATCCCCCTAATTCTTTCATGTTTTTTATTTCAGGAAATACTGAATCGATTAAACCCAGCTCGTCCATCATTTTTATATATTTAAATGACTCTTTTGATTTTAATATTGCATATATCTCATTCATAATTCTTTCCGATGAGATTTTACTAATCAGATTTGATTTTTCCTTTATAAGATTTTTCGTATCTTCTTCTATTGAAAATTTATACTTAGAAGCAAATCTCACTGCTCTAAGCATCCTTAAAGGATCCTCATCAAATGAATCTTTGCTTACACATCTAATCTTTTTGTTTTGAAGGTCTCGTAGCCCTCCAAATGGATCTATTATCAAATTGCTATCAAAAAAATCATTTAATCTCAGTGCCATTGCATTTATTGTAAAATCTCTATGTCTTAAATCTTCTTCTATGTATTCGCCTCTTAATTGTGTGAAATCCATCATAATTTTTTCATACACAACTTTATACGTTCCTCTTTCTTCTGCATACGGGACATAAGAACCTCCTAGCTTTTCAGACACCATCTTTGATATTGATGCAACATCGCCTATGACAGCAAAATCATAATCACTAATTTCTCTATTTGATAACCTATCTCTTATAGTTCCACCTACGACATAGACATTCTCAGCAAAATCACCAAGTATACGTTTTATCCTATTTATTAATATTGTCATATTAAAAAATCCCCTTAGCTTTATAAGATATTACCATCTCTAGTATATCAAATTTTTGAAAGTAAACAAGTTAAAAAAACAGTCTACTATAAAAAACTGATGAAAGTATAGCAACTATATCTGCTGCAATTCCTGCTATTATTGAATGCCTCATTTTTTTTACACCTACAGATCCAAAATAAACTGCCAAAACGTAAAAAGTTGTCTCCGTTGAACCATACATAACAGAAGCAAGTTTCGCTATAAAAGAATCAGGACCTTTTGACTTGATTAATTCAGTAGCTATGCCTAATGAACCACTTCCTGAAAGAGGCCTTATAAGAGCCAATGGTACAACATCTGATGGCATCCCTATTTTCGATGTAAAAGGTTCAATAAGCTTTGCAAGTGCGTCTAATGTGCCTGACGACCTTAAAACACCGACAGCCACCAGCATTGCCAGCAAGGCCGGAAATATTTTTACCATCGTATCGATTCCATCCTTTGCACCATCAACAAACACTTCATATACTTTAACATGTTTTATTAGACCATAAAATGGAATTATAAACAAAATAGACGGTATAATAAGCTCTGATATTACTTTCAGCATAAAATAATCACTCCTTAAAAAGTGATGATTTTTCCAATACCTTTACAACTATGATTCCAGCAATCAAGGCGGTAATACTAGAAAGAAGACCTACAACAACAAAGTCTGCCGGATTCTTAGCACCTAAAGATGCCCTTAAACCTATCATGACAGCAGGAAGCAGTTGAACTGATGCAGTATTTATAACAAGAAATGTACACATGGAATTTGATGCAACATCTCGATTATTTAATTCTTGAAGATACTCCATAGCCTTTATGCCAAAAGGTGTAGCTGCATTACCTAAACCCAGCATGTTGGCCGATATATTCATAATCATGGCACCAATCGCAGGATGATCTTCAGGCACTTCCGGAAAGAGTTTTATAATTGCAGGTTTCAGCAGCTTTGACAACACTTCCATAAGACCTGATTTTTCAGCAATCTGCATAATGCCAAGCCATAAAGACATTATACCTATTAATCCGATAGATATAGTAACAGCCGCCTCAGACGAATCGATAATGGCTTTCGACACCTCTCCAATTCTGCCGTTTATTATGCCTACTACTACGCCAATTCCTATCATAAAAAACCAAATATAATTTATCAATTGTATCTCCTCCATTCTATAAAAATTTATGTTAATTTTTAAAAAAAATGCCATTAAAGTATTGACTTATTTTGCAAAACTTGGTATTATTAGATATGCAAAGAATTTGTCGAATTTTGTAGCTTTAGGAGGGGAGAGTAATGTTGAAATCTACAGGAATAGTTCGAAAAGTTGATGAACTTGGAAGAGTCGTCATTCCTATCGAGCTTAGAAGGACACTGAATATAGCCGAAAGAGACGCTCTCGAAATTTATGTAGATGGTGAGCAGATTGTACTTAAAAAATATGAGCCTGCATGCATTTTTTGTGGCAATGCAGAAAACGTCGTTAATTACAAGGGTAAAAACATCTGCAAAAACTGTCTTGATGACATTAAAAAAAGCGAATAATAATAAAAAAATAATAGAAGTTTACCTTCTATTATTTTTTTATTCTATTTCATTCTTGTTGTAGGGCTCCATATGAACAATAACTTCTGTAACACCAGGTATCTCATTTTTAAGCCTTTCTTCCAACTGACTGGCTATATCGTGAGCATCAATTATGTTTTCACTGGGATCTACCATGATATGGAGATCTATATTTATATCATCTTCTCGTCCTCTACTTCTTATTTGATGACAAGACAAAACACCTTTTACACTTACAGCAATGTCATGAATTCTCTTTGAATCCACCACCACTCTATCGCACAAGATGTCAGAACTGTGCTTTATTATTTCTATACCGGCTTTTATAATGGAGATTGATATAACTACAGACATGATAGGATCGATGTAAGGTGTGATTCCAAATTTTAATGCAATAAGCGTTATAAGCACAGACACAGATACATATATATCACTTTTAGTGTGAAGCGAATCTGACACGAGTATATCACTTTTTAGCTTAACACCTTGCCTGTACTCGTAAGTAAAAACAAATATATTTACCAAAAGTGTTGCAATCATTATTATGAAGCTATCTAAAGTAATCTTTGGAATAACAGGATTTAAAAATCGGCTGTACGCTTCTTTTAGTATGTTGTAGCTGACCACAAACAGCATTACAGATATAAAAATGGACGAAAATGTCTCAAACTTTTTATGCCCATAGGGGTGCTCTTCATCTTCTGGTTTTGATGCAAGGTAAATACCTACAAGCCCTACTATATTGCCTGAGCTGTCTGATAGAGAATGATATCCGTCAGCCACCATACTAGCACTTTTAATGTACATGCCGTATAAAAGTTTAGCTAAAGCCACCACTACATTTAATGCCAAAATAAGTATTAAAACTTGTTTAACTTTTTTAAATGAATCCATCATAAAACCACCTTTTTATATCAATTGATAATATTTAATATAATATATATTATATGCTTAAACTTAAAAATATGCAACATAATTAGAATTTTTTATTTTTGAAATTATTGATTATCATTATCAATTGATACTGAGAAACAGAATCGAATCATCTGTCTTCCTTTAATGTAAGTTTATAAATTTCACTCTTTGGTATTTTTAATTGCTTTGCCGTCAATTTAATCGCTTCTTTTTTGTCCATACCACACTGAAGGTATTTTTGCAGAAGCTCATTAGGTTCCAGCGAAATCTCATCTTTCGCACCTTCAATTAGAACTACCAATTCTCCTTTTACCCCTTCACCAATTTTACATAAAACTTCCTCTACAGTTCCTCTTAAATACTCCTCGTGCACTTTTGTAAGCTCTCTAGCTATTACTATCTTTCTACCATCTATGTACGATTTAATTTCTTTTAATGTAGAAATTATTCTATGGGGTGCTTCATAAATAATAACTGTTTTCTTTTCTCTTGATATTTCCTTCATAGCATTTTCTCTATCACTTTTCTTTGTAGGCAAAAAGCCTAAAAAGACAAATTTCTTAGTGTCAAGTCCAGAACCTACAAGTGCTGTCGTTATAGCCGTTGCACCCGGAAGCGATATTACGTTTATTTTTTCATTTATGCAAAGCTTCACAAGGTCTTCCCCAGGATCAGATATGCCAGGTGTACCTGCATCGGTAACCAGTGCTACGTTTTTTCCTGCCTTTAACTCATCAACAAGTTTTAATCCACTTGAAACCTTATTATGTTCATGATAACTTACAACTGTTTTTTTTATATCATAGTGATTTAAAAGTTTCATAGTTTGCCTTGTATCCTCTGCAGCAATAATATCTACTTCCTTAAGTATCCTTAAAACCCTTAATGTTATATCTTCGAGATTCCCTATTGGAGTAGGACATAAAAATAGATTTCCAGACATTTTATTCCTCCTCTATTGTAGTTTTACCATATATGCTTAAAAGCTCGTCAGTGTATTTTCCTTCCCTATTGTAAATATACAAAGGTTTCATTATGACAACACCACTTTTGGCACCTTTTTTAGCTTCAACCAATACTAAATTTGGTTTTTCTTCAACATATGGATGTACAAATCTAATTTTTTTAGGCTCAAGATTGCAAATCCTTAAATTATAAACAATATCCACAAGTCTATCCACCCGATGCACCATAAAAAACTTTCCACCGAATTTCAAAAGCTTAGATGCTACCTTGACAAAATCCTGCAATCCGCCATTTATCTCGTATCTTGAGATATTTTCACTTTCATTGCTTTTATCAAATCCCGTCTTATGTGGCATATAAGGTGGATTTGTTGTTACTATATCATATTTTTCAATGCCTAACTTATCCACAATATTCCGTATATCATCATTTATTATTTCTATTCTGTCTGTAAAATTATTAATTTCAACGTTTCTCAATGCAATGTTTGCAACATCACCTTGTATTTCAACACCTGTAATATGTGTATCCCTGGACTTTCCAGCAATTAAGATAGGTATAATTCCAGTACCACAACCTAAATCGATAATTTTATCTCCTCTTTTAGTGTATACAAAATTTGAAAGCAATACTGCATCCATTCCAAATTTAAATTTATCCTCGTGCTGAATAATTTTAAGTCCATTTAAATTTAAATCATCAATTCTTTCACCATTCTTTAGCATATTCCCACCTCATTACAAATAATTTTACCATATTGATAAATTAATATAAATTGTATTGAAAAATGGATATAAGCAAAGTATACTATATAAAGAGTTTATACATAGGGAGGAATGTGCTGGTGACGCACCCATTGTTAGTACCTCACGTATCATCAGAAATAGGAAATTTAAAAGCAGTTATTTTGCACAGGCCCGGAAAAGAATTAGAAAGGCTTACTCCGCAAAATCTATCAGAACTGCTTTTTGATGATATTCCATGGGTTAGAAAGATACAAGAAGAACATGATGAGTTTGCAAAAGTATTAAGAGATAATGGTATAACTGTGTTTTATATAAAAGATCTCTTAAAAGATATATTAAAAGATGAGAATATAAAAGAGGAATTTATTGTTGATCTTCTAAAGATAAATGGCATCACATATCTTGAGTCAAAAAATTATTTAAAAGATTACCTTATGGATATGAGCTATGACGATATTTCAGAAATAGCCATTAGCGGCCTTGAAAAGGGAGATATTGATAGTGTCATGCCAATGGGACTGGCAGAATTCATCTATGAAGATCACTATTTTTATATTAAACCTCTCCCAAACATGTATTTTACAAGAGATCCGGGTGCAATGATAGATGGAGGCCTCATGATAAGCTCTATGAAAACAGCTGCAAGAAGACCGGAGACTCTTATATTAAAATATATATACAAAAATCACGATATATTTAAGAGAAACAATATTCCATGTTGGTACGACAACACGTATTTTCATTCTCTAGAAGGTGGAGATGTGCTGATATTAAGTGATAAAGTAATTGCAATAGGTTGCGGTGAGAGGACAACACCACAGGCTATAGAGCAACTAGCACGCAATCTTTTTGAAGGTGGATCAACTGTTGAACATATTCTTGTGGTGCAAATACCTATAAACAGGTCTTATATGCACCTCGATACAGTATTTACGATGGTAGACAAAGAAAGATTCGTATTTTATCCCGGAATAAAAAAGGATTTAAGGGTATTCAGTATAATAAAAGAGGATAAGGGTTTTTCAATAAAAAAGGAAAAAGATCTTCAGGATGCATTAAAATCAGCACTTAATCTAAGCAATATAGAGATAATACCAACAGGCGGTCTAAATGCAATAACATCAGCAAGGGAGCAATGGAGCGACAGTACAAATACGCTTGCTATAGCACCTGGCAAAGTCGTAACATATACTCGAAATGAATCATCTAATAAAATAATGGAGAAAGAAGGCATTGAAGTCATCGGAATAGAAGGATCGGAACTATCAAGAGGTAGAGGCGGTCCAAGATGTATGAGTATGCCGCTAATAAGAGATTAGGGGGGCTTAACCCTCTTTTTAATAATTTCTTAATATTTGTATTGTATAATAAATAAAAATACTATAGAGGGTGTGTTTTATTTGAAAAGGGTTATTATTGCTTTATTGCTCTTATTAATGTCTTTTACTTTAATGCCTCAAAGAGATTATGCAGCTACAAACAGTGATAAAAAAGTTGTACTTGTCATAATCGACAGAGTAAGCCTTAACGATTATATAAAGTACGATGCAAAAAATATTCAAAAACTAATCAATAATGGCACAGTTGGACTTATGAATGTAAGAAATGCTGACGGTTATGTTGACGCATCTGGATATTTAACATTCGGAACTGGAACCAGAGCCAGTGCTCATGGTATAAGTTCTATAAATTTAAATGTAAATGAAAATTATACTTTTGGAAGCGCAGGCGATTTATACAAGCTAAATACAGGAAATGATTACGGCAATAATAATATTGTAAATATAGGCATATCAAATCTTATTAGCAGCAGCGAAAGTGCCGATTATAAAATAACGCCTGGCCTTTTGGGTCAATTATTAAAGGACAACAATATACCTACATATGTATTTGGAAATTCTGACATTGCATCAGACAATTCCATTACGTATAGAAGGTACGGTACTCTCATCGCAATGGATGAAAAAGGTACAGCTTTTGGTGACGTCAGTGAAAACATATTAAAGTATGACAAAAACAGTCCATATTTTATGAGGACTGATTACAACAAAATTCTCGATTATTTTAAAAAGTATGAAAAAAATGGAGGATTTTTTGTAATAGACACAGGCGATACTTCAAGAGTCGACAGTTATTCATCTAATGTTTCAAGTGATATTTCATCCAAATATGAAAAATACGCCATCAGCAATGCAGATAACTTTATAGGTAAATTATTAGAAAACATAGATACTTCAAAAGATTTGCTTATAGTTGCAACACCATGCCCTTCCAAAAGCGATATATCCTCCAACAATCTATTGGCACCTATAATCATCTATGGTCCTGGATATAATGGCCTTACAACATCTTTGACCACAAAAAGGGATGGCATAATAACAAATATAGATTTAGCACCAACGATTCTCAGCTATTTTAATATTAAAGCACCTGTTGAAATGCTAGGTCATCCAATAACAAATATAAAAGCTCAAGACAAAGTAAACTATCTGGAAAATTTAAACAGTAAAGTCGTGTCTATTTACACAGCACGGCCTATCGTCTTAAAAAGTTATGTAATTTTTCTCATTATAATTTTAATACTTTATCTGATTACATTATTTTTAAAGATTGGATATTTAAAGTACTTAAAACCAGTAGTACTAGGTGTAATGATTGTTCCTTTGTCTCTCTTGATTTTATCGCTTTTTAGCCCTTTGTCTATTTATTCCAGTATTATTGTTTTAATACTAATAACAACACTTTTACTGTTTCTTATTAAATTGATTGCAAAAGATGAATTCAATATGCTGATAGTCATAAGCCTTTTGACTGCCATAATTATTACAGCAGATATTTTTACAGGTGCACACCTTATGAAGGGCTCTATATTAGGATATGACGTTATTGCAGGTGCAAGATTTTACGGTATAGGGAATGAATACATGGGCGTATTAATAGGATCCACCATAATGGGTGTTATGACATTTATTCAAAAATACGACAACAGAGCTAATAAATTATTAGGTGTTTTGTTTTTCGCCTTAGTATTTATGTTAATGGTACTCCCACAGTACGGAGCAAAGATAGGCGGTTTTATAACAGGTTTTATGGCTTTCGGTGTAACACTTTTACTTATGTCAGAGATTAAAATCAATTTTAAAAATCTATTGTTATTGTTTCTTATTATGATTGTACTTTTGACCCTTATGTTCATAGCCTCTATGTCTATGGGTACTATCACGCACATGGCACAAACTGCATTAATTGTAAAAAATGAAGGAATAACAGCACTGTACAAGATATTCGCCCGCAAATTAAATATGGAACTGACATTAATAAGATATACCATATGGTCTTGGGTTTTAATCATAACAATAATAAGCTTGTTTATCCTGTCATATAAGCCTACAGGAATACTTAAGAGCATATTTAAGAAAAATAAATACATCTACTACGGTTTTTTCGGCAGTATTGTAGGAATGCTTTTCGCTTTAGCATTTAATGATGCTGGTATAGTAGCCGCATCTACAATGTGCATATATGCATTTCCTCCTATATTGATAATGTTAGAAAGAGAAATAAAACAAAATGAAATTTAGGAGATGATAAAGTGATATTGACATCTTTAATTATACTTCTCATATCAATTGTGGCTGGAGTCTTTGGATCCCTTCTTGGATTAGGCGGCGGCATAATAGTAATACCAATGCTTACGCTGCTTTTAGGAGTAAATATAAAATACGCAATAGGTGCCAGTATCGTATCCGTCATTGCGACATCCAGTGGTGCTGCTGTAACGTACGTAAGAGATAAAATAACCAATCTGAGAATAGGTATGTTTTTAGAGATAGCTACTACAACAGGAGCTTTGACAGGTGCTTTTATTGCTGGGTTGATAAGTTCAAAATACCTTTATATTATCTTCGGCCTTCTTCTTCTATATTCTGCATTTACAATGTTAAAAAAGCGAAATGAAGAGCTCCCTGAAGGAGTAGTCTCCCAGCCCATCGCAAAAAAGTTAAAGCTTGAAGGTTCTTACTACGACAAAGTTCTTAAAAAGGAAATAAAGTACAACGTCACCGGTGTAAACAAAGGGTTTGGCATGATGTACATAGCAGGTGTAATATCTGGGTTATTAGGCATAGGAAGCGGCATCTTTAAAGTAATGGCAATGGATCTATTTATGAGACTTCCCATGAAGGTATCAACTGCCACCAGCAATTTTATGATTGGCGTTACTGCCGCTGCCAGTGCTGGAGTATACCTTGTAAGAGGCAACATAGATCCAAAAATTGCAGGTCCTGTTGCACTAGGTGTGTTAATAGGAGCAACATTGGGAACGAAAATCATGACAAATATGAAAAGCACAACCATAAGAAAGATATTTATACCTGTTTTAGCCTATGTTTCCATCGAAATGCTTCTTAAAGGATTGGGGGTATAGCTGTGGAGGACAAAAAAAATCAAAATGAAAAAATAGAAAATATGGAGATTATAATAAGCAAAACTTTAAGAGCAGGAGTTTTATTAAGTGCGCTAATCATTCTCATAGGTTTAATTCTATTTTTTGCAACAAAAAGTAGTGGTTATCCAGCAAACACATATCCTACATCTGTAGTAGCAATAATTAAAGGGTTAATATCTCTAAAGCCTTACGCCATAATCATGACAGGGCTTTTGGTGCTTATACTGACTCCCGTATTTCGAGTCGGTGTGTCGATCATCACATTTTTTCAAGAAAAAGACTACATGTATGTATATATAACATCAGCAGTCTTCATCATTTTAATATTTAGCTTTCTGTTGGGTAAAGTTGAATAAAAAAAGAGAGGTTGACTCTCTTTTTTTATCCGATGAAATCATCGCCTAATATTTCATTGTAAATCTCAGAAATTTCATCTTTTTTATTTTCTTTACTGTCTTCTATCACAATCACATCTTCAGGATCGTATTCTTTTGTTATCTCTATACCTTCTGCATTTTTCATCTTGACTTTAAGCTTTTTTCTTACAACATCGACTTCCGTTATCCTCATTTCTTTGTCGTCGACTTTTATAAGGCTTCCTACAGAAGGCAGTTCAGATCTCACTTCCTCATAAGTATCCTGTTCATATTTTAAACAGCACATTAATCTACCACATAAACCTGATATTTTCGTAGGATTTAATGACAGGTTTTGGTCTTTTGCCATTTTAATCGAAACAGGCTCAAAATCGCCTAAAAAAGTTACACAGCAAAGAGGTCTACCACAAGGTCCAAGGCCACCCACAATCTTGGATTCATCTCTTACACCTATTTGCCTAAGCTCAATTCTCGTCTTAAAGACCGCAGCAAGATCTTTTACAAGGTCTCTAAAATCTATCCTTCCATCAGCAGTAAAATAAAATATTATTTTGTTGTTGTCAAATGTGTATTCAACATCGATTAATTTCATATCCAGATTGTGCTCTTTTATCATGTCCATGCAGACACCAAAAGCCTCTGCTTCACAAGCTTTATTCTCCTTATAGTGTTCTAAATCTTCGTCAGTTGCAATTCTCAGTACCATTTTCAACGGAGCTATTATTTCGTCATCATCAACCTCTCGTTTTCCTACGACAACTTCTCCAAATTCTATTCCTCTGGCTGTCTCAACAATAACATTATCTCCAACATTTACAGGCAAATCGCCTGGATCAAAATAATATATTTTACCGGCTTTTTTAAACCGAATTCCTACAACTGTATACAAAATTAAAACCTCCTAAATATTTAAGAGAAATTTTTCAATAGCTAATTGATAATTTACATTTGACTTAAGATTAAAAGCAAGCTCTTCTATCTCATTAATTATATTATTTAGCTTAAATCCTGTCAAATTGGTTGACAACATTCTTAATTTATCAGACATATCTTTGTTTATAATGCATTCTTCGCTGCCCAATAATTTGAATATCATCAAATCCCTCAAATAGGAAAACATTATATCAATTATATCATCTATCATTTCTCTGTTCTCATCAAAAAATTTAAAACTTTCAAGTCTCAATGCCTTGTCTTGGTTAATCACATTGTATAAAATATCTCCCAATTCCGACCTTACTTTAGAATAACCTTCATCAATCAACAGATTTGCCTTTCCGTAATTGCCATTGGCAATTGAAGCTATTTTTTTAGCCATACTCCTGTCAATTTTTTTTTCATTTATAAGATAGTCTTCTATTACTTCGTCTGACTCCCTAGTAAACCTTATTATTTCACATCTTGACACAATTGTTGGTAAAAGGCCTTCCATCTTGGATGATGTTAAAATGAAAAGTCCATATTCAGGAGGTTCCTCTAGTGTTTTAAGTATACTGTTTTGAGCTTGCTCTGTCATTTTTTCAGCTTCTTTTATTATAAAAATCTTCTTATAAGAGTTGTATGGTTTCACATAAGCATTGTTTATTACGACATTTCTTAATGTCTCAACTTTTATTGAAATCCCATCAGGCTCTATAAAGAAAATATCAGGATGATTACCTGATATCATTTGAATACATGAAGGACAACTTAAACAAGGTTTAGAACCATTTTTACAGTTTATCATCATGGCAAAATATTTTGCCATAAATTCTTTTCCAAACCCACTTTCTCCAATAAAGAGATAGGCGTTTGCTATCTTTTGAGAACTCACAATTTTGTTAAATAACGCCAGAATATTTTTATGCCCAT
The DNA here is from genome assembly GCF_017874545.1 of Thermoanaerobacterium butyriciformans. Lineage (GTDB taxonomy): Bacteria > Bacillota > Thermoanaerobacteria > Thermoanaerobacterales > Thermoanaerobacteraceae > Thermoanaerobacterium > Thermoanaerobacterium butyriciformans. The sequence goes on along the minus strand of NZ_JAGGLT010000017.1, from coordinate 5,082 downwards.
ATATTTTAAACATCAAAATTCACCTACGAATATATATCTACCAATAATCCTCTAATTTCCTCAATAGCACTTAAAAGATCAATGTTCTTTTTGTTTCCCTCTATAAACTCTTTCGTCATCATTTCAAGCTTCTCATTCACTTTATCTACAATAGTATAAATCTTCTTTCGTCCATTTAAACTGATGGATTCTCTCTTATTTCTTTGGAACATGCCATTTATGGAGCTTTGCAAAAATTCTTTAACTTTTTTCTTGTAAATTAACAAATTATCCAAGTTTAAATTTTCTTTTAATTTTTCGGCAGCATCATCAATCTCATTTAACATTTTATTTATAATACTGTCTTTTACTTTACTTATTTCACTGTCAAAAACATCTTCAAACTTTAAAGCAGAAGTTCTGCTGCTTATGTCATCTTTGGTATATCCCGCCGTTATTTTGTTGGAATTTATTTCTTGTATTTTCATACAAAACACCTATATCCTAAAAAATTTTTCAACATCGATGACAAAAACCGTAGCTCCTCCAATTGAAACCTCAACAGGCTGTGGAATAAAAATATCTGTTGCACCACCCATCGGAGTCGGAGAAGTAATAATCCTGTCTCTCGTCTTACATTTTTTCTCTATTACTTCAATGGCATCATCGAGTTTTTCGTCTTCAACACCTATCATCAGTGTTGTATTGCCAGACCTTAAAAACCCCCCTGTAGAAGCAACCCTTGTAAAGCTAAAACCTTTCTCTGTCAGTCCATCCATTAGCCGCCTTACATCCTCGTCCTGTACTATAGCAAAAATAAGTTTCACTATTTTCTCCCTCCTTATATGATTTTACTTATTTCTTTAATGATGCTTTTCTGTATATAATCAATATCATAAGTGGCATCTATAACTAAATATCTATCCGGCCTTGATTTTATCAATTGTTTATATCCTTCATAAACCTTCTCATGAAATTCCAAATCTTCCATCTCAAGGCGGTCTTTGTCTTTCCTTCTATCAATTCGCTTTATAGTGTCTTTGGGCTTTATATCCAAGTATATAGTCAAATCTGGTACAAGGCCAGCTATAGCAATATTATTTATCTCCTCAACGGCTTTTACACCAATGCCCCTTGCATATCCTTGATATACAATAGAACTGTCAACAAACCTATCTAATATAACAATCTTTCCATTATTTAAAGATGGTATTATCACTTCATTTACTAATTCTGCCCTTGATGCTGCATATAAAAGAGCTTCTGCAGTAGGAACTATCTTATTTTTTTTATCAAGGAGTATATTTCTGATTTTCTCACCTACATTAGTGCCGCCAGGTTCTCTCAATACTACAATATCCCGTCCAATGCTTAAAAGATATTCTTTCAGTAGATTGATTTGTGTCGTTTTTCCGCTACCGTCGATACCTTCAAATGCGATAAGTTTTCCTTTGTACATTATTTAAACACCCGTATATTTAAATTATCAATGCCTACAATCTTTATACCTATATTATATAGTAATTTTATATATTGTACCATATCTTTTTTTATGATTTCACCCGGACATATAAGAGGCACACCTGGTGGATATGGAATAACATAGTCCAAAGAAACTGAATCTACTGCATCATCTATTTTTAGAAGTGTATAAGGCTTTTTAACTGCTTCTGAAGGTTTCATTTTCATCTCTGGTACATCAGGATAATAGTCAATAAGTCTAATTTCTTGATTCTTTTTGTATTTTAAAAGTCCTTCAACCGATTTTACTAATTCGTCAAACTCCTTTTCACCATCTGCAACAGTCATTATTGCCAGTATATTGTATAAATCAGACATCTCCATTTGGATATTGAAATTTTCCCGCAATATCCTTTCTGCTTCACTTCCTGATATCCCGAGACCTTTTATACTTATGGTAAGCTTTGTTGTATCATAATCATTAATTCCATACTTGCCTACAATGTCATCTCCTATACACTTTACACCTTCAATTGCATTTAATTTATTTCGAGCATCTATTGATAAATTTACGCATTCTTCTAGTCTATCTTTACCTTCTCTTTCCATAAAATCTCTAGCCAAGTCAATTGATGTCATTAAAATATATGATGGTGATGTAGATTGATAAAGGCTTAAATAAAATTTTAATCTATCAACGTCAACTCTATCTGTATTCACATGTAATATTGAACTTTGCGTAAAGGCGGGTAAAGTCTTGTGAATGCTTTCAACAACAATATCAGCACCAGCTTTAGATGCTGGCAGTGGCAATTTGTCTGAAAATGCAAAGTGGGCACCATGTGCTTCATCTACAATCAAAATCTTGTTGTACTTATGCACTAAATCAACTATTCTTTTTATATCTATGCAAAATCCATAATAATTTGGATATGTAATCAAAACCGCTTTTATGTCTTTATTACCTTTAAGAAGGCCTTCAAGTTCATCAATAGAGACTCCCATTGCTATCCCATCTTCATAATCAATCAATGGGGTTAAATATATCGGCGTAGCACCTGTAAGTATTAAACCATTGTAAACAGATTTGTGTGAATTTCTTTGAATAATCACTGCATCACCTTCGTTTAATACGGCAGACATTGCAGCATATATTCCACATGTAGTACCATTTACAAGAAAAAAAGACATCTTTGCACCAAATGCTTTAGCTGCAAGTTTTTCAGCTTCCAAAATCGGTCCTTGAGGGTCATGCAGATTATCTGTACCGGGAACTTCTGTCAAGTCTATTTTGGCAAGATTCTCTATATATTTCCGGGAAATAATTCTACCTTCTTTATGACCCGGCATATGATATGGCAAAGTGCCATCTTCTACATACTTTAACAGTGCTTCATATAATGGTGCTGACAATTTCATCACCTTTTTTCAAGTTTCATACATATATAATACCATACAATCCTAACCATTACTATAAAAAATATGAGGATATGCCAATATCAATCCTCATATTCAACATCCTTTGTATAGTTTCGCCAGATATCTATCATCTTTTTTCTGTAATATTCATATTTAATATCACCAGGTGACATATCAACAATAATCTTCTGGCAGTCATTACATAAAAATTCTCCCAATACCTCAATACCATCTGTCTTTTCATGATTGCATATAAAGCACTTTTTAGTTTTTAACATGCTTTCCATATGCTACACCATCTTTCATAATATTCTATTATAATTATTTCCATTACAACCAGTATCTATACGCTTTCTTATTAACATTATATTATTTTAAGAATAAAAAAAGGCAGGTCTCAATGCATTTTGCACCAAGCTCTGCATGTATTTTTTATAAATAATAGTGTGATAAATCCTTATGCCTAAAACACGACGTTATGTGGTCATTTACAATACCAGTCGCTTGAATATGTGAATATATTATCGTTGAGCCTACAAATTTAAAACCTCTTTTTTTAAGATCATTACTTATCTTATCAGATAATGGAGTCTTAGAAGGTATTTCTTCGATGCTTTTCCAATGATTAATGATAGGTTTCCCTTCTGTGAAGCTCCAAATATAACTATCAAAACTTCCATATTCTTTTTGAATTTTTAAAAAAGCTTTGGCATTTATAATTGATGATTCGATTTTTTTTCTGTTTCTAATGATTCCTTTATCATTTAAAAGCTCTAATATCTTTTTCTCATCAAACAAAGAAACTTTATAAGGATCAAAATCATCGTACGCTTTTCTATAATTATCTCTTTTTTTAAGTATCGTAAGCCAATTTAATCCCGCCTGGGCAGATTCCAGCACCAAAAACTCAAAGTGAATTTTATCATCATGGACAGGCACACCCCATTCTGTATCATGGTACTTTATGTATATTTCATCTTTGAGGCACCACGGACATCTTTCCATTGTATCCTCCTTACAATACGAGTGCTGCTGCACCTATAAGTCCAACATTTCCGCCAAGTTTCGCTTTAACAACATCACAAATTTCTCTGTTTGGCTTCAATGCTCTATCTTTAACTGTCTTCATCATCTTATCGTATAAAACATCCCATTGACTTGACAGTCCACCACCTATTATTATCCTCTTTGGATTATAGAAAGCCATTATATTTACAATACCTACTCCTAAATAAAATGCTTCATTTTCTATAAGTTCCAAAGCTAATTCATCACCTGATTTTGCTGCATCAAAAATATTCTCAGCCTTTAATTCATCCATTGGTATGCTTTTAAGAATGGTATTTCTTCCAGACTCTATGTACTTTTTTGCAAATTTAACTAGCGATGTACCAGAAGCATAAGACTCTAAGCATCCGGGATTGCCACAGTTGCACCATCTAGGGCCATCAAAGTTTATCGAATGGTGTCCAATCTCTGCCGCATTGGAGTTTGCACCATTATACAATTTCCCACCTATTATAGCACCACCGCCAATGCCTGTGCTTACAGTTACATAAACCATATCATCTATGCCTTGTCCTGCTCCAAATAAATGTTCAGCAAGTGCAGCAACATTTGCATCATTATTAAGCTTGATTTCTGTATTAAATTCTTCTTTTAGTATATCCACAAGAGGAATATCAATCCATCCAGGTAAATTAGGCGGACACTCCACAACACCGCTATCTGCATTTAATGGTCCAGGTGCACCTATGCCAATACCTGCAATCTGATCTATCTCCAGTTTTGTATTTTTTAATGAATCTATTATGCTCTTCTTTATATTGTTTATTACATGTTGGGGCCCTTTATCAGCTTCTGTTGGAACCTTTACATTGTACAATATGTTACCATCACTATCCATTATACCGGTATTAATCTTTGTACCGCCAAGATCAACACCACAGGCCAGTTTTTTCATAAATATCGCCTCCAAAGCAAAATTCTCAAATTTTTATTAGCTGCTTATGCTCTTCTATTTATATGTTCTTATAGCATGTCTGATTTGTCAATAGTAAATAAATATAATTCCGCATAAATTAAAAAACTCCTGGATAAGGAGTTTTACTTAGGGGGCTAATATATGAAATTTTTACCGGCAGCGACCTACTCTCCCGAGTAATCAGTACCATCGGCGCTGGAGGGCTTCACTTCCGTGTTCGGTATGGGAACGGGTTTTTA
>NZ_JAGGLT010000016.1 GCF_017874545.1 Thermoanaerobacterium butyriciformans | reverse complement strand
GCATTATTTTACATTTTCTTTCCTCTTTTCTTATTTTTATCGCAAAATCATTGTTATTTTTTGTATCTAATATCTAATTTATGTCATTGTATGCTGCTGGAAATTAGTTTCCGAAATCACTCAATAACAATAATCGCATTTCATATTACAATGTTCAGATGGTTTGATAAAGACTTGTTTAATTTTATATTCATAATCAAAAAGCATTTGTAACCCTTCTTTCAATAATATTTAAAGACTTATATTAATTTAAATTTATATTTTTCTTTTCGGAAAATATAAATCTAAATTATTTAGAATATGGTAAATAATTCCCTTTCTTGCCTCACAATAATAATCTTTTAAATTATAAGTATATTGAGGTAATCTCCTATTTAAACAACCAGCATGACAAATATCTAAAATATCACATCTTAAACAGTCTTTACTTACGTTGTTATATAATTCTTTAAATTCATTAAATTCTCGTTTTTTTAATATACTTATGAAATCTTCTTCTTTTATATTTCCCAATTTCATATAATCAATAGGGGTCAAGCATTCACATGGAAATATATCACCATTTACAGAAATACTATAATTACGTCCACATACTTCACCCAACTCACAACCTACATTTACTCTAATATTTTTATCATATTTACGCAAAATGTTTTGGAAAATGTCATTTAAAAATCTAATTTTTATAACATTTTTATATTTTTTCATCCAAATATCGAATATGTTAATCATAAAGTTCTTATAATTTTCAACTGATAATGTATATCTATCATTATAAAAATAACATGGAATAAAGTCTACAACATTTATTCCTAAATCAACAAAGTATTCCAATATCTGGCCTCCATAATTTACATAATCGTTATTAATTACAGATATAATATTAATTGATATATTACATTGTTTGAGTAATAATATTCCATTTATTGTATCTTCAAATGATGAATATCCCTTCCTATTTAATCTATGTTTGTCATGGATAAATTTAGGTCCATCTAAACTAATTCCTATAATGAATTTATTGTTTTTAAAAAATTCTATCCATCTATTATCAATTAATGTTCCATTTGTTTGTATTGCATTATGAATTACAAAACCTCTATCAATATAATTTTTTTGCAATGAAATAATTTTATTGTAAAAGTCAATATCAACTATTAAAGGTTCCCCTCCATGCCAAACAAAATTCATAGTTTTATCTAGATTATTAGCCTCAATATAATTCGAATAATCTCTAAACGCCTTCTCTAATATTTCCAACGATAATTTTTGTTTATTTTCCAATTTTGCTTTTTTTCTGTAACAATATTGACAATCTAAATTGCAACTATTCGTCACTTTAAAAATAATACTATTTATGTTATAATCTTTAAAATCATTTAAAACATTCATTGTTGACTACCTCTCTTAATTTTAATTAAAACTAAAATAGCAAAATAATTATCAAATTTTTTCATATATTAAGAAATATTTTGTTTTTTGGTATCATTATAGATTTTAAATGAACGAGAATGAAACTTTCTAACTTTCATATCTTCTTCACGGCAAATAAAAGCAAAACATTAGTATGTAAAAAATTACCTCTTAACTAATTCGGAATTGGTCTCTAGCTTGCATAATTATTACCACTTTAATAAATTTCATTTATCCAATTACTTAATTAAATTTCAAAGTTAACTTTTTTCGATTAATTTAATAATAATACTGTTATTGAATTTTGAAAATAGCTTGTTGGTACAAATTATTTTGTCAATATAAGTCGAATTTTATCGTAACTATTGTACTAGTAGGCTATTAAAAAATTGTTATATTTATTACTTTTTTAATAAAGATCTATGATACCAACTTTTGTTGCCCTGAAAACTAATTCTGCATCCGTGTTTGCTTTTAATAAAATTCGAAGTTTTTTTATATGATTTTTAAGAGTATTTTCTGCAATATGCATTACTTTACATATATCTTTTCTCTCCATCCCATGCGCTAACCAATATATTATTGCTGTATCAATTGAAGTTAATTCCGACTCAATTGTATACAATTTATTTTTATATGTTAAAGCTTTTTCTACACATTTAACTATATTTCTTAAGATAAAACTTTGATAATCTATTTTTTGACAATTTACACATGACAAATCAAGATAAGCAATTATTAAAGCATTTGCATAATCAATTACAGGTATTGCCGTACAATACCAATTTTCTAATATGTCCCACTGATGATCATTACCACATATTTGATACTGTTGTTTATATTCCATTGCTAAACTGACTGCATTTATTCCACTGCTTTCTAGCTTTAAACTGACTCCTTCTGCCAAATTTATTTCTTTAAAATAATTTTCTAATTTATTGTTATATATTAATCTAATGATATAGCCATCTTCATCACATAAAATAAAAAAATAGCCTTCATCAATCATTCTCATATACAAAAAGTCTGTATTTATAATATTATCAAGTACTGTAATAATATCATTTTTACGTTCTTTTCTATGCTTAAATTCTTCAGCTTCAATACTTTTTTTAAATTTCCCGTCTATAAAATTTAAATTTAATCTACTTAGTTTAAGATATAATTCTACATACTCTCTTGATTCTTTTGTTACAGTAATGACTTCAAACAATTTAGATACCTCCATTATTTTTAAAATAGCATTAATCATTAATTAATTCTATAAAATAGCAAAAAATCCTCCTTAATAAAGAAAGAGATGTTTTTTAGGTATTTGCAAAACCTCATAATGCTCTATAAAAGTGGAATTCCGCTTATATTTTTAAATGATTTCCTCTACTTTTGTCGAATTATTATATAATATTTAAATCATCTTGAAACATGAAGGAAATAAGTATTGGAGCCAATTGTTATAACAAAAAACGAATTTATTTCAGGGCTGCATAAATTAAAAGCAGCAAAAGTGCTAGATTTAAATGAAATAGAATGCATAACAATGAGCTACAATAATATTGACAAAGAATTGGCTGAAATTGACAAAAACTTAATAATGACAGAATAGACAGTCTTGTAACATACTGAACATTTAAAAAGAATGAAAGATCTGTATGAAGCAAAGTATCCAGAAACAAAAGCAGGTATAAAATGCGCTTATGGAATGAACAAAGCATCAGGATATAACGTTGACGACAAAATGACACCAACGTTTGCTGAAGATACTGCTAATAAATCAAGGAACACCATAATTCCAATTTCAACTCGCAATCAAAAAGGGTATGCATCTTACGACACATACCCTCAAATATGCTATTTTACTGGTGCGCCCGACAGGATTCGAACCCGTGGCCTTTTGATTCGTAGTCAAACGCTCTATCCAACTGAGCTACGGGCGCCCATTTACATACTTTATAATACCACATTTCATTTTTATTTGCAAATGTTCTTTCAAAGCTGGAAATTTACTTAAATTTCAAAAAAGGGTTATAGTATTTTACCTATAACCCTAACTCATCTTTTACAATTACTGCACACCTGTTGGTGCCTGTTGAGCTACTGGCTGCTGTGCTTGCGCACCAATAGGCTGCTGTGCTTGTGTTCCTAATTGCGGTGTCAACTGCTGCAGTTGCTGATTTGATGAATCTAATATTTTGCTCATTTGAGCAAAAACTTGATTTGCTTGAATGCTTTGTTGTGCTTGCTGAAGCGCAGCCATGGCCTGTTGCAAAGCCTGCTGTACCTGCATATCTGTTTGCTGCTGCTGTTGCTGTGCTTGTGTTTTAACCTGATTTAATAATTGCTGAAATTGCTGAGGTGTAACATTTATACCCATATTCTGCAATTGTTGCTGGAATTGCTGTGCTTGCTGCTGCGCTTGCTGTTGAGCTTGTTGCTGCGCCTGGTTTTGTTTACCAAATCTAGCACTTAATTCTTCAGACACTTCGCTATTTACTTTTTCTCCTAGGTAGTCCTCAAATTCTCTTCTATTCAATGTAAACCCTCCTTTAAAAAATTTCCCCGTTATTTAATATTCCCTTTATGATTAGAATTAGTAAATGAAAATTTTACTATTGAAAGTTTTCCAAGTTGTTTACAATATCTTCATATACTTTCATCCTATCCATGCCATCCTTAGCAATGCATATATTTCGAAATGCATCATTAAGGCTATTTATAAGCTGTGGTGGCAGGTCATAAATATACTCTACTTTTTCAGGTGTATTTTGTCTGTTTAGCTCTACATTTAAAAGAACATCTTTTTCGATCACAGCCTTCATAGAGTTAATATCTCTTTCAAGATCCTTTAACCTGTACAATGCTTTTTTCATACCATCTAGATTGTCTTTTATGCTTTTTACGTCATCACTTAATTCGTCTATATTAGAATAAGCTATATTTTCTATTTCTTTTAAACTACTAGATTGTATATCTGGCTTTCTCAAATAGCTTATTAAATACTTCCTGTCGCTAGCTTCTTCCTTCTTAAAAGCATTTTCGATGTATTCTTTTAAATTTGTATTCATTTTTTCTAATTTTAATTCAATTTTTGATGCATCATTTGATAATATCTCATTGAAATTCATTAATTTTTCAAATATATGCTCTGTTTCTTTTATTAAATTTTCTATCTTTAATTCCGACTGCAATATTTCCATTTAACATCACCTAATTTTAGTATTTCCATTTTTAAATCAAAAAATAAAATGCACCATCAAATATTAGTTGATTTTTGCTAACATTTGCGGTGCATTTTAACGCCTCATTTTTTTATGCTGTTATTTAAATCATTGAGTACGCTTCCAAGCTCATCGAGATTTTTGCCAAAGTCGGTCCAATCGCCGTTCTTTGAAGCATTCATAGCATTGTTATATATATCATTTGCTTTCTTTATAAGTTCCTGCTGTGTTTGACTTGTTTGTGTTTGCGGAACCGCTGGTTGCGCCGGTGCTTCTAAGTTAAACAATTTATTTAATGCATTGCTTAGTGTATCCTCCATTACGATTTTGTCTTTGTACGCCAGTATAACTCTCTTTACTTCAGGTATTGCATTTTCATTTGATGATTGTATATAAATTGGCTCAACGTAAAGCATAGAATCATCAATTGGCAGCGTCAACAAATTGCCTCTTATAATGCTGGATCCTTTTTGATCCCATAAGCTCATCTCTTTAGAAATATTTGGATCTTGATCGATCATGTTTTCAATCTGCATAGGCCCATATACGACAGTGCTTTTTGGAAATTTATAGACTACTAATTTTCCATAGTTATCGCCGTCCATCCTTGCTGCCATCCAAGCTACCATATTATCTTTCGTCGCTGGCGTATACGGAATCATCAAAATATACTCAGCAGCCTTTTCTCCTGGAAGCCTCATTATGACATACTGTGACTCCTCTGGTTCTACCTTACCTGTAAATTTCTCCTTTGCTATGTCCCAGAAATCTTCTTTATTGTAAAAAACCTGCGGATCGGACATGTGGTAATTCCTATACACACTTGTTTGTATATCAAACATATACTGGGGATATCTTATATGAGCTTTTAAACCTTCCGGCATATCATCTATGCTTTTAAATAGCCCGGGAAATATCCTGCTATACACCTTTATTATTGGGTCATTTTTGTCAGATATATAGTAGTTTGTATCACCTGTATAAGCATCAACGACTACCTTAACCGAATTTCTTATATAGTTTATACCTGTGTCTTCATAAGGTTCTGAATAAGGATAATTTCCAGAATATGTATACGCATCTATAATCCAATAAAGTCTTCCATTATCTACGACGATATATGGATCTTCATCATATATCAGAAAAGGAGCTATCTTTTCTACTCTATCCTTTATGTTTCTAAAAATAAGCATTCTACTATCAGGCGTAATGTCAGTAGATAAAAGTATTTTTATATTGCCGGTATAAACGGTGTACAAAAGCTTGTTTAAAAACGTCATAGATATGCCTGATTTGCCACTGTAAAAATTTTCTTTGTTAGTATCACCTGCAGGATAATCAAATTCACCTGTCTTTGTATTTACTATTGCGTATGTGTTTGTAAGTTCTCCAAAGTAAATCTCAGGCCTCGTTATCTTCATATTTGTGTTCGTCACAGGCGGAATATTTTTTATCACCATATCAGGCTGTCCTGTAGCTGTCACATCATTTACGGTCGACATTACAACACCATATCCATGTGTATATTTAAGATGCATGTTAATCCAATTTTTAGCCTGGCTTGCCAGATTGTCAAGGTTCATTTCTCTAGCAGATATAAACACCTGCCTGTAATTTCCGTCTATCTTATACCTGTCAATATCTATATCGTTGAATTTGTAGTATAGCCTTATACTTTGAAGCTGGTTGTAAATTTGACTTACAGGTCTGTAATCATTAATCCTTATGTTATTTATAGTATCCTTGTTTTCATCTAATATATTTTTATCAATTTTGCCGCTTAAATTATAATTTTTCTCTTCAACATTATTTAAGTCAAATGCTTTTTGTGTAAAGTCTATATTGTATTTTAAATACGTCTTTTCTTTATCAAACTCATTTGGTGCAACGATGAAATTTTGAACCACCGTCTGAGAGATAGTTGATAAAATCATAATTGCAATTATTATTACAGGCGAAGCAATTATATACTTAAGCTTTTGCCTAAATGCACCTATCATAAACAATATGCCTGATATGAAAGATGCCAATATTAAAATCCTATAAAATAAAAGTCTAACATGGACATCTGTATAGCCTGCCCCAAAAACAGCATCACTTTTAGAATACAGTATTCCATACGCCTTTAAATAGTATCCTAATGCAAGGACGACGAAAAATACAAAACCTAAAACAGCTATCTGTCTAAATGCTATCATAAGAATGTCTTTATTGTAGATAGCTCTAAAGAGATTCCCTCCCCTGTCAGATATCTCATAAAATCTTGTTTTATCAGAAAGATACATAAGACCATAAACGATTATAGTGGCAACTATAAGTATTGGTATTATAACTACCAATAAATTATATACATCAAACAAAAAAGGCAGCCTGAACATATAAAGACTTATATCTTTATTAAAAATTGGATCTTTTATGCCAAAATTCGCAGAATTTATGTAAAACAAAAAATCATTCCACCAATTAGCAGAAATAAATAAAGATATAACAAGACTTACAAAAATCGAAACAGTTATGATAATGCTTCTAAATCTTTTGTGACCATTTTTAATTACAATGTCCTGAGCAAATTTAGCATAATCTTTAACCATTCTGTTTAAATAAAAGTATGACAGTATAAAAATTATAAAAAATGTCGGAACACCTATTGTAAGCTGTGTTATAAACTTTTTTAAAAATACACCTAAATAATTCATACTTCTAAACCATTGTATGTCAACAATGAAATTGGTAAAACTTATAAGTATACCGATTATTATAAATAAAGAAATCAAAAAAGCACTTATTATCACATTTCTTTTTCTCAAGATTATCACCATCCTAAACGTACTTCCAAATATTATTATAATATATATAATTAATAAAATGCAAAAAGTTGCATTTAATAAAATTTTATATTTTATTTATTGATAAAATTAAATCTATAATGTATATTAGTAATAAATAATAAATAGAAATGTACAACTACAAAGGATGTGATATATGAATGAATAAGTTCTTTAAAATTTCTATTTTTGTCATTCTAGGAATAGCAATATCAATAGGTACAGGTATTTTTATGTATTATAGAAATTTAAACGTTGTAAAACCTGCAAACAACTCTAACGATAATACAACTCCAGTTAAGTCTGTTAAACAAAATGACAATAGTTCAGACAAAAAAAATATTTTATTTGTAGGAGACGCCGATGGTTTATCAGATACTATATTTGTAGCAACTTTTGATAAAGATAAAAAGGAAATTGAGATGTTATCGATTCCACGCGATACGTATTATCCAAGGCCCGGTTATAATAACCCTAGTGAGAAAAAAATCAATGCGGCCTATTCAGAGCAAAAAATAGATGGTTTAAAAAATGCTGTAGAAGACCTGCTTGGAATAAAAATAGACAATTACGTAATTTTAACTTATGATGGATTCAAAGAAATTATAGATACAATAGGTGGTGTTGAAGTAAACGTCCCTTTCAATATGAAATATGATGACAATGTAGCAAAACCGCCCCTTCACATTAATCTAAAAAAGGGACTTCAAGTATTAGATGGTGAAAAAGCCCTTCAATTCGTACGCTACAGACACGGCTATACAGAGGGGGATATAGGAAGAATAAATGCTCAACAAGAATTTTTAAAAGCTTTCATAAAAAAAGTTACAACCCCATCAATTCTTCCAAAGATTCCTTCACTAGCAATAACATTAAGTAAAAATGTGAGAACAGATTTAACTACAAAGGATATTGCCTCATATGCATTAGATTTTGTCAAGAATAAACCTCAGAATATTAATACTTCAATACTTCCAGGCGAAGGCGGGTATATGGATAATTTAAGCTATTATTTTGTTGATGCACAAAAAGCAATGGAAATTGCATCAGAAATGTTCGGAAATGGTCAAAATAGCAATTCTATAAGTACTGTTTCACAAGTGACCTATTCACCAATCAATAACACTATAAAAGTAGAAGTTTTTAACGGAACAACAGTACAAGGCCTAGCCACAAAATATGCTAATAAATTAAAAAGTCTAGGATTTAACGTGGTCAAAATAGCTAATGCCAAAACTAAAGATTATTCAGAATCGTTTGTCTATACAAACAGTAATATAGATAAAGCTAATAAAGTGGCTAATGCATTATCTATTAAAAATGTATTAAACGATGAAAGTTTGGATAAAAACGCAGATGTAGTAGTCATCATAGGTGAGGATAAAAAATAACGAAATATGAAAAAATACTTCTGAGGTGATAAAAATGCTTAATGCCATAAGAGAAACGCGTTCATCAAAAGACGGGCTTCACAGCATAAAATTGGAACTTCCTGAAAATGAATATACATTTGAGGATTTTAATGAAGACAACGCAAAAAAATTACTGGAGATGTACTTAAGCTATCATCAAGACGATGGAAGGCCATCAGATGTAAAAATACACCATAATGCAAATTCACATATAGTCAGCATAACAGCACACCTTCATTACCTAGATAACTCGAAAACAACACAAAGAACATATCCATCAGATGTTTTTTAAAGGCGTTATTACGCCTTTTTTTATTTTAAGCATGAAAAAAGTAGCTTATACATGGCGGAGAAGGAGGGACTTGAACCCTCGCGCCGGGTTATCCCCGACCTACAGTCTTAGCAGGACCGCCCCTTCACCAACTTGGGTACTTCTCCATGTTAGCTACAATCTTTAATATATATTAAACTAATGGCGGAGAGGGTGGGATTCGAACCCACGGCTCCGTTAAGAGACACTGGTTTTCAAGACCAGCTCCTTAAACCCCTCGGACACCTCTCCAAGCCGGGAACGATATAAAGTATATCATATACCGGCGAAGTTGTCAATAATCATGACTCAAATATTTAATGCTATTAAATCCTTTTATTTCCTTATAACGTCGCATTTCATGTAAGGTCTTAATGCTTCAGGTATGATAACAGAGCCATCTTCCTGTTGATAGTTTTCCAATATTGCCGCAAATGTCCTTCCAACCGCTACACCTGAGCCATTTAATGTGTGAACATACTGTGCCTTCCCTCCGCCTTTAGGTCTGTATTTTATATTTGCCCTTCTAGCCTGGAAGTCTTCACAGTTGCTGCATGATGATATCTCAACATATCTTCCATAGCTTGGCATCCAAACTTCAAGGTCATACTTCTTTGCCGCTGTAAATCCAAGGTCCCCAGTGCATATTGAAACAACCCTGTATGGTATTCCTAAAGTCTTTAATACGTCCTCAGCATCATTTACCATTTTCTCCAGCTCTTCATAAGACTTTTCAGGCTCAGTAATTTTAACCAGTTCTACTTTATTAAATTGATGCTGCCTTATTAATCCTCTTGTATCCCTTCCAGCAGAACCTGCTTCTTGCCTGAAACATGCACTGTAAGCGCAGTTATAAATAGGAAGCTTTTCAGCATCAATTATCGTCTCTCTATACATGTTTGTAACAGGAACTTCTGCTGTCGGAATCAAGAAATAATCCGTGTCAGCTACTTTAAATGCATCCTCTTCAAACTTTGGAAGTTGACCTGTTCCATACATACTTCTTCTGTGTACCATAAATGGAGGAAAAACTTCTGTATAGCCATGCTTTTCTGTATGAAGATCCATCATAAAGCTTATAAGGGACCTTTCAAGTCTACATCCTAATCCTTTGTAAAATGTAAACCTTGAACCTGTAACACGGGACGCAGCTTCAAAATCTAAAATTCCCAGTTCAACACCTATATCCCAATGAGGCTTTACCTCAAAGTCAAACTTCCTTACATCGCCCCATCTGCGGACCTCAACATTATCTGCATCGCTATCTCCTACTGGAACACTTTCATGAGGAATATTTGGTATAGTCCAAAGAAGCTCTTCTAATCTTTCGTCATATTGTTTTACATCGCTTTCCATAGCTTTAATCTTATCAGATATTTCTCTCATTTCTTTTATCAGTTCTTCAGCGTCTTTGCCTTCTCTTTTTAACTTGGCGATGTTTTCAGATTCTTTGTTTCGCTTATTCTTCAAAGACTCTAATTCTTTTAAAATCTCTCTTCTTTTTTCGTCAATCTCTAAAAATTCATCAATATTTGAGTTTTCTTTT
This sequence comes from Thermoanaerobacterium butyriciformans, assembly GCF_017874545.1. Taxonomy (GTDB): domain Bacteria; phylum Bacillota; class Thermoanaerobacteria; order Thermoanaerobacterales; family Thermoanaerobacteraceae; genus Thermoanaerobacterium; species Thermoanaerobacterium butyriciformans. The sequence goes on along the minus strand of NZ_JAGGLT010000016.1, from coordinate 64,872 downwards.
TTAAGTTCTATAGCTCTCTTTACTTCATCTGGATTATTTCTTATCCTTTTAATATCAAGCATAATTTACACCTCCTAATAAAATATCCCGCCCTACTTTAGGGACGGGATTTCCGTGTTGCCACCCTGATTTAGCCAAAAAGCCCTCATCACTGATTTAACGGTCGCCCGATGGTTATTAACCATAGCTCCAGGCTGGATAAATATGTACATATACTGGTTTACACCCACCACCAGCTCTCTTAAATACTATACATATTATTGGCCCTTCAAAGCTTCTTTTAACTTAAAATAAATTATACTATACAAATTTCTCAATTTCAATAATTATTTCCCAACCATAGATCCAAAACGGCTTAAAGGCCATATTCTAAATACTATTTTCCCCATTATCGCGTCCCTAGATACATATTTATTTTTCCAATATCTTGAATCAAGTGACTGATTTCTGTTATCACCTAGCATAAAATAATGATTTGGAGGCACTTTGTATGGTCCAAATGTTTCATTTTTATTCATAGGTTCTTTAAGATACGGCTCTTTGACAGGTACACCATTTCTATATAAAATGCCATTCTTAATCTCTATTGTATCACCACCTATACCGATTACCCTTTTTACAAAATTCACAGATGGGTCGTCAGGATATTTAAATACAACAATATCTCCTCTTTTTATAGGCTCGAATCTATATATAAATTTCAATTCTACAAATTTATCATTAAGCTGTATCGTGTTAAGCATTGAACCTGTCGGCACATCAACAAGTTCAAAGATGTATGTCCTAATTAACATCGCAATAATAAATGCAAGGCCGATAGTCAGAATCCAACTTAAAATTTCCTTTTTAGTGTTGCTCTTCATCGTCCAATCTCCTTTTTAAAATATACAAAAATATTATATCACATTGTAGTGTTAAATGCTAACATTAGACACTTAACTAATATTTATGTATATAATATATAAAGATGTCAATAATTACTATATAAAAATAAGTTAGGGGGAATCCGATGAACGAAATTAAATATTTACTAGAAATCGCCGATTTAAAAGACACAGAGTATAAAAATACATTGGCTATAACATCATTGATAGAATTGCTTATTGAAAAAGGAATAATATCTAAATCGGAAATAGCCAAAAAGTCATACGAAATTAAAATTAAGACCGCCCAATAAATAAAATCCGGAGAAACCGGATTTTATTTATTGATTACTGTAGACACTTGCCTTTTATCATATTATAATTAAAATAAGGAGGGGTTTTTTTGTGAAAGATTTTCTCTTACGATATCAAAGCGCGATAAAAAATGTGACTATAATACTGGCATTCATTATAATTTTTTATTTATTTGTTTTTAAATTAATTCCTTTCTTAATGCCATTTGCGGTTGCACTGTTTTTAGCAATCTTAATTGACCCTGCCGTTGAATTCTTGGAAAAAAAACTAAAAATACCAAGGGGATTATCATCTGCATTTTTAATTCTTCTACTAATTGCTATAATAGGACTTTTAATAAGTCTCTTAGTTACACAACTTGTTTTTGAACTAAATACTTTGGCAGAACATGCGCCAAATTATACAAAAAACTTCGATGTTGTTATATCTGATTTAATTGACAGGATTAGAAGATATTATATTTCACTCCCCACTAATATCTCAACTTTTTTGGAGAACAATCTTCAATCCATTTTAAATAACATATCTATATACGCTAAAAACTTCGCTGCTTGGATTTTAGGTTTAGCAACAAAACTTCCTAATTTTTTCTTTATGTCACTTATAACGATCGTATCAACATTCTTTTTAAGCAAAGACAAATGGCTAATACTAAACTTTATAAAAAGGCAGTTCCCTTCAAACTGGGCTTTACATGCAGAAAATATAAAAGGCGATCTTTTCCAAACCCTAATAGGATTTATACGAGCAGAAATAACCATAATGTTTATCACTTTCATGGAAGTTTCAATAGGTCTTACAATAATAGGATTTGATTATGCGTTTTTGCTAGGGCTTTTAGTAAGCTTCATAGATATACTTCCTGTTTTAGGATCAGGTTCTGTTTTAGTACCATGGGCATTGTACAATATACTTACTAAAAATTACTTAATAGGTATCTACTTGCTGATTTTGTATGGCATTGTAACAATTGTAAGGCAGATGATAGAGCCTAAAATCGTTGGACAAAGCATAGGTCTTCATCCTCTTGTAACGCTTTTGTCTATGTTTATTGGTGCAAAACTTTTCGGAGGATTCGGCCTCATTATGGGACCAGTTTTTGTTGTTGTATTTAAAACTTTTCAAAAATCAGGAATAATACCTTCGTGGAAATGAAAAACGTTCATCTTTTAAGCATCAATGCTTTTAAGATGAACGTTTATTTTTATTAGGTATCTAGTTCTTTTATCAAATTGACCATTTCCAAAGCTGTTACAGCAGCGTCAAATCCTTTGTTGCCTGATTTTATTCCAGCTCTCATGATTGCCTGCTCTACTGTGTCCGTTGTAAGGATTCCAAATATTACAGGTATATCAAAATCGAGTGATATCTTTGCAATTCCTTTTGAAACTTCATTAGCTACATAATCAAAATGGGGTGTATCACCTCTTATAACAGCACCAAGTGCAATTACCGCATCATATTTTTTAGTCATGACCATCCTCTTTGAAATAAAAGGAATCTCAAAGGCACCTGGTGCCCAAGCAATTTCAATGCTGTCATCATCTACACCATGCCTTCTTAAAGCATCCAAAGCACCATCTAGAAGTTTACTTGTTATGAATTCATTAAACCTGCTTACTACGATGCCAAACTTTAAGCCATCACCTATAAGTTTTCCTTCATATGTCCTCAAAATAATCTCCCCTTTACTAATTATTGAAATGCATGAAATATATGACCAAACTTTTCTTTTTTTGTTTTAAGATATTTTTTATTGTGCTTGTTTATAGATACTTCTATAGGAACTCTTTCAATTATTTCAAGCCCATAGCCAGATAAACAAGCTAATTTTTTAGGGTTGTTGGTCATTATCCTAAGCTTTTTAAGTCCTAAATCTTTTAAAATCTGAGCTCCTATTCCGTATTCTCTCATATCAGCAGGAAAACCCAATCTAAGATTAGCATCAACCGTATCAAGACCTTCGTCCTGTAAGTGGTATGCTTTAATCTTGTTTAAAAGTCCTATTCCCCTGCCTTCTTGTCTTAAGTATAAAAGGACACCTCCTTTTTTTCCTATTCTTTCCATCGCTGCATGAAGCTGATCGCCACAATCACATCTTAAAGAACCCATTATATCACCTGTTAAGCACTCTGAATGAACTCTAACAAGCGTAGGTTCCTCTGTCAATTCTCCTCTTACTAACGCCACATGTTCTTTACCAGTCAAAATTTCTTCATATCCTATTATGTTGAAATCGCCGTATTTTGTAGGAAGATATGCTTCAGCCACTCTCCTTATTAGTTTTTCTTTCTTCCTCCTGTATTCAATCAGATCGGCTATAGATATTATCTTTAGGTTAAACCTTTTTGAAAATTCTATAAGCTCTGGAAGTCTAGCCATCCTACCGTCATCTTTTATGATTTCACAGATTACGCCAGCACCTTTTAAACCTGCAAGCCTCGACAAATCATAAGCAGCTTCTGTGTGTCCTGCCCTCACCAAAACACCCCCTTCTTTTGCTTCTAGTGGAAATACATGCCCTGGCTTCGTAAAATCATCCGGTTTAGAATTATCGTCTATAAGCATTCTTATTGTAAGCGCCCTTTCATACGCCGAAATGCCAGTTTTACAGCTTTTGTGATCTACAGATACAGTAAAGGCAGTTTCTCTGTTATCAGTATTTTCAGATACCATCTTGCCTATATTTAATTCTTTAAGCCTTTTATCACTCATGGGAACACATACTAGTCCACGGCCATACTTTATCATAAAATTTATATCTTCGCCTCTAACTTTTTCTGCTGCCATCACTAAGTCCCCTTCATTCTCCCTGTCTTCGTCATCAACTACTATGACCATTTTCCCATTTTTGATGTCTTCTATTGCACTTTCTATCGTATCAAGCATTTATACACATCTCCTTAAAATTTAATAAAAATATGTTAAATAATCAAAAGATATTTTCTAATACAAGCTCTTTTATCCCTTTTTTTAACAGCAGTTTTTCAGCATATTTCGATAGTATGTCTACTTCTATATTGACACTATCTCCGATTCTCTTAAAGTTTAGTGTTGTATTTAACTCCGTATGCGGTATGACAGAAACCGTAAAATATGAAGCTGACGCCTCCACAACTGTCAAACTTATTCCGTCAACAGCTATGCTTCCTTTGCTTGTAACGTATTTTGAGTACCTTTCATCGATTTTAATTTTAAATACATTTGAATTCATAATTCGATTTTTATTAACTATTGTACCGACAGTATCTACGTGTCCTGTCACAATATGGCCATTTAACCTGCCAGATATGCTTAAAGCTCTTTCTAAATTGACCATGCTTCCTATTTTTAGGTCTCCTAAATTACTGGATTTTAACGTTTCATTCATAATATCTGCCATAAATAGATTTTTAGCTACATTTGTAACAGTCAAGCATACTCCATTTACAGCTATGCTATCTCCAATTGCTGTACCGTCTAAAACTTTTTCGCATTCAATTGCTATTTTTGTAATATCTCCACGTTGTACCATCTTAACTTTTCCAATCTCTTCTATTATTCCTGTAAACATAGTAACACCTACTTTTTAATATAACCTTCCATAAGTATGTCATCATCAAATCTTTTTACGTCTAATTTTTCAACAATTATGGCATCTTTAATCAAATCAATGCCTTTTCCTTCTACAGGCGTTAAAGAATTGCTTCCACCTATTATTTTTGGAGCTATATAAAACATCACTTTATCTACTATTCCTTCTTTTAAAGCAGAATAATTTAGTGTTCCTCCACCTTCTATGATCACACTGTCTATACCCATTTCACCTAACATATCCATCAATTTCTTTAAATCTACTTCATTGTTTAGCTTGTCAAGTACAATGACATCTACACATGAATCCTTTAATGCTTTTACTTTTTTATAGGGCATCATATCCGTTGTTGCTACTATTGTCCTAGCAGATTTGTCAATTACAACATTTGCATCTAGAGGAATCCTGCCGCGGCTATCAACAATCACCCTTAAAGGATTCTTAAGCCCATCTATTCGCGTCGTAAGATATGGATTATCTTTTATAACTGTGTTTATACCTACCATTATTGCCATAACGCCGCCTCTCATCATATGAACATGTTCTCTCGATTTTTCATTTGTTATCCATTTAGAATCACCTGTAGTAGTTGCAATCTTCCCATCAATCGTCATGGCAGACTTTAATATTACATACGGCTTTTTAGTAGTAATGTACTTTATAAATATTTCATTTAACTTCTCTGCCTCATCTTTTAATAAACCTGTATACACATTTAAGCCTGCTTCTTTAAGATGTTTTATTCCCTTTCCTGAAACAAGTTTATTTGGATCCTCCATGGCAATAAAAACATCTTTTATGCCTGATTTCACAATAGCATCTACACAAGGCGGCGTTTTACCATAATGACAACACGGTTCTAATGTGACATAAAGCTGAGCTCCTTTTACATCTTCTTTAGCATTTTTTAATGCATTTATTTCCGCATGTGGTCCTCCATAGTATTCATGATAACCTTCACCTATAATTTTGCCATTTTTAACAATTACAGCTCCTACTAAAGGATTTGGGTTTGTGTGTCCTACACCAAGTTTAGCAAGCTGTAATGCCCTTTTCATGTATTTCTCCATAAAAACACCTCAAAATAAATTTAGCCCTGAAGCATATAATACTTCAGGGCATTTCTACAAAATTACCTGTCTACCTTCTTTCATCCAGACTGTACTGTCGGCTCTGGAATCTAACCAGATCTGCCATAAGGCTCGCGGGCTTTACCGCCGGTATGGAATTTCACCAATCCCTGAAGGTTTTTAAATTTATTCAATTTTCTACATTATATCATACTTTTAATAAAAATACTAATCTATCATTTCTTCAATAGTTCCTCCAGCAGGAATAAAAGGAAGAACCATCTCATCTTTGTCTATCATGCATTCCAACACGTATGGCTTATTATTAGATAATGCCTCTTTTAATGATTCTTCAAACTCTTCTTTTGTGTAAATCCTCCTGCCAGAGATTCCAAACGCTTCCGCTACTTTTGAAAAATCAAGGTTTGGATTTAAATCCGTCTGGGAATATCTTTTATTGAAAAGGAGATTCTGCCATTGTCTTACCATACCAAGTGTTTGATTATTGAGAATAATAGTTATAACAGGTATATTGTATATAGCCATTGTCTCAAGAGCATGAATATTCATTCTTATGCTGCCGTCGCCTGCAATATTTACCACTCTCTTGTCATTTCGCCCTACTTGTGCACCAATTGACGCAGGAAGCCCAAATCCCATTGTGCCAAGTCCACCAGAAGTCACAAATGTTCTAGGCTCTTTAAATTTAAAATATTGGGCGGTCCACATCTGATTTTGCCCTACTTCCGTTGCCATAATAAGGTTGTCTTTCCCTATTTCCTGCACCTTTTCTATTATCCACTGAGGCTTTAGTTTTCCATCGTCTTTATACTTAAACGACGTTTTCTCCCTTATAGATAAAAGCTCTTGAACCCATTCTTCATGATTGATATCTTCAATCCTATCGTTTAACAGTGATAGCACTTCTTTAATATCTCCAACAAGTGGCACATCTACATCGACATTCTTCCCGATTTCTGCAGGATCTATATCGATATGGATGACCTTTGCATTTGGTGCTAATCCACCTACCTTACCAGCAACTCTGTCGCTGAATCTAGTACCTATGGCAATTACTAAGTCAGACTTATAAATGGCTGTATTGGCATATCTGCTTCCGTGCATTCCTATAAGTCCCAGTGACAATTCATCGTCCTCTGGAAAACATCCTAAACCCATCAGAGAAGTCGCTACAGGAATCATATTTTCTTTTGCAAAATCATATAAGCTTTTGGACGCTTCTCCCCATATAACTCCACCACCTGCAAATATAACAGGCTTTTTGCTTGAATTTATTAATTCCGCAGCTTTTGTCAAATCCGATTCATCTACATGATGCTTCTTAACTTCGACGTAAAAATCTTTTCGCTTGATAAAATTCATATCTGTTGTTTGTATATCTTTTGGTATATCTACAAGAACAGGTCCAGGCCTTCCTTCCTTTGCTATAAAAAATGCTTCTCTTAAAGTATCAGCTAATTTATCAGGTGATTTTACTATGAAATTATGCTTTGTTACAGGCATAGTAATCCCGGTAATGTCTACTTCCTGAAAGGAATCTTTACCTATCAAGCTTGTAGCAACTTGACCTGTTATGGCAACAATAGGCACAGAATCCATATATGCATTTGCAATGCCTGTTACTAAATTTGTGGCACCTGGACCAGATGTAGCTATACATACACCAACTTTTCCCGTTACTCTTGCATATCCATCTGCCATATGAGCAGCCATCTGCTCATGTGTTGCAAGAATATGATTTAAATCAGAATCGTACAAAGCATCGTAAAGTGGTATAACAGAACCACCGGGTATACCAAATACAGTATCTACATCCTGTTCTTTTAAAACTTCTATTATAACTTGCGATCCTTTCAATATCATGTATCACGCCTCCTTTCCCAACAATTATTTAAAACTATACATTCTTTAAAACCGCACCAGTATTTGCAGACGTGACCAATTTTGCGTATCTTGCCATATACCCTGTCTTAATATGTGGCTCAGGTTTTTTGAAATTTTTTCTTCTGTTCTCTATCTCTTCATCGCTTACTCTCAAATTTAGCTTTCTTCCTGGTATGTCTATATCTATGATATCTCCATCGTTTATTAGAGCTATTTCTCCACCTTCCATAGCCTCAGGTGACACATGACCGATGCAAGCTCCTCTTGTTGCACCAGAAAATCTGCCATCTGTTATAAGAGCCACGTCTTTATCAAGCCCCATACCAGCAAGGGCCGATGTCGGGCTTAGCATTTCCCTCATCCCCGGTCCACCTTTAGGTCCTTCATATCTAATTACAACTACATCGCCTTTTTGTATTTTACCATCGTAAATCGCTTTTATAGCCTCATCTTCTGAATCAAATACTCTGGCAGGTCCTGAATGACGAAGCATTTCAGGAGATACAGCAGATGCTTTTACGACAGAACCGTCTTTTGCAATATTTCCATACAAAATCGCCAAACCGCCCGTATTGCTGTAGGGATCTTCTACTGAATGTATTACATCATGATTTTTTATCTTTGCATCTTTAAAGTTGTCTCCTAATGTCTTACAAGTTACAGTCATACAATCTGTATTTAAGACATTTAATTTAGATAATTCTCTCAACACTGCCTGTATACCGCCCGCATGATATAGATCTTCGATGTGGTACTTTCCTGCAGGGCTTAATTTGCAAAGATTTGGCACTTTCTGGTTAATCTCATTTATCTTTTGAAGTGGAATATCAATTCCAGCCTCATGGGCAATTGCTTTTAAGTGAAGAACCGTATTTGTAGAGCCACCCAAAGCCATATCTAAGCAAAAGGCATTTATAAATGCATCTTCTGTCAAAATATCCCTTGCCTTAATATCCTTTTCTACAAGCTCTACTATCTTCATTCCTGCTTTTTTTGCAAGCCTTATCCTTTCTGAGTAAACGGCAGGTATCGTTCCATTGCCAGGAAGTCCTATGCCAAGCCCTTCTGTAAGGCAATTCATCGTATTTGCAGTAAACATTCCTGAACATGAGCCACACGTAGGACAAGCAGACATCTCCATCGCCTTTAACTCTTCCTCACTTATCTTACCTGCCTTCAATGCTCCTACAGCTTCAAACATAGAGCTTAAGTCGCATATTTCTCCTTCGTAGCTGCCAGCAAGCATCGGCCCTCCACTTATAACTACCGTCGGTATGTTTAGCCTTGCAGCAGCCATAAGCATACCCGGAACGATTTTATCACAGTTTGGTATCAATACGAGTCCGTCAAACCCGTGAGCCATTGCCATTGTTTCAACGCTGTCTGCAATTAATTCCCTAGAGGCCAGAGAATATTTCATTCCTTTGTGGTTCATAGCTATACCGTCACAAACGCCTATTGTTGAAAACTCTATAGGTGTTCCGCCAGCAAGCCTTACACCTGCTTTTACAGCATCAGCTATTTTGTCAAGATTTATGTGCCCTGGAATTATATCATTTTTCGAATTTGCAATACCTATTATTGGCCTGTTTATTTCTTCATCTGTAAGCCCTAAAGCGTATAATAATGATCTATGGGGCGCTTTTTCGACTCCTTTCTTCACACTATCACTTAACATAAAATCACCTCTTTAAATACTTTAAAACCATGTCTCCCATCTCTTCAGTATTTAAAATAATACCACTTCCTAAATCAGATGTCCTGTATCCATCTTCTAACAGCTCATTTACAGCCTTTCTTATATCATTTGCGGCATCAAGCCTATCAAATGAATATTCCAGCATCATTGCAACTGATAATATAGTCGCCAATGGATTGGCCTTTTTAGTACCTGCAATATCTGGCGCCGAACCATGAACAGGCTCGTATAACCCCACTTTATCACCTCTCAAACTTGCAGATGGCAACATTCCTATAGAACCTGTAAGCTGTGATGCTTCATCAGATAAAATATCGCCAAACATATTTGATGTAAGTATTACATCAAACTGGGACGGATCTTTTATAAGCTGCATCGAGCAATTGTCAACATACTGATGGTTTAAATCTACATCTGGGTATTCCTTGCTTACTTCATTGACAACTTTTCTCCATAGTCTTGATGAATCCAATATGTTTGCTTTATCAACAGATGTAACTTTCTTCTTTCTATTTCTAGCAGCTTTAAAAGCAATATGAGCTATTCTTTCTATTTCTTTTGTGGTATAAGCTTCTGTATCATACGCTTTATAACCATAATCTATCTTTTCCGTTCCTCTATCGCCAAAATATATGCCACCTGTCAGTTCTCTTACAACAAGCACATCTAAACCATCTTTTAAAAGCTCATCTTTAAGTGGAGATGCACTTTTCAAGGAGCTAAAAAGGATGGCAGGTCTTAGATTTGCGTACACATCAAGGCTTTTTCTCAATGCCAGAAGACCTGCCTCAGGCCTTTTGTCTCCATCTAAATCATCCCATTTCGGACCACCAACAGCACCTAATAGAACAGCATCGCTTTCAAGACACGCTTCTTCCGTCTCTTTAGGATATGGAGTACCGTACTCATCAATTGCAGACCCGCCAAACAAATATTTTTTTATATCAAATTCTATCCCATACTTCTCTGAAACTGCACTCAATACTTTCAATGCTTCCTCTATAACTTCTTTTCCTATTCCATCACCAGGCAATACAGCTATTTTGTACATTTATACCACCTTTTCCTTAACATAGTTGATAAGGCCGCCACATTCAATAATTTTCTTTATAAACTCAGGAAACGGCTGCGATTTAAACTCAATGCCTTTAGTTATATCTCTTATAATACCTGTCTCTAAGTCAACCGATACTATATCCCCATCTTCTATCGCAGATGCTGCATCAGGACATTCTAAGATAGGCAAACCTATATTTATGGCATTTCTGTAGAAAATCCTTGCAAAAGACTTTGCAATGACACATGATATGCCTGATTCTTTTATTGCTATCGGAGCATGTTCTCTAGATGATCCGCATCCAAAGTTATATCCTGCAATCATTATATCTCCTGGTTTAACCTTGTCTTTAAAATCTTTATCAATATCTTCCATGCAGTGTAAAGCAAGTTCTTTTGGATCCGATGTATTTAAAAATCTAGCAGGTATTATTACATCTGTATCAACATTATCACCGTACTTTATTGCTTTTCCTTCCATTTATACCACCTCCTCAGGACTTGCTATATATCCCTTTATGGCTGATGCAGCAGCTACTGCTGGGCTTGCTAAGTATACTTCACTTTCGGTATGGCCCATCCTTCCTACAAAGTTTCTATTTGTGGTGGATATTGCTCTTTCACCTTTTGCAAGTATTCCCATGTGACCACCTAAACATGGACCACATGTTGGTGTAGATACTGCAGCACCTGCTTTTATAAATTCTTCTATATAGCCTCTCTTTACACATTCAAGGTATATATCCTGTGTAGCGGGGAAAATTATCAATCTAACATCTGGATGAATCTTTTTACCCTTTAAAACTTCATACGTTACTTCCATATCGGTTATACGCCCGTTTGTACAAGAACCAATCACGACTTGATCTACTTTTATATTTCCTACTTCATCTATTGGCTTTGTGTTTTCCGGTAAATGTGGAAATGCTACTTGTGGTTTTATTTTTGATAAGTCTATATCATAGCTTTCAACGTAATCTGCATCTTCATCGGCTTTAAATACCTTGTATTTTCTATTTGCTCTCCCTTTAACATATGTTTCGGTAATTTCGTCATAATCGAAAATACCATTTTTAGCCCCTGCTTCTATTGCCATATTTGCAATTGTAAACCTGTCATCAATTGACAAAGAAGAGATATCACCTGTAAACTCCATAGATTTATACAGTGCACCATCAACGCCTATCATTCCTATGATGTACAGTATTACATCCTTGCCACTTACCCATTTATTAAGCTTACCTTTTAAGTTAAACCTGATAGCTTCAGGAACTTTAAACCATGCCTTACCTGTAGCCATGGCACAGGCCATATCAGTGCTTCCTATGCCTGTAGAGAAACACGTTATTGCACCGTACGTGCATGTATGAGAATCTGCGCCTATTACCACATCTCCTGGCAATACTAAGCCTTTTTCCGGCAAAAGGGCATGTTCTATTCCCATCTTTCCAACTTCAAAGAAGTTTACAATTCCATATTCCCTGGCAAATTTTCTTACAATATTCACCTGTTCCGCAGACTTTATGTCTTTATTAGGAACAAAATGGTCTGGCACCAGTGCAATTTTCTCTCTATCAAATACATTCTTTACGCCTATCTTCAAAAATTCCTTTATCGCAACAGGTGATGTGACATCATTTCCAAGCACCATGTCCACATCTATCTCTATAAGATCTCCGGGTTTAACTTCATATCCGGCTTTATCAGATAAAATTTTTTGTGTAAGTGTTAACCCCAAAGCTCTCCCTCCTTGAAACTTTTTGTATTCAAAATAACATCATCCACAATCACTTTTATATCATCATCATTCACTACTTTTTTATTGTCTGCTACATCTTTAAATTTTTTAAAAGCTAGATTGATTTCATCTCGGGAAAGCTCATATCCCATATTTTTCAACTTCAATTCAAAAGCATTTCTGCCAGATAGCTTCCCCATCGATATATGATCTGTAGTGATTCCTATATCTTCAGGCCTCATTATTTCATACGTTGCTTTATTGTTTATCACTCCATGCTGGTGAATTCCAGCAGTATGTCTAAATGCATTAGAACCTACAATCGCTTTATTAGGTTGTAGCTGGATACCTGAAAGTTCACTTACAAGTTTGCAGGTACTAAATATTTCTCTAGTATTTATACTGTGAGGTAAATTGAAATAATCTTTTCGAGTATTTAATGCCATAATGACTTCTTCTAAAGACGCATTTCCTGCTCTTTCCCCTATTCCGCACACAGTTACTTCAACTTGTTCAGCACCGCTTTCCAATGCTGAAAGGGAATTGGCAACAGCCATTCCTAGGTCATTGTGGCAATGAACGCTTATTGTAACATTGTCTTTATCATGTATATGATTTTTAACGTATCCTACTAACTTTTCAAATTCTTTTGGAACCGCATAGCCTACAGTGTCAGGTATATTGATTATTTTTGCTCCCGCATCAACAACTTCATTAAATATTTTCACGAGAAAATCCCAATCCGTCCTTGAAGCATCTTCTGCAGAAAATTGTATCTCATCAAATTTACCTGAAGCATATTTTACACTTTCAACAGCCATTTTTAATGCTTCATCTCTTGATATTTTTAATTTGTATTTTAGATGAATATCAGATGTGGCTATAAAAAGATGTATTCTTGATTTTTTAGCATTTTTCAGCGCTTCATAAGTTTTATCTATATCACTTTTCACACATCTTGATAATCCTGCTACAACTACATCACCAATATTTTCTGCTATATTCTTTACCGCTTCGAAGTCGCCGTTTGATGCAGCAGGAAAACCAGCTTCTATAACATCTACACCAAGTGAAACAAGCTGTTTTGCTATTTTGTATTTGCTGTCTTTGTCAAAGTTCACACCAGGTGTTTGCTCACCATCTCTTAATGTTGTATCAAATACAATGACTTTTCTATCCCCCATATACAAGCCCCCTCTTTATTTCTTTTTAAGCCATGACATCATTCCGCGGAGCTCTTTTCCTACTTTCTCAAGCTGTTGATTTGCTTCTTTTTCTCTTACAGCGTTAAACTGTGGTCTTCCTACCGCATTTTCTAAAAGCCATTTTTTCGCAAACTCTCCATTCTGTATTTCCTTCAAAACTTCTTTCATTTCATTTCTAGTATCTTTTGTGATTATTCTCTTTCCTGTCACATAATCACCGTATTCTGCCGTGTCAGATATAGAATACCTCATGTTTGCGAATCCGCCTTCATAGATCAAATCCACTATAAGTTTCATTTCATGTATACACTCAAAGTACGCTATTTCAGGCTGGTATCCTGCTTCTACCAATGTTTCAAATCCAGCTTTCATAAGCTCTGTAACACCGCCACATAAAACAGCCTGTTCTCCAAAAAGATCTGTTTCTGTCTCTTCTTTAAATGTAGTTTCCAAGACACCTGCTCTCGTTCCACCAATACCTTTGGCATAAGCTAATGCAAGTTCGAAAGCTTTTCCAGTATAATTTTGATACACCGCAACCAAATCTGGTACACCTTTCCCCTCAGTAAATACTCTTCTTACCAAATGCCCAGGTCCCTTTGGTGCAACCATAAACACATCAACATATTCTGGCGGTACTATTTGATGGAAGTGTATATTAAATCCATGTGCAAATACCAAAGCATTGCCTGGTTTCAAATGTTTTTCAATATTTTCTTTGTACACCCTTGATTGCTTTTCATCAGGTATTAAAATCATGATGACATCAGCTGCTTCACAGGCGTCATCAACACTTAATACTGTAAGTCCATTCTCTTTTGCCCTTTCAGCAGATTTGCTCCCTTCATAAAGACCTACAACAACATCAAGCCCTGAATCTTTTAAGTTTAATGCATGTGCATGACCTTGGCTTCCATAGCCAATTATCGCAATTTTCTTGCCTTTCAAAAGATTTAGATCTGCATCCTCATCATAATACATTCTTGCCATTTTAAAATTCCTCCTCATATTCTTTTAAAATTCTATTTCCTCTTTCTAAAGTTATAAGACCTGTTCTTGTAAGTTCTCTGACTTGAAATTGTTTGATAAGTTTTATAAATGCCTCAACTTTTTCACTGTCACCAGTGATTTCAATGATGATTGAATCTAATGAAATATCAATGACTTTCCCCCTGAAGGTTTCAACTATATGCATGATGTCATCTCTTGTATTTGAATTTATCTCCACTTTTACAAGTACAAGTTCTCTTGAAACATTGGGATATTTACCAACATCCTGAACTTTAATGACATCATACAACTTGTTAAGCTGCCTTATTATCTGTGTTATTACATAATCGTCACCATTGACTGTTAGTGTAATACGAGATTGATCATTCTGCTCGGTAGTACCAACTGCAAGACTTTCAATGTTGTAACCTCTTCTCGAGAAAAGACCTACAACCCGAGATAAAACACCAGAATGATTATTTACTAAGACAGATATAATGTGTATGATAATATCACCCCCTTCACATGCTAAAAAATCCTCGCCCCGTATTCAGGGCGAGGATTGCCTCGCGGTACCACCTGATTTCACATTTACCTCACGGTAAAATGCCTCAGCAAGTAATCATACTTTACCTTTAACGCAGGTCATACGGTTAAGCCTACTAAAGCTTCAACTTAACTACTCCGGAGCGATCTAATATATGTATTCGCACCGGTTTGCAGCAACCACCGGCTCTCTGTAGCTTATACATATACCCCTCTCCATCATCGCTTTTAAACTGACTAAATATTATTACAGGTGAAATTAATAGTTATTCTATCAGCTTATTTAAAATAAGTCAACTTAATTTTTTGTAAATTCTAAATAAATCATCGTTTACATTTATTAAAAAATTTTAATTTTTTAAGCAAAAAAATACTTTTTTAGTGTAACATCATATTATAAATCAGCATATGTTTAGTGAGAGGTGATTTTATTATGATAAGCAAAAAAGAACTGATTTCAAACTTGAACTCTGATTTAACAAAGGAATACGCAGCAATGATTCAATATATACAGCATTCCAGTATGCTGCATGGAGGCGAATACGTAGAAGTGATAGATAAAATATTAGAACATGCAAAAGATGAGCACGAACATGCAATAATACTGACTGATATAATACAATATCTTGGTGGCATACCAACTGTAGAAGTGTATCCAAGGCAAACATCTCTTGACAATCGTGAAATGCTTTATCAAGATTTAAACTATGAATACGACGCATTAAATGGATACAATCAAAGAATATCACAAGCAGAAAACCTTGGATTATTTGATATAGGACAGAAACTCAGAAATATAGCTTTAGAAGAAGAAAATCATATAATAGATCTTGAAAAAGCTCTAGGTATATTAAAAATAGATCCATAAAAAAATCCCTCCACGTGGAGGGAGCTTTTATTTCTTAGCATCTTTTAATGCTTCATCTGCCAATTCTTTAAATGTCTTTGATGATTCTGTTGCACCTGCAACAGTATCGACTTTTGATGTATCTTGGCTATCTATCAATTCTTGTTGAAGTTTTTCATCTACTTCTTTTGGAGTTATGTTGTTTTTAGCTTTCATCTTCGATGCATAATCAGCGTCATCTCTTTTGAACTTGCCATTTTTATCAACTTCATTATACAAAACATCTGTTATTTTTCCATCTTTTACAGTTATCTCGATCTGACCTTTATACCCATGTTCATCAAATGCAGCCTGCTCTGCTTTGTAAGTGCCGTCTTTATAAGCACCTGAAGAAGATGCATTTGAGCTATTTGAACCACAACCTGCTAGGCTTATTGTAATAAATGCCGTAGCAATTCCTATAGCTAAAGCCTTTTTCATGTTAACCTCTCCTTTTAGAAAAATTTTGACATTTCATCACTTAATATATATTCGATATCAAATGTAAAATTCCTTCTTTTGTTTAAATAATTTTTAACAAAATTTTATTTTTTATCATCATCATTGTCTATCTTTGCAGTTGAAACAACTCTATCACCATCATCCAGTTTCATCAGCGTAACACCTGCAGTATCCCTGTGCATCTTTGATATATCGGCTATTTTCGTCCTTATGAGTATGCCATTAGCTGAAATTATCATAAGCTCATCTTTTTCATTTACAGACATTATCGAAACTAATTTTCCAGTTTTTTTCGTTATTTTTGTAGCTATTATTCCTTTTCCAGCCCTTGTCTGCAATCTGTATTCTTTCGCATCGCTTCTTTTTCCATAACCATTTTCAGTTACAACCAATATCTCACTGCCTTCATCTATAAGATCCATCTCTACAACATAATCATCATCTCTAAGTGATATAGCTATAACCCCTCTTGCCTGTCTTCCTATAGGTCTCAGATTGTTTTCATGAAATCTAATGCAAAAACCATTAGCTGTCCCTATAATAATTTCCTTATTACCATCCGTAAGCATAACATTTATAAGTTCATCACTATCGTCAAGCTTTATGGCAGTATTGCCACTTTTCTTTATCTTCGGAAAATCGTCGATTTCAGTCTTTTTGATTATGCCATTTTTTGTGCACATTACGACGTATTTAGCATCATGAGATTTCTTTATTGGTATTACAGCATTTACTTTTTCATCTTGATCTATTTGAATTAGATTAACTATAGCTGTACCTTTTGCTTGTCTTCCTGATTCAGGTATATCTATAGTTCTTAAGCTATATACTTTTCCTTTATTTGTAAAAAACAAAAGCCTGTCATGAGTTGTTGTCGTAAAAACATTCTCTACAAAGTCGTCTTCTCTCGTAGATATACCCGATATGCCCTTTCCTCCACGCTTCTGAGATTTATATGCATCAAGGGGCATCCTCTTGATATAACCAAAATGCGTCATTGTTACAACAGCATCTTCCAGTTGAACTAAATCTTCAATATCCATTTCATCTTCTTTTGCCACTATATGAGTCTTTCTTTCCGATGAAAATTTATTTTTTACTTCTTTAAGTTCTTTTTTAATTATTTCCAACACCTTTTTTTCATCAGCTAATATACCTTTAAGTTCACTGATTTTCCTATATAGTTCATTTAATTCATCTTCTACTTTTTGCCTTTCAAGGCCAGTTAAACGCCCTAATCTCATATCAACAATTGCCTGAGATTGTTTATCACTTAGTCCAAATTTCTCCATCAAGTTTTGCTTAGCTATAGGCTCTGTTTTAGAGCTTCGTATAACATTTATAACTTCATCTATATGATCTAATGCTATCTTCAGACCTTCTAATATATGTGCTCTTTCCTCAGCTTTTTGAAGCTCAAACCTTGTCCTTCTTGTAATAACATCTACTTGATGGTCTACATACTTTTCTATGATCTGATTTAATGACAGTATCTTTGGAGCTCCATCGACTAATGCCAACATTATAGCCCCAAATGTCTGCTGCATCTGAGTATGCATGTAAAGTTTATTTAGAACAACCTTTGGATTGACATCTCTTTTTAATTCGATGACAACTCTCATTCCATTTCTATCGGATTCATCCCTTAAATCAGATATACCTTCAATATGTTTGTCTCTCACTAGCTCTGCTATCTTTTCAACCAGTTTTGATTTTATTACCATATAAGGTACTTCCGTAATTACAATTCTATCTCTGCCATTATGCTCCTCTATTTCTGCTTTTGCTCTAACTATTATTTTGCCTCTACCTGTTTTATACGTATCCTTTATACCATCTTTTCCAACAATAATGCCTCCTGTTGGAAAGTCAGGCCCTTTAATATATTTCATAAGCTCATCTGTAGTGATGTATGGATTATCTATATAAGCTATTATACCATCTATGACTTCACCTAAATTATGGGGAGGAATATTAGTTGCCATACCGACAGCTATACCCTGTGATCCATTTACCAATAGGTTAGGAAACCTCGATGGTAGTACGACAGGCTCTTTGAAATTTTCATCAAAATTCGGGACAAAATCAACAGTTTCTTTATTGATATCAGTAAGCATCTCTATCGCTATCTTCGATAGCCTTGCTTCTGTATATCTCATAGCAGCAGCCGGATCTCCGTCGATGCTTCCAAAGTTTCCATGACCGTCAACTAATGGCTCCCTCATGGAAAAATCCTGTGCCATTCTTACCATCGCATCATAAACAGCTACATCACCATGTGGATGGTATTTTCCTAAAACTTCTCCAACGACAGATACACTTTTTTTATACGGTTTATCAGGTGTTAATCCAAGCCCATTCATAGCATAAAGAATTCTCCTGTGAACAGGCTTTAATCCATCCCTGACATCAGGCAAAGCCCTACTTACAATGACGCTCATGGCGTAATCAATAAAAGATTTTTTCATTTCATCTTCAACATCTACAGGTATAACTCTCATTTCTTCATTATTTGTATTATTATCACTCACTTAAAACACCTGCCTATATATCAAGATTTCTAACTGTTTTAGCGTATTTTTCAATAAATTCTCGCCTTGGCTCTACTTTGTCACCCATCAAGATTGTAAATATTTCGTCTGCAGCAATTGCATCATCAAGGCTTACTTTAAGCATTGTCCTCTTTTCAGGATCCATTGTAGTATCCCAAAGTTGCTCAGCATCCATTTCGCCAAGACCTTTGTATCTCTGTACATTGTAATTTTCCCTTCCAATTTCTTTTAAAATATTGTCAAGTTCTTTATCAGAATAAGCATAATAAACTTTTTTATTCTTTTCTATTTTGTAAAGGGGCGGTTGTGCTATATATACATTTCCATTTTCTATTAACGGTCTCATAAACCTGTAGAAAAATGTAAGAAGCAAAGTTCTTATGTGGCTACCATCTACATCAGCATCTGTCATAATCACAACTTTGTGATATCTAAGCTTTGAAATATCAAAATCACTTCCTATGCCGGTACCTAAAGCAGTTATCATCGCTTTTATCTCATCGCTTGATAAAATTCTATCAAGCCTTGCCTTTTCAACATTTAAAATCTTACCTCTAAGAGGAAGTATTGCTTGATATCTGCTATCTCTTCCCATCTTTGCAGAACCACCTGCAGAATCACCCTCTACAAGGTAAAGCTCACATTTTGATGCATCTTTTTCTGAACAATCTGCTAATTTACCAGGAAGTGAAGTGGATTCCAGTGCTGACTTTCTCCTTGTAAGTTCTCTAGCCTTTCTAGCAGCTTCTCTAGCCCTAGCAGCAGATGTAGCTTTCTCAAGAATTACCTTCGATAAAGAAGGATTTTCCTCCATAAATGCTGTGAGTTTTTCTGTTACAACAGAATCCACTATTGAACGCATTTCAGAATTACCTAATTTAGTCTTTGTCTGCCCTTCAAACTGTGGATTCATAAGTTTTACGCTTATGATAGCCGTTAATCCTTCCCTGACATCTTCACCTTGCAGGTTTTTGTCATTATCCTTTATGAAATTAAACTTTCTAGCATAATCATTTATAACTTTTGTTAAAGCTGCTTTAAAACCTACTAAATGAGTACCGCCTTCTCTGGTATCAATATTATTGGCAAAGCTAAATATATTTTCTGTATATGAATCATTATACTGCATCGCAACTTCTACTTCATAAGTATCACTTTTACTTTCCATGTAAATAGGCTCAGGATGTAGCACTTCTTTATTTCTGTTTAAATATTTGACAAATTCTACTATACCACCTTCATAATGGAATACGTCTTCCTTTCCATCTCTCTCATCCATAAGCTTAATTCTTACGCCTTTATTTAAAAATGATAATTCCCTTAATCTTTGAGATAATACATCATAATCGTATTCCAGCGTCTCAAAAATTTCATCATCAGGCTTAAATCTTATCATCGTACCGGTTTCATCCGTGTCACCAATGATCTTCAGTTTTGATTTAGGAACTCCTCTTTCATATCTTTGTTCATACACTTTGCCGTTTTGCTTAACAATAACTTCTAATTCTTTAGATAGCGCATTTACAACTGATAATCCAACACCGTGAAGTCCGCCAGAAACTTTATACACATCGTTATTAAACTTACCACCAGCATGAAGCACAGTAAGTGCCACTTCAACACCTGACTTACCAGTCTGTGGATGTACATCTGTAGGTATACCTCTTCCATCATCTATAACTGATACAGAATTATCTTTATGAATTATAACATCGATATTTTTACAATATCCGGCTAATGCCTCATCAATGCTGTTGTCTACTATTTCATATACAAGATGGTGAAGTCCTCTACTACTGGTACTTCCTATATACATTCCAGGGCGTTTTCTAACAGCCTCAAGACCTTCTAAAATTTGAATTTGACTTGCACCATATGTTTCATCTTTTGCCATATTCATACCTCCGTACTAAATTCCAATAGTTTTATTGTATCATTTTTTTGATTTTTATACAAGGAAACACAGTATTGGGCAAATTTATAATGAATAATTTATCATCAAATGAAATATTTTTATTTTATAAATACACTGTTTTATAATATACTTAAAATATAATAAAATAAGAGCGTTATTATCAAGGTGGTGTTAAATTGGATTTACTCGGTGTTGTCTTAGGTAAATTTGTCATATTAGGTTGCAAATTAACTGGGAAAAACGGTACATCACTACCAGGGAAACTTGCACTTAAAATAAGTCCTAACCTAATAAAAGATATTATAAAAGGTGTAAAGAATGAAAAAGTCGTTGTAACGGGAACAAATGGAAAAACGACAACATCAGGACTTATCGCAGAAATATTAAAATCATCAGGTAAAACAGTTGTACACAATAGGGAAGGCGCAAACATGTTAAGCGGTATTGCTACAATATTGATAAAAAACAGCGACTTTTTTGGAAACATAAAAAGAGACACAGGTGTATTCGAAGTCGATGAAGCAAACATGCCTCTTGTTTTGAATGATATTAATCCAAAGGTAGTCGTAGTTACAAACTTTTTTAGAGACCAGCTTGACAGATATGGCGAGCTGGACATTACAATAAAAAAGGTTAAAGAATCTTTAAATAGACTTCCTAAAGATTCAATACTTCTTTTAAATGCAGATGAACCTTTCACTGCTTCATTAGGTGATGATTTAGATTTAAATGTCATGTACTATGGAATTTTAGACAAGCTAAATTACGGATATAGCCTTTCACCAGCATTTGAACAAAAGTACTGTCCTGTATGCGGCGGTAAATACGTGTACAAAGATGTTTTTTACGGACAACTGGGAGATTACTATTGCCCAAAATGTGGCAAATCAAGGCCTGACTTAGATTTTGGTGCACTAGATATCAAACTTACTGAAGATGGCATATCATTTAAAATCAAGTACGAAGATAAAATAATAAATATAGAAAGCCATCTCACTGGAGCTTATAATGTATACAATGTAATGTCATCTGTAGCCACAAATATACTTTTAGGGACTCCTTTAAACCATATACAAGCCGGATTAAACAATTATAGACCTATAGCAGGAAGATTGCAGACAACATACTTAAAAGGCAAAAAAGCCATAATAAACCTTATTAAAAACCCAATAGGCTTTGACAGCACTTTAAACATGTTAAGAGAAATAAACAAACCCTTAAACCTCCTAATTGCCATAAATGATAATTACGCTGACGGCAGAGATGTATCATGGCTTTGGGATGTGGATATGGAGAACTTTGTATCACATGCAAAAATAAACCATGTGGTAACATCAGGGTTAAGAGCAGAAGACATGGCATTGAGGCTAAAATACGCTGGTATAGACCCAAAAAGGATAAAAATTATCAATTCCATAGAAAATGCCCTTGATTACATCCCAACTGTTACAAATGAAGAATTGATAGCAGTACTGCCTAATTATACATCACTGCATGAGGTAAATAGTTATATGAAGTCAAGAGGTGTCAAAGCATGAAATTAACAATTGGACATATGTACCCTGATTTATTAAATCTTTACGGTGATAGAGGAAATATAATAACACTAAAAAAAAGATGTGAATGGAGAGGAATAGACGCTGAAATAAAGTCTATAACTATCGATACAAATACAGATTTTACAGACATCGACATATTATTTTTAGGTGGAGGTTCTGACAGAGAACAAAAAATAGTCAGCGATGATTTAACACTAAGAAGAGCAAAAAATTTAAAGTCTGCTATTGAAGATGGTTTGACTCTCCTCAGTATATGCGGTGGATATCAATTGCTGGGTAAATATTATTTATCATCAGATGGAAATAAACTCCCCGGTATAGGTGCATTAGACATATACACCGTAGCAGGAAACAAAAGGATGATTGACAACATAATAATAGAGTCAACCATTGATGGCAAAACATTCAAAATGGTTGGTTTTGAAAATCACTCTGGAAAAACATTTTTACAAAATGTAAAACCATTAGGAAGAGTCATATATGGAAATGGAAATAATGGTGAAGACGGCATGGAAGGTGCTGTATACAAGAATACCTTTGGAACATATCTTCACGGGCCTGTATTACCTAAAAACCCTGAATTTACAGACATGTTGATAAGAAAAGCACTGGACAGAAAATACGGAAAAAACCAACTAGAACCTTTAGATGATTCTTTTGAACATCTAACTCAAAATGCCATAATAAAAAGATTTGCAAAAAAATAGAGGTTATCCTCTATTTTTTTATTCTTCGTATTTTAATGCTCTTTTTATTATTGTATATGATGAAATTGGCGATAAGTATATTATGCTTTTATTATCTCTTTCAGTAACCACAAAAGACTTTAAATTATCCTTTGATATCTTCACAATAAACCCTTCTTCCTCAGCTATTCTCAAAAATTCACAAGTATCTTTTGACATATGTTTGATATCAATATTAAAAACTGCTATTATTTCGTTGTCAGGTACAACAACATTACCACCTAAATGAACGTACATAATTTCCTCCTTAATCAGGCATTATTACTCCATCTGAAATCAAAAAGTATTTATCACCTTTTATATCATCTTTTTCCGTATGTGTTATAAATGTCTGGCAACCACTAATTTTATTTAAAATATATCTTCTTCTATTTAAATCCAATTCTGACATTACATCATCAAGTAAAAGTATTGGATTTTCATGGTTCTCAGACTTCATCATTTCATGTTCAGCTAGTTTAAGACATAAAGCAATTGTCCTTTGCTGTCCCTGTGATGCATAAATTCTGGAATCATGACCATTTACATATATTTTAATATCATCTCTATGAGGCCCGTACTTAGTATCGCCATATTTTATATCTGTATCTCTATTTAATTTCAACTTATTGCTTAGTGATTCTTTTATGTACTTTATATCATCAATTTTATCCATAACATTGTTCCAGTAGCAAATCTCAACTTCTTCATTTGATATATCATTCAATATCTTTTTTACAATTAAATTAAGATTATTGACGTACTGTTTTCTGTACATAATGATTTTAGACCCAAAAATCGAAAGCTGTTCATCCATTATATCCAGAAGCTTTAAATTTTCACTTTTAAATTTTATATCTTTTAATACTTTGTTTCTATTTGCTAAAACTTTGTTGTACTGTATAATATCGTAAAGGTAATTTCTTTTAATCATTGATATAGATGCGTCCATATACCGCCTTCTTATAAAAGGACTGCCTTTTACAATGTTTAAATCGTCTGGAGAAAAAATTGTTGTAAGTATAACCCCAATAAGCTCTGAAATACTTTTTATCTTATTGTTGTTCACTTTAAAAAATTTGTTTTGATTCAATTTATAACCTGTTTCAATTGTTATTTCTTCATTGTCTATATTAAATATACCTTTCATATAATAGTAATCACTGTTAAAGTTTACCATATCTTTGTTTTTGCTATTTCTGAAGGATTTGCCAATGCTTAAGATCCTTATACATTCTAAAAGATTACTTTTACCTTGTGCATTTGTTCCATATATTACATTAGTTCCAGCAGAGAATATTACCTTCTGATGCTTTAAATTCTTAAAATTGTCAATTGTAAGCTCTTTCAAATACACTTATTCCTTATCCTTTCGTTATATGGAAAATAACATAATCTTAATACATTGTAATATATTACAAAACTTTAAATTCATGGTCATTAACAACTACAATATCACCACTGCGCAACTTCTTGCCTCTTTTAAGTTCAATATTGCCGTTTACTTTTACGAGCCCATCTAATATCATCTGTTTACCTTTACCACCAGTTTCTGCAACACCTACATACTTCAAAAATTGATCAAGTGTAATATAATCCGTGTTAATTTTTACCTCTTTCATAATATCTAATCCCTTCAATTACTAACCATTTAATTTTACAGGCAACACCATGTATAGATAATCATCATCTTCTACAGGAGTTATTATCATAGGGTTAATGCTGTTTATCATATTCATTTTAATTTTTTCAGAATCAATCACCCTCAATGCTTCTAGTAGATACCTGGAGTTAAATGCGATCTCTATCAGATTTCCTTCAATATCAATATTCACACGTTCAGACATCTTTCCCTTTTCTGAATTTGATGATATAATAAGTTCCTTTTCATTAAAAGTGAACTTTATCAAATTGCTTTTATTTGAAGCTAATAGCGATGCCCTATCTATGGCACCTATTAAATCATCTTTTTCGATAATGACTATCGACTTAAAGTCTTTTGGAATGACTGCCTTATAATTCATATAATTCCCATCCAGAAGCTTTGATATAACTTTTGTATCATTAATTTCAAATAAAATCTGATTACCTGTGAAAGACACATACACATTATCATCATTATCTTCCATTATCCTAACAAGCTCATTTGCAGTCGTACCCGGTATGACAACACTAAAGTCGTCAAATCTTTTTAACAAAAGATCTTCTGATATATATTTTTTTATTGCCATGCGGTATCCATCTAGTGCTACCATATTTATCGTATTTTTGTTTATCTCCATTAGTATTCCTGTTAAAACAGGTCTTGTCATATCTTGTGCCACACAAAATGAAGTCATTTTAATCATTTCTTTTAAGACATTTTGATTTATACTAAAAGTTATTTCTTTTAAAACTTCCGGTATATCAGGAAATTCTTCAGATGAATTACCTGATATTGTAAATTCTGACAATCCGCACTTTATATTCACTATATAATCTTGGTCAGTTGTAAAGTAAATTGTGTCTTCTGGAAGTTTTCTTACGAGATCAGAGAATACTTTCGATGAAACGACAATACTTCCCTCTTCGACAATTTCAGCATCAACTTTACATTCGATACCTATTTCCATATCTGTTGAATACATGACTAATTTATTGTCTTTTGCAGTTAAAAGTATTCCTTGGAGAATAGGCAGGGTGGTACGGGGGGTTACCCCCTTTATAACTTTATTTACTGCATTTAATAATGAAATTTTATCGCAAGAAAATTTCATAAAGTTTTCGCTCCTTTTTAAGCATATTTTATAAAAATAAGAATATATATAAAAATAGTAGTAGTAATAATAGAGCTTGTTAATATGTGAAAAAGTATTTTAATATCCGTAGTGACAAGCTTCGACATTTGTTAATAAATTTGTTTAAACAGTAGAAAATTATTAACAATATCAACAAGCTCAAAAAAAATAATGTTATTAACAGTTTATCAACGTGGATATGTTAAAATCCCTTTATTCGTTTTTTAAGTTCCTCTATCTGTTTATTTAAAGACTCATCTTCTTTAATGTCGTTTGAAATTTTATCGTACGCATGTATCACTGTAGTATGATCTTTACCGAATTCTTCACCTATCTTTGGTAATGACAAATCAGTCATTTCACGGGCTAAGTACATTGCAATCTGCCTTGGAAATGCTATTGTCTTCGTTCTTTTTTTCGATATAAAATCCTCGTATTTTATGTTGTAATATTTACATACTTCTTCTTGTATTAATTTAACCGTTATTTTTCTAACTTTGTTTGATATTATGTCTTTTAGTGCATCCTTTGCAAGATCAAGATCGATATTTGCCTTTGTAAGTGATGAAAAGGCAACGATTCTTATTAGTGCACCTTCTAATTCTCTTATGTTAGAAGGAATTTTTTCTGCTATATATATAAGTACATCATCAGGTATATTTAAGTTTTCATTTTGCGCTTTTTTCTTTAAGATAGCTATCCTTGTTTCAAAATCTGGCGGCTGAATATCTGCTATGAGTCCCCATTCAAATCGAGATCTTAATCTGTCTTCAAGTGTTGGTATCTCTTTTGGAGGTCTATCACTTGAAACTATGATCTGTTTATTCGCTTCGTACAATGTATTAAATGTGTGGAAGAATTCCTCCTGTGTCCTTTCTTTTTTAGCGATGAATTGTATATCATCAATCAGGAGAATATCCATACTTCTGTATTTATTTCTAAATTCTTCGTTTTTGTCATCTTTTATAGAATTAACTAGTTCATTTGTAAATGTCTCAGATGTAACATACATTATTTTTGTATTGCTGTTGTGCTCTAGTACGAAATGGCCTATTGCATGCATTAAATGCGTTTTGCCAAGGCCAACCCCCCCATATATAAATAATGGATTATATGCCCTTGCAGGTGATTGAGCTACGGCTAAACATGCAGCATGAGCCAGTTTGTTGCTGTTTCCAACCACAAATGTGTCAAATGTATATTTAGGATTCAGCATAGTAGAAACAATTTTGTCTTTGTCGTTTTTATACTGGACTGTTTCCTTTATTTTTTTATACTCATCTTCATCTTCGGAGACTATTTTTATTTCTATGTTTTTATTAGTAATAGATTTTGCTGCATCGTATATTACGTTTAAGTATCTTCCGTTTATTATGTTTTTGGTAAATACATTGACAGTTGATAGTACCAGTATATTGTCTAAAAGAGCAACTGGCTTTAAATGAACAAGCCAAGTTGTATAACTGGTAGACGTCAACTCACTTTTTAATTTTTCAAATATTGCATCCCACAATGTGTAACAATCTTCATACATTTTGTGACCTCCTACAAATATAAACAAGCTGTTGATAAAAATTAGTTTATTTATGTTTATATCGGATAAATGTTGATAAAGTTTGTTTAAAAGGCAAAAAAATATCAACAATGTATCATTGTTTTTTAGTTATAAATATACTGTGTATAAAATTTTGTTTATAAAAATTTATATAAAAAGGCTTAAAAAACCTTAAATATAATTTTAATGTATAAGAAAAAAATGAAATAATAACAAGTTATTCACAGATTTATACACAACCTGTGAATAACTAAATATCTATATGAATAAATTCTTTTACTTATTAACAACTTCGATTATATGATATCAAATTATTAACACATTATCAATAAAAAAATAAAATTTATCAACAACGTATGAATAAAACTTTTTAATATGTTAATAACATTAATGGATTAATTTATTGACATGCAAATAAATAAACGATATAATCTTATTAGCATTTTTAAGGTTTTAGGAGGTGTAGTAGTGTTACGTACACATCAGCCAAAAGTAAGGCACAGAAAAAAGGAACATGGATTTAGAAAAAGGATGTCTACTAAAAATGGTCGTAATGTTTTAAAAAGAAGAAGAAGAAAGGGTAGACATAGGTTGACAGCATAAGGAAGGCCTTAATGAGGCCTTTTTTGCAATCGGAGGTTTATATACATGATATGGTTAAGATAAAACGAAGTAGTGATTTTAAAAATGTCTATAGATACGGTAAATCTATTTCAAACCAGTACATTGTAATGTATTACTTAGAAAATAATTTGGGAATCAATAGAGTTGGTTTTTCGGTAAGCAAAAAAGTAGGTAAGAGCGTAATTAGAAACCGCTATAAGAGATTGTTATATGAAAATTTTAGGTTATTGGATCGCGATTTATTTAAAGGATATGACATTATTTTTATTGCAAGAAATAAGATTATTGAGGCAGATTTCTATATGGTAGGAAATGCTATGAGGAGACTGTTAACAAAATCTTCTCTTTATATGGTGAATAAATAATGAAATACATTTTTATATATTTAATACGATTCTATCAGAAATTTATATCTCCTATGAAGCCAAAATCGTGTAGATTTTATCCGACTTGTTCTCAATACGCTATAGACGCTATAAAAAAGTATGGTGTTTTAAAAGGTGGTATTATGGCTTTGTGGAGGATATTAAGATGCAATCCATTTAATCCGGGTGGATATGATCCTGTAAAATAGTTTAGGAGGTTTAAAATGGCAGCAATTGGTATGTACCTTGGCCAGTTACTAAAGTTTATATATGATTTTGTTGGAAATTATGGTGTTGCTATAATTATTTTTACGATTTTAATTAGAATTGTTCTTTTGCCTTTTTACGTTCAACAGATGGGAACAATGAAAAAGATGAAAGAGATAAATCCTTTAGTGGAAGATTTAAAGAAAAAATATGCAAAGGATCCTCAAAAGTTAAATGAGGAAATGATGAAGCTTTATAAAGAGAAAAATGTTAATCCTATGAGTGGTTGTCTACCGATGCTGTTGCCGCTTATAATACTTTGGCCGCTTTTTGCTATGCTTAGGAATTATCCGGCATTTAGTACTGCATCATTTTTATGGCTAAAAAGCTTAGCTGATAAGGATCCCTACTTTATATTGCCAATATTGTCTGGTATTACGACGTATATTTCTTCTGCGATGATACAGACAGA
The DNA here is from genome assembly GCF_017874545.1 of Thermoanaerobacterium butyriciformans. GTDB lineage: Bacteria > Bacillota > Thermoanaerobacteria > Thermoanaerobacterales > Thermoanaerobacteraceae > Thermoanaerobacterium > Thermoanaerobacterium butyriciformans. The sequence goes on along the minus strand of NZ_JAGGLT010000016.1, from coordinate 35,812 downwards.
TAACAGCCAAAAATCAATGAATCTTATCATGTCAGCTTTTATGATTTGGATAACTGTTTCTTTACCGGCAGGTGTAGGAATATATTGGGTTACAAGCAACATTTTTCAGATAGCTCAGCAATATTTCTTCTTAAGACCTACCGAATCAATGAAGGGAGAGTCTTCAAATGAGGGAAATAATAAAAACAGGAAAAACAGTTGAAGAGGCTATCAATGCCGGACTTATAGAGCTAGGTATTTCTAGAGATATGGTAGATATAGAAGTAATAGATGAAGGCAGTAAAGGATTTCTGGGCCTACTGGGAAAACAAGCTATAGTTAAGATTATTGTTAAGGACGTTGTAAAGGAAAATGTCAAAAAATTTTTAGATGGAATAATCAAGTTGATCGGAATAGATGTAGAATATGATATTGATGAAAAAGACAATAGCATATTGGTGAATTTGAAGGGAAATGAAGTTGGACTTCTAATAGGATATAGAGGTGAAACATTGGATTCTCTTCAATACTTGACTTCGTTAGTAGCTAACAAAAAAAATATAGAAGGTATACATAAGAGGATTTTGTTAGATGCGGAAAATTATCGTGCCAAGAGAGAGAAGATACTGATAAATTTGGCAAATAAAATAGCAAAAAAAGTCAAGCAAGAAAATAGGAGCATTACATTAGAGCCGATGAATGCAAATGAGAGAAGGATAATTCATCTAGCTTTGCAGGATGACCCTGATATAGAAACATTTAGTGAAGGCGAGGAGCCAAATAGGAGAGTTACAATATCTTTGAAGTAGATACCCAAGACAAGGGTATTTTTTCTTTTACCATATTGTAAAATAATGATTAGTGATATATTATCATATTTAAGATTGGAAAGTTTGGTGGTTTAATATGATAGATGATACGATTGCAGCAATATCTACTGCTGTTGGTGAAGCAGGTATTTCGATTATAAGAATAAGTGGCAGTGATGCTATAAAAATAGTTTCTGGCATATTCAAATCTAAAAGAAATATAGATTTAAAAACCGTGAGAAGCCATACTGTGCATTATGGCTTTATTTGCGATAGCGAATCTAATGAAGTATATGATGAAGTGCTTGTTAATGTAATGAAGAGCCCACACACTTACACAAAAGAGGATATTGTAGAGATAAATTGTCACGGTGGTTATGTACCTGCCAAGAGGATTTTAGAATTGGTTTTAAAAAATGGTGCAAGACTTGCTGAACCCGGTGAATTTACAAAGAGGGCTTTTATAAATGGAAGAATTGATATGTCACAGGCGGAAGCGGTTATAGATATAATAAGGTCAAAGACGGCTCTTTCAAATAAATACGCTGTAATGCAGTTAAGTGGCAGTGTTAAAGATAAAATAAATGAAATAAAGAAGGACTTAGTTGCACTCATTGCACATATATTTGCACTGATGGACTTTCCTGATGAAGATGTAGAGATATTCAATGATGGTGAATTGATAGATGGAATTAAAAATGCAATTAAAAAAATTGATGAATTATTAGATTCATCAGAAAAAGGAAGGATAATAAGAGAAGGACTTAATACAGCCATAATTGGTAAGCCTAATGTAGGCAAGTCTTCGCTACTAAATGCACTTTTAAATGAAAATAGAGCAATTGTAACTGATATACCTGGTACGACTAGGGATATAATTGAGGAGTATTTGAATATAAAAGGGATACCGATAAAGCTTATTGATACAGCAGGTATCAGAGATACTGATGAATTAGTAGAGAAAATAGGTGTAGAAAGAAGTATGGAAGCAATTAATAAGGCAGACCTTATTATTTTTGTTTTTGACAATTCAAGACCTTTGGAGAAGGAAGATTATGAAATACTGAGTATAATTGATGATAAGAATGTTTTGTACGTTTTAAATAAAATCGATTTGCCATCTATGATAGACTTGAATGAAATCAGAAGAATTTCAAATGAAAAATATATAAGTTTATCATCTGTTACAAAAGAAGGGTTTGATGTTCTGGAAAATACTGTATACAGTATGGTGATGGAGAATGGACTATCAAACAATGAATTTCTTTTAACAAATATGAGGCATAAAGACGCTTTATTAAAAGCTAAAGAAAATTTAATGTCTTGTCTTAATACAATAGAAAGCGGTTTAACAGAGGATTTTGTATCTATAGATTTAAATGCTGCTATTGATAATCTTGGTTTGATAACTGGTGAAACTGCTAATGAAGATTTGATAAATGAAATTTTCGAAAGATTTTGTGTTGGAAAGTAGGTGCTTAAATGATATACGATGCTGGATCATATGATGTTGCTGTTATAGGTTTAGGGCATGCAGGGTGTGAAGCAGCTTTAGCCACGGCTAGGCTTGGACTTAAAACAGTTGCGTTTGCAATAAATTTAGATTCGATTGCGTTAATGCCGTGTAATCCTGCAATAGGAGGCCCTGCCAAGACAAATCTTGTAAGAGAGATTGATGCACTGGGGGGACAAATGGCCATAAATACAGATGAAACTTTGATACAGGAAAGGACTTTAAATACCAGCAAAGGGCCTGCTGTAAGGGCATTAAGAGCTCAGTCTGATAAAAAAAGATACCAATTTAATATGAAGTATACACTTGAAAAGCAGGAGAATCTCGACATAAAACAAGCTGAAGTTGTTGATATTGAAGTAGAAAATGGTGAAGTGAAAAGTGTAATTACAAAAAATGGTGCAAGATATATGTGTAAGTCATGTATTGTAACGACAGGTACTTATTTAAGGGGAAGAATTATAATTGGCGATGTAAGTTATAGCGGTGGTCCTAATGGATTGTTTCCTGCAAATGAATTGTCCAAATGTTTAGAGAGACTTAATATAAAATTGATGAGGTTTAAGACAGGTACACCTGCTCGTGTAGATAAAAAATCTATTAATTTTGATGCTATGGAAATTCAGCCTGGTGATGAAAAAATAAAACCTTTTTCATATTTGCATGATGAAATAAATGTGGAACAAATCCCATGCTGGCTTACGTATACAAATAGTAAGACACATGAGGTTATAATGAGAAACATAGACAGGTCGCCACTTTACAGTGGTGAAATTAAAGGCGTTGGACCAAGGTATTGTCCTTCTATAGAAGATAAAGTTGTTAAATTTCCAGACAAACCTAGACATCAGCTTTTTATAGAGCCTGAAGGAAGGAATACCAATGAGATGTACGTACAAGGCATGTCTTCTAGCATGCCTGAGGATGTTCAGATTGAATTTTTAAGGACAATAAAAGGACTTGAAAATGTAAAAGTTATGAGGCCTGGATACGCCATTGAGTATGACTGCATTGATCCTACACAGTTAAAGCAGTCACTTGAATTAAAGACAATATCAGGATTGTTTTTTGCAGGTCAGGTAAATGGAACATCTGGTTATGAGGAAGCTGCTGCGCAGGGTTTGATGGCAGGTATAAATGCTGCTATGAAGCTTTTAAATAGAGAGCCTTTTATATTAGATAGATCTGAAGCGTATATAGGTGTCTTAATTGATGACCTTGTTACAAAAGGTACAAATGAACCTTATAGAATGCTGACATCAAGAGCTGAATACAGACTTATATTGAGACAGGACAATGCGGATTTTAGATTGACTGAAAAGGGAAGGCAAATTGGACTTGTAGATGATGAAAGGTACGAAAGGTTTTTGAAGAAAAAAATTCAGTATGAAGAAGAGATGGAAAGATTGAAAAACGCAATGATTGTTCCAAGTGATTTTGTCAATGAATATTTAAAATCTAAAGGAAGTTCACCAATTGTGACAGGGATTACCATGTATGATTTACTAAAAAGGCCTGAGATTGATTATATTTCATCTAAGTTAATTGACAAGGATAGACCTGAAGATATAAGAGATGATGTAGCAGAGCAGATCGATATTAATATAAAATATGAAGGATATATAAAGAAACAGTTGGAACAAGTGGAGAAATTTAAGGCGTTAGAAAACAAAAAGATACCTTCTTGGATAAATTATGATGATATAAAAGGTATAAGCATTGAGGCAAAGCAAAAGTTAAAAAGTATAATGCCGACTTCTGTGGGACAGGCATCTAGGATATCAGGTGTATCACCTGCTGATATATCTGTAATTTTAATTTATTTGCAGTCAAGGAGATAGATTATGAAGAAAGACAATATTGATTTACTAATAAGTGGAGCAGAATCATTAGGAGTTAATCTCCAACTGTTCCATGTGGAACAATTCATAAAATATTATGATCTTCTTCTGGAATGGAATCAAAAAATGAATTTGACAGCCATTACGGAAGAAAGGGATGTTGTCATTAAGCATTTTTTGGATAGCTTAACAGCTAAAATTTGTAAAAAGATAAATGGCAATGAAAAGATAATAGATGTAGGTGCAGGTGCTGGATTTCCATCTATACCTCTTAAAATTATTTATCCCTCTTTGAGATTGACTATTATTGACTCATTAAAAAAGCGAACTGTTTTTTTAAATGAATTAGTACAGCAATTACATCTAAATGATGTAGAGATAATACATGGGCGTGCAGAAGACTTAGGAAAGGATAATTTTTTAAGAGAAAAATTCGATATATCATTGTCAAGAGCTGTTGCACAATTAAATGTATTACTTGAGTATTGCATTCCATTTGTTAAAATTGATGGATATTTAATTGCATATAAAGGCTCAAATGTAGATGAGGAGATAGCAATGTCTAATAATGCTTTAAATATTTTAAAGAGTAATATAGAAGATGTTTTTGAAGTAACATTGCCTTATACGGATATTGTTCATAATCTGCTTTTGATAAGAAAATTTGGTACTACAGATATGAAATATCCTAGAAAGCCAAAATTAATTGAAAAAATACCACTTTAAGTGAAAGGATAAATATTATGGGTAATCTAAGAGCGTGTTTATTAGTATCAAGAGCTGTAATTATTAATGACAATAAAGTTTTACTTGTTAAACATCAGGTGGAAAATGAGATTGGATGGGTTTTTCCTGGTGGACGAGTTGAGGAGAATGAGTCTTGCGTTGATGCACTGATAAGAGAATGCAAAGAAGAAACGGGTTATGATATTATTGCAGATAGTGTATGCTATCTTGAGGAATACAGCATTTACTACGCAACGTATTTTAGATGTTCAATTGTTGGTGGAGATTTGCGATTGGGTTTTGATCCGGATATGCCTGAAGACAAACAAGTGATAAAAGATGTTAAGTGGATAGATATTTCTGAATTTGACAAATATGATATATATCCTGAAGGACTTAAAGAAATGATTAAAGATGGAACCATTGATTCTCTAAGTATAAGAATACCTGAAATTTATAGGTAAAATAGCTTTTTATTTCAATAATAAAATAATAGGATAATTATGGTATATTAGGAGGAATTTTGATTTTATTGTAGAATATATATAAGTAATAATCTGATTGTTTTTAAAGAGGTGTTTTTTATGGTTTCGATAAAGCAACAAGAGATTAAATACTTGCCGATAGACCTTATTAGACCTAATCCATATCAGCCTCGTAAAATTTTTGACACTGCCAATCTGCAGGAGCTTTGTGATTCAATAAAAGCTTATGGAGTGATACAGCCAATAAGTGTAAGAGTTGTAAATGGCAATTCTTACGAGCTTATTTCAGGTGAGAGGCGGTTGAGGGCTTCAAAACTTGCGGGACTTAAGACGATACCTGCCATAGTTTTTGAAGCCTATGACGAAGACTCTGCAGTTATTGCTTTGATTGAAAATCTTCAAAGAAAAGATCTAAATTTTTTAGAGGAAGCAGAAGGGTATAATAATTTGATAAACGACCATAATCTCACACAAGAAAAATTAGCTGCTATGCTTGGAAAAAGCCAATCTACAATAGCTAACAAATTGAGGCTTTTAAAATTAAGTGATAGCATTAAAGCAAAATTGATTGAAAATAACCTGACAGAGAGACACGCAAGAGCACTTTTAAGGCTTCCCGATGAAGAACTTCAAAATAAAGCAATTGACATAATAATTAAGAAGAAATGCAATGTTAAAGAAACTGAAAAAATTGTGCAGGACATGATAAATAAGATTACGATGGAAGAAGATAAGAAACAAGAAAAAAAGAAAATGATGAAATTTTATAAGGACATAAGAATTTTTGTAAATACTATTAAACAGGCAATTTCAATAATGAAAAAATCTGGTGTTGATGCGGAATACACAGAGCAGAATGAAGATGATTATATAGAATTTAAGATAAGAATTCCTAAAAAATAGCATTCAATCATCCCCGTGTTGTTATTTAACTTTTGTTCCACATGGAACAATGTTATAATAAAAATATGATAAAAATAGCGGGGTGATAAATTGGGAAAAATAATAGCTATAGCAAATCAAAAAGGTGGAGTTGGCAAAACAACGACAACAATAAATTTAGGTTATTCCTTATCTGCCAGTGGGAAAAAGGTGTTATGTGTCGATATGGACCCCCAAAGCAATATGACCAGTGGCTTTGGAATAGATGATTCATCCCTTAATTGTACTACATATAATATTTTAATTGAAGAAAGAAACATAAAAGAAGCTCTTATAACGCTTAATGAGATGAATGGTATTTCTATTGTACCATCCAGCATCCAATTGGCAGGAGCAGAGATAGAACTTGTTCCCATGCTATCGAGGGAATTCAGGCTTAAAAATTCCCTCAAAGATATTAAAGATGATTATGATTTTATTTTGATTGATTGTCCTCCATCGTTGGGACTTTTAACAATTAATGCATTAACGGCAGCAGATTCAGTATTAGTGCCGATACAGTGTGAATATTATGCTTTGGAAGGTTTAACGCAGTTAATGAATACAATAAACTTAATAAAGAAAAACATCAATCACAGCCTTGAAATTGAAGGGGTTGTATTAACCATGTTTAATGCTAGGACAAACTTATCGATACAGGTTGTTGATGAAGTTAAGAAATACTTCAAGGGAAAAGTCTACGGCACTATAATACCGAGAAATATACGATTAGGTGAAGCACCAAGCTTTGGAAAACCTATTTCTCTTTATGACCCACATTCAAAAGGTGCTGAAGCATATGAAGAATTGGCAAAAGAGATAATTGAAAGGAATGGTGAGGCAATTGAATAATAAAAGAGGGCTTGGTAGAGGTTTACAAGCTCTTATACCTGATATTGATGAAGAAAATACAAAAGGCGTAGAAAATATAAAAATTTCAGACATAGAGCCAAATCAATTCCAGCCAAGGAAACATTTTGATGATGAATCTTTAAAAGAGTTATCTGATTCTATAAAAGAACACGGTATTATACAGCCTATTATTGTTAGAAAAATCAATTTAGGATACCAAATTGTAGCAGGGGAAAGAAGATGGAGAGCAGCTAAACTTGCAGGGCTAAAAGAAATACCAGCTATAGTTAAAGATTTTGATGACCAAAAAGTGATGGAGATAGCCCTTATAGAAAATCTCCAGAGAGAAGACCTCAATCCAATTGACGAAGCAAAAGCATACAAGTCACTGATGGAACAGTTTAACTTAACACAGGAAGAAATATCAAAGAGAGTTGGCAAAAGCAGGTCGGCAATTGCTAATAGCATTAGATTGCTTAATCTAGATGAAAAAGTTCAAAATATGCTGATGGAAGGGAAAATAACTACAGGTCATGCAAAAGTCATATTAGCTTTGCAAGATGCAGACAAGCAGAATATAATTGCAAATAAAATTGTTGATAAGAATTTAAATGTTAGAGAAACGGAAAATTTAATAAAAGAAGTGGCATCATCGAAAAGAAAAAAAAGACAGGTTAATGACATATATATTAAAGAGATAGAAGACAATTTTTGCAGATTTTTTGGAACGAAGGTAAAGATAATACCAGGTAAAAATAAAGGAAAGATAATGATCGAATATTACGGTGAAGAGGATTTATCCAGGCTTACAGATCTTATAATAAATAGATGATAGAAAATGCATTTGTAAAAACAAATGCATTTTCTATTGTAACTATGGCTAAATAAATATAAAATATAGATATATGAATAAAACTTACAGGTGAAAATATATGGAACACTATATAATAATTTGTAATTCGACGCAGCATATGCTGAATGCAGATAAAATATTAAAGCAAAATGATATTAAGACTGAATTGATTCCTGCTCCATCAGAGTATGGTTCTGTGTGCAGTACCGCAATAAAAATTAATGCATATAATGTTGATGTAGCAAAAAAACTCCTTAAAGATAATTCTATATCATTGAAAGGGATATACCCTTATAAAATACGTAAACTTGAAGGAATTATTGATAAAATTAAAGAAGACTTAAATGATGATTTAATAAATGTCTTGAAAAAAGTAGAAAATGGAATAGAGCTAACAGAAGACGACATAGTTGTCATACTAAGTTCCAGTGGTGATAAGAACTTAAATTCTATATTTAAAGCTGCGGATGAGATGCGAAAGGCAGTTGTAGGTGATATTGTTGATATAAGGGCAGCAATAGAATTTTCAAATATTTGCAGAAAGAATTGTTTTTATTGTGGGTTAAGGAGAGATAATTTATCTGTTGAGCGATATAGGATGGACATAGATGAGATAATCCAAACTGCAAAAGAATTAAAAAAGATGGGTATAAGGACAGTTATTCTTCAATCAGGTGAAGATCCGTGGTATACAGAAAATAAGATAATTGAAATTATTAAGAAAATTAAGAAAGAGACTAATATGCGCATAACGTTAAGTATTGGTGAAAGAAGTTATGAAGAATACAAGCATTTTAGGGAAGCTGGGGCAAATAATTTTTTGTTGAAAATAGAAACTACCAACAGGGAAATATTTAAAAATATACATCCTGATGATGATTTTGATTATCGCGTTAAATGTTCTGAGTGGCTAAGGGAGAACGGATATGTAAATGGTAATGGCAATATTATAGGACTTCCTGGACAAACAGCAAGAGATATAGCGAAAGATATATTGTTTTTTAAAGATATGGGAATCCACATGGTAGGTATTGGACCATTTGTACCGGCTACAGGCACACCATTGGAGACATATCCACATGGAGATGTTGAGATGACGTTAAAGACAGTTGCGGCAACGAGGCTTGTTTTAAAAAATGTTTTTATACCTGCTACAACTGCATTGGCAACTATTGATAAAGATGCACAAGTTAAGGCTTTAATGGCAGGTGCAAATACAATTATGTTGATTTCTACACCTTCTAAGTACAGAAGCAGGTATAAGATATACAGCAATAAAAACATGGTAGATTTACAGACGGCATATAGAGCAGTTATTAAAGCTGGAAGGAAAATGCCTCCTTATATTAACTTAGAATACATTAAAGATAGTGAATAAAATTAATTGATGGGAGGGTTATAATTGATTTATTTTGATAATGCAGCTACATCATATCCTAAGCCAGAATCAGTTTACGATGAGATTGACAGGGTAATGAGGTATTGTGGAAATCCAGGTAGAGGAAGTCATAGATTAGCAATAGACTCTGGAAAGCATATATTAGAGGCAAGGCAGGAGTTGTGCCAGCTTTTTAATATAAATGATCCTATGAGAGTAATTTTTACGCTTAATACTACAGATTCTTTAAATATCGCATTAAAAGGCATTTTAAATGAAGGCGATCATGTGATAACATCAAGCATGGAGCATAACTCAATGATAAGACCACTGATAGCTTTAAGAGACAGCAATTATATTGATTTGACAATAGTGAAATGCGATCAGAAGGGAAATATTGATGTTGATGATGTAAGAAAAGCTATTAAGAAAAATACGAAATTGATTGCTATGATACACGCATCGAATGTGACTGGCACATTGATGCCTATAAGGGAAATAGGTAGTATTGCCCGGGAAATGGGCGTGTATTTCCTGGTTGATGCTGCACAAACTGCTGGAAGTTATCCTATTGATGTAGAAAGAGACAATATTGATTTATTGGCGTTTCCCGGCCATAAATCTCTCCTTGGGCCACAAGGCACAGGGGGACTATATGTAAGGGATACGATAAAACTTAAAACGATAAAGGAAGGTGGAACAGGCAGCAATTCAGAAAATATCCATCAACCTGATATGATGCCAGACATGCTTGAGAGTGGAACACCAAACACACCTGGTATTGCAGGTCTAAAAGAAGGTGTGAAATATATTAGAAGCATAGGTGTAGAAAATATATTAAAACATGAAAGGAAGTTGACAAAAAGGTTCATTGACGGTGTAAAAGATATACCAAACCTTATATTGTATGGGAATAGCGATGAAGAAATGAGAGTTGGAGTTATATCTATAAATATCAAAGATATAGATTCTGGGGAAGTCAGCTACATTCTGGATAAAGCTTTTGATATAGCTACAAGATCTGGTCTTCATTGCTCATCACTGGCTCATCAGACGATAGGCACACTTAAGACAGGTACAGTCAGATTTGGAATAGGGTATTTTAATACCGAAGATGAAGTAGATAAAGCTGTAGATGCATTGTACACCATAGCAAAACAAGCGCTGACTTAAGGAAATTTATGAAATTCGGAGGAGAAAGTATGCAAGAACTGATGATGATATTTAATAAAAACATGAGTTTATTTATTTTATTTGCCATTGTTCTTGGGTTATTTGATTTCATAGTAGTTATTATAATTAATTCTAGATACACAAAATTAAAGAAACAGTATAAGAAGCTTATAAAAGAATTGGAAACCGGAGATGTAATTGAGCTTTTAACAAAGAACATAAGTAAAAATGAAGAATTTAACGAAAAGCTTGAAAGGTTTAGGAAAGAGTTAAGCATGATAGATAGTGAAATGAAGGCTTCTATAAAGAAAGTTGGTATTGTAAGGTATAATGCGTTTAATGATGTGGGATCTGACTTGAGCTTTTCAATAGCTCTTTTAGACAGTGAAGACAATGGAATAGTCTTGTCAGGAATATATGGCAGAAATGAAACAGCTACATTTGCAAAGCCAATAGTTAAAGCACAGTCAAATTATCCTTTATCGGCAGAGGAGATTCAGGCAATAGACAAAGCGAGGAAGGGTCAAAGGTGAGTATAAGTAGCAATGTGTGTTGATGGGGAAGTTCTGCTTTTTAACAACATAGTATTGAACGTAGAGAGGAATTCTGTAAAAATATGTACAAATTAAATAAAAAGTATATTAACAAAAAACTTCAGCCATACTATATATGTCTGAAGTTTTTTGATTTTTCATTTCACACAATAAGAACCGACCTGGAGGCGTATAGATGGATGGAATAAACAGAGGAAAGCTTTTAATCATAGGTGGTGCAGAAGATAAAAAAGACAAATGCATAATCTTAAAAGAAGTGATAAAACTATCTGGTGGTGAAAATAGCAGAATAGTCATAATGACTACTGCAACAGAAAAGCCAGAAGAGGTAGGTAAAAATTATGTAGAAATTTTTAAGAGGTTAGGAGCTGGAACTGTTGAAACTGTAAATATAGATTCGAGAGATGATGCAAAAAACGAAATTGTTGAAGAAAGACTAAGAAACAGCACATGTATTTTCTTTACAGGCGGAGATCAGCTGAGGATTACAAGTATACTTGGAGGAAGTGGTATTGACAAACTTTTAAATGAATTAAATAAACAGAAAGGTATTTTAATAGTTGGGACAAGTGCAGGAGCATCTGTTATGTCCACAACGATGATAATAGGTGGCAATGATGAGGAGTCTCCAAGGAAATGTACAATAAACATGGCTCCAGGATTGGGACTTTTAAATGACGTGATAATAGACCAGCATTTTGCACAAAGAGGAAGAATTGGAAGGCTGCTTACTGCGATAGCTGAAAACCCAGAAAATCTTGGAGTAGGAATTGATGAAGATACCGCTATAGTAGTCGATGGAAATAAATTTAGAGTTATTGGCTCGAATGCAGTAACTGTAGTCGACGGTAGGACATTGAAAAATACCAATGTGTCAGAGTCTAGCCCTGATGAGATATTATCATTAACACATGTGACACTACATATACTCCCATCAGGGTATGGTTTTGATATTATGCTAAGAGAGCCTTTTAAATATAACAAGGAGGATATATAATGGTTATAAAGGATATAAGGGTATATCGTGGCAGAAACATATACTGCCATAGACCTGTTGTAAAGATGATTGTGGATACAGGTGATTATGATATACCAACAAAAGATATACCGGGATTTAATGAAAGGCTTATAAGAACAATTCCTAGTTTAAACAAACATTGTTGTTCGTACGGTTATGAAGGTGGTTTTTTAAAGAGACTTGATGAAGGTACATATCTTCCACATGTTACAGAGCATATAATATTGGAAATTCAAAATATACTTGGGTATGATGTGAAATATGGGAAAGCTAGATTGATTGAAGGACATCTTTACAATGTAATATTTGAATATGAATTAGAAGAATGTGCAATAAGATCAGCTAAATTAGCGGTTGAGATGGTCAATAAATTTATAAGTGGAGAGGATTTCAACTTTGAGAAAGAATTAGAGCAAATAAGAAAGATTGTTGTGGAAGTTGAGCTGGGGCCCAGTACTATGGCTATAAAGAAAGCTGCAGAAGAAGCGTCAATTCCTGTAACAAGGGTTGGAAATGGCAGCATATTGAGACTAGGTTATGGACGCTATCAAAAGATGATAGAAGGAACTATAACCCAGAATACTAGCTGCATTGCTGTAGATATAGCCTGTGATAAGATTCTGACCAAAAACATTATTAGAGAATACGGGCTGCCAGTACCTGAAGGAGATGTTGCATATAATGAAAATGATGCAATAGCCATAGCTGAGGAAATTGGCTACCCAGTTGTAGTTAAACCATATAATGGCAATCAAGGGAAAGGTGTTTTTTTGAATCTATTAAATAAAGAGGAATTAATCGTCGCTTATAGAAATGCAAAAAACATAAGTGATTTAGTTATAGTTGAAAGACATATTAAGGGGAAAAATTACAGAGTTCTTGTGATTGGTGATAGAGTTGTTGCAGTATCGGAAAGAATACCTGCTAGAGTCTTAAGTGATGGAATACATACAATTAAGGAGCTAGTAGAGATTGAAAATAGAAATCCTCTAAGAGGTGTTGGGCATGAGAAACCTCTTACAAAAATAAACATAGACAATATTTCACAATTTGTGTTAAAAAAGCAAGGATACCAAATTGATGATATTCCTCCAAAAGGTGTATACGTATATTTTCGCGAAAGTGCAAACTTAAGCACTGGTGGTACAGCAATTGATAGGACGAAAGAAATACATCCTGATAATATAGAAATAGCAGTGAGAGCTGCAAAGGCCATTGGCTTGGATATTGCAGGAATTGATATTACTATGGAAAATATTTCTATGCCTTTAAACAGAGGCAATGGCGCTATAATTGAAGTTAATGCGGCTCCAGGCATAAGGATGCATCACTACCCGTCTAAGGGTAAATCAAGAGATGTCGCAAAAGCGATTATAAATATGCTTTATCCAAAAGGGAGCAAAGCTACAATACCAATTATATCAGTTACTGGTACCAATGGGAAAACGACGACAGTGAGAATGATATCTCAAATATTGAGGACGTATGGTTATACGGTTGGAATGACGTCTACAGATGGGATTTATGTTGATGATGTATGTATATATAAAGGTGATAATTCAGGACCTAAAAGTGCCAGGACATGTCTTGCGGATAAAAATATTGATGCGGCTGTGTTGGAAACAGCAAGAGGTGGCATTGTAAGGGAAGGTTTAGGATACGATTTGGCTGATGTAGGCATAATTACGAATATTTCAGAAGACCACCTTGGCATAGATGGTATTGAAACATTAGAAGATCTAGCATTTGTAAAATCTTTAGTGGTGGAAGCTGTAAAAAAAGATGGGTACTCAGTCTTAAATGCTGATGATCCTATGACACCGTATATTTCTAAAAGGGCAAAAGGAAAAATCATATATTTTTCAATGCATGAGAATAACCTTACTATAAAAAGGCATTTAGAAGAAGGTGGTATTTCTGTATACGTAAAAAATGATACGATAGTAATCGCAAATGGTGAAATAGTACCTGTTGCAAAAATTGATGAGATTCCAGCTACGCTAAACGGCAAAGTCTTGTACAATGTAGAAAATGCCATGGCAGCAATTGCCGCATCGTACGGCATCAAGATTCCAGTGAATGTGATTTCAAAGGGAATCAAATCATTTTATTGCGATGAAAATCACAATCCAGGTAGATTTAATATTTTCAATGTAGGAAGTTTCCGAGTCCTTGTGGATTATGGCCATAATATAGACGGTATAAGAAAGGTAATAGAATCGGCTCGAAAGCTGAATCCTAATCGCTTGCTTGGAGTAATTGGTGTGCCGGGTGACAGAAGTGATTCAAGCACATTGAAGATAGGTGAAATCTGCGGAGAAGGATTTGATAAAGTTTATATAAAAGAGGATTTAGATTTAAGAGGACGAAAGCCAGGTGAAATAGCAAAACTTCTGGAAATAGGCGCACTAAAGGGTGGACTCGGTAAAGAAGACGTAAATGTGATTTTAAAAGAAGTAGATGCGTTAAAGACCGCTATGTACGAAGCACAACCGGGAGATTTGATTGTGATATTCTATGAAAAATATGCGCCTGTAGTAGATGCCATAAACAATTTTATAAAAATAAGTCAGTTTGATATAGATGAAAGCAAAGAAAGGGCTTGAATTATGCCCTTTCTTTGCGATTTTTCAATTCTATTATAGATTTCGTTATGCCATATGTTATTATATCTGCCATCTTCATTACAACATTGAGCCTTGTGTTTTGTAGTACCATAAATTCCATAAATCCAGAAATATTTACTATACCTGTCACATACATATTTCCTATAGGAGGTAAATCTTTTGAAACACCAGCACCGGGTTTTATAGCACCTTCACCTATAGATATACAGCCTACATGATTTAGTGAACCAAGACATGCATCTACAGCTATAATAAAAGGATTTTTATGTACTTTTTTAATATTGTATAAGGTTTCATTTATATTTTTTGCATGGACAGGTTCGCTTAATGTTCCATAAATACCGATTCTATCTGAAAAGAAATTTTTCAGTTTATATCCAACTATTGGTCCAAGACTGTCACCAGTGGATCTGTCTGTTCCAATACAGACAACGACAAAGTCATCCTTAAAGTTAAACAATCTATTAAAACATCTTGAAAATTCCAAACTAAAATCACTGTAACACGTTTTATCATTTATGTTGATTAATTTCACTATGCCATCTCCTTAAAGCGTATTTCTATAATTATTTTTCACAAGTTTCGTTCCGTTAATACACTGTAATTAAGTATTGGTTGAAAACAGACACATAAATGTGTATTATAATATTAGGTGTTTTAAGGTGGTTTTTATGAATATTGTTGATGTTCTAATAGTTTTGATAATTTCATATTTTATATACTCTGGTTTTATAAGTGGTTTTATTATGACACTTTACGGATTAGCAAATATTGTAATATCATGGATTTTGACTGTGAAGTTTTATCCAATTGTATCACAGTATATAATGGGGAATGTAAAATTGTTGGATTTTGTATTGAAATTGGCAGGTTCTTTAAAAAATGTAGTCTTTAATGTTACATCTATAAAGTCGTTTGTAGATTTGATTAGCATAGTTTTGATATTTTTGTTCTTTACATTATTTTTAAAAATCTTTGCAGTGATACTCAACAAATTATTGAATTATCCGTTTATAAGGATTTTTAACAAAATAGCTGGTGGACTTTTAGGCATGGTAGAAGGATTTGCATTTGTTTTTTTCATATTCAGTTTGTTTAAAGTTATAAACAATATGTTACCACTAAGTTATTGGGCATATATAGACAAGTCTCAGTTTGCAAAGCTATTTTTGAATAACAATGATGTCCTTAAAATGTTTTTGCTATAATTTAGAGTGAAAGGATGTTTGATTTGGAATATCTGCTTAATTTGTATAATCAAATACTGAAACTTTATGAAATAAAGATGCTAGGAACGACTTTTGATATTTTAAAAGTCGTAATAATAGCATATATTGCCAAAAAATTAGGATACCTTTTGATAGATAGATTCTATGTAATGCAGGAGAAGTCTAAGATACAATTTTCTGAAAGGAAGATAAAAACACTTTCTTCTCTTACAAAAAATATTTTAAGGTATGTCATATACTTTGTTGCAATTTACTCTATACTGGAGATATTAGGATTAAAAATGGGTTCAATACTGGCTGTAGCTGGTGTAGGCAGTCTTGCAGTTGGATTTGGAGCACAAAGTCTTGTGAAAGATGTCATAACAGGTTTTTTTATAATATTTGAAGATCAATTTGGAGTTGGTGACTATATTACTATAAACAATTTTTCAGGAACTGTGGAGGAAATCGGACTTAGAGTCACAAAAATTAGGGACTTTTCAGGTGATCTTAATATTATTCCAAATGGCGAAATTACGTCTGTAACAAACCATTCTAAAGGTGCTATGAGAGCTCTCGTAACTATTGGTATATCTTATGAAGAGGATGTAGACAAAGCTTTAAAGATATTAAATGAAATATGTAATGCGGTAAAAAAAGATAGAGATGATATATTAGAAGGACCTTCAGTACTTGGTATAACCAACTTTAAAGATTCTGCTATTGAAGTCACAATAATTGCGAAGACGAAGCCAATGCAGCAGTGGGCTGTAGAGAGGGATTTAAGATATAGAATAAAGCAGGAATTTGATGATAATAGTGTAGAGTTTCCATATCCACACATGGATGTTGTATTAAAAGATATTAATAAGAAAGGTGATAGTGATGCCGAAAGAGATTAACGTGGGTGATATTGTCAAGATGAAAAAACTCCATCCGTGTGGAGGAGACGAATGGGAGGTACTTAGAGTAGGTATGGACATAAGGATAAAATGTTTAAAGTGCGGTAGAATGGTGCTGATGCCAAGACCTAAATTTGAGAAGGGAATGAAAAAAATAATAAAAACTGTTGAAAAACCAAATGAACAATGATAAAATAACAATATGGATTGCCGCCTTGCCCAATAGGGCCGTAAAGTCCGTAAGGAGGTGAAATAATGAGATCGTATGAAACAATATTTATAATTTCTCCAGATGTCAATGATGAAGCAAGACCTGCTTTAATTGAGAAGTTCAAAAATCTCATAACAGAAAAAGGTGGAGAAATTACAAATGTCGATGAGTGGGGCAGAAGGAAGCTTGCTTATGAAATCGATAAGAAGAGTGAAGGGTATTACGTTTTGATGAACTTTAACAGTGATGTAGATGTCCCACACGAACTTGAGAGAGTTTACAAAATAACAGACGGTATATTGAGATATCTTATTGTTAAAGTTGATAAATAATTCATTGATAGGTGGGTTAAATAATGTTAAATAAAGTTGTATTGATAGGCCGTTTAACAAAAGATCCTGTCCTAAAATATGCGTCATCAAATATGATTCCTGTAACGACTTTTACACTTGCTGTTAACAGGAATTATACTCAGCAAAATGGTGACAGGTTGGCAGATTTTATACCCATCGTTACATGGCGAAAACTTGCAGAGATTTGTGGAAATAATCTTAAAAAGGGAAGATTAGTTGCTGTCGCCGGAAGTATCCAGACTCGTTCATGGGATGACAACAGCGGCAATCGCCACTGGATTACAGAAGTTGTTGCAGATGAAGTTAAATTTTTGGATTCCAACAAAAGCAGTGGCAATGATCCTATGATTGATTTAGGCAAAGATATTCATAGTTTTGATATCGATGTGGATGGCGGCGATTTTGATGGATTTAGTCCGGTAGAGTCAGAAGATGATCTTCCATTCTAAGGAGGGTTGAGTATGTCAGGCAACAATAACAATAATAGCAATGCTAAAGAAAATTCCGCTCAAAAGAGAAAAAACAGAAAAGCAAAAAAGCGTGTCTGTGCTTTTTGTGCCGACAAGATAGATTATATAGATTATAAAGAAGTTGGTAAGTTGCGTAAGTATATAACAGAAAGAGGCAAGATATTGCCTAGAAGGATAACTGGAAACTGTGCAATACATCAAAGACAGCTTACAGTTGCCATAAAAAGAGCAAGGCAAATTGCACTACTACCATATACAGTCGAATAATGATATAATAGAGAGGGCGCAGCCCTCTCTTGTTTTTCATGTGTATAAGGTGGGATATTATGGATAATAATTTTGATATAACGAAGAATATCAAAAGCTTAGAAAATTTAAAAGTAGAGCTTTTAGATAGAACGGCATCTATATTCAAGAATTTTAATAATGATGATATATCACTAGAGCTGATTGATAATATATGCCATGTGATAATTACTGGGTATTTGTTGGGAAATAAATTAGGATATGATTTTAGAGAAATTGACGAGGAGATTTTAAAGCGCATAAGATCTATTTTGGCAGAAATCGATGAAGAGGGTTCGGAGAATTATAAAGATCTTATTGCTTATCTTAAAAAGAGGTAAGATCTATACATGGAGGCGCAGAGATGGATAGCAAAAATATTGCAAATGCAGCTATTATGGTGGCTATGGCAGTTATAATTGTTTTAATTGGTGCATATGTACCACCGCTTTTTTTCATACTTTTTTTTGTACCAGTGCCTATAAGCATTGTATCTATTAGAAGCGATTTATTATATGGGATTTTATCCACTATTATAGTTTTTATAGCTACATTTTTATTTACAGATATTATAACTGCCTCAATAGTTGCAGTTATAAGTGTAATCGGAATTATAATGGGTTATCTCATAAAAAAAGGGAATACACCTCGTGATGTTGTAATAGAGACTGGAGTAATATCTTTAGTTGGATTTGTTGGGCTATTGTATATTCTCAAAATATTTGGTATAAATGTAATAAACAGTATTTTAAATGATTATGCACAAATTGGGAATGAGGTCTTAGCACTTTATAAAAATACCCCCAATGAAGCTGCGATTAGAAGCATGATAAATTATATGATAGAGACTATTAAAGTTTTGCTGCCTTCGATTTTTGTCATAATGATTGCTATAGTTGTTGTGGCAAACTATATGCTTTTGTCCAAGATAATGATGAAAGATCAGAAAGTAAAAAGATTGCCTCAATTTATGTTTTGGAGGATGCCGTACGTGACGGGTTGGATATTTATCGGTGCCCTTTTATATCAGTATTTTGTAAATTCCAGTATAGTGGCGTCTAATCTTTTGCTTCTTCTGTCTATTGGATTTACTATAAGCGGTCTTTCTTACGTTAAATATTTCATTACAAAGAGATTTAATTTAAGTTCTGCCATCAGCAATATCATATTGTTAGCATTGTTTCTATTTCCTGTTACTTTTTCATTAATGACACTGTTAGGAGTAATCGATACAAGCATGAATTTGAGAAAATTTACTTAGAAATTTGATTAACTTAGTATCTAAGTTTTAAGGGGATGTGGATATGTTTGATAAAAAAATTTATAAATTGATATCCTCTGTAAGTCTACTTAATGCAATTTTGTCAGCGGTTCTGACGATTACAGTTTTATATTACAATATTTATATAGGTTTTGCATCAATGGTATTGCTGATATACATTTTGTACTTAGAGTACAAGGGAGAAAAAAAGAAGCGGACAGAATTTGATAAGTACATTGAAAGACTTTTTTTTAGTGTTGATAAGGCGTCTGGCAATGTATTATCACTTTTGCCTATACCAGTCGCTTTAATAAGCGATGAAGGAAATATAGTATGGTATAATTCATGTTTTGCTCAAAATTTTGAAGATAAGAAAGACATAAATAATATTATTTTAAAATATGCTAAATCAAGAAAAGATGATAAGTATCATTTTAAAATAGGCAATAAATACTATTACATGATGAGCATATTATCTCAACCTAAAAGAAAAAAGTCTAAAGACAATCATACTTATTATAATATTTTCATTTTTGACGAAACTGATTACATGGAAATATCAAAGAAACTTAGCAATTTACAACCGGTTTTAGGCTACATACTTGTAGATAATTATGAAGAAGCACTTCAGTCTGCAGATGATTTAAATAGGCCTGTTATTGCGGCAGAGATTGAAAGAAGGCTTAATATCTGGGCACAGTCTATGAATGCATATATAATTAAATATGCTAATGATAGGTACATCTTTGTTACACAAGAGAGAGATCTTAACAATCTAGAAGAAAATCGATTTGAAATACTTGACTTCATAAGAGATATAAATGTAGGCAACAAAATTCCTGTAACATTGAGTATAGGTGTTGGTGCTGATTCACCTGAGTTCAGCAAATTGAACGAGTATGCAACGTCTGCAATTGATTTAGCTTTAGGCAGAGGCGGAGACCAAGCCGTCGTAAAAAAAGGTGAAAAAATTTTGATTTACGGTGGTAAAACACAAGCTGTTGAAAAAAGGACAAAAGTCAAAGCCAGAGTTGTATCACATGCAATAAGAGAGCTTATTGAGGAGTCTTCTAATGTTTTGGTGATGGGACATAATTTTATGGATTTTGATTCTTTAGGTGCAGCGATTGGTATGTACAGGTGTGCTGTATCACTTGGAAAAGAAGCTAAGATAATTTTAGATAAATCGAATCCAGCAATAGAAACTCTCTTAGAAAAGATAGAAAGAGACGAGGAATATGCAAATCCATTTATAGATGTAGGCAATGTAAAAAGTGTCGTTAATCAGAAAACATTGCTTATAGTAGTAGATGCTCACAGACCAAGTTATTTAACGTATCCTGAATTGGTAAATCTTGTAGAGAGGATAATAGTTATAGATCACCACAGAAGGGGAAAAGAGTTTATAGACAAGGCATTGCTTGTTTACCTTGAGCCGTACGCATCTTCTACGTGTGAGCTTGTGACGGAGATATCCCAGTATATTAAAGATAAAGTAGACTTAAAACCGATAGAGGCAGAAGCTTTACTTGCTGGAATAACAGTTGATACAAAAAATTTTACATTTAGGACAGGTGTAAGGACGTTTGAGGCAGCATCTTATTTGAGGAGGAAAGGAGCAGATACCATATCTGTCAAGATGCTATTTCAAAATGATTTAAAATCGTATATAATAAAATCTACGATAGTTAAAAATGCGGAAATAACAAAAGAAGGGATAGCAATTGCTGTAAGCCCTGAAGAGACTGACAATGTGATTGCTGCTCAAGCTGCAGACGAGCTTTTAAACATAAAAGGTGTTCAGGCATCTTTTGTCGTATTTAAAAGGCATGACGACGTGGCTATCAGCGGAAGGTCTATAGGAGATATAAATGTTCAGGTAATACTTGAAAAACTCGGAGGCGGTGGACATTTAACTGTTGCAGGTGCGCAGGTTAAAAAACCCCTTCAAAATGTAATAGATGATTTGAAGAAAGCTATTGATGAATACTTTAAGGAAGGTGAATTGTAATGAAAGTGATTTTGCAAAAAGATGTAAAGGGCATAGGTAAAGCAGGCGATATAGTAAATGTAAGCGATGGTTATGGCAGGAATTATCTTTTGCCACGGGGGCTTGCTATAGATGCCACGAAGTCCAATATAAATGTGCTTAATGAAAAGAAGAAGGCAGAGGAGAAAAAAAGGCAGAAAGAGGTGGAAGCAGCACAAGAGATAGCAAAAAAGCTCTCACAGGAGACAATTAAGCTTAAAGTAAAGACAGGAGAAAATGGCAAATTGTTTGGTTCTATAACGTCTAAGGATATACAAGATGAGCTAAAGAAAAGAGGATACGATATAGACAAAAAGAAAATAAATCTTGCTGATGCAATAAAAACAACAGGTACATTTAATGTAGATGTAAAATTGTACCCCGGCATACAGGCTAAAATAAAAGTAGAGGTTGTAGGCGAATAAAATTTTTTGCAGGTCTTGGTACTAAAAATTCACAGGGTTTTGGTTGCTTTAAGGGGGGTATGAGATGGAGTGGAATAAAATCCCTCCTCAAAATATAGAGGCAGAGCAAGCTGTTTTAGGTGCAATGCTTTTATCAAGGGATGCCATAATCGATGCATCTGAGATAATTAAAGCAGATGATTTTTATAAAGAGTCAAATAAAAAGCTTTTTACAATCATTATGGATATGTTTGAAAAAAACATACCGGTTGATTTAGTTACTGTCGTTGATGAGTTGAGAAGGCAAAACCTTTTGGAGGCTGTTGGAGGACTTGACTACATAACAAATTTATCATCCAGTATTGTTACTACTGCTAATGTATCGTATTATGCAAAGATGATTAGGGAAAAGGCTACATTAAGGCGTCTTATCCAAGCTTCATCTGAAATAATGGAAATGGGATATAGCGGCGGCGATATCCATGATGTATTGGATGCGGCAGAACAAAAGATATTTGATATAGCACAGGGAAGGAACACTGAAAATTTTTATCCCATAAAAGATGTCTTAATGGATACATTTTATAATATAGAGAATCTCTATAAAAATAAAGGGCATCTGACCGGTGTGCCGTCAGGTTTTCCGGATCTGGATTTGAAGACATCTGGATTTCAGCCATCAGATTTCATACTTTTAGCAGCGAGGCCTTCAATGGGTAAAACATCATTTGCTTTAAACATTGCAGAAAATGCGGCGCTGGCGCTTAAAGAGCCTGTTGCAATATTTAGCCTTGAGATGTCAAAAGAGCAGCTTGTAAATAGACTTATATGCTCTACAGCTAATATCGATAGCCAGAAATTAAGGACTGGCAATTTAGATGATGATGATTGGCCAAGACTTGCTGCTGCAATGGCACCTCTTTCCACAGCACCAATATACATTGATGATACACCTGGCATATCTGTGATGGACATAAGGGCAAAGTGTAGAAGACTAAAGCTGGAGAAAGGTTTATCATTGGTGCTTATAGATTACTTGCAGCTTATGCAAGGAAGAGGAAATTCGGAAAGCCGCCAGCAAGAAGTTTCAGAGATATCAAGGTCATTAAAAGGACTTGCGAGGGAATTACAGGTTCCCATTATAACATTATCGCAGCTATCCCGTGCACCTGAGGCAAGATCAGATCATAGGCCAATTTTAAGCGATTTAAGAGAATCAGGTGCAATAGAACAGGATGCTGACATAGTGATGTTTCTCTACAGAGATGATTATTACAACAAAGACTCCGAAAAGAAAAATATAGCAGAGCTAATCATTGCAAAACACAGAAATGGGCCAACAGGTACGATTGAGCTATTGTGGATGGGACAATATACGAAATTTGTAAGTATTGAAAAATACAGGACAGAATAGGTAAGAAGGTATTTTTATGTGTGAATATGATTATCTTAAGAAGATACCCTATTTCAATACTCTTAGCGAAAATTCATTAAAAGAATTGGATAAAATCGCCTATAAAAAAGAGTACAAAAAGGGTAGCATTATTTTTTTTGAAGGTGATGAAGGAGATGCTATCTACTTTGTAAAAACAGGTAAAATTAAGATTTCAAAAACGTCACAACAAGGCAAAGAGCATATTATTAAAATCATGGAAAATGGAGATATATTTGCTGAATCCCTTCTATTTATAGGTGGGAAATACCCAGCTACAGCGGAAGCGATAGAAGATTCAATAATTATCATCTTAAAAAACAAAGACATTGAAAATCTCATATTAAAGAATAACGAAATAGCCCTTGGTATAATAAAACTTATGGCAAAAAGACTACAGAATGTTGCAGTTATAATTGAAAACTTGGCATTGAAGGATTCTTTAGGTAGGACTGTTTCTATACTTTTGACATTTGCAAGAGAAAAAGGTGTGAAAAATAAAGAAGGAATTGCTATAGAATTAAACTTAAGCAGACAAGACCTTGCCAACATGGTAGGGACGTCTCGAGAAAATATGACAAGAATTTTAAGTCAGTTAGACAAAGAAGGAGTTATAAAACTGGATAGACACGCTATAATAATAAAAGATGTAAATGCGTTAAAAAATTTGTCATAAATTTGTTGTATACATAAAGATTGTATGTTATAATTTATGTGCAATTGAATAAAGTTCGTTAAGTGAGGCTCCTATGCGGATACATGCTGATGCCCGGAAACATCGAGAGATGCCAATGGGTCAACAGATTCTACCGTAACAAGGTTTAATCTAATTCAGCTGGTGAAGCCTATGCCGCATAGTGCTAAAACCCAACGAGTGTGTTGAGAAAAGAGCCTTTTACTTTATTGTAAAAGGCTTAAATTTTTCAAAAGGCAGGTGGTAATGATGGACTCTGGCCCTTATAATAAGCGAATAAAATTTAAAAATTCAAAAAAGAATATGAGGGAGGAGTCTATCTTACCTTAAACTCCTCCCGGTGAAAAGGAGGTAGTATGATGCCTATTTTAAGCCTTTATTTAAGCAGAATCTTAGGAAATAAGATATTTTTAAAAAATGGTGAAGTTCTAGGCAGGTTAAAAGACATCGGTGTTTCAACGGCTATTCAGCATCCTGTAGCCATATCCATGGTAGTAAAAACGAGATTGGGCACTAAGACATACAAATGGGAGAATATGAAGATAACAAAAAAGTTTGGGCAGTATGAACTTGTATGCAATAATCCAGTAGAAGCAGGTAATCTTAAGGATGTTTTATACTTATCAAAAAACGTTTTGGATAAGCAGATTATTGATGTCAATGGAAGAAAAGTTGTAAGGGTAAATGATATAAGGCTTGCACTTTTGGATAAGGGCTTGTTTGCGATTGCTGTTGATATAGGAATTGAAGGAATTTTAAGAAGGCTTGGACTTGCAAAGCCGTTAAAAAGGGTATTAAAGAGATTTGGCAAAACCGTATCCAGTAAATTCATACTTTGGGAGGATATAGAAACAGTTTCTCGTTCAAATGAAAATATAATGTTATCAAAGACTTATCATAAATTGGCAACACTTCACCCTTCAGACCTTGCGGACATAATCGAAGATCTTGATTTAAAAACCGGTATAGATATATTTTCAAGCCTCGAGCATGGAAGAGCAGCAGATGTGCTGGAAGAGATGGAGACAGATACTCAAAGAAGCATATTAAACGAGCTACCTGTGTCTAAGGCTGCAGATATTTTGGAAGAAATGCCTGCAGATGAAGTTGCAGACATACTTGATGATCTGAATGAAGAAAAAGTTGAAGAACTGTTAAATGAAATGGAAAACAATGCCTCATTAGAAGTTAGAGAGCTGATGGAGTATCCTGAGTATGTTGTTGGAAGCTTGATGACAACTGATTTTGTGGCATTTGAGAATACTCTTTCCGTTGAAGAGGCAATACGTGAGCTGAGGCTTTTAAAACCTGATGAAGACATTATATATTATCTTTATATAGTCGATAAAACGAATAAACTTTTAGGAGCTGTAACATTAAGAGATTTAGTCATTTCAGAGCCAAACACTCTGTTAAATGATATTATGAACAGAGATATAATTTATACAAAAGACACAGACTCTATTAAGTCGCTTATAAAAACTGTGACTAAGTACAACTTGGTGGCAATACCTGTCGTTGATGATGATATGAAGCTTTTAGGAACAGTACTTATAAACGACATTATATATGAACTGATGAAGAGCGGAAAGATGTACGCAAGGAGGTAGTGTGGAGTGGCAAAGAGAAAGACATTTCTTACAAATTTGTTGATATTTCTGTCTATTTTAGGCCCAGGTATTATAACAGGAAGTGTAGATAATGATGCAGGTGGCATAACCACGTATTCTGTGGCAGGTGCCATTTACGGATATAAATTGCTTTGGACATTGATACCATCATTTATTGTCTTAATAGTGATTCAAGAGATGAATGCTAGAATGGGTGTTGTAACAGGAAAAGGATTGGCAGATCTCATAAGAGAAAATTTTGGTGTAAAAGTTACATTTTTTATTTTTCTTGGACTCCTCATTGCGGATATTGGCAACACTGCAACAGAATTTGCCGGCGTTGCAGGCAGTATGGAGATTTTTGGCATTAGCAAGTATATAATGGTACCTTTAGCGGCTATTGCAGTTTGGCTTCTAATTGTCAAGGGGAATTATACGATAGCAGAAAAGGTGTTTTTGGTTTTTAGCGTATTTTTGCTGTCTTATATAATTTCAGCCCTTTTGGCACATCCGGATTGGAAGACAATTGGATTATCTATATTAAAACCTACGATGTCGTTTAAAGCAGATTATTTAAGCATGGTAATAGGTATCGTCGGTACTACAATAGCCCCTTGGATGCAATTTTACATGCAGTCATCTGTTATAGAAAAAGGCGTAAAAATAGAGGATTATAGGTACACTATTTGGGATGTTGTGATAGGCTGTATCGCAACAGTAGCCGTAGCATTTTTTATAATAGTAGCTTGCGCATCCACACTTCATGTTAACGGAATAAGGATAAACGAGGCAAAGGATGCAGCTATGGCTTTAAAACCGCTGGCTGGTGAGTTGGCTTCAGGTGTATTTGCGTTTGGGCTTTTTATTGCGTCAATTTTTTCTGCTGCAATACTTCCGGTTGCAACGGCATTTTACATCTGTGAAGCATTTGGTTTTGAAGCAGGTATAGACAAAAGGCTTGATGAAGCTCCAGAATTTTATACACTATTTACGGCTATAATCATCATAGCTGTTGCCATAATATTGATTCCACATGCACCACTTATTACCATAACAATATGGACACAGGTATTGAACGGTATTTTATTGCCGGTAGTTTTAATATCTATGATGCTACTTGTAAATAATAAAGAAATAATGGGCAAATACGTAAATAGTCCTGCAAAAAATGTTATTGGTTGGGGAACTACAATTGTATTGATTTCACTAACCGCAATTCTTATGGTGTTTTCATTTGTATAAAATTAAAGTATATTTAAAGGCGGTATGCCCGTCTTTTATTTTTTATGTCAAAATGTTTTAAAATATGTATATCTACAGTATACAAGTGTTGTTTTTACAGTTTTAAAATGGTAAATTATAGATGAGGTGGTACTATGTCTGAGCTTATATATATTATTGATGATGATAAGAATATTAGAGATTTAATGGTTAAATACGTCGAAAAAGAAGGGTATAATGTAAAAGCATTTGATAATGCTGAAGACGTCTTAGAAAATTTCAATAAAGATAAGCCTGATATGCTTATCTTAGACATAATGATGCCTGGAATGGACGGTTACGAGCTTTGCAAGGAAATAAGGAAGATAAGCGATGTGCCAATAATAATTGTTTCTGCAAGAGATGAGGATTTGGATAAAATATTAGGTTTAGAATTAGGATCTGATGATTACATTGCAAAGCCTTTTTCGCCTAGAGAGCTTATAGCAAGAATGAAATCTGTATTTAGAAGGGTGAAAATGCCTAAAAGAAGCAACGAGATAAAAATAAAAGATATAGTTATAGTTCCAGACGAAAGGAAAGTCCTTTACAATGGAGAAGAAATGAGTTTTACTTCGATGGAGTTTGAGCTAATACAATTTTTAGCTGAGAATGCAAATAAGGCATTTACAAGAGAACAGCTTTTAGAGAAAGTCTGGAAATATGATTCGTTTACTGAGACAAGGGCAGTTGACGATATGGTAAAAAGGGTAAGGAAAAAATTGCAAAGCTATGGTTGTGAGTTTAATATTTCTACCATTTGGGGATATGGTTATAAGGTGGAATCGTGATGTCTATAAGATTTAAGTTGATAATTTCTTATATATTGCTTATATTTATTTCATTCTCTATAATCGGTGTATTTTTTAATTTAATGATAAGGGACTTTTTAATAAATGAAGCGAGGCAAAATCTCATAAGGCAAGGTTCTGTTATACAGAGGCTTTACAATGGAAGGATAAGTACGCCTGAGGCGTTGCAATCCATAAGGTACATGCCGCAGTTTAGGGTTGGTGGCAAAATCCTTGATGGCGATTTGCTAGTAGTAGACCTTAATGGTGATATTGTGTACTCATCAAAACAAAACCCGTTTGGTGGAGGCAATAAGATAGAGTACGCTATACTGGATAAAATAACAAAGGAAGGCTCTTACAATAGCATAAAGATAGGCAACATAGATGTAGTAGCTGCTGTATTTCCCATAATAAGCAATATAAGCGGAAAAGTAATAGGTTCTATAGTTATGTATACACTTGTCAAAGGCATAAAGATTGCTTCCCTTCATATAGTAGGAGTCCTTTTAAAAGGATTTTTAGTCTCTGGCATAATATCACTCATAATAGGTTATTTGCTTTCAAAATCTATCTCCGCACCAATTGCAAAACTAACAGAAGTGGTTGAGAAGATTAAAAACAAGAAGTTTGGGGAAAAGGTAGAAATAAAATCTGATGGAGAAATAAAGCTTTTGGCAGATGCTTTTAACGACATGTCTGTGGAACTCAGGAATTACTATACATCCCAAAGGCGTTTTTTGCAAAATGCTTCACATGAGTTAAAGACTCCCCTTATGTCAATACAAGGCTATGCAGAAGGGATAAAGGATGGGGTCATTGAAAGTGATGATATACCAAAGTCTCTAGACATAATAATAGATGAAAGCATAAGGCTTAGAGACATCGTAAATGACTTGATGTATCTGACGAAACTAGAGACACATCAAGAAGGCCTTAAAATGCACAAAGAATATCTCAAAGACATTTTTGACGAATGTATAGAGAAAATAATGCCTCAGTTAAATAAGAAAAACATTAAAATAGGATTAAGTGGTGATGATGCAGTCGTAAAATGCGATAGAGGGAAATTGATTCAAGCTTTTATGAATATATTAAGCAATGGTGTAAGGTATGCTAAAACGGCAATAGATGTAGAAACACATAATCAAAAAGACCATGTAGAGATAAAGATTAAAAATGATGGGAGGAAATTTACAGATGAAGAATTAAACAATATGTTCGAAAGGTTTTTTAAAGGTGATGAGGGTGAAACAGGCCTTGGTCTTGCTATTACTAAGGCAATAATAGAATGGCACGGTGGAACAATTGAAGCCTTTAACACAGATGAAGGTGTCTGTTTTTTAATAAAGCTTAGAACTGCATAAGCCATAAAAAATTATTTTTTGTGGTATAATATAAAAGTTCTAAAGTTTATAGTCTTGATGACGATAATGATAAGTGAGGTGTTAATTTGAAGGCTACAGTTTTTGCTTTATTTACAGGTCTGTTGGTTGGACTTATATTTTCATTTTTGAAGCTGCCACTGCCTGCACCAAATGTTCTCCCGGGTATAGCAGGAATAGTAGGTATTTACTTGGGCGGCCAATTATTTATGTATATAGCTAAACTTTTAGGCAGGTAGTTATATATATTTTGTCGTTAAAATAGGGAGAATATATAAAAGTTAGGGGGTATATGAATGAAAAGTATATTTTGGAGATTGATGCTTTCCTTTATAGTTGTAGTACTTGTTCCTCTTGCTGGGACATATCAATATGTTGTGGATGACACACGTAAAGGCGTATTTGTTATTGTAGCGGTTGTTTCGTTTTTATTGTCAATATTATTTTCAATATACATATCATTATCAATTACAAAGCCTATATCCAGGCTTAAAGAAGGTTTTAAAAAGCTTTCAGATGGAAATTTTAATGCCAATGTAAAAAGGGGACGCAATGACGAGCTGGGTTCTTTGATAGAAAGCTACAATATGATGGTTAACAGGGTAAGAAGCATAATTAAAAATGTGACTGAATTCGCTAAAAATACAGAGAGTACAGTAAGCAATTTTTCAAGCTCTATAGAAGAGGCAAATACGACTTTCAGCCAGATATCAAAAGCAGTAGAAGAAATAGCTCAAGGTTCTTCAGAACAGGCAAAAGATGCTTCCAATGCAGCAGAAATGGCACAGAAAATGGGACAGAATATCGATGAATCTGCAAACTACTTCAAAGCTGTAGAAGAATCTACAAACAATGCCAACATGATAAGCCAAAATGGTATAGAAACAATAAAATCACTAAAGGACAAGACAGCCGAAACTAAAGAGTCAATTGACAGCGTTGTTGCTGAGATTAATGAATTGCAGTCAAATTCAAGACAGATAGAAAAGATTATAGAAGTTATTACAGGAATATCTGATCAGACAAACCTTCTAGCTTTAAATGCTGCGATTGAGGCTGCAAGAGCTGGTGAAGCAGGCAAAGGATTTGCAGTCGTTGCAGAAGAAGTGAGAAACTTAGCTGAACAGTCAAGAGAAGCAGCGTCAGAGATTGCAAAGATTATAGGCAATATTAAACAGAAAACTGATGCGACTGTCGAACAGGCTAATGTAGTTAAGCAAATCGCTGATGAACAATCAGATCAGGTGGAGACTACTGCACAGGCGTTTAATGATATTAAATCGTCTATAGATACGATTATTAAAAATACGCGGGTATTGAATGATGCTGTTGTAGGACTTACAGAGTACAAAAATGAGATTATATCTTCTATTGAAAATATATCGGCAGTTTCGGAGGAAACTGCGGCATCTACAGAAGAAGTATCTGCATCAACTGAAGAGCAATCTAAATTTATACACGATATTAAAGACGATTTAGAGAATTTGTTGAGCACTGTTAGAGATCTTGACAAAGAGCTATCAAAGATTATCGTTTCCTAATTCTTGAAAAAGAGACTACGAACATCAGTCCAGCGGCTATTGCTAAAGCGATGCCGATGGTTTGCAGGCCTAAATCAAAGGCCTGTTTATTATTGCCTTGAATTATGGCAAGTACTGTCTTGTAGGAATATGCTCCCGGTACTAATGGGATGATGCCGGGTATGACAAATATAGTTGTAGGGTACTTCTTTTTTTGGGCAAAAACTTCTCCCATTATACCAATGAAAAGGGATGCTATAAAAGAAGCTGCCACAATAGATGGATATATTTTCATGGACAAAAGGTATCCGGCCCATCCAATTGCGCCAGATAGTCCTGATACAACTATAGCATCAAATGGTACATTAAAGAGAAATGCAAAACCGGCTGTTGCAAAAAAACCGTATAAAATCTGCAGTATCATAGTTTACCTCCAATTACATACCATATATTAAGGATAAATCCTACTCCAGCGGCGATGCTTATAGCAGACATTCCTGCTTCAACACCTCTAGAGACAGCTGACACTAGATCACCCCATATGGCATCTCTTACAGCATTTGTTATGGCCACACCTGGAAGGAGTGTCACGATGGATCCTATTATGATACCATTTAATGTACCGACAGAAAAATGCGAAAAGATTATTCCAAGTAATGCTGCAAATGCTCCACCGATGATGTTGATTATAAATGTTGAAAGACGCAAATTTTCAAAATATGTTACAAATATTTGTAAAAATGTGGCAGTTACAAATGTAGGCAAGAAATCTTTAAGCGTACTTCCTAGTAACATACCTGACGATGCAGCTGCAACACCTGCAAAAAATATTCTCAACACATAATTGTATTTACCTTTTGATCTTATTTCCCTTAATTCCTCTACGTATTTGTCAAAATTCAGTGTATCTAATTTTTCCCCGCTAAACCTTCTTGATAAATCATTGACAAGAGCAACCTTATTCAAATCGCTATCTCTTTGTTTTACTCTTGTTATTGTAGTCTGAATCTTCCCATCATTTTCAATAGATGCAAAAATGCCTGTAGGTGTTACGAACGTCTCTATTCTCTCCACTTTGTTTTCCAGCATTCTTGTTATTGTGTCTTCACTTCTGTATGTTTCTCCGCCATTTTCCAATACCGTCTGGCCTGCTGTAACGGCAAATTTTAAAAGATCTTCGTGATTCAATTAGTTACATTCCTTTCATATTATAAAATTTACAAGACTATTATATATTATTTTTGGGCATAAAAAAACGACATTAATGATATAGGAATTTAAAAAGGCAACAGTATTATATAAGGTATGATTTTATTGACTTTATCTCATTAACGAAATAAAAGTTGGCATTAAAAAATTAAAAATTGGTCTCAAAAAATCCAGAATACGGGTAAAAAACGAACTTTATGCAAAAAATATTGATTATTATTCGTAATTTTAGTTGATTAAATTAAGAATATCTGATAATATACTTAAGGGGATGTTGTTATCTTATCTAGAAGGAGTGTTTCATATGAAATCATACGATGTAATAATAGTTGGTGGTGGTCCGGCAGGACTATTTGCATCCCTGGAATTGGTGAAAGAAAATAGTGGACTTAACATATTGCTTCTAGAAAAAGGTAGAGATATAAGAGGAAGAGTATGTCCCATAAGTCAGTATGGCTCAAAGTGCACAAACTGCAAACCGTGTTCCATCACATGCGGAATAGGTGGAGCAGGTGCTTTTAGCGATGGAAAACTTACTTTGACATCTGACTATGGTGGTGTTTTGGATGAATATATTCCAAAGTCACAATTGGATGAGCTGATAAATTACGTAGACAGTGTTTATGTGAAATTTGGCGGAACTAGAGAAGTACACGGAACTGATAAAGAAAAAATAAGGGAAATAGAAAAAAGAGCTGCTGCGGCAGACTTGAAATTAATACCTGCTGTTATAAAGCATTTAGGCACGGAAAAGTGTTACGACATAATAAAAAATATAGAAGATTTTTTAATGGATAAAATAGAGATAAAGACTAAAAAGATGGTTAAGGAGATACTGACGGAAGACGGCAAAGCCTACGGTGTTGTGACAGAGGATGGGGAGAAGTACTTGGCTAAATTTGTAGTAGTTGTGCCAGGAAGGGAAGGTGCTGACTGGTTTAAGAGAGAATCAGAGAGGTTGTCTCTTGAGACGAAAAATAATGCGGTCGATGTTGGTGTCAGAGTAGAAATTCCTGCTGTCGTCATGGAAGACATAACAGACGTTGTTTATGAGTCGAAATTCATTTACTATTCAAAGTCTTTTGATGACAGAGTCAGGACTTTTTGTATGAATCCTTATGGTAAAGTAGTTGTAGAAAATAATGAAGGCCTTAAGACTGTCAATGGACACAGTTACAAAGATATAAAGACAGATAACACAAATTTTGCAATACTTGTAAGCAAAGAATTTACAGAACCATTTAAAGAGCCAATTGCGTATGGAAAGTACATTGCATCACTGGCAAATATGCTGGGGGACGGCGTAATTGTGCAGAGGCTTGGGGATCTTTTGTCAGGTAGAAGGTCAACTCCAGAAAGGCTTAAAAGAGGGCTTGTAGAACCTACTCTTAAAGATGCCACACCAGGTGATTTAAGCCTTGTACTACCTTATAGATTTCTCCAATCCATCGTTGAAATGCTTGAGGCTCTTGACAAAGTATCACCTGGCATTTATTCCAAGCACACCCTTTTGTATGGGGTAGAAGTGAAGTTCTATTCATCTAGAGTAAAACTTACAAATAAGTTTGAAACGCAAATCGAAAATCTCTTTGCAGCCGGCGATGGTGCAGGTATTACAAGGGGGCTAGCACAAGCATCTGTGTCAGGTGTCGTTGTTGCGAGAGAAATTTTAAATAGAGTTAAGTAAGGAAAGGAGCAAAAATAATGTCAACACTTGTCATAGTAGGCTCACAATGGGGCGATGAAGGAAAAGGAAAGATAACTGATTATCTTGCTGAAAAGGCCGATGTCGTCGTAAGATATCAAGGTGGCAATAACGCTGGACATACTGTTGAGAAAGATGGTATTCAATATAAATTGCATTTAATACCATCTGGTATTCTTTATCCTGATAAAATCTGCATAATTGGAAATGGCGTTGTACTAGATCCTGCTTCACTGATTGAGGAGATAAATACACTGAAAAGCCAAGGAATTAGCGTAGAAAATTTAAAAATAAGCGATAGGGCACATATAGTTCTTCCGTATCATGTTAGACTTGATGAATTGGAAGAATTGTCTAAAGGTGAGAACGATATAGGCACAACAAAGAGAGGCATTGGCCCATGTTATATGGATAAATCAGAAAGGATTGGAATAAGGGCTTGCGACCTTGTAGATCCCCAATCTTTTAAAGAAAAACTGATGAATAACGTACAAAGTAAGAATAAGATATTTACCAAAATATATGATTCAAAAGAAATGGATTTTGAAAAAATATATGAAGAATACATGAATTATGCAGAAATTTTAAAACCTTACATCGTTGATACAACTTCGCTTTTGTATGATTTAATAAAAAAAGGCAAAAAGGTATTATTTGAAGGTGCTCAGGGAACTCTTCTTGATATCGATTTAGGGACATATCCGTATGTTACAGCATCACATCCGATATCAGGTGGTGTAACTGTGGGTGCAGGTATAGGCCCTACAATGATTAATGATGTGGTAGGAGTTGTTAAAGCGTATACGACAAGAGTCGGAAAGGGGCCATTTCCCACAGAGCTCTTTAATGAAGAAGGAGATTTTTTAAGGGAGAAAGGACATGAGTACGGCACAACGACAGGAAGGCCCAGAAGATGCGGCTGGCTTGACATTGTCATAGTCAATTACGCTGTAAGAGTATCCGGCATAAGAACATTTGCACTGACTAAACTTGATACACTGACAGGACTTAAAAAGATTAAAATATGTACAGGATATAGATATAATGGGAAAATAATAAATAATTTTCCGGCTAGTTTAAAAGACCTTGCTATGTGTGAGCCTGTCTATGAGGAATTAGATGGATGGACAGAAGACATAACTAATATTAAAAAATTTGAAGATTTGCCTCAAAACGCTAAGAAATATGTAGAAAGGATAGAAGAACTGACAGGAATAAATGCTTCAATAATATCTGTAGGTCCAGGAAGAGAAAAGACGATAATCAGAGAGGAACTGATGAAATAGCCATCAGTTCCCTATAAAAATTTCTCACTTTAAAGTTGCTATAAGAAAAATGCAGCTCGAAACAGTTGAAAAGCCTAATATATGAATAAAAAAAGGTAAAGAAAATCAAATTTTTTTTGATTTTCTTCATTTTTTAGCAGGAATCTTACGCCTTTATGTCGAATATATAAGTAAGTATACTTTAAAAATAGAAAGGGTAATGAAAATGAATGAAGATTTATCAAAAATAAGACAAAGAATTTCACAATTAAGTAAAAGACGGCAAATGCTTGAGAATAAAATCATGAATACAGGAGATATTTTAAAAGCTTCATATTATGAACGTTTCATCGTATGTGGCAAACCAAATTGCAAATGCATGCATGGAGAAAAGCATGGACCAATACCCTGGATAACATGCAAAAAAGAAACTAAAACCGTATCAACTTCAGTTCCATCTAACAACGTTGCAAGAACAAAAGAAATGACCGAAAACTATAAAACATTTAGAAATGCTCAAAAAGAAATAAAAAAGATAAATAATGAGATAAATGAATTAATACAAGAGATTTTAAAAATAAAGGAAGGAGATATAGATGAAATCATTAAAAAGTAAATCAAAAGAAAATAAAATAAAAGACATAATAGAAAACAAAAGAAAAGTGACAGAAGCATTAAAAAATAAAAAAATAGACTTTGCCATAAATACCAAATGGCCTTTTATAGGACAATTTCTAAAATTTCTCGAATGCCAAGGAATTATTAAAGAACTTAAGACAATCACTGGTACACATCTTAGAAAAATGATAGCAACGCACATATTTGTACTGTTATACATATTAAAAATTATTGTTGGAATTCCTAAGATACGTGGGAGTGAAATGCTGTTAGGAGATTTAGGAGCGATGAGTTTACTCGGACTTAATGTAGACAAATTAAAAAATGGACTATGTGAAAGAGGAGATTCCAATCAATACGGGAAAGGATATAAAAAAAACAACCATGCATCATGGATGTGTTTACATTATTAGACAATATTGAGAAATGTAGTAAAGACAGTGTAATTGAAGCTTTTAATAATAGTGTACA
>NZ_JAGGLT010000015.1 GCF_017874545.1 Thermoanaerobacterium butyriciformans | reverse complement strand
TAAACATTATAGCGGATGATTCATGTGAATGGAAGGTATTTTTTGGATACCTTCCTTTTTCTATTTTTTACCGCCTACTAAAATTATACACTAAGTTTAATACGACTGCTTCCTAAGCTACACGAATATTTGTTTGCAAATTAATTTAAAAATAAAAACGGCTCTCATGAACCGTTTCTATTTTAAGCATGTTTTATTCATCATCGCCTTTTGTTTCATCTTGATCTGATTTTGGCTTCATAGTAGGGAATAGTATGACATCCCTTATAGAATACGCATCAGTCATAAACATTATAAGCCTGTCAATTCCAATGCCTAATCCACCGGTGGGAGGCATACCAACTTCTAAGGCATTTATGAAATCCTCATCCATCATATGGGCTTCATCATTCCCCGCTTCTCTCTGCTTAAGCTGCTCTATAAACCTCTCCTTTTGGTCAATTGGGTCATTTAATTCTGAAAATGCGTTTGCGATTTCCCTGCCGTATATAAAAGCCTCAAATCTTGATGTAAGTGCTGGATTGTCGTGTTTTCTCTTGGCCAATGGCGATATCTCAACAGGATAATCTATTATGAATGTAGGCTGGATAAGGTGGCTTTCGCAAAGCTCATCAAATACAAGAGCTATTATATCTCCCTTTTTCATCCCTTCATTGACTTCCAGGTGATGTCTTTTGGCAATTTCTACCGCTTCTTCATCAGACGATACTTTGTCAAAATCGATATCAAGGAATTCTTTTATGGCATCAATCATAGTAAGCCTTCTCCATGGTGGCGTCAGATCTATCTCAGTCCCTTGGTATATTATTTTTTTACTGCCATTTACCTTTTCTGCTACATAAGCAAATAGATTTTCAGTTATGTCCATCATACCATGATAATCAGTGTATGCCTCATACAATTCCAAAAGGGTAAACTCTGGATTATGCCTTATATCCATGCCTTCATTTCTAAACACTCTGCCCATCTCGTACACTTTTTCCAGTCCGCCAACGATAAGCCTCTTTAAATGAAGTTCAAGAGCTATCCTCAAGTACATGTCTATATCAAGAGCATTGTGATGTGTAATAAAAGGCCTTGCTGCAGCACCGCCTGCTATTGTATGAAGTATTGGTGTCTCTACTTCGATAAATCCTCTACTATCTAAAAATTCTCTAATAGCTTTTATGATTGCAGTCCTTTTGATAAAAGTTTCCTTTACAGTTGGATTTATAATGAGGTCCACATACCTTTGCCTGTATCTTAAATCAGGATCTTTAAGCCCATGCCATTTATCCGGGAGTATTTGTAGTGACTTAGAAAGAAGCTTAAAATCCTGAACCCTTATTGTCACTTCACCTGTCTTTGACTTAAACACTTCACCTGTCACACCTATGATGTCACCGATATCAAGTATCTTAAATATTTCGTAATTCTTTTCACCCAAAACATCCATCTTAAAGTAAAGCTGTATTCTTCCATCTCTATCCTGTATGTCAGCAAATGAAGCCTTCCCATGGCCCCTTTTGGACATTATGCGGCCAGCGATAGTAACTGTCTTGCCTTCAAAACTATCATAGTCATTCTTTATTTCTGATGTCATATTAGTCCTTTCAAACTTGTCAATGCCATAAGGCTCAATGCCTAAGCTTCTAAGCTCGTCCAACTTATTTCTTCTTATCTTAAGAAGTTCATTGAGATTTTCACCGTTATTTACATCATTCGTATTCGCCATAATACTCCTCCAATTTTATTTGTGTATTTCTAAAACTTTGAGTTTTATTATGCCTGCTGGCACTTCTACACTGACTGTATCTCCCACTTTTTTACCTAAAAGTGCCTTACCTATAGGTGATTCATCAGATATCTTGTTGTTCATAGGATCTGCTTCAGTAGAACCTACTATTGTATATTCTGCTTCTTCTTTAAAATCCTCATCATAAACTTTTACAGTGCAGCCTACGCTTACTTTGTCGATAGCGATATCCTCTTCATCGATGACTTGAGCATTTCTAAGCATGGCCTCTATTGTAGCTATCCTTCCCTCAATAAACGCCTGCTCATTTTTCGCCTCATCGTATTCAGAATTTTCGCTTAAGTCTCCAAATGCACGAGCCTGTTTTATCTTTTCCGCCACTTCAGGTCGTTTTACAGACTTAAGATAGTCTAACTCCTCTTCTAATTTTTTTAAACCATCATAAGTTAAAATCACTTGCTTACCCATATTGCCAATCTCCTTTATAACAATTTTGTATTTTATTCTATGTTTAAGCCGTATCATTTATGATAATATTAATACACAAGCACTGCTTTATGCAGTGCTTGTGTCTATATTTTCATGTGGAATATTATAAAACAGTTTACAAATAAAGTCAAGTACTATACAGTGCTAAATCTATTTCCTTTTAATCGCCTTGCAGCATTCTTTCTGACATTTTCTATAGTTTCCTCTGATACAGCTCTTTCAAAGCTTCTAAATCCTCCCAGTTTAAAACCATGCTTTTTAGCCAATTTTGAAATTGTATCTACCTGTTCAACAGTCAAATCTCTCCCTAATGAGTAGTTTTCTATTCTACCTTCCATTGCAAGTATCATAGTCTCTGCCATACAGGCATAGCTAGTCTTTGGCGGAAATCCAAAATTGAAGTGGAAATCTACATCACCCGGCACTTCTACAACACCACCTTCGATGACTAAAACATCGTCTCTTGCATCAGCAACTTCCTTTGATACATCTCTAGGCCTTGCCACATCACAAACAACTGCCCCAGGTTTTAAGTATTCAGGTCTTATGACGGTATCAACAGCACTTGTAACTGTCACAACTATGTCTGCTGTCTTTAATGCGTCTTTTACGTCAGATGTGACTCTTGCAGCCATACCTGTCTTTTCTAAAAGATATTTGCTAAAATCCTCCAACTTTTGCTTATTTCTCGCCACCAATGTCATGTACTTGGCTTCTCTGGAAAGTATCTCAGCACACACTTTCCCTATAGAACCTGTAGCACCTATGACCACAACCTCTGAATCCCTTATATCTTTCCCCATAAGTTCAGCAGCCTTTTTCGTGCCCTCTATTGCTGTAGCAATTGTGTAGCTGTTGCCTGTCGTTACAGCAATATTAAGGTTTTTTGCGACTGTAATTCCCGCATCACCAACAACAGACGTCAAAGCACCTAACCCTACAATTTCAGCTCCTAAATTTTCTGCTATCTTACCTGCCTTTATAATTTTTTTCATGACGTAGTCTTCAGGAAGGCTCATCATTTGATTAGAAATAAGCGGTACTGCTACAAAATAGCCTTCTGTCTCAGCGTACTTGCTTTTTACACCTGTTATTTCAGAGACCTTAAGTGGTGGCAGCATTTTTGTAAATCCCTCTACAAACTTTCTAGGCAATTTGTTCATAATCTTAAATTTTCTACTGACATCTTCATATTCAATTGGATGTATTATAAAAGCGAACTTGTGCATATTAATCATCCTTTCAACAAAATATTTACTTTTCTACTGAGGCTTTTTCACCGTTTAAATATTCTACTCTTGGCTCAAAGCCAATCCTATCAAGAAGCATGTTGTAATCCTCTGGTTTCATTTCAGACGGATTTTTGCCAGATAGGGATACAAGTACAGCCTCCATTACATTGGTGCCAAATGATCTTCCGTTGAGATTTGGCGTCGTTGTGATAAGGAGCTTCACACCTCTATCTTTAAGCATCTTTACGTCATCTTTTGTTACTGTGTTTGTCACGATTATTTTATCTTTTAGATCGTCAGGCATGTACTTTTTGACAAACAAGTAGTCGCCTGCTATTATGTCAGCTTCTTTATAAAATTTTTCATATTTTCTGCTGTCTATCGAAAGCTGCTTATCGCCAGTTGGATACAACATCTCAAA
Source organism: Thermoanaerobacterium butyriciformans (assembly GCF_017874545.1). GTDB lineage: Bacteria > Bacillota > Thermoanaerobacteria > Thermoanaerobacterales > Thermoanaerobacteraceae > Thermoanaerobacterium > Thermoanaerobacterium butyriciformans. The sequence continues at coordinate 73,302 of NZ_JAGGLT010000015.1, read as the reverse complement.
CGGCATTTTGACTATTATAGGGGCTATAATCGCTGCTAAACCGTAAAGAAGTTTTAAAGAATGAAGCGGGATTGGCAATCCTAAAGCAAATATAATATCTCCAAGAGTCAAGTCAGCACCATATTCATGAAATGTCTGTGTCATGCCAAACCTATCCATAGCACTTACTATGAGGACTTTTTTACCTCTTATGTCAACGATGTTTTTGTCATGTATGTATTTTATTACCCTCCTCTCAAGTGTATTCTTAAGTCCAGAGCCGTCTACAATAGGTGATTTTTTAGCAGCATTTTTAAGCGGAACTGCATCTTTTATGACATATCTTCTCTCACCAGCATATAGATAAAGGTCTATACCGCCCATGCCAAAAGCGTCAACTTTTCCATCAAGCTCTTTTATAAGATCTATTGCCTTCTTCATATCGCCATCTGTGCCAATTCTTTCGATTATAAACTTTTCCCCTAATATCTCCGTCTCCACTCTGTTATTCCTTGTAGATGAGCCTATGCTTACACTGACTACTCTTTTCACTGAATCATCTCCTTAAGGTATTTAAAATGTCAGAAATCAGCTCTGGCTTTACGTAGACATCCTCTGTAAGAGGTGAATGCCCTATATTGACACATATCACTTCTTTGTCAAATATGGCTTCCATCAAATTTGTCCTTTTATCAGAGCCGAGGAATATTATCGTATCATAAGACTGTACCTTTGCGATTACATCCATAACCATGTTAAATAGTTCTGCACCTGTCATCTTATCTGCAATTCCAAGACGCTCTTTTTCAGATAAAAGCAAAATAAAGTCGATCCCGTAGTCTTTTAACAATTTTTCAATTTCATTCTTATTTTTAATTGGAAATCCTATTACTGCAATGTTGCCGCCTTTTCTCACCTCACCTATATTTTCCAGTCTTGATATAAAACTTCTATCAACTTTAAACTTTGATGCTGTCTCCTGCTGCGAAAAGCCGTTTACTCTCATTTCAATCATTTTGTCTATGATGTTGTGAAGCTTTTTAGTGTTTATAATCTTTTCTCCGATCTTTACAAAATCCATCTTAACCATCCTTTATGTGCACAATTTGTGCTCATACTAATTATAATTCTACTACTTACTGGCATATATTTCAAGATGATTTTAAGATAAATGAAGAAAAGTCTTCATTTACCCCATATTTTTTCTATTGGCTTTATAAGCATTTCAATTATCTTATTAGTCGCGGTGATTTTTATATCAAAAGCTACAAGCAAATTAAGTGTGTATCCGATTGCAACAAGTATAAAAAATGCTACAACTTCTTTTATTTTTTTCTTCTTTATAAGCCCAGGTACTTCAATGAATATTATTATTAAAAATATAATCGTAACTCCTAATGCATTTAACATAATTAACCCTCTCATTACCTCGGTTGAATAGGCTTTGATGTAAGTCCTGACCTCTTTAGGGAAGCTTTCACGCTTACATTGACTTTTACATTTGGATAAATTTCATTCCATCTATCCTTTATCTTCTCCCACACTTTAGGATATTTTTCTTGAAGTTTCTGTCCAAATCCTATGGAGTCAACTTTATACTTCTTTTGTATTGCATTTAGTGCATCTTCAATTTCACTTTTGACTTTCTGCTCCTGTAGGTCTTCAAGACTTTTTATCATCTTAAGCTCTGTAAGATTGTACATAGCATCTTGCTCAGTCATATTTGATTCAAAATTGATTTTTACATCGAAAGAAACATCATCACCGTTAACTTTCGGTATAATGCTGGACTTTGCTTTTATGACTGTAAATGTAATATGTGTTTTATCACCTTTAGGTCCTTTATCGATGACAAGTGATGTATTCTTAATGAAGTTATCCATCCACATTATTCCTTTCGTCTGCTCTTCTGATAAAAATCCAACCATCTTGTCGTTTTTAAATGCAGCAGCACCTACAAACCTTGCATGCTGTGGTTTACCATCCTTTTTTACAATTTCCAGCCTTCCAACTATAGGCTGCACTTCCTCTGTCTCAAGTGTCTCAACAAAATGGTTTACGTCACAGACATAACCTGACGATGTATTTCTCTGATTTTGAATCATACCTAAAATTTCCTTATATGGGTACTTCTCAACGTTTTTTGACAACTTCATAAGGTCATCAAGTGTACCACCTGTAACAACCACCAAATACGATGTCCTCCTAAACTCAGGATTCCTCGTGATGAAATCCAGCATACTGTATATGCCAGATCTTGCAAGGTTTTCTCCTATAAAAATTATTTCATTGTGCTGAAGAAAAAGCGTCCTTGAAAGCTCTGTATTAAAATTTGCAAACGCTTTTGCAAAATCAACTCCTCTAGAGCTATATACTTCATATGGTTTTCCTGCTGCAGCACCTCCTCCACCGCCTCCTGAACTTGTTGCTAAATTGGCTGGCTTCAAAACTTGGACAGTAATGTTGCACATTTTGTCTTTATCTATATCCATGCCTATACCCTGTACAAATGAAAGCTCGTTTATCTCTCTCTTATCCCAACATCCTGTAAGAAGCAGTGACAATATTATCAATAATGACAAAACTTTTTTCATAAGCAATGCCTCCCCAAAAATTTGAGGTTAGTGATTAACTTCTTGAATAATTTTGCCTCTTGACATTTTGGCCTGCTACTTTATGAGGTCTAAATATCTTTGCCCACCATGGTATCCTTATAAATACATCATTAAGTTCTCTCGTATTGCTAGGTGCAAGAGGTGAAAGATAAGGAACACCAAAAGATTCCAATGATGCTAAATGTGCCAGTATCATCATAAGTGCCATAATAATGCCAAAAAAGCCGAGTGTACCTCCAACAATCAGCATAGCAAACCTCAAAAGCCTAAATGTTATTGCTATATTAAATGCAGGTATTGAAAATGATGCTATACCTGTTAGTGCCACTACGATTACCGTTGCAGCAGATACTAATCCTGCCTGCACTGCCGCTTGACCAATGACTAAAGCACCCACAATACTTACAGCTTGGCCTACCTGCATCGGGAGCCTTATTCCTGCTTCTCTCAGTATTTCAAAGAAAAACTCCATCAAAAATGCCTCCATAAGAGTAGTAAACGGCACTCCTTCCCTTTGTGCAGCAATAGAAATCGCAAGTGGAGACGGTATCATCTCTTGATGATACGTCACAGCAGCTACATAGATCGATGGCAGCGTAAGAGACATAAGCATCGCTGCAAGTCTGAGAATCCTGAACAGCGTCGATATATAGTACCTCTCATAGTAGTCCTCTGCTGACTGAAAAAATTGAACGAAAATTGTCGGCACTACAAGAACTTCAGGAGAACCATCTGATATGATAGCCACTCTCCCCTCCAAAAGCTCTGCTGCAATTTTATCAGGCCGCTCTGAATGTTCTATCTGAGGAAATGGTGAAAATGGATTGTCCTCTATCATCTCTTCTAGATATCCGCTGTCAATAATCCCATCAATATCTATTTTGTTAAGCCTCTTTTTAACTTCCTCAACGACTTCGTCTTTTGCCACATCTTTAATGTAAGCTATTGCAACGTCTGTTTTTGTATACTTCCCAATTTTTAAACTTTCTATTACAAAATTCGGATTTTTTATCCTCCTTCTAAGCATTGACGTATTAACCCTAAGCGTCTCTACAAACGCCTCTTTAGGCCCTCTTACAACAGCCTCTGTCGTTGATTCAGCAATACTCCTTTGTTCCCATCCTTTAGTACTTATTACGATAGATTTATCGACACCATCAACAAAAACAGGCGTATCGCCGTCTAAAATCCTTTCTACGACGTTCCCAAACTTCTCTTCCTCTTTGATGTCTGCCGTTGTGATGAAGTAATTTAAAAGTGATTCATAGACGCTTTTTTTGTTTAAAGGATTTCCGTTTAGTTTTCTAGTTTCCAATGTAATAGGCTCTATTATGCTGTTATTAATTAATGCCTTATCAACAAGTCCATCTACACATATTAAAAAGGCTTTTACCTTTTTTTCGCCTATCCTAAATTCTCTAAATATGATATCACTGTTTTGCTTTAAAAGAGTCTTTAATACTTCTAAATTTTTGTCTATATCATCGTATAAATTCATGTCTTTATAGTATTCAATTAAATGTGATCTGTCCATACAATGCACCTCCAAATTTATTATTCCAAAAACGCATGTGGAATATAATAAATGATTAAAACAAATAATATTTTATATAAAGTTATAAAGGAGTAGAATATGTTCAGAAATTTATTGAGTTTTGAAGCAACAACAGAAAAAAAAATCTCCCCAAAACAATTTATATACATAATAATATCAGTTGTACTATCTACAGCTACGATTTTTTTGCCATCTATTGTTGCATCAAAAGCTGAACAAGATTCATGGGTATCGGTAATATTAGCCGCAGGATTCAGCATACCTGTATTTTGCCTTTACTACGGCATATCCAATATGTTTAAAGACAAAACTGTATTTTCTTTTTTGGAAGACATATTCGGTAAAATTCTGGGGAAAATAATCGCATTTTTCTATCTTCTATTTTTTATTCATTTAACCGCAATAATGATTAGAGAACTTTATGAAATCATGCGAAGCGCATTTATGTCTAAAACACCGCCTATAGTATTTTCATTCTCTTTGATGGTTGTAGCATCATACGCTGTCACAAAAGGGTTTATTGCAATTGCCAGAATGAATGAAATTGTATTTCCTTTCGGCATGGGACTTTTAGGATTCGTTATTTTTTTCTCAATGCCTTATGTGAAACTTGAAAATTTCCTTCCTATCTTAGCAAATGGATTGCTGCCACCCATAAAAGGATCTCTACCGCTGATATCATGGATGCTTGAAAGCATAATAATATTAGCCATTTTTCCTCACGTATCTGATAGCAAAAAAGTCTTAAAAAGCGGCATAATATCTCTTGTCTTTATATCTTTTGCACTTATGCTTGGCGTACTTGCAATAGGCATTTTTGGCTCTAAGACTACTGCAGACTTTAAATTTACTGCATTAGAAATGACTCGTACTATAAGACTTAGCAATTACTTTGCTAGGCTTGATTCAATGATAATGGCTGTATGGATAGAAGGGATATTCATGAAAATAACGATATTTTTGTATATAATTGTAAAGGGATTTTCTGATATATTTAATTTTGATGATTATAGATTTTCTGTACTTCCAATTGCATCAATAATAGTTCCTATGTCTATATTTGTATCTACAAATATAGATGAATTATACAATTTCTTAAAAGATAAATTCGTTTACGAGACGGTGATTTTCGAGGTTATTTTGCCTTTATTTATATTTCTTGTTGCAAAATTAAGAAAGCTGGACAAAAAAACAAATGTCCAGCAAAAAAGATAATCACACCTTTTCTATGTTTCGCTCGTATATTATTCTCAGTCCTTCCAAAGTCAACATGTCATTTACAGTATCTATAACTTTTGATTCTTGTGCAATCAGTTTTGCAAGACCACCCGTTGCCACGACATAGGCGTTCACAGCAAATTCCTTTTTCATCTTATTCACGATGTAATCCACCATGCCTGCATGGCCGTAGATCAATCCTGACTGCATACTTTCAACAGTATTTTTACATATGACTTTTTCAGGTTTTACAAGCTCTATTTTAGGAAGTTTTGCTGTTCTTTGGAACAGTGCATCTGCCGATATGATTAATCCTGGTGCAATAGCACCACCTAAATACTCACAGTTTTTTGAAACGGCACAAAATGTTGTCGCTGTACCAAAATCAATTATTATCACCGGTCCGCCATACAATTCATATGCTGCAACAGCATTTACAATTCTATCTGCACCAACTTCCTTCGGATTATCGTATTTTATGTTTATTCCTGTCTTTATGCCGGGACCTACTATTATAGGATATACATTGAAATATTTTATAGTCATTGCTTCAAGTGTGTGCATTATAGGAGGCACAACAGACGATATTATTGCTGCATTTATATCGCTTAAACGCATATTTCTGTACTCAATAAGCTGTTTTATCAATATTCCATATTCATCTGACGTCTTTGTCTTGTCTGTGGCGATCCTAAATGAATATAAAAGCTTCTTTCCCTCGTACACACCTAATACGATGTTCGTATTTCCTACATCAAAGACAAGCAGCATTCAAATACATTCCTTTCAATTTATTGTTAAAGCAGGCAATACGCCTGCTTTTTTACTTGATATATTTTTTTACAGATTTAACTATAACCGTAGTCAAAATCACTGCTATAATGACTTCAAATATCGTATTTTTAAGTACAATCAACAATGCAACTTGTATAGTTAAGTATTTCTTAATGACAGCTAACCCCAATACACCAACTGTATTTGTAAGAGTACCTGCAATAGCTGCAATGCCTTCGCTTTTTGAAATTTTATAAACGTAATATGCCACAATGCCTATTAAAAGTCTTGGCAATATAGCGATTATTGGGTCAGCAAAAAGCGGGGTATTTTGCCTTATAAAGCTTGATACGCCAAAAATAAATCCTATAAAAGTCCCTACGTAAGGCCCTTCCAGTATAGAACCTATTATAGTAGGTATATGCATTGTCGTGGCATTGGCTATCCCTAAAGGTATATATCCCAGTGGCGTTGTAGCCATTACTATAGATATAGCCGATAGCATGCCAGCAACAGTAATCTGCCTTACAGTTAATTTTGATGTCACATTTTCCACCTCCAATCCAGTTCCATTCAGGATACCGGTCGAAATATTTTAAATAAATTATAGTCCAGCTCACGAGATGCCGGCAAAATAATTCTACCAAAAAAACGCATGTATATCAAGCGCCATATCATTTTAAGTATAAAAGTACATCGCCTGTATTTACAGAAGCACCTTTTGAAACATTTATCGATGTAACTGTGCCGTCATAAGGTGATGTGATTTCATTTTCCATCTTCATTGCTTCTAGTATTAAAAGCACATCACCTTTTCTAACAGTCTGCCCTTGGCTTACTTTGACATCTAGTATAGTTCCCGGCATAGGTGCATTAATTGGAGCACCGTCTTTAGCTTCATTCTTTATTTCAACTGGCGTATTGCCTCCACTTACTTTTACCTCATTTTTAACAGCACTTTCTTCTACTGTTTTTTTCTCACTTATGACATCGGCTTTTACTTCTTCTACTTCTACATCGTATTTCTTACCATTAACGGTAACTATAAATTTTTTCATTTTGTGTATCCTCCTTGCTTACTTCATCTGACTATAAAGACCAGCTTTACGCCATTCAGGCATATCAGAACTGACTCTTTTTATTGTTTTAATGCGGAATTTTGAAGCAGAATTGCCAAATGCCGCATAAATCGCAGCCTCTATAACAGCAACTATTTCTTCATTTATCTCTTCCATATTTTCACTTCCCATTCCAACAATATATAACTAATTTAAACTGGAAAATTACCGTGTTTTTTGCTTGGCCTCGACTCTCTTTTGCTCATAAGCATGTCAAAGGCAGAAATGAGACGAGGCCTGGTTTCACTAGGTAGTATTACATCATCTACATAACCTCTTGCTGCAGCCCTGTAGGGATTTGCAAAGTTTTCTCTGTATTCTTTTATCTTCTCATTTCTTGCAGCAACTGGATCATCAGATGATTTTATCTCATTTTTAAATACTATGTTGGCTGCTCCGTCAGGTCCCATTACTGCAATTTCAGCAGTAGGCCACGCCAAAACAAAATCAGCGCCTAAGTCTTTGCTGCACATGGCAAGATATGCTCCACCGTATGCCTTTCTGACTATAAGTGTTACTTTCGGCACTGTCGCTTCAGAATACGCATAAAGCATCTTTGCTCCATGCCTTATGATGCCGCCGTACTCTTGGTTTGTGCCAGGCAAAAACCCCGGAACATCCACTATATTTAATAATGGTATGTTGAAAGCATCGCAAAATCTTATAAACCTAGATGCCTTATCAGACGCATTTATGTCTAGACATCCAGCCAAAACTTTAGGCTGATTTGCTATTATGCCGATTGTCCTTCCATTAAGCCTCGCAAATGCTGTTATAATGTTTTCTGCGTACATAGACTGTGACTCTAAATATATACCATCATCTACAATTTCTGAAATAATTTCTTTCATATCATACGGCTTGTTAGGATTGTCAGGAATTATTTCCATAAGCCTATCGGACAGTCTGTTTATATCATCATTTATCATATACTGCGGAGGATCCTCAAGATTATTTGACGGCAGATAGCTTAAAAGCTTTCTAACCATTTCTAAACATTCTTCGTCATTTGCTGCTCTAAAATGAGCTACACCGCTTTTTGTGCTGTGTGTAATAGAACCACCAAGTTCTTCAGCAGACACATCTTCACCGGTTACAGCTTTTATAACCTGCGGTCCCGTTATAAACATCTGACTAGTCTTATCCACCATAAATATGAAATCTGTCAAAGCAGGTGAGTAAACAGCTCCACCAGCGCTGGGCCCCATAATTACAGATATCTGCGGTATGACACCAGATGCCAGTGTATTTCTAAAAAATATATTTCCATACCCCGATAGGGCATCGACACCTTCTTGTATCCTGGCCCCGCCAGAATCATTTAAACCAATAAGTGGTGCTCCCATCTTTACTGCCATATCCATGATTTTCGTGATTTTCTTTGCATGATATTCGCCTAGTGACCCTCCAAGGACTGTAAAGTCCTGTGCATAAACGTAAACAAGCCTTCCATCTATTGTACCATACCCAGTTACAACACCTTCACCAGGTATTCTCTGCTTTTCCATTCCAAAGTCAATACATCTATGTTGGACAAATGCATCTATCTCCACAAAACTATCTTCATCCAAAAGTTTTTCTATTCTTTCCCTTGCGGTAAGCTTTCCCTTTTGATGCTGTTTCTCTACTCTATCTGCACCACCGCCTTCATAAATTGACTCCCTTCTCTTAAGAAGGTCTTCAACTCTGTCATCCATCGACATTTATTTACCTCCTTTGTATGTTACTAACTTCTAATATATCATATTATGACCTAATAATAAATATCCATTTTGTAAATTCAGATAAAAAGCATGAAAAAATATTTAAAAGCGGATAAAAGAGATTTTCTCTTAAATCCGCTTAATTTTTGCTTGTCAATTGAATCTTAAAATCTTTTAGATTTATATATTAATTTAGAAGAGGTTCAATCTTCTCAGATATCTCTTTTATAACTATATCAAGTTCAAAATATCCCTTTTGCATCTTTAATTTTGACAAAAGCTTTAAATATTGTTTTAAAGTCCCCATTATTACTACCTGAGACTTTTCAATGCTCATATTTATACAGCCTCTCTCTACAGCCGCTTCACCGCCTAATGCAAGCATTTCCTGTTTTATAATGTTTGCTGCCGCCGGATGAACATCCTTTAGCTTTATGACACAAAATACTGCCTTAGAAGCCATTATTGCCACAGACACATCTTCAATATTCAGCTTCTTCAACTCATTTTTAGCTTCACTTAGATTATCAATTTTCAGGATTTCACTTTTCATATTAAAATAAACCGGTTATTTTACCCTCCTCATCGATATCCATCTTCTCTGCTGCAGGTGATTTTGGAAGTCCAGGCATTGTCAAAATATCACCAGTCATGACTACGATAAATCCAGCTCCAGCAGAAATGTTTAATCTTTTTACAGTAATGTTAAATCCCTTAGGCCTACCTAAAAGCTTTGGATCGTCAGACAAGGAATATTGAGTCTTGGCTATGCACACAGGAAGATGGCTAAGTCCCATTTTTTCTATATTTTTGAGGTCTTTAATAGCTTCTTTTGTGAATTCCACATCATCTGCACCGTATATTTCTTTTGCGATTGTCTTTATCTTATCTTTTATAGGCATGTCAAGTTCATAGAGAGGCTTAAAATCAAACTCTTTTTCACATGCATCAATTACCTTTTCTGCAAGTTCGATGCCACCTTCGCCGCCTTTTCCCCATACATCTGCTAATGCCACATCTACGCCTAAATCGCCACAATATCTTTTTACAAACTGGATTTCCCTGTCTGTATCGTTCATGAACTTGTTAATAGCAACGACTACTGGTATTCCATATTTCTGCACATTTTCTATCTGTTTTGCAAGGTTCTCTATGCCTTTTTCTAGTGCATCCATGTTTTCGGTTGCAAGCTCTTCTTTCTTAAGACCACCGTGCATCTTAAGAGCCCTTATAGTCGCCACGACGACAGCAGCACTGGGTTTTAATCCTCCATATCTGCATTTAATATCAAAAAACTTTTCTGCTCCTAAGTCTGCACCAAATCCAGCTTCCGTCACAAGATAATCTGCAAGCTTTAAACCATATTTTGTAGCTATGATGCTATTGCATCCGTGGGCAATATTTGCAAACGGGCCTCCATGTATCAATGCAGGCACATTTTCTAATGTCTGTACCAAATTTGGCTTTATAGCATCTTTAAGTAAAAGCGCCATAGCGCCATCAGCCTTCAAATCCTTTGCTGTAACAGGATTTCCGTCTATGTCATATCCAATTATTATCCTGCCTAATCTTGCTTTTAAATCCTTGAAATCTGTAGCGAGACACAAAATAGCCATAATTTCAGATGCAACAGTTATTATAAAACCATCCTGTCTTGGGAAACCATTTGTCTTACCTCCAAGCCCTACCACGATCTCTCTCAGTGCTCTATCGTTCATGTCAATAGCTCTTTTCCATGTTATACGCCTTACATCAATGTTAAGCTCATTTCCTTGATGTATATGATTGTCAATCATAGCAGATAACAAATTATGTGCTGATCCTATAGCATGCATGTCACCTGTAAAATGGAGATTTATATCTTCCATCGGAACAACTTGCGAATACCCACCACCAGCAGCACCGCCTTTTATCCCCATACAAGGACCTAAGGACGGTTCCCTCAAGGCTATAACAACTTTCTTTTTAAGGCGATTTAAAGCTTGTCCTAGCCCTACAGTAACAGTGGATTTACCCTCACCTGCCGGTGTAGGATTAATTGAAGTAACCAAAATCAGTTTTCCATCTTTATTGTTCTTCACTTTGTCCCATAATTTTTGTGATATTTTTGCCTTGTAATTTCCATAAAGCTCCAGATAATCTTCTTCTATTCCTATCTTTTCTCCAATGTCAGCTATATGCATCATTTTAGCTTCTTGTGCAATTTCAATGTCTGTTTTCAAACGAATACCCCCAGTCACTATTTTTTAAGCTCTAAGTAAATATTCACAATCGTTCCAACACCTTTTTTGCTCAAAATCTTTAGATCTCCGCCGTATTTACTTAAAATATTTTTGCAAATAGACAGCCCCAACCCTGTACCATCCTTTTTCGTTGTAAAAAGTGGCATCGCGACTTTTTTCAAATTTTCTCTATCTATTCCACAGCCGTTATCTGCTATCTTTATTATAACCTTATTTTTATAAGAATTAAATCTCGTTGTCAAACATATTTTACCGCCAATTCCTATGGCTTGAAACGCATTTTGAAAAACATTTAAAAGAATTTGCTTTAATTGATTGTTGTCTATTTTTACCACAGGTACTTCATTTAGTTTTTTTATTATTTCTATTTGCCTCTGTCTAGCCTCCGCTTCTATTAACACCATGTATTTTTCTATTAAATCATTCAAATCAGTTTCATCCTCATCTGAGCTGTTTCTCATAACGCCTAAATAACTCATAACTAAATCTATTATCCTATCCGACTCGCTGATTATCGTATCAAAATACGCTGGGTCACTTTTATCTTTTAGTTGCATAAGCTGTAAAAAACCTTTTATAGACGTAATAGAATTTTTTATTTCGTGAATAAGAGATACTGCAAGTGCTCCCATCAAATTGAATTTTTCGCTTTTTTCTATAATCTCTCCAAATCTCAGTTTCTCTGTCACATCTTTTATAACCAAGCAAAAAAACTTATCATCGTACGTGTCAGCTACCTCTATCGACAAAAATCGGCCACTGTTCTTTATATTGTACACCACAATTTTTTTACTCATTATTTCATCAAATTCTATACTTTCATCTAATGACTTTAATAATTTCACTATGTCCTTGTGAAAAATTTTTTTATAGTCTACATTCATAAGATTACAGGCAGCTTTATTTACGTACTCTATATGCTTTCTCTTATCAATTAAGATAATTCCTGTGTCAACCATGTCAATAATCCTAAATCTGTTGTACAGCAAATCCAAATAAGCATTTATATCGCCCACAGAATTAAACTCACTTCTTACAAAATTAAGTGTTGAAATTATGCAAATTCTGTTGCCATCATCCGAATTTAAAAAATTATCCACCATTTTAAATCTCAATGTAAATCCATACCTGGAATTTAAAGTAACATCATAAATATTCTCTTCAACTTTTTTAGCATCATTAAGAAAGAAATTTTTAAAAAAGAAATCATAATTTTCACCTATATCGTCATGATTAAATCCTAACAATCTTAAAAGAACGTTGTTAATATAAATTACTTCCCCTTCAAAATTTTTAAGCATAATAAATTTATGTGATACGTCAACCAAGTCAAAAATCCATTTATATTTTGAGCTTTCTGATAGCCTTACCACATCGTCCATGATAATTCCTCTTTTCTTTAGTAAAAATTTAATTGTCTACTGATGTAACATTTACCAATTATATATTTTGACACATACGATAAAAATCCTTCTTAATTTTTACAAACTTTCTCATCATCTTTAAAATTTTTATAAATCGGGAAAGGGAGATATATCTTAAAAATCAACTTATTCAAGACAAAGTAATCCACTCCTGATGTTGAATATCGTAATAAAAATAGTGCGTAAAATAATAAAGCCTTATGCCTTTATCACAGGACATAAGACTTTACTTAATACTACCAGACTTTAATATAATTATCTCCTTTTTTCAAAAGTGTAATGGGACCTATCGGGCTATTTTCCGATTTTTTTGTGTCTAAATAGTCAGTATCTAATACCAATTCTTTACCGTCAGGGCTCTCAAACTCAGCGTCAACAATACGCACCCTTTCCAATGTCTTTGTCGAATGGATATCACCTACAATACCTCCAAATTCATCTGGCAATTGCATCGAAAGGTACACTTCATTTCCTTTATCAATGATGGCAAGCTTTGGATCAAAGTCCTTTTTAACCAACTTGTCCTTTTCTTTCTCAAATGGCTCTGCACCATTGAAGTAGGCATTTTTATTGATGTAAACAGGTTGCTCCACCCGCTCAAATTCTCCTAAATCGCCAGGTACCTCATTGACTTTTTCAATATACTCCTCTAAAGACGTTGTATAGTTGTTGTAATGAGAAGTGCCTACATTCTCTAATCCGTCTTTTCCTATGAAGATATTGTTGTAGAATCGATCATCTCCTCCATATACAAATGCAAATCCTGCAACTTTAGTGCTGTGTGGAAGATGGTATTGAGTTGAACGATTTAACACTTTTCTCTGATTCATCTTGCCTGCGATTAAATTGTTTATATACGCTCCACCTTGAGACATATTATCGATAGCGTATTCGGAAGCCAATATATTGTGGTCAACCACGTACGGTCCATGACTTACCTCAACGAATATATCCCTGTTATTATTGTAAAACAAGTTTTTGCTGACCCTTGTTCCCTGCGCTTCCCAATCCAGCCATAATCCTAATGAGCAATCATGAATGCGGTTATGATGAATCTGAACATCTATAGCCGCATGTAGCTTAATTCCCGCTATTTCATGCCCGTAGAATTCTCGCTTCAATGCGATGTTGTAAATATGATTATTATAGATTTCACTAAAGACACATCCTAAATGCCCAACAATCGCATTTTGCCCGCAATCGTAGATTGTATTGTTCCTTATGATATGTGAGCCTATCTTTTCTTTAGACCAACCATTCCGCTCTGCATTAAAGACAGCTTCTAATTGGTATTGATATCCAGGCTTATCCTTGCGTATAGAGCGATAATTGTTGCCTGTTGTGGCTTCTTTGCCGATGCTTATTGCGCTGCATTTAGCATCGTGTATAATATTGTCCTCGATTATCCACCCTTTGCTCCAATTTGGACCTATAAGCCCCGGCTGGTCGGCTGTGGGAGGTGCCCATGGTGTTGCCGCATGTGCCATCTCGAAGCCCTTGACTGTAATATAGTCTATGCCTGTTTCGACAGGATAGAAACACGACCTCCTGACATTTATCTCCACAAATTCTTCATTTGGATCGGCACCTTGAAAATTGGCATAAATCGTAGTCTTTTCCGGGTCTACTTCGGCATACCAAACGTACTTCGTCTGTTCTACATTGTGAACAGGTACAATCTTCTGCGTCCAGTGATCAAGGACTTCTGTCCTAACTTGTGGATTAAAAAGAGCTTCATAGCTTGTAACTTCATAAAAAGACATGCCATTTAAGTACACATCCCCAAGGTGCTTTTTCTCATCAACTGTAAGCAGCCAGTCTCCAAAAATTTCTTCTTTATACGGATTAAACTCCCCAAAAAAGGAATTGGGCAACTGGCATTTCCACACGTTTCCTTCAACACGCTGCCAGCTCTGAATCCGTTCAGAGCCTTTTATTACTACTTTTTCACCTTCCGCCGCCTTGTATGTAATCCTTCTTTTGTCGCTTAGCCCTTTATATTTTGGTTTTACCCATTCCCGGTACACTCCTTCATGGACTATAATTGTGTCTCCTGCCATAGCAACAGATGCAGCCTTATTTATAGTCAGAAACGGATCTTTAATTGTTCCCTTCCCTTGATCTGAGCCAGTTTTCGCTACATGATATTCCATTTTTAAAACCTCCTCTTTAAACGATTAACTCTATTTTAAGAAATAGGTATTGTAATTTCTATGCAAAAAGTAGTATACTTTAAGACAATATTAGTGTTTTTTTGGAGGAAAGCTTATGGTCTTTTTTCAAAAACATGGCGTAAATGAAAAGAATCTTTTTAGATTTTTTTCACTGAAAAATTATCAATTTCCATATCATTTTCACAGAGCATACGAACTCATATACTTAAATGATGGGCATTTATCTGTGTCAATAGGCAAAAAAGAATACGTATTGAAGAAAAATGATTTGGCTTTTATCTTTTCAAATCAGATGCATGAATTTAAGACGATTGAACACTCTGATATCACAATTATTCTATTTTCTCCAGAACTTATCGGGGATTTTTATATGAATTATAAAGGCATGATTCCCGACGATAACATACTGCACTTAGATAGTATTATAGATTTTAATGGACTTAACTCCATCTATAGCAAAAAAAGCTTTCTCTATTCACTGTGCGACAAATTAGTAAATCAAAAATCATTCATTCCCGTTAAACAATCAACACAGACAAAAGTACTCTACAAGATACTGCTTTTTATTGAGCAAAATTATTCAAATGACTGCACATTAAAAAGCGTCGCAGAAAAGCTAAATTACGATTATCCATATTTATCAAAACTATTTGTTCAGCAAATGGATATGACTTTTACAGAATATCTAAATAGCTACCGAATTTCACAATCATGCTATATGCTAAGAAACAGCAATCTTTCTGTAAGCGAAATTGCATTTAATTGTGGATATAACAATTTGCGGACATTCCACAGAAACTTCAGGAAGATGACAAATATGTCTCCAAAAGAATATCGAGAATTAGATTAATCGCAAAGACAATATTAACCGATGTCTTAAAAAGTTTGAAAGCCCATTCATGAAACTAAAAAAGACATACAAAGTAAATTGTATGTCTTTTAAGTCACGCTTCTTCGCTTTTATTTGTCTCATCTACATTTTCACCATTAAAATACTTTTCAAATTCTTCTGCATTAAGTTTCTCTTTTGTCATCAAAGCCTGTGCAATTCTATGAAGCTTATCTATGTTTTCTTTCAACAGTGTCTCAGCCTTGTTGTAACATTCATCGATGATTCTCTTCATCTCTTTATCAATATCATACTGAACTTCTTCACTGTAATTCCTAGTCCTGCCTAAATCTCTACCAATAAATATTTCATCATTGTCAGTGCCAAAAGTCATAGGTCCCAGCTTTTCGCTCATGCCGTACTCTGTAACCATCTTTCTCGCTATATTTGTGGCTCTTTCTATATCATTCTGCGCACCAGTAGATATGTCATTCAGTACTAAGCTTTCAGCTACACGTCCTCCTAACAGATGGACAATCTCATCCATCATCTCAGATTTTGACATATAGTACTTATCTTCTTCAGGCAGCAGCATCGTGTAGCCGCCTGCCCTTCCTCTTGGAATGATTGTCACTTCGTGGACAGGAGGTGTATTTGGAAGAAGTTTTGCTACTACTGCATGGCCTGCTTCATGATACGATACAAGCTTTTTGTCTCTTTCTGATATTACCCTGCTTCTCTTTTCAGGACCTGCTATAACCCTCGTAATAGCCTCTTCCAACTCTACCATAGTAATCTGCTTCATACCTTTTCTGGCAGTTAAAAGGGCAGCTTCGTTTAAAAGATTCTCTATGTCAGCGCCTGTAAAGCCAGGCGTCCTTCTAGCTAAAACCTTCAGCGACACATCAGGTGCAAGAGGCTTATTCCTAGAATGTACTTTTAGGATCTCCTCTCTACCCTTGATGTCTGGAACACCTACCGTTACATGCCTGTCAAACCTGCCAGGCCTTAAAAGAGCTGGATCAAGAATATCTGGTCTATTTGTAGCAGCTATCACGATGATGCCTTCGTTTATACTAAAACCATCCATCTCAACCAGTAATTGGTTCAAAGTCTGTTCCCTTTCATCATGTCCACCGCCTAATCCTGCGCCTCTATGGCGACCAACAGCATCAATTTCATCTATAAAAATTATACAAGGAGAATTTTTCTTAGCCTGGTCAAAAAGATCCCTTACTCTTGATGCACCAACACCTACAAACATCTCTACAAAATCAGAACCACTTATGCTAAAAAACGGCACTCCTGCTTCTCCTGCAACAGCTTTAGCAAGCAAAGTCTTACCTGTTCCAGGAGGTCCTACTAAGAGAACGCCTTTAGGTATACGAGCACCTAAATCTAAAAACTTCTTTGGAAACTTTAAAAATTCCACTATCTCCTGTAGCTCTTCCTTCTCTTCGTCTGCACCTGCTACGTCATTAAACGTAACTCTCTTTTTGTCATCTGTTATCATCTTAGCACGGCTTTTGCCAAATGACATAACTCTGTTGCCACCACCGCCCTGTGCTTGCTGCATGAATACATACCACAGCACCACCAGCACAGCCACCATAAATAACGTTGGCAAAAGCGAATACCACCATGGGGCACCCTGAGGAGGCTCACTTTTTACAGGAATCTTTTTCTCTTCTATATACGGTGTCAGAAAATTCATAAAAGATGTAATATCTGGTACATTACTGCTAAACTCAGTACCATCTTTTAAAGTACCTGTCACAGTTGTCCCTGATATTGTCATCTCAGAAACATTATTTTTAATAATCTGGCTGTAGAGATCTGTAACATTAATCGCCGTTGGTTGTTTTATATTATCAGTATACAATTGTACCATTGCATATAATGCGATAATTATCAGTATCCATATAACGATACCTCTGATCGTTTTATTCAAATATGGCCCTCCCTTCAAAGCCGTATCACTTAATTTATAATACCATATAGCATATAAAAAAACAAATTTTAGCTGTACATTTCAGGTTTTAAAACGCCAATAAAAGGAAGGTTTCTGTACTTCTCATCGAAGTCCAATCCGTAGCCTACGACAAACTTATCAGGTATCTTAAATCCCACATAGTCAACTTTTACTGATGCTTCTCTTCTCTCAGGTTTGTCTAGTATTGTGCATATTTTTAAGCTTTTTGGCTTTCTCCCAAGCAAAGTTTCTCTCAAGTAAGATAGAGTCAATCCGCTATCAATTATGTCTTCCACAATTAGTACGTCTTTGCCTTCTATGCTTATATCAAGGTCCTTAATTATCTTTACTATTCCTGATGAATGTGTTGAGCTTCCATAGCTGGAAACAGCCATAAAATCAAGTGACAGAGGCAAATCTATATTTCTCGACAAATCAGCCATAAACATTAAAGCACCTTTTAAGACTCCTACCAACATCAAATTTTTCCCTACATAATCCTTCGTAATCTGTCTCCCAAGCTCTTTTATCTTTTCCTTCAGTTCTTCTTCTGTGATCAAAATTTCCTCGATGTCTTTCGATAAATTTTCCATCAAATTTCCTCCTTAATCTTGTTTAATGTACTCTATAGACAATATTTTTTTTGTGTCATCGCGTACTTTGTACTTTTCAGACATTCTATATCCTACGATCCACAAAACGCTGCTGCCAATAGCTAATAATGGTATCTTATCTCTCTCCTCTCTTGGTATTTTTTCATCGATAAAATACTCCTTAAGCGTCTTTGTACCTTTCATGTTTAAAGGTGAGATGTAATCTCCAATTCTCCTATACCTTACCGTTATATCTCCATCAAGCAAATCCATATCAAATAATTTGTGGTATTTGCCTAAATTAAGTTTTTCTATAGACTTTCTATCTATTATCTCCGCCTTATATATGCCTAAACATCCCCCATCAGTTATACCTGGAATATTAAGTTTAACTTCTTTAAGGTTTCGTTTTTCATAAAAAGCCCTTTTTCTGAATATAAGATTATTATAACTTTTTATAACTTCAATTTCAAAGGGTAAATCAATTTTTGACGACGTCTGCTTATCCATTATATTCAACACATCTTCCACATGTTTAAATGTAAGTTGATTAAAATTTCCCTTTAATTTCTTATAAGCCAATCTAATGATTCTTCTTCTTATGGAACTGTGCAATTTTTTTATTCCATCAATGTCAAGTTTAACATTTCCATCATCAAGGTCAGCAATCTCGTTAAATATTTTTTCAGATTCCCGACTTAAATAATCTTCATCATCAAGCACGATCTGTGATGTTCTGTACAAATTTTCAACTATGTCTACATCAAAATTTTCTTCAATAAATGGTATCAATTTTAGCCTTATTCGGTTTCTTCTATACACATCTTCTTTATTTGTGGCATCTATTACATACCCAAAATCTTTTGATGTCAAGTAGTCAAGTATTTCATCTCTCGTGGTCCTTATAAGTGGTCTTATGATGCATCCGTTAACAGGCTTTATGCCTACAAGTCCAGTTGTGCCAGCACCTCTTAAGATGTTTAAGAGAACCGTTTCGGCTACGTCATTTTTGTTGTGAGCAATGGCAATTTTGTTTCCACCAACTTTTTTAAGCACTTCATTAAAAGCACTGTACCTTATTTCCCTTCCAGCAGCCTCCTCAGACAATCCCTTTTCTTCAGCGTACCTTCTCACATCTTCCTTAAATAAAAAAAATGGGATATTTATTCCCTCGCAGAACTTCTCAACAAACAACGCATCACTGTCTGCATCGGCTCCCCTCAGCATGTGATTAACATGGACCACAAAAAGCTTAAGCTCATACATTTCTTTTAACTCTAAAAGCAAGTTAAGAAGGCAAATAGAATCAGGGCCTCCAGATACTCCTATTACGATTTTATCGCCTTCTTCTATCATCTTGTATTCATTTATCGTCTTTTTAAAGCTATCTATCATATATATCCCCTACACAGCCAAAATCATGAGTATAACGAATATCATGCCCACTATAAAAAGCATATAATTTAAGTACATTGACGCCTTTTCACTAAAGCATCCGTTTTTAAAATTGACATACAGTTTATTTATGTCATACGTGCCATTAAGCGCCTTTATTATGACAATATAAAACTTCCCAAGCTTGCTCTTTGATTGCTTTAACACTTCTCCTATCGTATGGTAATCATGTCTAAACGTCTTGCCCATTACAAGGCACACAAAAAGCATCCCTGCTTCAAACGACAGATACCCGGAATCCGCTTTTCTTAAACCTACTTTCCAACTGGCTCTGTCAAACTCAGGCGTAAACTCTTTTACAGTATCATCTTTAGCGGACGTTGAACCGTAGTCAATAAGCACTATGCGCTTTTTTACCTCATCTATCATGACATTAGATGGTTTTAAATCTGTATAAAAAATGCCTAATCGCTTTAATCTGAGCAAAATATCTAAAATTTCAACAAATATGTATGAAGCACTCTCCAAATCAATGCCTGATTTAATCAATCTATCAAGGCTATACCCATCTATGTATTCCAAAACGATATAGTGATACATTTTATTATACAATAATGCATCATCTAATTCAAATACACGGGGAGCAAAATCGCAATTTTTCAATGACGTCAACATTTTGTACTCTCTCGTGATGCTAATTAAATCTTCACTTATCTTAAGCGCATACTTTAAATTTTTATCGTCGTGAACAAGGTATACATCGGCCACACCGCCATTCCCAATTTTTTTCTCCACTACGTATTTCCGTCCATTGTGTATGCCTGTCAAAACATAGCCATTCTCAAGCATTAACCGATACCTCTTATGGATTCGGCTTCTGTCTCAAAAAGCGATGTAGCCAACTTTATCGCATGGTAAGTAGGGGTATTTCCACCTGCCTTTAAGTTCTTAATGCCAATTTCTATATCATTTATCTTCGATGTAAATGGGCATATAATCTTCGCATAAGCATCATTGCCATCTGGAAATCCTATTAGGCAAAATTGGCTTTTGCCCTTTCTCACTTTCATCGTGCTTAGAAGGTCGATTATTCCATTCACCGCTTTTTTTAATTTTCTTGCCATACTTCCACTTAAGTCCAGTAAAATTGCGCATCTTATGTCTGAAATATCCAGAAGTCTGTCGATGTATTCTACGATTTGAGATCGCAATACAGGATGGAGTCCTTCTATGCTTTTCCCTATAAGTTTCATCAATTCTGCATCAAGTGTATCGTACAAAGTTTTTTCGGCTGATTTTTGCGTCACTGCTGACAAGGACCGTATAAAATCATCTGAGTAAATTATGTCATACACGCCGCCACCAGAACTTGCAATATCTTTTATCTCTTTTATAGACAGATTTCCATCGTCAACGATACCTATAGAACTTACTCGAATTCCCTTCCTAAAAGCTAAAAAAGCTGCATCTGCAGGATTTCCACCAACATTTGACTTGCCATCTGTAACGACGATTATCTGTTTTATCAAAATCTCCAAAATCAAATCCCTCCATAAGATTTTTTATTATTTTTGCCATCTTATGGAAGGATTATTCAACCTACAATCGCTTTTTCCAAACTTTCACCACAAGCACTGTCATGTCATCTCTAGGAGTGTTTTCACAAAGCTCAAGGCATTTCTTCATTATAGCCTCAGCCATGTCCTGAGGATCTTTCATATCAAGGCTTCTTAAAAATCTTGCCATGCTTTCTTCTTTGTTGCCGTCAAAGCAATCTAATACTCCGTCAGTCGTCAAAATCACAAAATCGCCGTCTTTTAACTTTCTATCGTGGATGTCTGCATCGACGTCTTCCAAAATACCGATGGGGAGAGAACTGGATTCAATCACATCCACATCTTTTCCGCTCTTTATAAATGTGGCTGATGCACCGATCTTTATGAACTCTGCATCCCCCGTAAATAAATCTATAAACGATATGTCAACTGTTGAAAACATTTCTTCTGCTGACCTTAATGCCAGAATAGAATTTATAGTTTGTACAACCAAGCCTTTGTCAAATCCTGCCTCAATAAATCTTTCCAGCAAAGATATAGTCGTACTGCTTTCAGAGGCAGCTCTATAGCCAAAGCCCATTCCATCGCTTAATGCTGCCATGTACTTTCCGCCTTCTAGTTCCATGAAGGAATACGTGTCACCTGAAATTTTATTTGCACTTTTACTAACCTTACTAATACCTGTCGATACTTGATAGCTTTCAGCTCTGGTAAGCGTCAGTCCGCATCTTCCCTTGTTATTTATTGAACACAATGTGTTTTTCCTTTCGTATTTCTCCCCCATTATCTCAGAGACAGCAGGTATGACTTTTTTCTCGCATTCTTTAGCTGCATAACATGCTTTCTTATATATCTTTATAACAACATTTCCTTCTCCTTCATCGTAAACTATGGCGTCATCTACAGGTATGCCTCTTTTATCTAACTCTACAAGCAAATACTGTTCAAGATCGTCTTTGAAAGTGATGTCCATGCTTATATCGTCAGCCATGTTTGATATAACTGATGATATTCCTTTCAACTGATTTGAGACAATATTCTTGGCATCTTTAAGCCTTTCCCTCCACTGCATGTTTATCTTATATAGCATTAAGTTGTGCTTCGTACAATTAAGAAGCTCAGGGAACCTTATGCATTTTTTGTAAAGCTTATTGTTTTCTACATTTCCTGTCCCTTCTAGGTTTTCCACTAAGTCGAACATACTTTTATACGTAAAATAAAAATCTTTATCCCAACACGTCTTATACATGGCACAATCAGTACATGTCTTATTTGCTATCTCTTCAAAAAGATATGATATGTCCTTGTGATCTAAAATCTTCTCATTTGCCTTCTTAAAGCTTTTTCCCAGCTCATCAAAAACTTCAGCATACTCTTTTAATTTATCAGTCACCACTTCTTTCAACTTTACACTATAGTTGCGCTGGCTTAAATCTTTATTGCCCTTTACAATAAGTAAAAGTTTGTCCAAATGTTTTTTAGGTACAGCTAGAAATAGTGCAGATGACAGTGCTAAATCATAAGGATTTATCAGCATATTTGAATACCCATTAACATAAAATGTCATAATAGCAGTAGCAGTAAAAAATCCAATGGTGATTCCTAACCTACCAAGTTTTTTCATGCTTCCAGATAAAAGACCTGTAAATCCATATAGCCCTACAGACGTAGGAGTATTTGTAAGAGAAAGACTGCCAATAAGGCCTATTGTAGTTCCTACGCCGGCACCTGTCCCAACACCACCTATGTATGAACCTATCAGTATAGTAAGTATCCCAAATGTATTATTTAAGTTAAATCTCCATACTTTTATGTTGTTAAGCCCTAAAATAAAAATGCTAAGCAGTATGCACAATGAAATAATTTCTTCGTTTGATATGACTTTTCTGTTTAAGCTACCTAAAAGTGAAATTGCCTGATTAAATATAAATACCATCAACATAGCTATGACAGATTCGTAAATAGACGTCATCACGTCAAACAGCAAAAATCCATAAGCTTTACTGTAAATAAGGTCTACTGTAAGCAATGATAAAAATGTTATCACTGCTACTTTAAAGATGTTCTTGCTTTTCACCTTTAATAAGCACTCAAAAAATAATACTAATGTCAACACTATTAAATATTTGGTACTGTTCACATCATGTAAAGACAGAACTCCAAGGTAGACACCAATGCCCGACAAAAAGTACTTTCTCTTTTGCATAATAAGCGATGCAAAATACGCTGCACCAAACGGGAGAAGGCTGTCCATTATCTGAGCACGACCAATGACAAAGCCTATTAGTGCAAAAATCAAAGAATTGACTATAAATTTTACATTATCCTTTTGCAATTTCTCATTGCTTTCTTTTCTTCCTATCCTGGAGTAAGGAAGAATATCAGCACTTTGCATATTTACCACCACCATTTTTTTGATATGATTATATCATCCAATATAAGGTAAAATTTGTAAATATATGGTGGTGACTTAAATTTTTTTAACGACATTTTATATAAATAAAATAAAAAAAGCTACAACTTTTGTAGCTTCTCTCATAATATTCAAATTTGGTGACCCCGACGGGATTCGAACCCATGTTACCGCCGTGAAAGGGCGATGTCTTAACCACTTGACCACGGGGCCTAAGACATATCATATTTTATCACATTTTGTAGATTTGTCAATAATCAAATTTATCCTATTTTACCCCGTAAAATATGTCGATTAATTCACCTTTAGAAATCTCACCATTAATATTATACTTATCTTTAATGTAATTTACTACATCGTAAATATCTATTTTTGCTTCATGAAGGCTTCCTCTTTGCCTGTGTGCTTCGGCAACTCTTTCCTTCCCTAAATCATTAAGCTCTGTTATTAATATTTTTCCGCCGCTTTTCAAGACTCTCATCATCTCGTCAATCGCAATTCTATAGTCGCTCATGTGATGCATTGCATTGTAAGATGTGACAACCTCAAAAGATTCGTCAATAAACGGCATTTTATGTGCATCCCCATGTACAAACAAGATTTTGTCTCCCACATCTTCATTGCTGATAATCTCTTTAGCCTTTTTCAGCGTATCAATATTGTACTCTAACGACACCACATCATACCCGTATCTTGCCAGTGCATAAGCCATACGAGCTCTACCAGTGCCTACGTCCAATGCAAACACATGCCCTTCGCCCAATAAATCTAAAGCCCGTTTCAAATCTGATTCAATATCAATTGCCAAGTATATCACCTCTAATACTATTTTAAAGCATATCTATGGCTTTTTTCAACTTATCAGAAACTTCGGCTGCTATTTTAGATAATTTTTCATCATTAGAAGGTAATGCCTTTAAAGGATCAATTGCTGATACAACTACACTGCCATCGCTTTTTTCGTACACAACCACATTACATGGCAGCAAAAGCCCTACTTCAGGGTCAATGTTTAATACTTCGTAAGCATAAGTGGGATTGCAGGCACCAAGTATGACGTAGTTCACCATATCCTTGCCTATTTTCTTTTTTATCGTATCTTTCATGTCAATCTCAACCAATACGCCAAAGCCTACTTCTTTCAAAGCTTCTTTCGCCTTTTCTACCGCTTCAGCAAATGCGTAATGGACTTTTTTAGTAATGTCAAGATCCATATTTCACACCCCTTTCTGACTTTTTCACATCTCTGTACTTACACATATAATAGCATTCCCTGTTTCTCTTTGAGTAATTACATTTATCTTCTCTTTCAAAATTTGTAGGAAATTTGACACTTAGTTCTTTTTCAAAAAATTCCACTGCTTCTTCTATAGATATCCTTGTGCACTTCTTACAACATCTTGCACCACCAGCTTCACCAATCCTTTTAAGCGCACTTGCAACGGCTAAATGCGCCTTAGTTCTTTTAAGAGGTGTAAGAGGTGTCGCTTTATAAATAACTGAAATAGCAACACCTATTCCTACACCAGCACCACAGGCACCGTAATAGCCACATGCTCCGCCAGGTATCTCTTTTCCGCGGTTTATAGCCTCTAAAACGTCGTCGTCAGAAGCTTTTCCTGTCAGGTTTTTGTAAGCTGTGACTATTGCTGCAGGAACCAATGCATGATGTTCTGGCCCATGCATTGGTATCCTTGCGTCACTCATGATATTTTCTACTATCTCCATAGGGTCTTTAGAGTTTGTTGATAAACAGTAATCTTTTATGACTTCAATTCCGTCCTTTGCGTGACATTTGTCGCAAACGTAGTGCCCATCCATACAGTGGGCAAGAATTAATTCTTCTGTACCACAGTATTCGCATTTTTTCAATACTGGCTTTTCTAAATACATGAGCGGCTTCCCGCATATCATGCAATTTTCCATATACTTTGTCTCGCAGCACTCCATCATTATCTCCTTTCATATTTCTTAAAAGTATGCAAGACATCACAGCTCCTGTATATACCTTTCTGCGCTTACAGCAGCAGAAGCACCATCACCAGCCGCAGTGACAACTTGCCTTATCTTTTTATCTCTTATATCACCAGCAACGAAGACACCTTTCACATTTGTCATGAGATCCTCATCGGCTTTGATGTAGCCATATTGATTTAAGTCAAGCATTCCTTTGAACAAGTCTGTCTTTGGCGTAAGACCGATGTAGACAAATACGCCATCAACTTCTATATCTTTAAGTTCACCTGTCTTTAAATTCTTGTACGTCAGTGACTTAAGCATTCCATCTCCATTTGCCTTTACAACGTGAGACTCCCAAATGAAACTTATCTTTGGATTAGAGAAAGCTTTTTCTTGCAGTACATTTGAAGCCTGTAAATTATCAAACTCGTGTATAACCGTAACCTTATCAGCAATGTTTGCCAAGTACAATGCTTCCTGAATAGCAGAATTGCCTCCTCCTATTACAGCTACATGTTTTCCTTCATACATTGCACCATCACATATTGCACAATAGTGAATGCCTTTTCCTCTGAATTCAGCTTCACCTTCTGCAGGAAGTTTTCTTGGCTGTGCTCCCATAGCTATTATAACAGCTTTTGGATAGTATATCTTGTCTTCTGTCCTTACAAATTTCTCACCATCAGTAAGCTTAATCTCAAATACTTCTTTTAAATCATCAATGATTGCGCCAAAGCTTTCTGCCTGTTTTCTCATGTTTTCCGTCAATTTCTTTCCTTCGATCTGCCCTTCTGTTCCAGGATAATTTTCTATATAATACGTGTTGGCTGCTTGACCGCCTGTAGTTGCTTCATCTATTACGACTGTCTTTAAGTTTGCTCTTGCTGAGTACAAAGCAGCCGTAAGACCTGCAGGGCCTCCACCCATTATGAGTACATCGCACTCAACCTTCTCTGGCTCTTTGTCTAAAAGTGAAAAACCTATCACTTTTTCTACTGCCTTGCGAAGATCTGGCTTTGAAATATATCCATTTAATCTTTCACCAGTTTCTTTGCCGTCTTTAAAGAACAAAAGTGTAGGGCTTCCTTTTACGCCAAGGCTTAATGCAAAGTCCTTGTTGCCTTGTCTATAAATCTCAACAAATTCCATGTGATCTTTGTATACATCGGCTAATCTATGAAATATCGGTTTTAGTTGAGCGCATGGTGGACAATCAGTAGAATAAAAATCTACAACAACTGGTTTCTTAGAATTCAAAACAACTTCTTCAAATTCATTAGCATTGATTTCTCTTACCATAAATACATCCTCCTTAAAATTTTTAATCTTGAATTAAGACTTCATCTTTATAATACTCGACACCTAATTGGTACAGCTTTTTTATATCTCTACAATCAGGAGATAGTACACTGCCATTTCTTTCATTTGCGACGACTCCACAGCCACCGCCGCAAACTAAACTTACAGGGCATTCTTTGCACTGCGGTATACTCAAGACATTTCTTTCTTTCCACGGCAATACTTTATCATCAAAAATTCTTCTCTCAGGATAAAAAGTACCTAAGCGATAATCTTTCCTGCCGCAGCTTGCAGTGCAACCGTATATATCGCCATACAAATCGTAAAGCCATTCTTTTTTACCAGCAGGACAAGTATCAAAAGTAGGAGAATACATAGTCCCTGAAACAAGGATATTTCTCATGCCTTTAAAATCTGGCTTGTGAAACTTTCTTAGTATAGGATACTTCTTAGACAACTCTACAAATGTAGCCCATTGTTCTACTTGTGACATAAGGCTCTGATGATTTAGAGAACATTCAAAAAGCTCATAATTTCTGCCTATCTGCGTCTTAAATTTAGTGCCATCCAAATCGAGATACCCTTTTTTATCAAGAATTTCAGCCAATTCCGGCAGATAAGAATAATTGTCTTTATCCACCACAACCCTTAAGTTAACAGGCATGTCATTCTCGATTAGGCTGTCAATTCCCAATAGAATCTTTTCAAAACTGTCTCCACCACCTAATAGCCTTCTTCGCCTATTGTGAATTTCCTTAGGTCCATCCAATGTTACCTGTATTTCTTTCACATTTCCCTTTTTAAGAATGTCTATATACTCTAATACATTGTAACCATTAGTAACTGCAGCTATCTCATAGCCGTACAGCTTGCTCTTTTCTACGATGTAATTAATGATGTCTTTTTGAACGTCTGTATCTATAAAAGGCTCTCCGCCAAAGAGCGTAATGTACGGCTTTACCCTCTCTAACTTAAATCTATCGTTTATATCATCAAAAAAGGCATCAACAGCCTCTTTCGTTATTAAATCTTTCTTTGTCGGTATGCCTCTTTCATAACAATAGATGCAAGAAAAATTACATCCGTATGTTGGTACAAGCAATATTTGTGTTGGCGATTCGTCCATTATTTCCTTAAATTCTTCATACGCTTCTTTTATCCTTATATCCTCATGCTCTTTTTCCTCATATACATAACCTCTATCAATGACATAATCCAGAAAATCGATGTCGTAAACATCCTTACCTGATTTTATGTCATAAAGCTTATTTACCTCATCTTTTGAAGCAATATCTGAACTACCTGATAGCAAATTTAAAATAATAAAGTCATTTTTCTCTTCACTAAAAGGTAGAATCATGTTATACTTACTAAAGTACAATAAAATCACTCCTTAATTTATGCGGTAGAAATTCTACCGCATTTTTTAGTCATGGCAGCCTACAACAAGCTTCGATGACTTTGAGCAGCATTGTGCTACGCTGCTGTTTTGTGTTGTGCAGCAATTTGAATTCTTTTTTGTTACAGCTTTCACCTAAATCACCTCCTTTTAATGCAAGATAACTACCTTTTAATGCCTTTGATCGTTATACTTGCAACAGGATATCCATTTTTCATGTATTCACGCTTTTTAAGATATTCTATTTCTTTAAAACCTGCATTGTTTATGGCTTTTATATATTCTTCTTCCGGAATAGCTCCGCCGAAGCAGTCAGCCCAAGCTTCAGGGTCATTTACAATCTCATCCGGAAGTCTGTCCTTTGATACAACGTCTGAAACGATAAATCTTCCACCATTTTTAAGAACCCTGTAAATCTCTTTATAGACTTTTTCTTTGTCTTTTGCATGATTTATCACGCAATCGCTTATGACAACGTCAAATTTTTCACTTTGAAGTGGTATGTTTTCTACATCCCCTACGACAAATTCAGCATTTTTTACATTAAGCTTCTTTCTGTTTTTTTCTGCTTCTTCGATCATCCTCTCAGTAAGATCGAGACCTACTGCAACTGCTTTTTCACCTATTATCTTCGCAGCATTTAAAACGTCATTTCCTCTGCCGCATCCTAAATCAAGGACATTTTCTCCTTCTTTTAAATCCGCCAAAACGATATTTTTACCGCCACAGCTTAAATTGTCCTCTTCTTCAGCTAATTTTTCATATCTATTTATTATGTTTTCTTTCGCTTCCATCTCGTCACCACCTTTTGCCAAAGACATATCCCCTATATAGGGGGTGGTACTAAATGATAGTATACCACAATAATTTAACAAAGTAAATACAAAACAAAAGAAAGAAAACGAATTTTATATTTAAATCTATTGTGTGGAATATTAGAATATGGAGGTGTTTTTATGAAAATAACGGCCGTATTTCCCACTCAAGATATGGCAAGCGCGTTAGTCGACAGTTTAAAAAAGATGGGTTTTGATCGAAAAGACATGATCATAACGGATATGAAAAAATCTGGGCAAGATATGGACTTTATGGTTGACAATACTATAGATATAAAGTCTGAGAGAGAAGGTTTAGGTGAAAAAAGACCCTACACGGACTTTTACACAGATGATGCTGATTCCGGAATACTTGTTACAGTGGAAGCTCCAAAAAAAGAACTGTCTAAAATAAGAGAGACAATGGAACAATGTGGTGCCACAAACATAATCCAAAAGTAATCTAAGGTGGGGATATGCTTTATTCCCACCTAATTTCTTTGAGGTTTTATTATCATATATGTATTGCATGCAAATTTATCATATAGTATACTATGTACAAACGTGGAAGGAGTGTTTTTTATGAGTGAACAAAAGGCCATAATATCCGTAATTGGAGTTGACAGAGTAGGAATAATTTATAATGTTTCAAAATTATTAGCTGAAAACAACATCAATATCCTAGACATCAGCCAAACTATTTTAAAAGATATTTTTACAATGATCATGATAGTAGATATAAAAAATTCCACAAATGACTTTAGCATATTGAAAGAAGATCTTAAAAATTTAGGCGAAAATCTCGGTGTTAAAATCGACATTCAAAAAGAAGACATATTTAGAGCAATGCACAGATTATAGACATGATGTTTTATTGAAAGGAATGATTGAAATGGGCTTTGCTTTTGAAGAAATAGAAGAAACTATAAGGATGGTTCAATCGGAAAAGCTTGATATAAGGACTATAACCATGGGCATAAGTTTAAGGGATTGCTCGGGAGATACTGCAAACACAATTGCTGAAAAGATCTATGATAAGATCACAAGAAAAGCCGAAAATCTTGTAAAAGTAGCCGAAGAATTAGAATCTGAATTTGGCATTCCTATTGTCAATAAGCGCATATCTGTGACGCCTATCGCCATCGTGGCAGACAATATTGAAAAAGATGATTTTATTAAAATAGCATTGTCACTTGATAAAGCCGCAAAAAATGTTGGGGTAAACTTTATAGGCGGATATTCTGCTTTAGTACATAAAGGATTTACAGATGGCGACCTAAACCTTATAAATTCAATCCCACAAGTTCTCAGTGAGACAGAAAGAGTTTGTTCATCTGTGAATGTAGCAACGACTAAAGCAGGCATAAACATGGATGCGGTAGCTTTGATGGGAAAAATCATAAAAGATACGGCGTATCGAACAAAAGAAAATGACGGCATAGGTGCTGCAAAGCTTGTAGTATTTTGCAACGCGCCAGAAGACAATCCATTCATGGCAGGCGCTTTTCACGGCGTCGGTGAAGGTGAATGCGTCATAAATGTAGGTGTAAGTGGACCAGGTGTGGTATTAGCAGCTCTTTCAAAACTTCCAAAAACCGCCGATTTCGGGCAAATATCTGAGACCATAAAAAAGACGTCATTTAAGATCACCCGTGCTGGTGAACTCATAGGGCGTCTTGCAGCGCAAAGATTAAATACATCATTTGGAATACTCGACTTGTCTTTGGCTCCGACACCAGAAATAGGTGATAGTATAGCAAACATACTTGAGTCAATGGGACTTTCAAAATGCGGTTCTCATGGTACAACGGCTGCATTGGCCCTTTTAAATGACGCCGTAAAAAAAGGCGGTGTCATGGCATCATCATACGTTGGAGGCTTAAGTGGTGCATTTATACCTGTAAGTGAAGACGCCGGAATGATAGAAGCTGTTGAAGCGGGTGCCTTATCACTAGAAAAACTAGAAGCCATGACATGTGTATGCTCTGTAGGCCTTGATATGATAGCAATTCCGGGTGATACGCCTTATGAGACTATATCAGCCATAATAGCCGACGAGATGGCAATAGGCATGATAAACAAGAAGACGACTGCTGTAAGAATCATTCCAGCACCCGGCAAAAAAGAAGGTGACTATGTAGAATTCGGGGGTCTTTTAGGCCATGCACCGGTAATGAAAGTAAACAGCTTTTCACCGAAAGATTTCATAAATAGAGGCGGCAGAATCCCTGCACCGCTCCACAGCTTAAACAATTAGTGCTAAGCATGAAATAAATTTTCATGCTTTTTTTATGTCACAAAATTAACCTCTGATGTGTTTATATAGTGTAAGTCTCATGTGGGAGGTGTTCAAAATACTTGATTCATTCAAAGATATCTTTGAAAAATACTACTCTAAGATCTATCGACAAATAGCTCTTATCATAAATGATGATGACAATGCACAAGACATTGCACAGGAAGTTTTTATCAAGTTAATTAAAAACCCTCCCCACAGCGATGAAAATATAGGAGGCTGGTTGTCGAAAGTGGCTATTAATCAAGCACTAAACTTCATCCGCTCAGAAAAGAACCTTAAGTCAAGGGAAATAAAAGTATCTCAGTTTAATGACGATTTGATATCACCTGAGGACATAGCAATTGAAAAAATAGAGATAGACAAAGTTAGAAAAGTTTTGTCTAAAATGGATAAGCGAGATATGCTTTGTCTCGTGCTGAAACACTCAGGTTACAGTTATGAAGAAATTTCCATATCACTTGGAATAAAAAAATCGTCTGTTGGAGCAACTGTAGCAAGAGCCCATAAGAAATTTAAAGAGCTTTATGAAAAGGAGGTGTAGCACATGTGCTTCGATGAAGGAATATTGCAATCATACTTAGACGGTGAAATAGATGAATCACTAAAAGAACAGCTAAAAAAACATCTTGATACATGCGAAAAGTGTTCAGCCAAGCTTAATGAGCTTAAAAATTTAAATAGCTTTTTAGATAACGCCTTAAAGACGAGTTCCATCGATCTCAATGAAGCGTGGGAAAATCTAAATAAAAAGATCAATAAAAAAGAAAGAGGTGTATTTAATATGTTTAGAAAATACAAAAAATATATAGCAGTATCCGCTGCGGCAGCAGTAATTGCAGCATCAATAGCATTGCCACCTGTTCAAAAAGCAGAAGCCGAGATTTTAAGCTTGTTTAGACTTAATAATTTTAAGGCTGTAGCAATAACACCTGATGATTTACAAGATATAAAAAATAAATTCTATCAAGCAGGAAATAAAGAAATCGACCTAAAGCAGTACGGCGATATTAAAGTAATTGGTGACTATGGTTCATCCAAAGAAATTAGTAAAAACAACTTGGATAAAATAAAATCATATGTTGGCTACAATTTTAAAATCCCTCAAGATGTGGACAACTTCAAATTAAGAGACAGCATTTATGTAGAAAAAGGCCAAACTGTTGAATTTAAATTAAATGTAGATAAGATAAATAATCTAATAAAGACATTCGGAGGAAATAAGCTGCTGCCAGAGAACTTAAATGAAAAGACATTTAAAATAATTTTAGGCAATAGTGTGCATATATCTTCTATAGATAAAAATGAATCAGATTCTCCAAAAAATATAAGCTACGGACTTGATATAATGAAAACCCCTGAAATAATCGTACCAGATGGTGTCGATATTGAAAAAGTAAGAGATGCTGTCATAAATATGCCATTCATTCCAGACGACATTAGAAATCAAATAGCCAGCATAAAAGACTGGAAAACCACAATACCATTTCCTGTGTCAGATACAGATGATATAAAAGATGTTACTATAAACGGCAGCAAAGGAATTGTAATATCAAAAAAATTCCAAGGTTCCGATATTTTAGAGGTATATTCAAATCTTGCATTAAATGATAATGGTGTAATATATTTGTTCAGCGGAAACAATATTTCACCAGATGAGCTTATAAAAATAGCAGAATCAATGAGGTGATGAAATGATACTAGAGACTCAAAACCTTACAAAACAGTTTAATGGTAAAGGCGGATTTAAAGATGTAAATATTTCTATCGATAGTGGCATGGTTTTTGGATTCCTCGGTCCAAACGGTGCTGGAAAAAGTACATTCGTAAAAACTATGGTGGGGCTTTTATACCCCACCTCTGGTTTTGCTTGGATCAATGGCTTTCCCATCGGCACTATAGAATCAAAAAGAAAAATTGGATTTCTTCCTGAAAACTTCAAGTACTACGACTGGATGACAGGAAAAGAATTGATGAAATTTCACGCAGAATTATACAAGATAAAAAACTCAGATAAAAAAATTGAAAAGTTTCTTGATCTGGTTAAGCTTAAAGGGCATGAAAATAAAAAAGTAAAAAATTACAGCAAAGGGATGCAGCAAAGGATAGGACTTGCCATTGCTCTTTTAAATGATCCGGAAGTAATCTTTTTAGATGAACCCACATCAGCCCTTGATCCTGTTGGGCGCATTGATGTAAGAGAAATAATAAAAAGGCTAAAAGATGATGGTAAAACAGTCTTTTTAAACAGTCACTTATTAAGTGAAATCGAAATGATCTGCGACGAAGTCGCAATTATAAATCACGGGCATGTGATAGCCGAAGGAAAGCTTAAAAACCTATTAAGCAAAAATACCTATGTAGAGATGGTTATATCAGATTATAATAGCGAATTAATCGAAAAGATTTCTAAGTTAGCATATGACGTTGCATTTAAAGATGGCAAACTTACATTTAAAGTAAAAGACAAAGACAGTATTCCTGAGATTGCAAAAATTGTGGTAGATTCCGGTGCAAAACTGTATCAATTGGATTCAAAAACAAGTTCATTGGAAGATCTGTTTATAAATATAGTTGGAAAGGATGAGGATGTATGCTGACAATAACAAAATACACTATCAAGGAGATGATTAAAAAGCGTGCATTCCTCCTAATTGCAATACTTACAGTAGGATATCTTTTTATTTATGGCTATGGATTAAGTTTAGCTTTTCATAACAACAATCAAGTTATAAACAATACGCCAAACATAGCTAAGATATTACTTGAATCACAGCTTCTCTCAGCAGGGCTTTACTTTTCAAATTTTATAATCGCATTTTTGATAGTACTTACATCTGTAGGTGCTGTGTCAGGCGATGTTGAAAGTGGTGCTATATATGCCTTACTGTATAAACCTCTAAAGAGGCATGAATACGTGCTTGGCAAATTTATAGGGCTTAGCATAATTATCACTGTATATAGCACATTGTTGTTTCTTTCAGTAATAGGACTTAATATCGCTTTTGGCACGAAAGTATACTTAGGATTAGGAAACGTCTTCCGTGCATTATTCTTTTTTGACCTTGGTCCAGTAGTCCTTTTATCATTAGTAGTCGCCTCAAGTTCAATAATGTCAACTGTAAATACAGGTGTTTTAGCTGTCATGACATACGGCATCGCAATGATAGGTGGCATTCTCGAACAAATGGGATCATTTTTCACAGATGCGACAAGTCAAGGTCTTTCAAATGTTGGTATTATCACAAGCTTAATTTTACCTACAGATGTGATATTTAGAAAGATGAATGCAGAGCTTCTCACTCAAAATACAGGCTTAAGCTTTCTTGCCCAAGGGCCTTTTGGCGGTACTTCACAGCCAAGTCCTGCCATGTTTGTGTATATCGCCTTCTATATCTGTTTTTTGCTGTATTACGGAACAAGGAAATTTGAAAAAAGGGATTTGTGATGTGGACATTAATAAATAAAAAATTAAACTGTGGAGGGTAAAATTTATGAAAAGTATACTGTCTGTTGAAAAAAGATGTGAAGAATTAATTAATTCATACGGAGAGTCATTACTCATAAATGTAAACCCAAATATAAAGTTCTTTGACAAAGTACTGTCTAATGAAGAACTTGCAATACGTAAAGACAAAAATAAGCACATAATCTCAATAATAGAAAATTTAATAAGGAAAAATCATATATATGACAACTTAGTAAAAAAAGGTTATTTTTTTATAATATGCGATACAGATGGTTATGTGGTTAAGTTAATATATGATGAACAGCTAAAAAATTACTTTGATGCATTGCACTTTACGGAAGGTATTAGCATGAGACTTAAAGATTGTGGTACAAATGCAATTAATTTAGCTATAAAAACGAATAAGCAAGTTGAAATAAATGGAAAAGATCATTATTGCAGATTATTCAGTAATTGGTACTGTACTGCAGCACCTATCATAGATTACTACAGTGAAGAAATAATTGCATACATTGACATGTCTGTAGTAAACAAATCATACAACAAACTACGAAATACTATATTAAGTAATATCTCAAATTATATTGAAGAAATAATTATGTATAGACATGAGATTTATGCTACTATCAACAGTAGACTAAGTCTATCAGATAAATTGATTTTAACATATTTAGCAAATAGCTTGAATAGAAAAGAAATTATTAAGGAAATGAATATATCTGAAGCTACACTAAGAAGGTATATTGAAAAATTAAAAATCAAGTTAAAAGCACAAAATGATATTGTTTTAATTTTAAACGCCATAAATGCCGGTATTTTAGATACTTATGGAAATATACTGTAATAAAAATAATTACATTTTTGAGCGAAATCGCTTAAACTTACGACATAGTTTGACATATATTGATAAAAAAATCGGCGAATTCAATAACTTCTCAACTGCATGATTAGAATATATAATATTAATTGAACATATGAATGGCCATTCTGAGTTCAATAATAGTTGAAGGGATGGTTTAAATGAAAAAGTTAGTATCAATTTTGCTATGTTTAGTGTTACTTATGTCAACATCGGTTGCACTTGCATCGGATAATTTAAATAAAAGTACTGCA
Source organism: Thermoanaerobacterium butyriciformans (assembly GCF_017874545.1). Classification (GTDB taxonomy): domain Bacteria; phylum Bacillota; class Thermoanaerobacteria; order Thermoanaerobacterales; family Thermoanaerobacteraceae; genus Thermoanaerobacterium; species Thermoanaerobacterium butyriciformans. The sequence continues at coordinate 37,391 of NZ_JAGGLT010000015.1, read as the reverse complement.
GATTCTATAATAACTGTTAATCCGCAGAAAGGAGATGTCCAAACGAACAATGCTAATTCCATTGAGCCTCAAACAGCATATAATTATTCAATACCTAACTTCTACCTAGTAAAAGGCGAAGTGGCTTGGACGACGCAAAGTGGAATTGGCTTTTATTCTGATGGATCAGATCTTCCATTTTATGAGGACGATTTCCATATTTCTTTTAAGGCAAGTGGAAATCCCGTCAATTTATTCTTAGGTGTATACAAAATAGATGACTATGTAAACCACAGGACTGAAATAGAAAAAGATCCGACAAAATATGTGATTAGTTATAACATTATATATTCTGCTGGTGATCATAAAGTGAATTTTATGAATTTACCAAAAGGAAAATATGTATTTCTTTGGAAAAATATGAATAGCAGTAATTCTAGAATTGATATAGCAAATGCCGTACTAACTAGTGATTAAATTGTTTAATTTATGTTTCATTTTACAAAAATAGCAGATAAGAAATAGCGGATATTTCTTATCTGCCTCATTTTAATACCATAAATACATAGAAAGGAAATTAATTTATGATTAAAAAACATAGAAATATATTGATAGGAATAGGATTTGCTGTTGTTATAGCATTGTTGTCCATATTTCTAAATACTGGGAATTTTTTAAACAATTTAAGAACATATGATTACCGGACTGATTACATATCACCTGAATATTTTAATAAAATAATGTTGCAATTATCTGAAGATGGAAATAAATATATTGATCTCAAACAATTAGGGTATTTAAGGGTAAATAAAGATGATAAAGAAAAAAAATATGAATATAAACTAAGCGATTTATACAAGCTCAAATCTGACGTAAATTATAATTTCAAACTGCCACAAAGAAATAACATTCTGAGTAATCTTAATAAGATAGAAAGTAGTATTTATGGAAATCAAATAATCGAATTTAATTTAAATATAGATGCTATTAATAAACTTATAAAATCATATAAAAACAATAATGTATTCCCAGAAAACTTAAAAGGTAAAAACTTCAGAATAGATTTTTTTAAAATAGTATATATTCACATGGATAATAGTAATGAATATAATTTTCCGGGTTCAATAAATTTTAGCTTTGAAATTAGAAAAATTCCAAAAATAGACGTTCCAGCTGGAGTTGATAAAAACAAAGTTAAATACGCTGTATCAAGTTTGCCTTTTTTACCGTATTATTTAAAAAGCCAAATCGCAGGTACAATAGATCTAAAAAATTTATTAGACATACCAGAATCAGCAAAAAGAGAAAAACTGGATTACACCACAATTAATAAAAATAAAGGTATTATAGTGTCGTACTATTTAAAAGATGCAAATGCTTTAAATAAAGACAAAGAAAAAAGCGTGAAATATCTCCAAATAGTCTGGATAGAAGATGATATTATATACCAAATGGAAGCAGCAGGTATTTCAGAAGAGCAATTATTAAAAATAGCAGAATCAATGAATTAATCCCAGCCCTATAGCGATTATCTCTATAACATTCATAATCAAAAAGTTTTTAACAGACAATGGAAATGTATCTTTCTTTGTCTGGACTTTGTAAAATTTTCTTATGTTTTTATTTACAGGCACAAATGTCAACAATACAATAAGCGTCAACAATGGCAGCACCTTTAAAATCACAAGGACCACAATGTCAATGTATGAAATATAGTATAAAGCCTTAAACAATTTTAGGGCTTTTTCTTTTCCTATGTAAATAGGCAGTGTATAGCGCCTGTTTTCTAAATCGTCCTCAATGTCGCATATGTTGTTTGCCAACATGATATTGGCAATCCCCATCACCGCCGGTAACGACATGAAGAAAATTTTTAGTACAACAAGCACATTAAACCATACATTCAAAATGCCATCGCTGTATGTAACATAAGCTATATTTTTGTCGTACACATGGATAAAAACAGATAAAAATACAATTACAAAGCCCATAAAAAATCCTGAAAAGATTTCTCCCAGTGGCATCCTGGATATAGGTATAGGTCCAAATGAATACAAAATACCAACTGCAAATGACATCATGCCAATCAAAAGCACTACTAAATTTGTGCGCAAATAAAGTATAAATCCTGAAACAGACGCTATAAGAAGAAGTACAACTATAGTTATTAAAACGGTTGACTCAGATAAATTATCCCTTACAATTGCGTTGTGTTTCTCATAATTATACCCGTGAGTTTTATTTGCCTTTTTGTAGTCCATATAGTTATTAATTGCGGTAGTAACCATATCAAACGATATTAGGGAAATAAACATAATTAAAAAATTAACAACTTTGAATTCATGAAAAGCATACAGTGCATATACAGTTCCCAACATAAACGGTGTCATGCTGGCAGCCTTCGTCTGTATCTCAACTAATTTTAAAAAACTCCTTACTGTCATATTATTTCCACTTCCTCCTTTTTTCCTTTTGATTTTATTTTAACATCAAATCACAATTAAAAAAATACCAATATTTCTAATCATCTCAAATTTTTCAATCCATCCACACAATATCCATATCCTTTCCAACTACAATTACGACATATATCATTCATAATATCCTCAGTCATAAATAACTTTATATTGGTCGCAATCTCGCTATATTTCATGGATTCTCCGGGTCTTATTTGAATGACTTTGAGTACAGCATCATCCATCTCTTTAATGCTGTCTCTATGATGTTCATTTTTGCACACGCCAGATAAATTATTGGGGCATTTCTCGCAAATGTTATCCACACTATCCACAAGCTTTATCAACACATCATCGTCATTTTTAAGCTTTTCAACGATTTTATCCATGTTTTTGATAAATTCCTCATCATATCCCAATCCTTTAAAGCCTAACATACACAAAAGATGATGACCTCTTATAATCATGTAAAAACCCCCTAAAATTTGCATAATAAAATAGTACACAATGATTATACTACATTTTAAGGAGTTGATATTATGATAAGAAAAAGCAAAAAATATTATAAAGAACCTATTGAAAAGCATGAAACAGCCTCATGGGCGAATATTAAAGAAAATGCCAGCAAGGCAAAAGTACCTATCCCAAATGAAATAGAAGTCATAAACGCAAAAGAATGGGTAGATGAAAACGAAAAGTAAAAGTATGGCCTCAGCAACCGAGGCCATACTTTTTAAAGTTGTGAAAGAGACTTGTAGATTTCAAATCTTTCTTTTGCGTCTTTTGAAGACTCATCATACAGCTTTTGCGCCAAATCCGGGAAAAGTGTTTCTAATGATGAATACCTTATTTCGCCTTTTAAGAAGTCTATGTAAGACGCTGTCGGTTCTTTCGAATCCAATATAAATGGATTTTTCCCTTCGTCTTTAAGCTCCGGATTGTACCTATAAAGGTGCCAATATCCCGCATCAACTGCCTTTTTCTCTTCTTTAATGCTTGTACCCATTCCTGATTTTATACCGTGATTTATACATGGAGAGTAGGCGATTATAAGTGAAGGGCCTTTATATTTCTCCGCTTCAGCAATTGCCCTCACCGTATGATTCATATTTGCACCCAAGGCAATCTGAGCCACATAGACGTATCCATAGCTCATAGCCATCAAACCTAAATCCTTCTTCTTTATTTTTTTGCCGGATGCTGCGAATTTTGCGATAGCTGCCGTAGGCGTAGATTTTGACGACTGACCGCCGGTATTTGAATAAACTTCGGTATCCAGCACAAGCACATTTACATCTTCTCCAGATGCCAACACATGATCCAATCCTCCAAAACCTATATCATAAGCCCATCCATCACCACCTATTATCCAATGGGACTTCTTGACAAGGTAATCTTTCAGTCTGTATATCTCCTGTACTATTTTATTAGATTTTAAATTTTCACGGCTAATTATATTTATGATTTTACTTGATGCAAGTTGAGATGCTTCACCATCATCCTTATTGTTTAGCCATTCTACAAAAGCATTTTTCAATTCATCAGGTATCTGAGTTTTAAGTGCTTCAGAGATTAATTCTCCAAGCCTTTGCCTTATTTTCTTGTTTGCCAGGTATATGCCATATCCGTACTCTGCATTGTCCTCAAAAAGAGAATTTGCCCACGCAGGTCCTTTGCCTAAATCATTAGTTGTATATGGTATTGATGGTGCACTTCCGCCGTATATTGAAGAACACCCTGTGGCATTTGCTATTATCATCCTATCGCCAAACAACTGCGTCAATAGCTTTATATAAGGAGTCTCTCCACAGCCAGGGCACGCTCCATTAAATTCAAAGAGAGGCTTAGAAAACTGGCTGCCTTTCAATGTAGCCTTTTCCATCACATTATCTTTTGGCTTAATCTTTACAGCAAACTCCCAATTGTCAACTTGATTTTCTATTTCTCCCTCTGCTGGCATCATCACAAGTGCCTTTCCAGGTGCTGGGCACACATCCGCACAGTTGCCACATCCTGTACAGTCTAAGGGACTTACCTGAATGCGATACTGAAATGCTTCAAGCCCTCTACCTACCGCTTTTTTGGTCTCAAAAGTAGACGGTGCATTTCTCACTTCTTCATCGTTTAACAAAAACGGTCTTATAACAGCGTGAGGACATACCAATGAGCATTGGTTGCACTGTATGCATTTTTCTATCTGCCACTGTGGAATCATTACAGCTATGCCACGCTTCTCGTATGCTGTTGTTCCCAATGGAAATGTACCGTCTTCCATGCCTGAAAAAGCACTTACAGGCAAATCATCGCCTTCATTTTTGGCCATAGGTTTTTGTATTTTGGTCAAAAATTCCGGTTCGTCTTTGACAAAGCCTTCATTTTCAATGGCATTTTCCCATGAAGCCGGAATATTCACTTTTCTCAAGGACTCCAATGTCTTATCAACAGCTTTAATGTTCATATCGACTATATTTTGCCCTTTGCTGCCGTAAGTCTTTTGTATTGATTCTTTTAAGTACCTAATGGCATCTTCAAAAGGTATTATATTGATAAGTTTAAAAAACACCGTCTGCATTATCATGTTTATCCTACCGCCTAAGCCTACTTCTCTTGCAATAGATATGGCGTCAATTGTATAAAAATTTATCTTGTTTTTGGCAATGTATCTTTTCATAGATGCTGGAAGTTTTTCGTCAAGTTCTGATTCACTCCAAGGGCAGTTTAAGACAAGGGTTCCACCGTTTTTTAGTCCTTTTAAAATGTCGTAGTTGTAAATAAAAGACTTGTTATGGCATGCTATATAATCGGCATGATACACAAGATAACTGGATTTTATAGGCTTCTGGCCAAATCTCAAATGAGATATGGTAGTTCCTCCTGATTTTTTGCTATCATACTGAAAATAACCTTGCACATAAAGATTTGTATTATCACCGATTATCTTTATGGCAGATTTATTTGCGCCAACAGTTCCATCTGAGCCCAAGCCATAAAATTTGCAGCTTACAGTTCCTTGCGGCACAGTTTCTATTAATCTGCCTGCATCTAAAGACGTCATCGTCACATCATCTTTTATTCCTATCGTAAATCTATCTATCGGATTGTACTTTTTAAGGTTTTCATACACTGCTATGATTTGCGAAGGAGTCGTATCTTTTGAACCTAAACCGTATCTGCCTCCTGCGATTATAGGTTTATCTTGTTTGCCAAAAAATGCTTTCACCACATCAAGGTATAAAGGTTCGCCGATAGACCCAGGCTCTTTTGTCCTGTCTAATACAGCTATCCTCTTGACTGTGCTTGGGACAGCATTTAAAAAGTGCTTTTCTGAAAACGGTCTGTAAAGCCTAACTTTTACAAGTCCAACTTTCTCACCTAACCCCAAAAGATAATCAATCGTTTCTTCAATTGTCTCACATACAGAACCCATTGCTACTATTACGTATTCAGCATCTTTTGCTCCGTAGTAGTCAAACAAATGATACTCCCTACCTGTCAATTCTTTTATTTTCTCCATATAAAATGAAACTACATCTGGTACCTTTTCATAAAATTTGTTTGATGCTTCTCTTCCTTGAAAGTATATGTCAGGATTCTGAGCAGTTCCTCTTACCACCGGGTGTTCAGAATTTAGCGCTCTATTCCTGAATTCATTTATTGCATCATAATCTACAAGCTTTTTTAGGTCCTCGTAATCAATCACTTCAATCTTTTTTATCTCGTGGGATGTCCTAAAACCGTCAAAGAAGTGCAAAAATGGCACTCTTGACTTGATTGCGCTAAGATGTGCAATGCATCCTAAATCCATCACTTCTTGAACACTGTTTGATGCAAGAAGTGCAAAACCTGTCTGCCTGCATGCCATCACATCCTGATGGTCTCCAAAAATTGATAGAGCGTGTGCGGCAATTGCTCGAGCACTTACGTGAAAAACGCCAGGTAAAAGCTCACCTGCAATTTTATACATGTTTGGTATCATAAGGAGAAGTCCCTGTGATGCCGTGTATGTAGTCGTTAAAGCACCACCTTGCAAAGATCCATGTACTGCTCCTGCAGCACCTGCTTCTGATTGCATCTCTACCACTTTGACAGTATCCCCAAAGATATTTTTTTTACCATGTGCAGCCCATTCGTCAACACTTTCCGCCATTGGTGATGATGGAGTGATGGGATATATGGCGGCAACCTCTGTAAAAGCGTATGATGCGTACGCTGCGGCAGTATTTCCATCCATAGATTTCATTTCGACAGTCATAAATATTTAACCCTCCTCAATATAATAAGTTTGAATTTTGCTAAAATTAGTATTTCATAAAAAATGATTATCATACACATTAGTGACAGTTTGTTTATAAACTTAATACACTTTGATAGTACAATCTAAATTTTGTCATATTGACAATTTTTTCATAGTAGAATATAATAAATAAAAATGAGTGAGCACTCACTTGGAGGTGTATAAATGAAAAAAGATGACATTTCAACAGAAGAAAAGATCATAAACGCGTCAATAGAACTTTTTAGCGAAAAGGGATTTGACAGCACAAAGACAAGCGAAATTGCCAAAAATGCAGGCGTCGCAGAAGGAACTATATTTAGGTACTTTAAAACAAAAAAAGATATACTTATGTCCATCGTCACAAAAGCAATCCAATTTTTTTCTGAAAAGTTCATCGTATTGCCTCTAAATAAAGTTCTTCACTCTGAAAAGCCAGAAGAAGAAATTCTCGCAGATTTACTGAAAGACAGGTATGAAATGATCTCAAAAAATTTTTCAATAATCAAAGTGATAGGCACAGAAGCATTGACGAAAGAGAAAATACGCGAAAAACTGGTGGAACACATTGCAATAAAGACATTGGAAATAGGAGAAGAATTTTATCAGAATGGCATTGAAAAAGGCATATTTAGGGATTTGCCTCCACGTACTGTTGTCCGCTCGCTTTTTGGCTCTATAATGATGCTTATAGCCGAACAGCAATTTTTCCCCCATGACAAAAAATCAAAAGATGTGGACAAAGAAATCAGCACAATCGTGGAGATCTTTATGAATGGCATAAAATCGAGAAAGGAGCAGTAGTCTATGAAGCGTTTAATGGCGTTTATAGTATTATTAGTCATATCAATATTCATCGTTTCGGGATGTTCAAATACAGCTTCAAATGAAAATGTATACTCTGGAACAATTGAATCAACAACGGTAAACGTTCAATCAGAAATTTCTGGGCGCGTGGAAACAGTTAAAGTACAAGAAGGAGATGCAGTAAAAAAAGGTCAGATATTAGCATACATAGATATAAAAGAATTACAAGACAAAGAAAAACAAGCAGAAGCTGCTGTAGAAGCTGCGCAAGCACAGTATAGTAATGCAAAAGATACTTATCTATTACAAGAAAAAGTAAATGAAGCTGATATTCAAGCAGCACAAGCATCTCTTAACCAAGCAACTGCACAATATAACAAAGTAAAAAATGGCGCTCGTGCACAAGAAATAGAACAGGCAAAAGCCAAACTTGATGAGGCAAAAGTAGCACTCGATGTTGCAGAAAAGTCATATAAGCGTACAAGTCAGCTTCTCGAATCAGGTGCAGTATCGCAACAGACATTAGATGAAGTAAAGGCTAAGTATCAAGCTGCAATTGATGACGTTCATTATGCCGAAGAAGCATTAAGTCTTATACAAGAAGGAGCACAGCCAGAGGACATTCAATCAGCAGCAGCGGCTGTTGAGCAAGCTAAGGCTGCAATTATGAAAGCTGAAGCAGGTAAGCTGCAAACAGCGACTGCTGGTGAAACAGTCAAGGTAGCCGAAGCAAACTTAAATGCTGCAAAAGCAGCTTTAGATGAGGTAAAAACGAATATCGAAAATGCCACAATAAAAGCACCATGTGATGGAATTATAACAACCAAATATGTAGAAGAAGGTGAAATCATAACTTCTGGCGGAAATATAGCTGAAATATCTGATCTAAGCAATCTTTGGATTAAAATATATGTCCCAGAAAAATACTTGTACAAAGTATCCCTTAATAAAGATGTTACCATAAACGTAAGTTCCATTAATAAGAAAATAAGCGGTAAAGTCGTGTACATTTCTCCAAATGGCGAATTTACGCCCAAAAATACTACTACAGAGTCTTCAAAAGAAGACATAGTTTATGAGGTAAAGATACAAATAAAAGATAATGTTAAAGAGTTAAAACCTGGAATGCTGGCAGATGTGACTATATGATGAAGGTGATAAAATGGAATACGTTATAGAATTAAAGGATTTGACCAAGCGCTTTGGCAACATCACTGCCGTGGATAAGCTTTCAATTAAAGTTCCATCAGGTAAAATCTTCGCTCTATTAGGTCCTAATGGATCTGGAAAGTCAACAACGATACGAATGATATGCGGAATAATAAAACCCACATCTGGTCACGGCACAGTCCTGGGCTTCGACATTGTAAAGGAAAGTGAAAAGATAAAGAAGTCTATCGGATACATGTCACAGAAATTCAGCCTTTATGAGGATTTGACTGTTAAGGAAAATATGGACTTTTACTCCAGCATATATGGACTTGACAAGAAAGAAAAAGTCAAGAGAGAAAAAATCATAATTGACATGATGGAATTACACAATCGCGAAAATCAGATAGTCGGCACACTGTCTGGCGGCTGGAAACAAAGATTGGCCCTCGGATGTGCCCTTTTGCACAATCCCAAATTCATCATACTTGATGAACCAACATCAGGTGTAGACCCTGTCTCAAGGAGACTTTTCTGGAACACAATAAAAAAACTTACATCAGAGGGGTTATCTGTATTAGTCACAACACACTACATGGAAGAAGCTCAAGAAAGCGATTTTGTCGCATTCATGTTTAACGGCCATCTTTTGACGTTTGGCACACCTTCAGAAATCATCAGAGAAAACAATTCAAACAACCTCGAAGATGTCTTTATAAAATACGTCAATGAGCATGGCGGTATGGACAAATTGTAATGAAAGGATAGTAGATATGAGTATTTCAAGGCTTTTTGCCATAATAAAAAAAGAATTTATACAGATAAAAAGAGATAAGCCAAGTTTAGTCATATCAATAGTAATGCCTCTTGCTATGCTTTTTCTCTTCGGATACGCCGTCTCTACAGAAGTAGATCATATACCAATGGCAGTATTCGATCAAAGCAAGACGCAGGAAAGTCGAGATTTCATAAATGCATATAGAAATTCACTGTACTTCAATCCTGATTACTACGTAGATAATATTGATGAGCTCAACAATCTGATAGATACAGGAAAAGTAAAGGCGGGACTTATCATTCCGCCAGATTTCTCACAATATAAAAACAAGATGACAAACGTACTACTTAAAATTGACGGTTCCGATCCTACAACAGCCAGGACTGCACTATCCAGCGGTATAATGGTTGCTCAATACTTCTCAAACAAAAATACAGAGAAAGAATTAGCAAAGAAAGGTATGCACATACCTAATATAGGCATAGACTTAAGTACAAAAGTCGAATACAACCCTGATTTAAACACATTGACATTTACAATACCTGGACTTTTAGGATTAGTAATGCAGAACATAACGATAATATTGACGGCTTTTGCCTTAGTAAGGGAAAAAGAAAAAGGCACAATGGAACAGCTTATTGTGACGCCTATAAAGTCAGTAGAGCTTATGATAGGAAAATTGATACCATATATTCTAATCGGATATACTGATTTTCTGATGGTTCTTGCCTTAAGCATTTATTGGTTCCGCGTTCCTGTAAATGGCAGCATATCTTTACTGCTTCTTTTAGGCTTTGATTTTATAATATGCGCTCTCGCTATAGGTATGCTTATATCGACAGCAGCAAAGACTCAAACGCAGGCAATGCAAGGAGCTTTTATGGTACTGTTGCCTACAATAATTTTATCGGGCTTCATATTTCCAAGAGAACAAATGCCTTCTGTCATAAGAGCTATAAGTGATGTCATTCCACTCACATATTTTCTCGACATATTGAGGGGAATCATAATAAAAGGAATAAGCGCAAACATATTATTAAACCAAATCATAATTATGACATCTATGGGATTTGCATTGCTCTTAATCGCCGTATTAAGATTCAGAAAGAGGCTTGACTGAGCCTCTTTCTGCAATTATTTGGCATTAATAAACTTAGATGAAATATTATTCATAACTTCGTATATTCTTGATGTACTTTCAAGTCTTGGATATTTCAAATTTACAAAGTTTGATTCCTTAATAAATTTAAGATATTCATTAAATAAAATATCATATTTATTTGACATATCTTTTATATAACTTTCATCCTGTACATTAACTTTATTATTATGTATATCACTAATAACTTTATCTGTTGCTTCTTTTATGTTATGAAGGAAACCATATTCAAAATATCCAACATTTTTACTATTTAATTTACCTTTTAAAATATATAAATTATTATATTGAACAAAATGTTCTAAATTTTTATAACTATCTTCTATCAATTGTTCATCATGAAAATCCTTAAATTTCACATTTTCTAAAATTGCTCTATTTTCATCCATTAGATTTGCATAATAGTAAAGATAAACCAATTCATGTTTGTAGATGAAATATTTAGAAATTATTATTGATGATAAAATTATTATCAATATATTCATCAATATAAATAAATATAATAACTTTTTATTTTTTAATTTAATTATCATAAATCCACATCCAATCAAAAATCTTTACATTTTTATTTTAAAATATTTTTCAAATCATTCCAATAAAAAATTCTTGTAATCCTTAGACGTTTAATACACTTTTGTTTTAACAGCATAATTGCAACTTTAAAATATCATATAGACAATCTTATTTTTGTATGTTATAATTTTTGTAGTTTAATAAGACCCTTTAAAATTAGTCCAGTGAGGCTAAAAAGGAGGAACGATATTGCTGCATATCTATATGTTTATCCTCCTTGAGAGGGTTTTTTTATGCCAAAAATTAAAGGAGGAATCGTCATGAAGAACAAATTTTACGGTATACAAGATGTACCGCCTATCAATGAAGCTGTCCCACTGTCATTCCAGCATGTTTTTGCAATGTTTGGCGCAACAATACTTGTACCGCTTCTGACAGGATTAGACCCCGCCGTAACATTGTTTACATCAGGACTTGGCACATTAATATTTCACTTAATGACAAAAGGAAAAGTTCCTGCATACTTAGGTTCATCATTCGCATTTATCGCCCCTATAATAGCAGCGACAAAAGCTTACGGCGTAAGAGGAGCTTTCACAGGCATGATAGCCGCAGGGCTTGTGTACGTGGCAGTTTTCATAATAATAAGTTTGACCGGCATAGACTGGATTGAAAGGATTCTTCCATCTGTTGTAGTAGGTCCAGTTGTAATGATTATAGGTTTAAGCTTAGCACCAACAGCTATACAAGAGGCACAAAAAGATTTGCCTACGGCTTTAGTTACAGCCGCACTTGTCATTATTTTCAGCATGTTTGGAAAAGGATTCATGAAAGTTATACCAATCTTATTAGGAACCATCGGCGGATACATCTTCGCCATATTTAGAGGTCTTGTAGATTTTTCTCCGGTCTTAAAAGCATCGTGGATTGCTGTACCGAAATTCTCATTTCTTGTCGGTCATTCACCTGTGCTTGCATGGGGTGCTGTGACACTTATTGCACCATTAGCATTAGTCGCTATAATCGAAGATTTAGGTCACGTCCTTGTAATAGGAAATATAGTCGATAAAGATTTGATAAAAGATCCAGGTTTCCATAGAGTGATGCTGGGAAATGGCTTAGCAACGTCAATAGCCGCACTGTTTGGCGGTCCACCAAGTACGACGTATGGAGAAAATATAGGCGTATTAGCCATGACAAAAGTATACAGCTCAAGAGTCATAGAAGGTGCCGCTGTCATAGCGATACTTCTAAGTTTTATCCAGAAGATAGGCGCACTTATACAAGTCATACCGCAAGCTGTAATGGGCGGTGTCACCATAATCCTATTTGGAATGATTGCAGCCGCAGGTATCAGGACATTAGTGGAGAATAAAGTCGATTTTTCTGACAGCAGAAATTTGATAATAGCATCAGTCATTTTGACTCTCGGTGTTGGCGGCATCAAAATAGGATCAGGAAATTTCGTGTTTGAAGGCGTCGGCCCCGCAACATTGGCAGGCATTATCCTAAACTTAGTTCTTCCTAAAATCAAACTTGCAAAGTCGAAAGATGAAAAATCCAAAGTTAAAAACGACAGCGTCATTACACAAGCGTAAAAAACAACTGCTGCAAGACTACGCTAATATAGCTTGCAGCAGTTATTTTTTTAAACTTTTTTGCTTGTGGTGCTAAGCCCCTTTAGATTTAATACGTAGTTCATCTCAAACACAGCAGCTTCAATTAATTTATCTATTTCTTCATCCGTCAGCTTGTTTCCCACTATTTTCTTTATTAGGTTTACCGCTTCTGCTTTTTTATCAGCACCATTTCCCGCACCAAATTCCTGCTCTACTCCCCTTACAATCATTTTCGCTAACTCGAAATACCTTTTTGTCTTTTCAGTGCCTATCTTTGAATACAAATAATTTATGACATAGCCTAATGTAGCAAGTATCACCAATTGCAGCCCTGCTGTCAATATAGTCATAATAAGATCTTTCATTTCCTTTAACCCCCTATAATTTTTAATAATGCACCTGCAATATCTTTCCACTTTACATAACTTTCTGGATCGTAGTAATCAGAGATTATGCCCATTTGATGAAGTTTTTCTATATCATTGGAACCATTCGTCTGCTTTAAACCTACAGTATTTAATATTCCATTTGAAATAGATGCAGCGTACAGATTTTGTTTATTCAAAAGAAGGTCTAAATCATCCTTATTTGTTATAAACCCTAATTCAACTAATATGGAGGGCATGCTCGTATGATGTAATACGTAGAAATTGGCCGTTTTTACACCTCTATCTGCTGTTTTTAAATTTGTCACAATAGCTTGCTGCACACCTTTTGCCAATTTTGCTCCAGAAGTGCTTCCGGGATATGAATAAGTCTCCGTTCCTTTCGCAGAAGAATCTTTAAAACTGTTACAGTGGATTGAAACAAAGTAATCTGCATTGTTTTTATTGGCAATATCACACCTCTCGCTAAGCCCCAACGTTATATCTTTATCTCTTGTCAATATTACATCTACACTGTTTGCTTTTAAGACGTCCCTTAATTTAAGAGATACGCTTAAGTTTATATCTTTTTCAAAATAGCCATATCCTATAGCACCACTGTCAGAACCGCCATGGCCAGGATCTACAACTATTAACAATTATTCATCACCTCCTATTGTATTTGCCTCTCCTTATAATATGTTTTTTAGCAAAAAAATTTATATATATTGGCACAAAAAAATCGGATATATACTTTGCGTATACATCCGATAATAACTATTTTTATGCCACGATTATAAGCTTTTGGTAGTTTTGTATTATATTATAGATCCTTTCTTCCTCCTTAATAATCCTGTTATTTTCATAATCAAATGCGTAGCATGCTCCATTTATAACTTTCGTCTGCAGTGCACCACTTGCACTTTTATTTCCTTTAAGATGCGGAGCATCCAATATGCCCAATTTTATCGCCAATGATAGTGTATGTGGATCTGACAGCGGATCACTGCATAGTGTATTAAGATCCTTTATGGCATTGATTATTACCATCGCATCATTTATTAGTTCCTCTTTCCTCCTTAAAACATCTAAATCTTGAGTGAAATCAAACATGCCAGATAAGGTATTTTTTATTACAGCTTTTACAATCTTCACACTTTCTATTATATCATCTGGCGTTGCAGCATGATGTGCTTCACAAAAACCTACAACATGATATATATGAGGTTTTATAGCCATGGAAAGATATGCGCTTGAAGCAAGCTGCCCTTTCGCCTCAAAAAGATCCTGCGGCATGCTTGCAAGCCCCGCCCTCGCCTGTCTCAACACTCTAAAGTTATCATCCTGAAGGCTTTCAACAAGTTCTATAGATGCCAGCATTTTAGCAAGATCCATTTTTGGGGATGTAGCCGGTGGAACATTAAACATAAACTGTGCTATATAGGTTTTTACACCCATTTTCTTAGCATTGTACGCTGCAAGATAGCTTGCCGCCACATAAATGGCATCATGTGCATCTCTAAGCCCCCAGTGATGTGCCTCATTGACTTCCACAGGTATATTTCTGTCGGCATGCCACTTCATCAGCTTTTGGTTCTCTCTTATAGATTCTTCAACCTGTCTAGGGCCTCTGCCATCTAATACATTGTACCAGCAAAGAGGTATAGCAGCCCATGCATTGTTTATCGTGTTTTTAAGCATGTTAGCCATTTTAAAAACATCATTCGTTCCACTGTAACATCTAAGCAGCGGATAATTTCCACGCCTTGACTCATCATAAAGTTTTTTAAATTCTTCTTCAGTCCTTATAGGTACTCCACCTGCACCATCAAGTGCTTTATTGTACTTTTTATCAAAAAAATGTTCTTGTGTATTTTGATCAGGGGCTATTGATATCACATCGAGAACTTTTTCTTCCGCAATCCTTTTTACACCTTCAAGTGTGTCCGTATACGAAGGCAATCCAAAGTGGTGTCTTATTACAGGATAAGGATAATTTCCTTCAATCCTCTCAATTATATCCTGCCCATACTCAACTTTATTTGATGCGACTTTTTGCCCTCTCAAATACGAAATTGTAAATTCATCACCTGAAGTGCCATCAAAAACTTCCTCAAAAATACCTGATTCTTTGGCAACTATGCAATTTGGTTCCGTCCCACCAAATATCCATCTAATGCCATTAAGATTGTATTCTTTTATCCTGTTTTTAAGAACATCTAATATGGATTTAAGTGAATCAGGAGTCAGTCTATAGCTTATTCCAACTATGTCAGGTTTTCTTACTCGTATGCTTTCTATAAGTTTATCAATTGGTGTTGCAGGACCTAAAAACTGAATATCAAATCCTTCACCCTCTGCAAGCCGCAAAAATTTATAGACGCCTGCAACGTGAACATCATTCTCAATTGAAGCAGCTATAATTAATCTTTTCATGCGACAGTACTCTCCTCCTTTACACCTTCTACTATTTCTTTTATTTCTGCTGCACTTTTGCCATCCAATCCTAGCTTTACAACAGTCCGTCCCATCTTCCAGTAATTTTTTTCATGTATACATGATGCTAAATGAATTATAGAGTCGATAGTATATGTCGAAATTCCCAACTGTCTTCCAATTGAAGAAATTGGGACTAGGCTCATAGGGACATCTTCAAAAATATATCTGCAGTCTAATGTCTTTGGTGCTAGTAAGCCCATATATGCATCTGTATTTTGGATTGCATCATATAAGTTGTCTGAAGCAACACCATACGTATCTTTTAGCCAATCTAATGCTGTAATTGCATTTACACCTAATGCATGTGCTACTGCAACTCTTTCTCTATCCATCCTTTCCAATATCTTTGCAACTGATGGAGATATACCTTCTAAATAATATTGAAAATTTCCCTCTGTAGTCTCTATTCGTGCAGAATTTAAAAGGGTAGGCGCTGGATGAAAAATAGAACCTATATTATTTAAACTTGTCTCTAAAACATTTTCAGCAGATGTTATCTGTGAATAAGCTAATTTCAGCAAATCAACGACGTAATCTGTTTTCCAAGAAGGTATAGACGCCAATGACACAGCATCTTTTATTCTAAAGATCTTTGCCATCCCATCATTCGATCTACAAGCATATATAAAAGTATCCGTCTCAGATATTACTACATCTAAATCTCTTCTCTTTTTGACGATATTATAAAATTCAATTGCGCCAAAAGTTCTTCCAGGATTTAAAACTATTATTTGCCCATTTTTTAAATGCGGAAGCATTTCGTAAGCTATATCGCTGTGCCCTGATGCTGGAACAGTAACCATAATTACATCTGCATCTTTTATCGCATCTTCCATATTATCAGTAATCATATTAAGTCTAGCAAACCCTCTAACAGCTCCTTCAAGATATATACCACCATTATTCAAGATATGAATCAGTTTTTCACGAGTTCTATTATAGAGATTGACTGTAAACCCCATTAGTGAAAGGTGTGCTGCCATAGCCTGCCCACCGTTGCCGGCTCCAATGACAGAAAATATAGGTAATCTCATTTAAAAACCTCCTTCTATTTTTGGGTATTAAAAAAGCCATAGAGAAAATCTACAGCTGAAACCCGGTTTACTAATAGAAGGCAGTAAAACCGAATCTATCCATGCTATTTCCTCCTCTTTCAACGCTTACGAGGTTAGCTGACGGGTTAGGGTCGAAAGATAACCCTTCCATATAAAATGGATTCACCCCAAAATTGGTTTCCCCGCTTCATACGAATTCAGCGTTATAGCATATTATTAAATTAATTAAATTATACCATATTAAAATCATATTTGCAAATATATTAAAAAGATGTAAATTTTGTAACCAAAATGTGCCTATAAATATGTAACTTTTTAAAAAGAGGAATTGAAATTTATAAGTTATTTGTTTAAAATTAAACTAGTCTAAAAAATGGGAGGATATTAAAACATGAAAATATTTGACATTAGCAGAAATGATGATTGTATCTGTGGAAGCGGAAAAAAATATAAAAAGTGTTGTATGAATA
The DNA here is from genome assembly GCF_017874545.1 of Thermoanaerobacterium butyriciformans. Taxonomy (GTDB): domain Bacteria; phylum Bacillota; class Thermoanaerobacteria; order Thermoanaerobacterales; family Thermoanaerobacteraceae; genus Thermoanaerobacterium; species Thermoanaerobacterium butyriciformans. Next base: position 20,269 of record NZ_JAGGLT010000015.1, on the reverse strand, counting down.
ATATCGAAGAAATCAAAAAAAATTTGACAAATCCCTTGTCTAATGAAGTTAATCTTTTTTCAGATGATCTTGAATTTATTAAAATCGTAAGTATACTATATGGAACAAATTTATCTGAAAAGAATAAGTCTTTTAAAACTGATAAGATTGTCAAATTAATTTTAGAGACATTTGAAATAGAAGACAATTATACAAGTGATGATTACGTACAATTTCTTAGAAAAATGACCAGAAATATGGCTCAAGATAAAAGATTAAAAAAGATAAGAGTACCTGGTGACTTTTTAAAGGATACTGAAATAGGAAATGAATTAGATGTAGATAATCTTTTAAAAGAGATTGTAGAAGAAAATTTAGTTGAAGAAATTTTTTTGAATATTGCTTTTGAGTTGCAAAATTTTAATTTTAATGAAAAAGAAATAAAGGATCTTTTTCTTTTAATAAAGGTATCTATATTAGATGAATATAACACATTGGTAAAAATGGTAACAGGAGCCACCATGATTGAGATAGCCAAAGCTTTGGAAGAAATACACGCTATAAATAGTAATAAGACTATGGATAAAATCTTTGATATAGCTTCGAAATATCCATCATTTAATGAATATCTAAGCAGTAAAATGTTTGATGCTATTACAGATGATTTTGCTTATGTTTTAGATGAGCACATAGATATTCCTTTTTTCATAGTATATCTGTTTTTGCTTAAATTGTATCATAGAATTTTATCGTCATTTTTATTTGACTTTAAGACACCTACTGAATTTTCCGATTCATTATTTGATGATGTATTACAAGATTTGCTTTATAATGAGCTAATTATTTATGAAAAAGCTTTAAAGACTATCCTCACAAGCTTAGAATTAAAATCCGAAAGTACAGATGACGAAAAAGTAAAAATGTCTTTTGAAAATGTTCTGTCACTTTTAAGTCTGCCTATTAATAATTGGAATATGGAAATATTTGAACAAATAATGAAAGTAAATATTTTAAGAACTTTGAATAACTTACCTGCAAAAGTAGAGGGAATAGACAAAGAAGTAAAATTACAAGACTTAGCTTCGGATGAAATCTTAGATGAATACATAGTTTACTTAAAGAAAAATGGTTTAGAACAAATAGTGGATCTATTTGAAAAAATTTATGGTGATTTAAAAAATATAATGAATAAGCTCAGTAAAGATCTTTCTGATATAGATATAAAATTTTAGCGTTGTATTCATTAAATGCACAAATGAAAGTATATTATAAAAAACACATCTGCAAGCTATGCAATGTGTTTTTATTCCAATTAATAATTATTTCGTTATAATTCGCTAAAACTACTTAATCAATTTATCGCAATATAGCTGAACACAAAAAATTTGTACATATTTATGGTAGTAGAGGCGTATCATTCATAATTATGAACGTACTCTACTCCTATCTACATCAAGAATCTTTTTCTGTCTTTATGGAAATTTTCAAGAATTTACCGTTGTATTCAAAGTTAATATTGAAAAAAGATTGTATGGGGTTTTCCCGAAGTGCCATATGCAAGGGGGAATACCTTATCCCAACATTTCTATAAAAGATTCTTAATGTTTTCTTTTTAGTAAATTTGAACCATATGCACCGTAATAAATAATTTCATTCATTCCACTTTTCACCTCACTCCCTACTAACTCAAAAGTCGTTTCCTTAAAAGAAGAAGTTTAGTTAGCATTAATAAAAGCCATGTAAAATAATAACTTACTATTGTTTTCATCAAAAACTATCCAATTTTTATTAATTTTCCTTTAAAAAGTTGGTAATTTTTTAGTTCCTCACTATTCTTTGAATTTTTATCACCTTTAATCATTTCACTGCCTATATTCACAAAATAACCTGCATTTAGAACTCTAGGGATATTTTGAGTAAAGTCGGATTCTACAAGTAATTTGATTTCTCCTTCAAATTTTACTTTGGGTGAAAATTCAAAAAACTGCTTTAAAATCAAACTATCCCCGCTATCATCTAGAAACAAATAACCATTTTCATTCAAACCCCATTTTTTAAGTTCTTCGTATAGGTCTCTCTCTCCATCGTTTAGTTCATTAATGTAAATTAGCTCCAATTCACCAAAACCATATTTAGCGTCTCCACCAATATATATCTTAAAAGAAGTTTTAAAAAAGTTTTTAACCTTCTCAATTACGCCATCTTCCAGCCCAATTAATCCTATCCAATAAAGCTGTTTCGAACCGCTTCTATTCTGTTTTGACATTGGCAATACAAATTCAAATTCATGAAGACTTTCATCTTTTGCTTTCCTTGATAGTGGTTCTACTGCGGTTGATACAATAGTATCCACAAATTCAAATTTAAATTGTTCCTCAAAATAATCTCCTATGTAAAAATTTCCTTCTTTATATTTAGGAAATAAAGGATCGATATTTGAACATTCATCTTTTTCGCATTTTACACCAGGATAAAAGTTAGTAATATGTTCAAATATCCTTTTAGCTTTGTCAATTTCGTTAAATCCTCTTGTCCTTAAATACTGATTAGTTAAAGCCCCCCACATAGTCCAACCAGGTATAAAAATCTCGGTTTCGTTTATAACACCCCACTCAATTGAACCAATATGTATAGGCTGGTTCTGCTTAAAAATTAGTTTATACCACCTCATTTTTATTCCTCCATAGCCTTTGCATGGTAACGTGCATAAATTAATGTCTTTTCTAAAATGTCTTTAAAGAAAAGAAGCGTTTCTAATTTATTTGCTAAATTAATAAAATATTCATTTAGCTTTTCCCGTCTTTCTTCTTCTTTTTTATTTTTTTCTTTCTTTAAATGTTCTATCTTTCTCTCCTCACTATTTTTTATATTTGAATTTATTTTATCAATTTCTTGTCCTAAATCAGAAATCTCTTTAATCAAGTTTTCATAATTTAAGGAGTTCGTTACGTACTTATCTAACTCAGCAATTTTTTTTAATAATTTAAAGACACGAACACCTTCCAATTTATTCTTATCAGAGGAAAAATTGCAGCCAATTTTATCTAATGCATACACCCACATAGCATAAACTCCATCATTAGAAAGAACACCTAAAAGTTTATTTATTTCATTTGTATCTAAAATCCTCTCATTAACAAATTCAAAAGCAATTTGATTTATAGCACTTTCTAAATTATCATTTTCCATTAATTATTCCCTCCTCTATTTTGCAAATCAATGCAATATAAGTTAATCCTCTAAACTTCCAATCTTCTTACTCAAAGTCAATTTTTAATCTGCCAAATCCCCTTGTTGTCATACCACCAATACCTAAAGTTTCAAAAAAGTGCTTAGAATCATTTAGCGCATCTTTTAGCATATCATAATTAGGTAAATCTTTTATTTTATCTAACCCCTCAAAAGTTGATTTATCAAATATTCTTAAATCACCGTAAAATATCGTTCCCCGCGGAATTGCTTCTGAAGTAAATAATGCTCCTTCCTTTGCCGCTCCTGTTATCGGATCTATAGATACAGAAGTCCTAACCTCAAGATTAGAGTTTACAATCTGTGAAAATATTTCTTTTGATACAATAATAATATCTTCATAATTTAACTTAAATTTATCAATTTTAATTTTGTCTAAATTTATTGACATATTTTTTATTTTATAAGGTAAATGAAGCCATCCAATATTTATATGACCACTTTCTCTTCCTTTTTCTATCTCTTTTAACGCATAAATATACTCACTGTTTCCATTGTTATCAGCTTTTACTTCACCATTATATAAATCTGTATTTTGCAATATTTCCTCTGTAGTAATCCATTTAGTGCCTAATCTTGTAAATACGGGAAAAAACAAAATGTTTAAATCACTAAAATACATCATACCTTGCCAACTTATGTCTTTTTTCGAAAATCCAAAGCCTTTGCAAACTATGCAATGCCCACAATGACCAGTTTCTTTTTCCCTGCTTTCCTCTAAAGTAGCAGTAGATAAGTCATCATGTCCTGCACATTTTATTCCTGCATACCTATTGCCTTCAAATTTCACAACCCATTTTGGTGAATTTTGAATAAAAATTTCCTCTAACTTCTTATCTCTTCTTTCACTTTTTTTAATTCGCATCTTGTCATCTTCAAAAAATTCATGGATTTTTAGGGCCACATAATACCTCCAAGTCCCTGCTATACTTGAACCAAGAATTTTAGGAAGTCTATTTATTGGATCCCTTACAATTGTATTATCAACCCGCCCTATTGTATATCCTCCTGTTCCAACATAAATTGGGTCCATCGCCATACTATAAATTTTAACCTCTTTATCAAATCTATTTGTATTTTCACACATTGTTTTATACCTCCTTCAATGATTTATGCCAAAAATCAAACATATCCAAAATTAACATTAAATTTTCTTCAGTCATTTTATCTTTTAATTCCGTATAAAAATTGCCATTGTCTGCATTTACTTCCAAAATATCTGCAATACCGTTTCTCAATTCAACATCTTTCTTTAGATCAAGAATATTTATAAAACTTGCAGCAAGATACTCCTTAAATTTTTCGGAATCATCAATCTTATCATAAATTACAGAAATTAAATTGTGTAATTTAGTAGTTCTAATACTTTTGCTATTTTTCCCTCCAAATAAATCCCTAAATTTTTTAAATTTAGTCCAATATTCTTCAATATTATATGGTCTTTGCCTTTTTATATATAATCTTCTCTTTCCACCTTTCTCGCTGTTTGCATCGCCATTTTCATTTTCTATATAGTAAATATCATTTCTTCTAAAATTTGCATCTAAAAATTCAAAATCAAAAGTATTTGGGATAATAAACACATTCTCATTATCGCCAATATGTTCAATATCACATATCATCTTCTTAAAATTGGTATCCGGTTTTATGTAAAATTCATAACCTTTATTGTGGGTTCCCCAATATAAGGAATAATAACTTCTAGTATTATTTATTTTCTCTTCACCTTTTTGACAATTCAATTTTTCTTTAATTTTAGATGCTTTTGCTTCAATCATTAATATTTTTGTATTTTTAAGATCTCTTCTAATCCTTCTTAAAGCCTTTACACCAACATACAATGGTTTTTTGTAGTCCTGAATTATAGCTCCAATGTGTAAAGGAAGCTTACCATAGACAAATTTAAAATCTTCATTATATTTTTTCATCGCATTATCTATAAAATTTGGTAAATATTCTGCAGGTATAATAAATTGCCAACTAATTGGCGTTGGATCAATAATTGACATATAGGGATGGTAATCCTCCACTTTTGCTTCCGACCACTTTAAAGATATTTTCACTTTTTTATCATCATAATACCTTCTAATATTATCAAAACCTTCATCTCCTTTTTTATTTTTTAAATCTTCAATATTCTCTACTTCATAAGCATAATTGTTAGCTAAATAAGAAATTAAATAAATTTTCTTGTTATGCGCCCAAAATATCGCTTGTCCGTCATAATATTCGCCATCATCAATATCTTTATCTTTCCAATAAAATCTTCTTTTTCTTCTTTCCGGTATACCAGCGTAATCACATATATTTTCTTTAATATCTTCAAAAAATTCTCTTGTAGTCTCCCAAATCCTTCTTAATCTTGCCGGAGAGGGATTTTTGCGAAGAAGGAACTGGAGAATAAGCGTAGATAGAAATTCTATGTCTGAATCAGTTAATCGAGTCCAATAAATAGTTTTTTCATCAAAGTCTATTTTTTGTTTTGCAGGTATATTAAGATTATAATCCCAATCATATAATTCTTTGTATATAAAATTCTCCCATATATCACAAAAGGAACGTTCAAGTATAGTATTGTTAATTTGCCTAATTAAATAATTTATTGCAAATATTTTATATAAATGTCCTTTCGCACCATTATGTGTCAAATAATCTTGAATACTTGCCGTTTTGTTTTCCTTTTTATTTGTTATTATCATTTTATTATCTTTGTCAAAAAAAGAAAAATATTTAATCCATTCTTCTTCAAATAAATGCTTTGAAGAATCTTTATATTTACTTGGGAGATTATCAATATTCTTATTTTTTTTTAATTTATTATATATCTCTTCAAAAGGCTCATAAAATGCTTTTTTTTCATACAAAGATAAAAATTCTTTTATTTCATCTTCTTCTGTTATACCAATTTCTAAACTTTTTAAATCTTCTTTTTGTAATTGCTCTTTTATCAAATTCAACAATTTTTTTATTAAACTAATATAAGTATCAAAATCCTCTTTTCTCACCAACAAACTATTTAGCATATCACCTCTCAACCAGTCATAGAGTTCAAATTTCATTGTTACAAGTGCAACTCTGTCATTTTTATCTCTTAATTCATCCATCCATATTGTCTCATCATTTCTGTTACAAAGCCAGTTATCAATTCTTCCTTTAGTTTTGTTTTCATAACACACACTACAAATGTTTTTATCTTCATCTTTTCTATCTAATTCAAACACCAGTCTTTGTCCGCAAACTTGACAAACACCTTTTGCTTTTCCACTCTCTGATTTTTCTACACATATATCAATTTCTTTCTTGCTCCAGTCCACTTTTAAAAAATTTTCCTTTGCTTTTCCAAGAAGATAGCCTAAATTCATAAGACCTCTTGAAGCCTTAGTAAGATAGATTGATGGAAAAAATTCATCCAAAGATTTTTCTTTAAAAATACTTATAATTTCATCTTTTAATTTTCTTAAATTGCCTTTTAGCTCTGCTAAATTACCTACATCCAAATCTTCTCCTAAACCTTCACCAACCAAAAAATATATTCCAGTTTCATCACGATATATCTCATTTCCTACAGGATATTTATATTCTAAAAGTTTTTTAATTTCTTCATCAATTTCTCTTGCTTTCTCCCTATACCATTGTATTTGCTGTGGTTTATAAGCCTTTTCTGCAAGGCCGAGTTTATCATATTGTATTCCTAGGATACGCCATCTTGCAAAATCTCTATTAGGAATATTAAAATCATCCTTTAGAACTAAATTAGATAAGTTAGCTTTAAACATAGAAGTAGCCATATAAGATTGTTCCCATAGAGAAACATCGTTAACAGGAAATCTATCATCACTTAATAAATTAGATAAAAATAAATATAATTCTTTTTTAAATATTTTTAAAGTTTCCCAATCAATTGTTGAAGAATCTATCAAAGCATTAAGAATACTTATTATATTTGCAATAACAGCTTCAACTTCTACTGAAGTTCTATTAGTATAATATATATGTGTTTTAAACCCTCCAAATGTATTTGATAACCATCTTTTATTCTCCGGTTCCACTTTAATATTTTCATTTGGTGAACCTTTTTCTATACCAGAATTTAAACCCTCTCCATCTCTATACAATATTCGTAGTATTTCTTGTGGAGCATTTTTTCCACTCCGTTCTCTCCAATTATTTAAAAAATCCTCCCATAAATCAAATGCTTTGCTTAAAATCTTAATATTCTTATTTTTTAAATAATTCTCTAAACTACTTAAGTAATTATAATTTATATTAATATTTGCTTTATTTTGATCATTTGGGCTCACCTTATTCCATAAAGCTATTAAAGAAACTGCCTCAGCTTTTAAAATCTCATCTCTATAATCTTTTAAGTTTTCCAAATTCAATTCTAGCATTTTAACCACCCTTTTTCTTTAAGTTCCTCTTTTATCTCTAAATCTTCATTCACATAATAATATTTTTCACTAAGTTCAAAAGTTCCCCATCCAAGTTTTGTTTTTGCACCTATTCCACTTTGTGATAATTTTTCAACTGCTAATAAAAGATTGTTCAAATCATTTTCTACTTCATTCTTTAATACTTCTTTTTCCTTTAATATACCATCAAACGGAATGTATATAATCTGTAATATCCCTTCTGTACTTTCAGGAACCACTTCATAATAAATAGGCTGTGTACCTGCTCTTTTCCTTCTATCATGAGGATTAATCACTTCCAGCGATAGTCTATCAAAATACGTTGGATAGAATATAGCCCTTCCTTTATGCGTACTTATAGATTCAATTTTCGAACAATATTCATTATTTAATATACTAAAAATTTTTTCTTTAGTATTGGCTTTTCTTATATTCTCTAACATTTCCTTTGTTAATTTGATGCCAAATTCAAAAAGTAATAGTTTAAATAATGAATCTTTTAAATCATTTATATTATAAGCTTCATCTTCTAATCTTTTTCTATAATAATACTCTAAATCTTTAATATATTCTGATCCTGTACCAAAAATTCTAATATAGCTTTCTATTAAAGTTCGATTTCTCTCATTCTCGCCTACTTCAAAACTTTCATTAATTAAGTCTTTGAAAGCATTAGCCAGAGAACCTTTCCATCCACTTCCTCGTATCATTGGCATTTTAAAAGCTTTTTCTTTTAATACAGGATTTGAGATTATATAAAAATCATCATCATCTTTTGAGAAATATGGTTGGCTTAATTTAAATTTTGACCAAATAATAAATGAATATGGAAAAAGTTTTTTAATATATTCGCTAACATCCTCATAACTATCGAAAATTCCTGATATATTCTGTATTCCATTTTTATCCTCTATATAATAAATTTTATTGTTTTTTTTGAAATTCTCCAATTCCTTTTCTCTACCATTAACAAAACCATATTTCAAAATTATAAAAGACTTTACTTTTTTTTCGCATTCGCTTAAAAGTTGATTTTTATCATTTTTATATTCTACAAAAGAATCATATGTTGGCATTTTACTACACTTCCTTTTTTATAATTCATTAAGCTGTTTTTTATATTTATCAACTATCCAAACAGGAATAGATGAACTGTCATATAAATTATTTAAAACAATAAGATATACAGAATTATTATCTTCTTTTTGCAAATGCGATACATAAATTTTAGAAGCATTTCCTTGATTACCAAAATTTTTTTCTCTAAACCTTTTTCCCTCTCTTTTTCTTAAATAATATTTAAAATTATAACCTAAAACACTTTTATTTCCTTCATAATTTATTCTTTCTATTTTATTTATTGACATAAAATTATTAATATTAGCATTTTTAATAATACTTTCATTCTGTCCCTTTGTATCCTGTGATTCTTCAAGCTTAATTTTTACAAATCCAAATCCAAAAGAAAGTTTACCTCCAATAAAAATAATTTTATTTTCAAAAAACCTAATAAAATCCTTCAGATATGTATCCCACCAATATGACATAGTTTTAAGTTTAACCTTCAAACCATCATAGCTATTGATATTATTCATGCTTTGAAAAAGAACCTTTTTTATCCAAAATTCACTTCCTACGTTATCTGGAAAATCAAATTCTATTTCTTTCAAATTAACCTTTTTAGTATAATATTCCAAAATCTCTATATCTACTCTACTATTCCATCCAGTACATCCAAATATTCGCGAAGGAACAGATAATTCTAATTCATCTAATACATTATCAACTTCCTTGTCAAAATTAAAATCATCACCTATATTACCATCCCGCATATGTTGTAATAAAATATCCATAAAAGTTTTTTTATCTTTTTTTAAATTTAATAAATTATCTGCAGGAACATTCTCATCATTCAAATTTTCAATTTGACCTATTTTGATAAATTTCCAATATACAGAAAACCAAAACCTCAAACTTCCCATTAAAGCCGAAGGTCGAATCTTCTCATTTTTCTGCCAAGCATCACCAAACCATAAAGGAGTTATTGTTTCAAATCGAATCACAACTTCCTTCTTACTCATTATTAAAAACACCTTCTTGTTATTTTTATTTACGTAATTTTTTTAATATTTAAAACTATTACTTGAAAATTAAAATCAACTTAATTAAAGCCCATTTTTAGTTAATCTTTCCTATTTACTTAAACAATTTTTCACTTAAAACATTTTGACAATGAAGTATAAAATGTATATACATTGCTATTTAATTCCATATAGATAGGCTAAAAGTTCCTGTGTTTAAATAAATATGACCATATTCTATCGTTTCAAATCCTTATAGGTAGATTAAAAGCCATGTGCATACACATATAGCCATAAGATTTATGTTAAAAAACAAATAAATATCAAGCCGCTATCTTGATAATATTGTAAATTTTCCTCATTTCAAATAAAAAACTAAAAAAATAAACTAGAACAATGTCTTCGATCTCCTGAATATTCTACATAACCTACAGTAGACAACAAAATACTACTTGAACCATCAATTTTAGTATTTTATATAATTATTCTACATAATTATTCAAAATCCTTCTTGCATTTTAGCATATATTCTTTCCACTTCAATCGTAATAAAGTAAGCTTTTAAGCGAAGAACTCCATTCGCTTACCGGGTTGCTTTTCTTTTCCACCGTCCACCTTCTTTCGCCGTTATCGGCGAACAGATGCTCCGCTAAAAATTCATCTTGGATTAGTTTCCAATTTTCTCTGCATTTAACTAAGCTGAGTGTGTAAATTTTTTCTTCAATTCCTTTATTAACCGGTTTGACCTTTCGGAATATAAAAAGACTATAAACGAATAAAAGCAGAGTAACGGCAATCGTGGTTATCGCACTTTCAAACGTTGTCTGATGTACCTCACCAAAATTCCCTCCCAATGCAATTTCATTTAAGTTGCCAAAGGTATCAAAAATTGCATGAGTAATAATTGTCGGCCAAATTGAGTTGTTTCGCAACAAGCACGCGGAGAAAAATACTCCAAAAAATGTTGAATATGTTATCTGAACAGCAGTTGTCAGAAAAGTGGAACGTCCCGCAATGAAGTTTGTTATATGAAGCAATCCGAACAACAGGCTTGAAGCAATTACCGAAAGATAAATTCCCTTTTTCGTGTGCCCCCATTTTTGTAACATAACAGTCAGCGTAGTGCCCCGGCAAAGGATCTCTTCCCAAAATCCGACCGATAAATTCAGAAGTATGTAAAGTATAATCAGTCCGTGTTTTGAAGTATCGATAATCAATGTCCCATCAAAAAGAGGTGTGCCGTTCAATATGGTGAGAACTAGGATTGGCCATAGAAGCCATAATTGTTTCCATTCTTTCGGCTTTGTGAATCCGGCGCATTTCATTAGTCCTAAACCGCGTATGAGGGCAACCAAAAGAATGCTGAATAAACCTTGTTCGATGGTCATCGTAACATAAGCGGCGCTTTGCATGTCCATAAAACTTGTAAAATACGGTTCTAAACGGATTTCCGTAAAAACTGTTGAAATTATCAGAATAATTACTGAAAAACCTATCGGATATCGAAATATGTATATTCTAAACCTGTCCATGATGCCGTACTCCTTCCATACTTATTTGCATGACTATTTATCTCTTAATGCTCAATTTTTAGACCTACAAAATGCGTCTATTCTCCCAAAGGTATCTAAATTCCTCATAGGTAGGCTAAAAACTTAGGCAGGCTTGGAGAAGATTTAGCAAAACAATTGTGTTTCAATTCCTGATAGGTAGGCTAAAAACACCGCCACCACCGACGATGGATTCCGCTTGTTCTTTGTTTCAATTCCTGATAGGTAGGCTAAAAACGAGGCTTACAAAAAACAGGTAAAAAAGTCACATATAGGTTTCAATTCCTGATAGGTAGGCTAAAAACATGGCAGGTTTTCATGAAAAACACCTGCTTTTTATTATGTTTCAATTCCTGATAGGTAGGCTAAAAACTCCATACCAAATTTCCGGTCCTATGTTATCATTATAGTTTCAATTCCTGATAGGTAGGCTAAAAACATGCAATTGTTTCTTCAGGTTCTATTCCTGATATTGAGTTTCAATTCCTGATAGGTAGGCTAAAAACCTGATTGACTTTAAAATGGAGGGTGATAAAAATGTGTTTCAATTCCTGATAGGTAGGCTAAAAACTTTTGCTCCCAGGGCGGCGTTCTGCCAAATTGTTCAGTTTCAATTCCTGATAGGTAGGCTAAAAACGTGTAGGTGTTGGTATTGTTGTTTGTGTCTTTAATGTTTCAATTCCTGATAGGTAGGCTAAAAACCAGAATTAGTCAAGCCAAAAAACGAAGTAGACATTATGTTTCAATTCCTGATAGGTAGGCTAAAAACTCTCATTATTTTGGCAGACAATCTGTATCATTATAGTTTCAATTCCTGATAGGTAGGCTAAAAACGTGGTTTCCAGTTGTAAAGCCAGACAACGTCAAAGAAAGTTTCAATTCCTGATAGGTAGGCTAAAAACAGGATAATGGCGAGAGTGAGTTTAGCGAGACAACAATGTTTCAATTCCTGATAGGTAGGCTAAAAACCCGAAGGTAATATTGAAATAGACATAATTGGGGAAGGTTTCAATTCCTGATAGGTAGGCTAAAAACAAGTAAGGATATTTTAGGAGAAGATAATGTATATTATAGTTTCAATTCCTGATAGGTAGGCTAAAAACGCGGAGATATTTTATATGTGCGTAACTATGGTGAAAGGCTCCCGATCCGAGGCGGGTTTCAATTCCTGATAGGTAGGCTAAAAACAGTCTTAAATATCTCTGTGGCTCTAATTGAATTTGAGTTTCAATTCCTGATAGGTAGGCTAAAAACTCGTGTAATCCGTATCAAGTATTATATTTCAACCCATGTTTCAATTCCTGATAGGTAGGCTAAAAACAGTCTTAAATATCTCTGTGGCTCTAATTGAATTTGAGTTTCAATTCCTGATAGGTAGGCTAAAAACTCGTGTAATCCGTATCAAGTATTATATTTCAACCCATGTTTCAATTCCTGATAGGTAGGCTAAAAACCTCGGTTCAAAAAGGTATTTATGGTTTTCATCACAGTTTCAATTCCTGATAGGTAGGCTAAAAACGTAGCCCTGTAGGCGGTGACGGTGGCGTCGGAGGTGGTTTCAATTCCTGATAGGTAGGCTAAAAACACTTGATGCGTAAAAACAACAACCTAACACAACTAAAACGTTTCAATTCCTGATAGGTAGGCTAAAAACCAAGTAGCCGACGCAGTAGTTCAAGTACCCTACAAAGTTTCAATTCCTGATAGGTAGGCTAAAAACGCAAAAGCATTTTGCACCCGGTACGCTCATACGAGCCATGTTTCAATTCCTGATAGGTAGGCTAAAAACTGGCTCGCTTGCCGGTGCTTTCTTTTGGACTGTGGAGTTTCAATTCCTGATAGGTAGGCTAAAAACTAGATTTCAACAATATGATAGATGCGGAATTACCATGTTTCAATTCCTGATAGGTAGGCTAAAAACAAGAGGTACAAAATAATCCCGAGAATATTGAAATTGTGTTTCAATTCCTGATAGGTAGGCTAAAAACAAACGAAAACGATATTGGCGGGAAAGTGTCATTGGATAGTTTCAATTCCTGATAGGTAGGCTAAAAACTCTTTTGTGATAGTGCCATATCCTCTTATTTTTGCTTGTTTCAATTCCTGATAGGTAGGCTAAAAACCGAGGTTGTAAAGGAAAAGGCAAAATACTTATTCCTGGTTTCAATTCCTGATAGGTAGGCTAAAAACATATCTTCAATGTAATTTACCAAAAATTTGAGCATCGTTTCAATTCCTGATAGGTAGGCTAAAAACAAGTATTATATTGACGATATAACAGGCAGAAGAGAAAGTTTCAATTCCTGATAGGTAGGCTAAAAACCGTTCAACTTTTTCACTCCCTTCTTTCTGGGAAGATGTTTCAATTCCTGATAGGTAGGCTAAAAACAATGCAGATGTGACGGTAAAAATACCTGCTTATGCAAGTTTCAATTCCTGATAGGTAGGCTAAAAACTTAAGATCTTCACATTTTGCCAAGTCTCCAATGTATAGTTTCAATTCCTGATAGGTAGGCTAAAAACATAGCTTTCAAAGCCTGTGCCTGCTGCACCTGACGCGTTTCAATTCCTGATAGGTAGGCTAAAAACCACACGCAACAAAGACATCATTCACAGCTGCAACATTGTTTCAATTCCTGATAGGTAGGCTAAAAACATATAATGATCTCATTTTTCCCTCGCCATCTCATAAGTTTCAATTCCTGATAGGTAGGCTAAAAACTTGCCTAAAATAGATCCACTTGAAGAATGCTTCATAGGTTTCAATTCCTGATAGGTAGGCTAAAAACTTCTCTTCCCTCAAAGATCTCCTTTGCACCACCATTGTTTCAATTCCTGATAGGTAGGCTAAAAACTTTTGGCTTACATAAGTTTGTGACTGAGGATTAAACCGTTTCAATTCCTGATAGGTAGGCTAAAAACTTTCTTTTTCTTCATCGTCTCCTTCATAATCTACACCGTTTCAATTCCTGATAGGTAGGCTAAAAACTTAAATACATCAAATTCAATTCCTGCTTTAAGATCTATGTTTCAATTCCTGATAGGTAGGCTAAAAACTAAATAATTTGACTAACAATATTACAGGCAATGCTATGTTTCAATTCCTGATAGGTAGGCTAAAAACCCAGGTATCATATAATCATTCCTCTCGTGTCATTATTTGTTTCAATTCCTGATAGGTAGGCTAAAAACACTTAATTTTTGCGTATGTAAATTTTTGACTTGTCCCGGGTTTCAATTCCTGATAGGTAGGCTAAAAACAAGGAGATTGAGCAATTAATAAAAAATAGATATTGGTTTCAATTCCTGATAGGTAGGCTAAAAACTTAAAGCACTCTAAAAGCTTGATGTATTCAGTTTTCATGTTTCAATTCCTGATAGGTAGGCTAAAAACCGATTATGGAAAAGATATTCTTGAATTTATCACTTCGTTTCAATTCCTGATAGGTAGGCTAAAAACGATGTCCTAATAATACATCGATCATAAATACTGCTATGTTTCAATTCCTGATAGGTAGGCTAAAAACTACGCAAATTCAAACGATTCAAATTTAACTATTTTAGGTTTCAATTCCTGATAGGTAGGCTAAAAACCTACTACTAAATTACAGTTCAAAAAATCGCCGTGTTAGTTTCAATTCCTGATAGGTAGGCTAAAAACTTTAACACTTCCAGTGTCATTATTTGTTTGTGATGATGTTTCAATTCCTGATAGGTAGGCTAAAAACTATTAGATTTTTGTCCTTCTCCAACGCTATTTGCGGCGTTTCAATTCCTGATAGGTAGGCTAAAAACGAATAAAACGTGAATTTTATAAAAAATTTTTTAATAAAAGTTTCAATTCCTGATAGGTAGGCTAAAAACAAAACAACATCCCAAGGCAAACTAAAAGGAAATTTTTCAGTGTTTCAATTCCTGATAGGTAGGCTAAAAACTTCAAAATATAATCATGAACATCATCCAAACTATGTTTCAATTCCTGATAGGTAGGCTAAAAACTACGCTAGTTGAGCAATATATAAAAGAAATTGAGAAGTTTCAATTCCTGATAGGTAGGCTAAAAACTATTCAATCAGGCAGATTTCCCATACTCAATTCCAGCGTTTCAATTCCTGATAGGTAGGCTAAAAACTCAGGCTTTTTAGTTGGTCTGATAAGATTTTTTCTCATGTTTCAATTCCTGATAGGTAGGCTAAAAACTTATAGATAGTGCAATTAGTATTCTTAAAATGGATAGCCCAGTTTCAATTCCTGATAGGTAGGCTAAAAACATAACTCGAACTGATAGTGGCCAAACAATGTTTAGCAAGGTTTCAATTCCTGATAGGTAGGCTAAAAACGCATTCACTTCCTTTTATATAGTCACTTACTTATCTCTAAAAATCGGGTCAATGTCAAGCTATTATCTTAGATAATGCTGTGAACACGCATACTATCAAATAAACACTTAAAAGATAAATACCTAAAATGTCGTCGATGACCAGCACTTTTTGCACTATCTAAGGTAGACGACAAATTATTACTCAATACAACAACTTTATATAAATATATTCTACATAATTCTTCAAATTCCTCTTTATACTATTTCACTTTTCTTATCTATGATGTTTTTTTTTTATTTTTGTTCACGAATTGGCTATAAATTATTCACAGCTTGTTTACAATTTATGATAAAATAAGTAGTTCATCTCACAACACATCATCAACACAATCTGTGTGCTATTTCAAATATTTCTTCCTGTATTTTTTCCACAATGTTAGGCTTTCTGCCAATGCCTAATATTTTTTGTGCTTTTGCTATATTTGTTGATTTCATGATAAAGACAGTCTTTTTCTATATGCTGATTTACAAATAACCTTCCTATGACAATTCCATCGTATTTCATTACACCGTATACGGCTTTTTTAAACAAATCTTGATAATAATTATTGTCTGTCTTATAAAACAATCCCCTTTCTTTATTCTAATAGTCAAATACCGGTTTTAAATCAATTATAAGATCATCGAAAATGGTTACCTTAACTTTATCTTCGTCAGCATATATTTCAGGTCTTCCGTATCTTTTACTATCTTGTAAAGCAAACACACTTACAATTTTCCCTTCTGGTTCCACTATCCAATATTCCTTAACACCCGATTTCTCATAATATATTAAATTTTTCTAATTTGTCCCTCCTTATACTTGATGACGATACAATCTCTACAATCAAATCAGGCGCACCATAATATCCAGTCTTTCGCAATCCAGATCTATCGCACACAACAACTATATCAGGCTTTAGGACATTAGTTACATCATTATCATTTTGGTTATTATCCTGTGGTAGGCGTAAATCAAAAGGTGAAGTGAATACCATGCAGGTCTTATTTCGCAAATAATTTGCAAACTGTCTTGACAGTTCCACTAATACCGCTTGATGCTGCCATGTTGGTGCCACCTGCATATAAGGCACTCCATCAATTATCTCATACCTTTCTCCTTCCGGCCATGTCAAATAATCAGCATACGTATATCTCTTATTTTCTTTCGGTAGTGGCATATATGCCCCTCCTTGTATAAAACTTTTTATCTGGCATTTATAATCAAGCTAAACTTATGCTCTTTCCGTTAACCCAAAGTTCATATTCACTTAAAAAATACCTACATATTCACCATATATAGCATGAAAATGTGATGATAATATGTCCGAATTTTCTTGAAACATCACACTTATATTATATTATAAATATCCATCTTAATGTTATTTTTTTTAAATATTATAAAATTTATAAAATCTTGCTTTTTGGTTTAAAAAAATCTCTATTCCATTTAATAAAATCACAAATCATTTCCATCTTCCATATCCTACATCACAAAATCATGCAGTGGTGCGTTGTAAATTCAGATTTTTGATTTAAGCAAGCGAAAATGAAAAATCCGTAACTGCTTTTATAGCATAATCATATTTTACTTTCTTTTGCTATTCTATAAATTCCTTGCTAATTCTTCTAAGAGTTGAGAAGTATCGCTTAATTCTTCTATAGAAGAACTAATCTCTTCAAAAGCGGTAGCTTGTGTTTCAAAAAATGAACTTGATTCATTTATTTTGTCAGAAATACTTTTTATAGATTCCTGTATTTTTTCTAATACTGAGTCTATTCTACTTATAGATTCACTGCTGGTATTGGATAACTTTCGTATTTCTTCAGCAACTACACTAAAGCCTTTACCCTTTTCACCAGCTCTTGCGGCCTCAATGGCTGCGTTTAATCCCAATAAATTAGTTTGTTTAGAAATATTTTGAACAAATTTTAAAATGTCATCGGTACCTTTTGTATTTTCAATAGCTTTATTTACTTCTTCTAATATCTTAGTATTAGAATTAACTACAATTTCGACTCCAGAGGAAACCTCTTGGATAGCTGAAGATATTTGTTCAAGCGATGATGCCAGATTTTCGGATAGTGACAATACTTTATGTCTTTTTTCTAAACTTTTCCCCATAAGTAAAACTCCAATTACAGAATTATCGTAATCTTTTATAGGGATGGCATACGATTTAAATGGCACTCCATATATTTCTTTTGGTACATCTTTTATGATATAGTTTCCAGTTCTAATAGCTTCAAAAGCTGCACCACCTTCTGGAATTGCATCACCTACTTTTGCATTAATAGGAAGTTCATCACAATTTTTTATCTCTAAATACTTTTCATTATCTACAATGGCAAAAGATACACTATCCTCAAAAAGCATAGGTAAAAAAGCCGTTAATTTATGAAAAAAGTCAAGCATCTCATCTTTAGATATAGTTATCAATTTTAGTCCCCCTTAATACGTTAATTTTTTAACTTATAATAAAGTTCTATAATAAATTATATAAAATTAACGATTTTTGTCAAAAAAAATCATTTCCAAATTCAACATACATAAAAGATTGTGGATCAAAATTTATTCCAAAATCTTTTAATTCCGCATAGATAGGATAAAAACTTATTCTTGTTTTTATTAACTGCAAAAGCCATGATAATTACTGAATGGTAAATTTTACTAACAAAAAAAATCACCCACCTTTTTAAGTGAGTGATTATACTCATTCGTTTTGACTATATGTTTTTTAAAGCCCTTTAAACCTTGAATTTACTGGTTTGGTAGCGGCGAGTGGAGTCGAACCACCGACACTGCGGGTATGAACCGCATGCTCTAGCCAACTGAGCTACGCCGCCATGTTTGGTTGCGGGGGCAGGACTTGAACCTGCGACCTCCGGGTTATGAGCCCGACGAGCTGCCAACTGCTCCACCCCGCGACATATTTATTTTATTTAACTGGTGCCGGAGACCGGAATCGAACCGGTACGAGCTTTAAAGGCCCGCAGGATTTTAAGTCCTGTGCGTCTGCCAGTTCCGCCACTCCGGCAATCACATTTATCAGCGACACCATTAATTATATTACATAAAACAGTATTAGTCAATACCCTTATGGATATATTATTTGCCAACATCGCTATTAGTTATTTTTTTACCATCATTACCTCTAATAAATTTTTCTACTACAGCACCCTCCAAATTGTCCCATTCGCTTACAGTAATGGAAGTGCAATTCAAGAGCTCTAATACCGTATAGACTATTATTGTACCTGCAACTATAATATCCGCTCTTTCTGGTTGCAAACCATTTAACAGCTTTCTTTCATTAAAGCTTAAAGACATCATTAAATCAAGCAGCCTTTTTATGTCCCCCTTTTTAAGCACATATCCATGAATCAATTCTCTCGAATATATCCTTAAATCCTGTGACATAGCTGCAAGCGTCGTTATCGTACCACCTATCCCGACTATCTCTTTAGGCATATTTTGATTATCGCTGATAAATGGCGTAAGCATATCAGTTATATAAAGCCTTATGTTATTATACTCCTCAAGCAAAATAGGATCGCTTTTTATAAATTTTTCCGTAAGCCTGACTGCACCGATGTCAAAACTTCTTTTTATAAGTTCATCTTTGAAATAAGAAAATTCAGTACTTCCACCACCCACATCCATTACCAGCACATCATTCTTTTTTATTCCATACGATGCCCCTAGATATCCATAAAGGCTTTCTGTTTCACCATCGATTATATCCACATCCAAACCAATATTTAATAGTTCGTCAATAAAATAACTGGAATTCTTAGCATCCCTTACGGCTGATGTGGCAAAAGCATATATCCTCTGTGTTTCATAATTTTCCGCATCATCCAAATATTCTTTTATCGTGCTTACACTTCTTGCAATTGCATCATTACTTAATTTGCCGCTTCTAGAAACAGATTCACCAAGCCTTGTTATTTTTACATCCTTCTTTATTTGCCTTATTTCATCATTTTCCACATCACATATAAGATGACGTATTGAATTCGTTCCTATATCGATAACAGAGCACTTCATGATAGTCCTCCCAAATAAAAACCTTCGGGCTATACCCGAAGTTATTAATAATTAGCGTTTCTCTTATAGCCGCCGCCTCTTCGCTTTGAATCAAAATTCTTCTTAAGCTGCTGCTGCCTTTCATCCGAGTCTTTTAGAAATTTCGATATTCTCTCTTCAAAAGATATATTATTATTCCGATTACTATAGCTTTCGTTCCCATAGCCCTTATTGCTTTTTATTGGTTTTGGCTTTGGCAAAGCCTTTTTTATTGACAAGCTTATTCTGCCGCCTTTATCCATGGAAAGTATTTTTACTTTCACCTTGTCATTTTCTTTTAAAAACTCGTTGATATCTTTAACATAGGTGTTAGCAACTTCTGATATATGAACTAACCCTGTTTTGCCTTCTGGTAATTGAACAAACGCTCCAAAATCTGTGATATTTAGAACAGTTCCTTCAACTACCTCTCCTACCTGAAATGGCATATAAATGTTTATCCTCCCTTTGATTTATGAGTATTCTCGGCAACTTCTGTTGCCTGATATAACTGAATTTCAGGAGACATATTTTAAATTTATCCCCCAAAATTTCATTCTGAAATCATT
>NZ_JAGGLT010000014.1 GCF_017874545.1 Thermoanaerobacterium butyriciformans | reverse complement strand
GGCCGTTCACCCTCTCAGGCCGGCTACCCATCGTCGCCTTGGTGGGCTTTTACCCCGCCAACTAGCTAATGGGACGCGGACTCATCCTATAGCGGATTTCTCCTTTCTTCAAGAAACGATGCCGCTTCTCGACATTATCCGGTATTAGCACCACTTTCGCAGTGTTATCCCGGTCTACAGGGTAGATTGTCCACGCGTTACTCACCCGTCCGCCGCTAAGTTCGTACCGTAGTACTCCCTTCGCTCGACTTGCATGTGTTAGGCACGCCGCCAGCGTTCGTCCTGAGCCAGGATCAAACTCTCATGTTTATATCCTTTTCTCTTCTTCCTTTACTGGCTTTATCTCACTGTTCGGTTTTCAAGGTTCATTCTCTCGCCGCTTATCGCGACATCGTCTATATTACCACATTTGATTCTCTCTGTCAAGTGCTTTTTACTACTATTTTTATGTTGCACTCGCAGTGACAGGTAATAATATATCACATTAAACAATTCATATCAAATTTTTCTTTCCTTTAAATAATCCGTTTATCAGTCGTTAACTCAATTTATTTTCAAAATTCGCTGATTTGCTGCTTTTTACTAGGTTTTTATGTCATATTCACACTCTCAACGAGTCAATAAATAACTCATATAAAAAAGAGCGTATATAACGCTCCTTTTTATCTCTTTGAGAATTGCGGTGCCTTTCTCGCCTTTTTAAGACCATATTTCTTTCTTTCTTTCATCCTTGGATCTCTCGTTACAAAGCCAGCTTTTTTAAGTATAGGCCTTAATTCGTTGTCAGCTTTCATAAGTGCTCTAGTAATGCCTAATCTTATAGCACCAGCTTGACCTGATAAGCCACCACCTTCAACTTTTGCAATCACATCAAACTTATCGATGTTTTCAGTTAATATAAGCGGTTGTTTAACCGTGTACTTCAGAGTATCTAGTCCAAAATAATCATCAAGAGATCTTCCATTTATAATTATGTTGCCTTTCCCTTGAATTAATCTAACACGTGCAACAGATGTTTTTCTTCTACCTGTGCCAAAAAATTGGATCGTAGCCATTCCTTATTTCCCTCCTTATATGTCAAGTTTTTCTGGTTTTTGTGCCATATGATTATGTTCAGGACCAGTATAAACTTTGAGTTTTTTAATCATATGTCTACCTAATTTATTTTTAGGAAGCATCCCTCTAACTGCTCTGATAATCGCTTTCTCCGGCTTTGTCCTCATCAACGTCTTGTACTGTATCAATTTTAGTCCACCTGGATGTCCTGTGTAATACTTAAAGTACTTTTGCTCTAATTTTTTGCCTGTTAAAACTACTTTATCTGCATTGATTATAATAACATAATCACCCGTATCCACACTAGGCGAATATATAGGTTTATTTTTACCCGACAAAATCTTTGCAACTTGACTAGCTAATCTGCCTAACACTTTTCCTTCGGCATCTATAACATACCATTTTCTTTCTACTTCATTCTTTTTTGGCATGAATGATTTCACTATATTTACCTCCTTAAGAAACTTATACTTAAGTAACATACTCTTCAATAAACGGGGCATAATTTTACATAATATAATTTTAATCCACAGCACCACCCATGTCAATAGTATATTTTAGTTAAAAACAATCCTTGTGGCGGTGCAGTTTTACCTGCCATACATCGATTTTTTGAGTCTAAAATTTCTTTCACGTCGATGGGATTAATCTTACCTAATCCTACATCAACAATTGTACCAACAATTATTCTGACCATATTGTACAAAAACCCATCAGCTTCAATTTCAAATTCTACATTAAAGCCATTTTTTTTAATAGTAATATCGCGAACAGTTCTTACAGGGCTTTTTACAGAGCTTCCACTTGCTTTAAATGCCGAAAAATCATGTGTACCTTCTAAGTACTTAAGTGATTCTCTCATTTTTTCTACATCTAAGCTCTTACTTATATGCCAGCTATAATTTCTATATATTGGAGAATTAACTTTTCTGTTGTATATGATGTATTTATATCTTTTACCTTTAGCAGAATATCTAGAATGAAAATCCATATCTGCCTCAAAAGCATCTTTGATAACTATATCTTTGGGAAGCACGCTGTTTAATGCATCAGGAATCTTTGATGTAGGTATATTGCAATTAGATATAAAATTAGCAACTTGATATAAAGCATGTACACCAGCATCTGTTCTGCTGGAACCAACTAAATCTACATCTTCCAGTGTTATTCTCTTTATTGCCTTTGCTATTACTTCTTGTATCGTAACAGCATTTTTCTGAATTTGCCACCCGTGATAATTTGTACCGTCATATTCGATAACTAATACTATATTTCTCATTTTAAATCTCATCACCAAGGCCAAAATCTATTCCATATGAGTATTATTACCAGTATTGATGTTACTAAAATTGCTATATAATCTATTGTTGTTACTTTTAATTGCTTTAATTTTGTTCTATTAATACCTCCTCTGTAGCACCTTGCCTCCATTGCAACGGCAAGTTCGTCAGCTCTTCTAAAGGCACTGATAAACAAAGGCACTAACAGAGGAATCAAGTTTTTCGCTCTTTTCATTAAATTACCGCTTTCAAAGTCAGCACCTCTAGCAATTTGTGCCTTCATTATTTTATCTGTTTCTTCTAATAATGTTGGTATAAAGCGTAAAGCAATAGTCATCATCATAGCCAATTCATGTGCTGGCATTCCAATGCGTCTAAAAGGATTCAAAAGGCTTTCTATTCCATCTGTTAATGCTATGGGAGATGTTGTAAGAGTTAGAAGCGATGTCCCAACTATCAAAAATATGAGCCTTAATCCCATAAATAGCGCTAATCTTACACCATTAGAAGTTATCTTAAGCGGACCAATTGATGCAAGAAGTATTCCACCAGGAGTGAAAAATATGTTTAATCCAACAGTTAATATGAGAATTACCAAAATCGGTTTTAATCCTTTGAAAATGTAACCTAATGGTATTTTCGATATACATATGCTTCCTAATATAAATAACAAGATAAATACATAACCCGAAAATTTTGTTATTATAAATAATGAGATTATGAATATTATAGAAAGTATTATTTTTACTCTGGGATCTAAACGATGTATGAATGTATCACCTGGTATATATTGGCCTATAGTAATATTCTTAAGCATCTCTCACACCCCTAAGGTACTCCAGTATGCATCTTTTCGCTTCATCAACTGTTAATATATCATCTGGCAACTCTATCCCATTTTTTCTTAGATCTCTCATGAGATAAGTAATTTGCGGCACACCAAGTCCCATTTGCTCAAGTTTTTCGACATTTTTAAAAACTTCTCTAGGAGTACCTATCAACGATACTTTTCCTTCATGCATGACAATTATTTTATTTACCAGTTTTGCTATGTCTTCCATGCTATGAGACACAAGTATTGTAGTCATTTCATATTTTTCATGAATTTCTTTAATCTTGCCTAATATCTCATCTCTCCCCCTTGGGTCAAGACCAGCTGTTGGTTCATCTAATATCAATATTTTTGGCATCATAGACAAAACCCCAGCTATCGCAACACGTCTTCTTTCACCTCCAGATAATTCAAAAGGAGACATGTCTTTCATACTTACATCAAGCCCAACAGTCTTCATAGCTTCAAATACTCTCATCTTTATTTCATCGTCTGGAAGTCCCAAATTAGATGGTCCAAATGCAATGTCTTTGTATATTGTCTCTTCAAATAGTTGATGCTCCGGATACTGAAAAACAATTCCAACTTCTCTTCTGATGTTTTTTAAATTTTTTGTACTTGTAATATCGATTCCATTTATTGTTATTCTACCAGATGTTGGCTTTAAAAGGCCATTTAAGTGCTGTATAAGGGTAGATTTTCCTGAACCAGTATGTCCTATAATTCCTACAAATTCGTTGTCTTCTATTGTAAAACTCACGTCTTTTAATGCTTCTGACTCAAATGGGGTGCCTTCATTGTAAATAAACGAAATATTTTCTACTTGTATTGACATATAAACCTCACCATCTCATCAACAGTTAATATTTCAGTAGGTATATCTATCCCCTCTTGCTTCAGTTTATAAGCTAACTCTGTAACTTGAGGAACATCAAGACCCAAATCTTTTAACTTTTTTACTTCCTTAAATACTTCTTTTGGTGTACCATCTAGAGCAATATTTCCATCATCCATTACAATTACTCTATCGGCAAGAACAGCTTCTTCCATAAAATGTGTAATTAAGATTATTGTAATGCCATTCTCTTTATTTAACCTCTGTATTGTATTTATTACTTCTTTTCTTCCCATAGGATCAAGCATAGCAGTTGGCTCATCTAATATGATACACTGAGGTCTCATAGCTATGACTCCGGCAATGGCTATTCGCTGTTTTTGCCCACCTGAAAGCATATGTGGTGCTGAATCTTTATATTTAAACATGTCTACCGCATTTAATGCAAAGTCCACCCTCTTACGAATTTCTTTCGGATCTATGCCTAAATTTTCCGGTCCAAAAGCCACATCTTCCTCCACAACCGTTGCTACCAATTGGTTATCGGGATTTTGAAATACCATACCAGCAGTCTGCCTTATATCCCATACATGTGCAGAATCTTTAGTATTCATTCCATTGACATACACATCCCCTTCTGTTGGCATGAGAAGAGCATTAAAATGTTTTGCAAGTGTAGATTTCCCTGAACCATTGTGTCCAATAATGGCAATAAATTTTCCTTCCTCAAGATCAATGTTTAATGAATTCAATACAATCTTTTTTTTGTTCTCTTCGTTGCCAGTCTCATAGCTAAATGTAAGGTCTCTTGCCATAATTATATTTTCCATATGACCACCTTCTTTTAAGCCGCAAAATAATTGGCTGTGACTATTAAAATAGGAGTTAAGTTTTATTGATAACTTAACCCCTTTTGAGTCTAAACAAGTTCTATGATAACCAGCGGTGCTGCATCGCCTCTACGAGGACCAAGTTTTAATATTCTTGTATACCCGCCATTTTTATCTGAATATTTAGGAGCAATCTCATCAAATAATTTTTTAACTACCGTTTCATCTGTTAAATATGCTAAAGCCTGTCTTCTTGAGTGCAAATCGCCCCTCTTTGCAAGTGTAATCATTTTTTCCGCAATGCTTCTTATTTCTTTGGCTCTGGCTTCTGTAGTTTGAATTCTTCCATAATTCAAAAAGCTAGTTGTAAGGTTTCTCAACATTGCTCTTCTCTGGTCATGTGGTCGACCTAATTTTCTGTATCCCATTATCTGCCCTCCTTACTCTTCACTCTTTTGCAGCGATAGTCCTAATGCTTTTAATTTTTGCTCAACTTCCACCAAAGACTTTTTGCCAAGATTTCTAACTTTCATCATTTCTTCTTCTGTCTTTTGAACTAAATCTTGAACAGTATTAATTCCTGCTCTTTTAAGGCAGTTATATGACCGTACAGATAGATCAAGTTCTTCTATCGTCATGTCAAGAGGTTTATCTGTCTTTTTCTCTGGTTTTTCAACCAAAACTTCCATATCATTATAATTTTCTGCAAATGATGTAAATAAATTAAAATGATCGATCAGTATTTTCGCAGCTAGACTTATAGCCTCTTTAGGACTTATAGTTCCATTCGTCCATACTTCCATAGTAAGCTTGTCGTAATCTGTAACCTGACCAACACGAGTATTTTCAACATTATAGCTCACTTTCTTAACTGGAGTAAATATAGAATCAACCGGAATGATGCCTATCGGCTGATTCGGTTCTTTATTTTTGTCTGATGGAACGTATCCTTTTCCTTTAACTAACTCGATTTCTATATTTAATTTACCATTATCGCTAAGTGTAGCAATATGAAGATCTGGATTCATTATCTCAACATCGCCATCAGATATTATATCTCCTGCAGTTACTTCGCCTTTACCTTCTGCTTCAATCCTCACTATTTTTGGTTCGTCTGTATATAATTTCACTGCCAACTCTTTCAAGTTTAGTATAATCTCAGTAACATCCTCTTTTACGCCTGGAACAGTAGAAAATTCGTGTAACACCCCATCTATTTTAATTGTCTTAGCTGCTGCACCTGGGAGTGATGATAAAAGCATACGGCGCAAAGAGTTGCCAAGCGTTATCCCATAGCCACGTTCAAGTGGCTCAATAACAAACTTAGCATAGGTGTCATCATTGGATTGCTCCACTATCTCTATTTTTGGTTTTTCAATTTCAATCACCATTTAAACCCTCCTTTTTTTACTTTTATGAGGGTAACCGATTATTACCTTGAATACAATTCAACAATCAAGTGCTCTTCAACTGGTAAGTCTATATGTTCCCTTGTTGGCAGAGATAAAACTTTACCCTCTAATGAATCCTTATTAAAATCTAACCAATCCGGTATATTTGTAGATGCCTCAACATTATTTTTAATAACTTCTAACGACTTGCTGCTATCTTTGACAGATATTACATCACCTGCTTTTACTAAATACGAAGGTATGTCAACCTTTCTCCCGTTTACAAGAATATGACCATGTGATACAAATTGCCTTGCTTGAGCCCTTGAAGACGCTATAGATAATCTATACACTACATTATCAAGTCTTCTTTCAAGAAGTTGTAAAAGATTGTCACCAGTTATACCTTTCATTCTTTCTGCTTCCTCAAAGTATCTTTCAAACTGTCTTTCTAGAACTCCATAATACCTTCTCAACTTTTGTTTTTCTCTCAACTGTGTACCATAGTTTGTAAGCTTCTTCTTATTTTGTCCATGTTGTCCAGGAGCATATGGTCTTCTTGCAAATGGGCACTTTTCAGTATAGCATTTATCGCCTTTTAAAAATAATTTCATGCCTTCTCTACGGCATAATTTACATGTAGATTCTGTGTACCTTGCCATTTTTGCACCTCCTTATACTCTTCTTCTCTTAGGTGGTCTGCACCCATTGTGTGGAATCGGTGTGACATCCTTTATAAGACTTACTTCTAACCCAGCAGCTTGCAAAGCTCTTATTGCAGCCTCTCTGCCTGCACCAGGACCTTTTACATATACATCTACAGTTTTAAGTCCATGTTCCATTGCAGCTTTAGCTGCTGTTTCTGCTGCCATCTGTGCTGCATATGGAGTAGATTTTCTAGAACCTTTAAATCCTAACGTTCCTGCACTTGACCATGCTAATGCATTGCCTGCCATATCAGTCAACGTAACTATTGTATTATTAAATGTTGAATGTATGTGTGCGGCACCACGTTCAACATTTTTGCGCTCGCGGCGTTTAGC
Organism: Thermoanaerobacterium butyriciformans; assembly: GCF_017874545.1. Taxonomy (GTDB): domain Bacteria; phylum Bacillota; class Thermoanaerobacteria; order Thermoanaerobacterales; family Thermoanaerobacteraceae; genus Thermoanaerobacterium; species Thermoanaerobacterium butyriciformans. The sequence goes on along the minus strand of NZ_JAGGLT010000014.1, from coordinate 70,101 downwards.
TGTTCTTTTAACCTTTTTTGCCATAATTTCCCTCCTTATTATTTCTTCTTCTTCGCAACAGTCTTCTTTGGACCTTTTCTTGTACGCGCATTTGTTCTTGTTCTTTGCCCACGTACTGGTAAGCCCTTTCTATGCCTTATTCCTCTATAACATCCTATATCTATAAGTCTTTTTATGTTTAGAGATATTTCTCTTCTTAAATCACCTTCAACTTTATACTCTTTATCGATGATGTCTCTAAGTCTTGACACTTCATCTTCTGTTAAATCTTTTACCCTAGTATCAGGATTTACACCTGCTTTTGCTAAGATCTCATTTGCGCGAGAACGTCCTATCCCATAAATATACGTCAATCCTATTTCAACGCGTTTTTCTCTTGGTAAATCAATGCCAGCAATTCTTGCCATTTTCCCACCTCCTAACCTTGTTTTTGCTTGTGTTTAGGATTTTCGCAAATTACCATTACCTTACCTTTTCTTTTAATAACCTTGCATTTTTCACAAATCGGTTTAACCGATGGCCTTACTTTCATTATTATACCTCCTTATCACTTGCCTCGCCATACAATTCTGCCTCTTGTTAAATCATATGGGGATAATTCAAGCGTAACTCTATCACCAGGTAGAATCCTGATAAAATTCATTCTAAGTTTACCCGATATGTGTGCTAAGATTCTGTGTCCATTATCAAGTTCCACCTGAAACATCGCATTTGGTAAAGCTTCTATAACTTTACCTTCAACTTCGATAACATCATCTTTTGCCAAGGATATCAAACCCTCCTTATTCTCCACACTTAAACTGTTTTAAAGCATTTTTTATCTCAGCATTTGTAACAGTTTCACCTTTTAATATCTTTTCTCTTATTGTTTCGTCTACTTCATTATACTTTTGAAGATGAATCAATTTTTTCTTTTTCGGCTTTTCAATCTTCCTTAAATCACCGTCAGCTATAAGCACATGTTTTTCATCGGCAACTCCAACTATTATAAAGATTCTGTCTTTATCTCTACCAGCCTTTGACTTAACTATTCGCCCTATTGAGGTATCATCCATTAAATTCACCTCTTAAACTAATGTTAAAATTTCAGGCTCTCCATTTGTTATAACTATGGTATTTTCATAATGAGCAGATGGACTACCATCCACTGTAACAACTGTCCAATTATTATCCTCAATCTTTACATCATATCTTCCCTCATTAACCATTGGTTCAATAGCAAGAGTCATGCCACTTTTTAATCTCGGCCCTCTTCCCGGCGGACCATAATTTGGTACTTGAGGGTCCTCATGCATTTTTTTGCCAATTCCATGACCTACATATTCCCTGACTACCGAAAAACCATTTTTTTCTACGTAAATCTGTATAGCATTTGATATATCAGAAAGTCTGTGTTGCTCCGTTGCCAATTTTATGCCTTCAAAAAAACTTTGTTTTGTCACATCTATTAATTTTCTGAGATTATCACTAATCCTTCCGACTGCAAAAGTCCTCGCCGCATCACCATTAAATCCATGGTATATCGCACCAGTATCTATACTAATAATATCGCCTTCCTTAAGCCTTCTTAAACCTGGTATACCATGGACAACTTCATTATTAATTGATGCACATATTGAAGCTGGAAAGCCATAAAGTCCTTTAAAAGCCGGTATACAATCTTTACTTCTTATATAATCTTCAGCTATCTCATCAAGTTCTTTGGTGGTTATACCCGGCTTTATATACTTTTCTAAAAGATTTAAAACTTCTCCTGTAACTTTTCCAGCATATCTCATCAAAGCTATTTCACTATCAGATTTAATATATATCATTAAACTTCGTCTCCTATTAATGCCTGTATCTCCTTATAAACTTCATTAACAGGTTTATTTCCATCAATATTGCGAATCAAATTCAATTTGCCGTAATACTCCACTAGAGGTTTTGTTTCATCTTCATATACTTCTAAGCGCTTTAAAACAGATTCGATGTTATCGTCCATTCTTTGAATTAATTTTTCACCGCAGTTATCGCAAATTCCTTCCACTTTTGGCGGCTTTGTGACAATATGATATGTTGCACCACACGATGGGCACACTCTTCTACCACTAAGCCTCTTTACTAGTTCATCTCTGTCAACTATTATATTTAAGACATGATCTATTTTAAGATTTTTATTCCCTAGGTATTTGCCAAGAGACTCAGCCTGTACAACGTTTCTCGGATACCCATCAAGCAAGAAACCATCTTTGCAATCATCTTTCGATAGCCTGTCTTCGACAATCTTGTTTGTCACATCATCTGGTACCAGCATCCCTTTATCGATGTACTGCTTTGCTAATTTGCCAAGTTCAGTGTTGTTTTTAATGTTGTACCTAAAGATATCGCCAGTTGAAATATGAGGTATTTTATAATCCCTCGTTATGCTTTCCGCCTGTGTTCCTTTTCCAGCTCCAGGTGGTCCTAACAATATGATTCTCATATATTTTCCCCCTGACTATCTTAAAAATCCCTGGTAGTTACGCATTATGAGCTGTCCTTCTATTTGCTTCATAGTTTCTAGTGCCACACCAACAGCGATCAGCAATGCCGTACCGCCAAAGTATAATTGTAAACCAGTGACATTCATCATTATCACAGGAAGTACCGCAACAACAGCTAAAAATACTGCACCTACAAATGTCACTCTATTCATAACCCTCGTAATAAAATCCGTCGTTGGCTTTCCAGGCCTAATACCTGGAATAAACCCACCATATTTTTTCATATTGTCGGAAATTTCTACAGGATTAAATATTATCGCTGTGTAGAAGTAAGTAAAGAATATTATAAGGAGAACATTCAATACATTATATATCCATCCATTTGTTCCAAGCCATTTCTCTGTAAAAGCGTAAAATGCTGATTTAGGGAAAAATGTAGCTATCTGCTGTGGAAATTGCAGAAGTGAAAGCGCAAATATCAGAGGAATAACACCAGCCATGTTTATTCTTAATGGTATATGAGTTGATTGTCCTCCATATACTTTACGACCTACTACCCTTTTCGCATATTGAACAGGTATTCTTCTTTGCCCTTCTGACATCAATATGATTGAGACAATCATAACGAGTATGACAATCAAGAAGGCTATAGCACCAAATATGTTAGCTGTTCCAGCACCTACATACTGTATTGTAATATAAATCATGTTTGGTATTCTGGCTAGAATACCAGCAAAAATTATAAGAGAGCTGCCATTTCCAACACCATTTTCAGTTATCCTTTCACCTAGCCACATTAAGAATGATGTACCCGCTGTCAATGTTATAACGATTATTGTTAAATTCAGAAAACTAGGATTAATTACTGCACCTCTTAAGCCTATTGTCATTCCTATAGCCTGAATTAATGCAAGTACTACTGTCATATAGCGAGTATACTGCGCAATTTTTTTCCTTCCTTCTTCACCTTCTTTTGCCATTTGCTCCAATGAAGGTATAGCTATAGTTAGTAGCTGCATTATAATTGAAGCGTTAATATACGGAATAATGCTCATGGCAAAAATCGTAAAATCGCGGAATGCACCACCTGAAATTATATCAAAAAATCCAAAAAGTGTTCCTTGTCCAAGAATATTTTTGATTTGATTTGGATCAATACCAGGTACTGGTATATGTGATCCAAGTCTAAATATCAAAAGCATCATTACTGTATAGATTATTTTTTTTCTGATGTCCGCAACCTTCCATGCATTGACAAGGGTCTTTAGCATTTATATCACCTCTGCCTTTCCCCCTACGGATTCTATTTTATCTACAGCAGATTTACTAAACTTGTGCGCTTTTACAGTTAATTTTTTATTAAGTTCACCTGAGCCCAAAATTTTTACGCCATCTTTGATTTTTTTGATAATCCCTTTCTCGATTAAAAGCTCTGGAGTTACAACAGTTCCATCTTCAAAATTATCAAGCAAGCTTAAATTGACAATAGCGTATTCCTTCTTAAAGATATTTGTAAATCCCCTCTTTGGTAAGCGTCTTGTTAAAGGCATCTGCCCACCTTCAAAGCCTGGCCTTATATTTCCACCGCTTCTAGCCTTCTGACCTTTATGTCCACGTCCAGATGTTTTTCCTAATCCCGAACCAATACCTCTGCCAACTCTTTTTCTTTCTTTTCTTGCACCTTCAGCAGGTTTTAAATCGTGAAGTCTCAATGTCCACACCTCCTATTCATTTACTTCTTCGACACTTACTAGGTGTTTAACCTTGTTAATCATACCTCTTACTTGTGGCGTATCATCTAAAACCGAACTACTTCCTATTTTTCTCAATTTCAATGCTCTTACAGTATCTATTTGTGATTTCTCACGTCCTATAGTACTTCTCACCAGAGTAACTTTTAATTTTGCCATTTCAATCCTCCTATCCAAGCAATTGCTCAACAGGAATTCCACGTAATTTTGCTACTTCCTCTGCTGTCTTTAATGATTTCAATCCTTCAATTGTTGCATATACCATGTTTGTAGAATTAGCTGAGCCTAAGGATTTTGTCAATATGTCCTTAATTCCTGCTGATTCAAGTACAGCACGCACAGGTCCTCCAGCAATTACTCCTGTACCTTCCTTAGCCGGTTTCAACAAAACTTTCCCGGCTCCAAAAACTCCTATCGTGTCATGTGGAATTGTAGTTCCTACTATTGGAACCTTTATAAGATGTTTTTTAGCATCTTCGACTGCTTTTCTGATTGCTTCAGGAATTTCTGCGGATTTCCCGGTTCCAACACCAACATAACCTTTTTCGGAATCTCCAACAACTACAGTTGCACTGAATCTGAAATTCCTTCCACCCTTGACAACTTTTGCAACACGATTTAAACTTACAACTTTTTCTTTTAAATCAAGATTTGATATATCAATACGTGCCATGATTTCCCTCCTTATTAAAAATTCAAACCGCCTTCTCTTGCAGCATCTGCTAATTCTTTTATCGTACCATGATATATATATCCACCGCGATCGAAAACAACATCCTTAATTCCCTTTTCAAGAGCTTTTTTTGCAATTAATTTCCCTACTAATCTTGCTGACTCTTTATTTGCACCTTTGGCAATATTCTTCAATTCTGGATCTAATGTGGAAGCATGTGCTAAAGTAACACCATTTACGTCATCAATAAGCTGCGCATATATATGGCTTAAACTTTTGTACACGCTAAGTCTAGGCCTTTCGCTTGTTCCAGAAATTTTTTTTCTTACTCTTAGATGGCGCCTTTTCCGTGTCAATCGTCTGTCTATTTTTGATATCATATTATCACCCCTTACTTCTTACCTGTTTTGCCTTCTTTTAGCCTTACATGTTCTCCAACATACCTGATACCTTTTCCTTTGTAAGCATCTGGCTGTCTTACTTTCCTTATATTTGCAGCTACCTCACCGACTCTTTGTTTGTCAATGCCTTTCACTGTAATCTTATTTGTTCCATCAACTGCAAATTCAATACCCGGTTCTTCTTCTATTTCTACTGGATGAGAATAGCCAACTGTTAAAACAATTTTTTTGCCTTGCTTTGCAACACGATATCCTACACCAACAATCTCAAGGCTTTTCTCATATCCAGTACTTACACCTTTCACCATGTTTTGAATCAAAGCTCTAGTTGTCCCATGCATAGCTCTTGCTTCTTTATTATCGCCGTTTCTTGTCACAACGACTTTATTATCTTCTACAGATATATTAACTAGGTTTGGAAAATCCCTTTCAAGAGTACCCTTTGGTCCCTTTACTACAACATGATTATTATTAACTGTAACTGTTACATCCTTTGGAATATCTACTGGTTGTTTCCCTATTCTAGACACACTTCACACCTCCTATTTTGAATTACCAGATATAGCAGAGAACTTCTCCTCCGACACCCTCTTTTTTAGCATCTTTATCTGTCATTATTCCCTTAGATGTTGATATGATTGCCATGCCGAGGCCACCTAAGACTCTTGGAATTTCATTGCTTTTTGCATAAACCCTCAAGCCTGGTTTGCTTATTCTTTTAAGGCCTGATATAACTCTTTCTTTATTTGGCCCATATTTAAGTGTAATCTTTAAAATACCTTGTTTACCATCATCTATTTCTTCTACTGCTTTAATAAACCCTTCACGAAGCATAAGCATTGCTATTGCTCTTTTTGTATTTGATGCTGGTATCTCTACTGTTTCATGTCTAACTATGTTTGCGTTTCTTATACGTGTAAGCATATCTGCTATTGGATCTGTCATTTCAATACCTCCCCTCTTACCAGCTTGCCTTTTTTACGCCTGGAATAATGCCTTGATGAGCATATTCTCTAAAACAAATACGGCATATTCCATATTTCCTGATATATGCATGTGGTCGCCCACAAATTTTACATCTGTTATATGCTCTTGTACTAAATTTAGGGGTCTTTTTTTGCTTCAATATCAATGCCTTTCTGGCCATTTATATACCTCCTTTACTTTGCAAACGGCATTCCCATAAGCTCCAAGAGTGTTCTCGCTTCTTCGTCATTCTTAGCTGTCGTTACAAATATGATATCCATTCCTCTTACTTTATCAATTTTATCATAATCAATTTCAGGGAATATAAGCTGTTCTTTTATGCCAAATGAGTAATTTCCTCTGCCGTCGAAAGATTTTGTCGGAAGACCTCTAAAATCCCTAACCCTTGGCAATGCCACATTGAATAACTTATCAGCGAATTCATACATTCTTTCGCCTCTTAATGTCACCTTAACACCTATAGGCATGCCTGCACGTATCTTGAAATTTGCTATTGATTTTTTTGCCCTTGTAACTACTGGTTTCTGACCTGTTATTACCGCCAAGTCATTAGAAGCAGCTTCTATTACTTTTGGATTTTCTTTTGCTTCACCAAGTCCTATATTTAAAACTATTTTTTCTAATTTCGGTACTTGCATTATGTTTTTATAAGAATACTTTGCCATAAGAGCAGGTACTACTTCGTTTATATATTTATCTCTAAGCCTTGCCATGATATACCTCCTTTCACTCTTACAATGTCTCTCCACACTTTTTGCAGTATCTTATCTTCTCACCATCAGCAAGAATTTTAACACCATATCTCACGCCAGTTCCACAGCTGTTGCAAAATAACATGACTTTTGACGCATAAATAGGTGCTTCTTGATGTATTATCCCACCTTGATCCTGTGGTCCGCGTGCTCTTCTATGTTTTGTAACTACATTTACACCTTCAACAATAACTTTGCCTTCCTTTGGAAACGCTTTTAACACTTTACCTTTCTTCCCTTTATCTTGACCTGAAATCACTGTGACTATATCGCCTGTTTTTACATGAAGTTTTTTTCTCTTCAATTGTTACACCTCCTTATAGAACTTCCGGTGCAAGTGAAATTATCTTCATAAAATCTTTTTCCCTTAATTCTCTGGCAACTGGTCCAAAAATACGAGTTCCCCTAGGCTGTAGATCATCTTTTATTATAACAGCAGCATTATCATCGAATCTTATATACGTGCCATCTTTTCTTGCTACACCCTTTTTCGTTCTTACTATAACAGCTTTGACTACATCGCCTTTTTTTACAACACCTCCGGGTGTTGCACTTTTGACAGAAGCTACTATTATATCACCTATATTTGAGAACTTTCTAGTTGAACCACCCATCAAATGTATACACATAATCTCTTTAGCACCAGTATTGTCTGCAACTTTTAATATCGTTTGAGGCTGTATCATCTCAAATACCTCCTTTCAGTCATTCTGCCTTTTTAATTATCTCGACAAGCCTCCATCTTTTCTCCTTGCTTAAAGGCCTAGTTTCCATAATTTTCACTACATCACCAATATTACATTGGTTGTTTTCATCATGAGCTTTGAATTTCTTTGTACGCCTTATTATTTTATTATACAGTGGATGCCTTATTCTATCTTCAACAGCAACAACTATCGTCTTCTGCATTTTGTTGCTGACAACTTTTCCTATCCTAACTTTTCTCATGCCTCTTTCCAATTTAAATCCTCCTTTCTATGCATTCAACTTACCAAGTTCTCTTTCTCTCAAGATCGTCTTTATTCTCGCGATAGACTTCCTAACATCTCTCACCCTCATGGGATTATCTAATTGACCAGTGGCAAGTTGAAACCTAAGGTTAAAAAGTTCTCCCTTTAAATCGGAAAGCTTCTGCAATAATTCCTCGTCAGTCAGTTCTCTAATCTCTTTAGCCTTCATTCTCTTCACCACCCAATTCTTCACGTTTTATGAACTTCGTTTTAATAGGCAGTTTATGTTTAGCTAATCTTAAAGCTTCCCTTGCAACATCTTCACTTACACCAGCTATCTCGAAAAGCACTCTGCCTGGCTTTACAACAGCTACCCAGTACTCAGGTGATCCTTTGCCAGAACCCATACGTGTTTCTGCAGGTTTCTCTGTTACAGGCTTATCTGGGAAAATCTTTATCCAAACTTTTCCGCCTCTCTTTATATACCTTGTCATTGCTACTCTGGCAGCCTCTATCTGTACTGCTGTTATCCATCCACCTTCAAGTGCTTGTAAACCGTAATCTCCATAGCTTACTGTATTTCCTCTTGTGGCATTGCCTTTTATCCTGCCTCTTTGTTGTTTCCTATATTTAACTCTTTTAGGCATTAACATGATTATTTGCCTCCTTCCGCTGTTACCTGTTTCTTCGGCTGTGGCAATATCTCTCCTTTGTTAATCCAAACTTTAACGCCGATCTTGCCATAAGTAGTATTTGCTTCTGCAAATCCATAATCTATATTTGCCCTTAATGTTTGAAGGGGCACGACACCTTCATGATATCTTTCAGTGCGAGCAATCTCTGCACCTGCCAATCTCCCAGAACATGCTATTTTTATACCCTTAGCACCTTGTTTCATTGCTCTTGATATTGACTGCTTCATGGCTCTTCTAAATGAGATCCTTCTTTCTAACTGTGAAGCAATATTTTCAGCTACTAATTGGGCATCAAGTTCTGGATTCTTTACTTCAACAATATTTATGATGACCTTCTTATTAGTCATTTTTTCAATTTCCTGCCGCAATCCTTCAATTCCTGCGCCACCTTTTCCTATTACCATTCCTGGTTTCGCAGTATATACATCAATCTTTATTCTATTTGCAGCTCTTTCTATTTCAATTTTCGGAACACCCGAAGCATAAATCTTATTTTTAATAAAATCTCTTATCTTTATATCTTCTATCAAAAGATCACTGAAATCTTTATCCTTTGCAAACCATTTTGCATCCCAATCTTGTGATATACCAACTCTTAAGCCACGAGGATTAATCTTTTGACCCATTTTATCCCTCCTTCTTATTTTTCATCGACAACTACTGTTATATGACTCGTTCTTCTTCTCATCAAATTTGATCTACCCATCGCCCTTGGCATCATTCTCTTCATTATTGGACCCTGATCTGCCACAGCTTTTGCCACATACAGATTATCTCTATCAAGCCCAAAATTATTTTCAGCATTTGCAATCGCTGATTTTAATACTTTTTCTACAATGCCAGCTGCTTTATTTGGAGTAAACTTTAATATCGCTAATGCTTCATTGACATCTTTCCCGCGTATCATGTTCATAACAAGGCCAGCTTTTTGTGGTGAAATTCTTACATATTTTGCAACTGCCTTCGCTTCCACACTATTACCTCCTTTGCCTATTGAACTTTTGAAGACTTTTCAGTATCTGTATGGCCGTGGAATGTACGTGTTGGAGCAAATTCTCCTAATTTATGACCAACCATATCCTCTGTAATGTATATAGGCACATGCTTTCTTCCATCATGTACAGCTATAGTATGACCAACCATCTGAGGAAATATAGTGGAACTCCTTGACCATGTCTTCAAAACTTTTTTCTCGTTTTTCTTGTTCATTTCTTCTATTTTCTTTAATAGCTTCTCGTCAACATACGGGCCTTTTTTTAAGGATCTACTCAAAATTATAGCCTCCCTTCCCAACTAAGCTTTACGACTTTTTACAATCATTTTGTTAGTAGACTTGTTTTTCTTACGTGTCTTATAACCAAGAGCTGGTTTACCCCATGGAGTCATTGGCCCTGGATGTCCTATAGGAGCCTTTCCTTCACCACCGCCGTGTGGGTGATCAACTGGGTTCATAACCGAACCTCTGACTGTCGGCCTAATTCCTAGCCATCTGGACCTACCAGCCTTACCAATTGTTACATTTTCATGATCTAAATTAGACACTTGTCCAATCGTCGCCCTACAGTTCGATCTAATCCATCTTACTTCCGAAGATGGCATTCTTACTTGTACATAGTCTCCTTCTTTCGCTACCAACTGTGCCATTGAACCAGCTGCTCTCACCAATTGGCCACCTTTTCCAGCTACTAATTCAATATTGTGAATAAATGTTCCAACTGGAATGTTGTAAAGCGGAAGTGCATTGCCAACTTTTATATCAACATTTTCACCAGATTCTACTATGTCACCAACTTTTAATCCATATGGTGCAATAATATATCTTTTTTCACCGTCAAGGTAATGAATAAGTGCAATATAAGCTGACCTATTTGGATCATACTCAATTGAAGCTACTTTGCCTGGTACACCGTCTTTATCTCTCTTAAAATCTATGATCCTGTATTTTCTTTTGTGACCGCCGCCACGGTGACGGACAGTAATCCTGCCATATACATTACGTCCACCTGTTTTGTTGAGACTGACTGTCAAGGATTTTTCCGGTTTATCTTTTGTTACTTCTTCAAATGTCAAGACAGTCATTTGCCTTCTACCAGGTGAAGTAGGATTGTATTTTTTAATTCCCATTGTTTTCCCTCCTTAAATTGCTGTATTAAGCTTGCAATCCTTCAAAGAATTCAATGCCTTTGCTGTTAGGCTTTAATTTAACAATAGCCTTCTTATAACTGCTGGTTCTACCGACATTTCTCCCTACTCTTTTTAACTTACCAATATAATTCATTGTATAGACTTTTTCTACATCAACACCAAACAATTCCTCAACAGCTTGTTTTATTTGAATCTTATTTGCATTCTTATTTACGATGAAGGTGTATTTTCTTTCACTCATTAAATTCATACTTTTTTCTGAAATAACCGGTCTTAATATTACATCTCTAGGATCCATCAAGCATACACCTCCTCAACTTTATTGACAGCATCTTTTGTTATTATAAATCTGTCATATTTTAATACATCATATGTGTTTAAACTATTTGCATACACTGCCTTAACATTCGGTATGTTTCTTGATGATAGTACCACATTCTCTTTGCCTTCAGGAATAACAATTAATGCATTTTTAACATTAAATTTTTTCAGCATATCGACGACTTTTTTAGTTTTTGGTTCATCAATGTTTATATCATCAATTACAATTATTTCGTTATCTCTAACTTTTGAAGACAATGCTGACTTTAGCGCAAGCCTTTTAACCTTTTTCGGTATATTGTAACTGTAGTCTCTTGGTTTCGGACCAAAAACAACACCACCTTTAATCCACTGTGGTGCCCTTATACTTCCTTGGCGAGCTCTTCCTGTGCCTTTTTGCCTCCACGGCTTAATACCGCCACCTCTAACTTCGCCACGTCTTTTTGTTGAATGAGTACCTTGCCTTTGATTTGCCAAATAATTTAAGACAGCTTCATGCATAACAGGTACATTCACTTCAACACCAAAAACATTATCACTCAATTCCATTTCACCAATTTGTTCACCATTTATATTATAAACTGTTACTTTCGGCATCGATTTTCCTCCTTTCATTACTTGCTTTTAACAGTATCCCTTATCATAAGAAGTGAGCCTCTGATTCCTGGCACCGAACCTTTTATAAGCAGCAAATTTTTCTCAGGATCTACTTTTACTACTTCTAGATTCTGTACCGTTACTCTCTTATTTCCCATATGACCTGGCAATCTCTTGCCTTTAAATGTCCTTGAAGGATCTGAGCTTGCACCCATAGAACCTGGTCTTCTGTGGTATTTAGAACCATGGGACATAGGTCCTCTGTTTGCATTGTATCTTTTTACTACGCCTGCAAATCCTTTTCCTTTAGATGTACCAGTTACATCTACTCTATCACCGGCTGAAAATATATCAACCTTTATTTCACTGCCAACCTCATATGATGATATATCATCTAATCTGAATTCTCTCAGATACTTTTTAAATGGTACATTAGCTTTTGTAAAATGGCCTTTTAACGGTTTTATAAGCCTTTTTTCCTTTACATCGCCAAAACCAACTTGTATAGCATCATATCCATCATTTTCTTTAGTCTTCTTTTGAACAACTACACATGGACCTGCTTCTACAACTGTGACTGGTATCATTTCATTTCCTACGAATATCTGAGTCATTCCATGTTTTTTGCCAAGTATTGCTTTTTTCATCTTCTACCCTCCTGAAATCATCGGACGCTTCCGCGTCATAATTTCTTATTATTTATTATAATTTTATCTCTATATCAACACCAGCAGGTAAATCTAATCTCATTAATGCATCTACAGTCTTTGGTGTTGGACTTAATATGTCAATAAGCCTTTTATGTGTTCTCGTCTCAAACTGTTCTCTTGAATCTTTGTATTTGTGTGGCGCTCTCAATATTGTAATTACATCTCTCTCTGTTGGAAGTGGTATCGGTCCCGATACTTCTGCGCCTGTTCTTTTTGCTGTTTCAACTATTTTCTCAGCAGATTGATCTAAAACCATATGGTCAAAAGCTTTTAATCTTATGCGAATTTTCTGTTTGGGCATAATTTTCCCCTCCTTCTATATGAACAATCATTAATTCCAGATACACTCATCCGTGTGTTTTCAGTTTTAATAAGAATCTCGTTCAACTTTATTAGTTTAACTTAAAGACCGCATTATTTCAAGTCTTGACAAAACAATAGTTATGTGCTAATAGCTTAAGCTATTAGCACATTTTTATTAAGCAAGAATCTTGGAAACAACACCGGCTCCTACTGTGTGTCCGCCTTCCCTTATAGCAAATTTTAACCCTTCTTCCATCGCTATCGGTGTTATTAATTCTATTGTCATCGTTACATGGTCTCCGGGCATTACCATCTCTACGCCCTCTGGTAATTCTATTACTCCTGTTACGTCTGTTGTCCTGAAGTAGAACTGTGGCCTGTATCCATTGAAGAATGGTGTATGTCTTCCACCTTCTTCTTTTGTTAACACGTATACTTGTCCTTCAAATTTCGTGTGCGGTTTTACTGATCCTGGTTTCGCTAATACTTGTCCTCTTTCTACTTCTTCTCTCGTTACTCCTCTTAATAATACTCCTATGTTGTCTCCTGCTTCTGCTTCGTCTAATGTCTTCCTGAACATCTCTAATCCTGTTACTACTGTCTTCTTGCTTTCATCTGATAAGCCTATTATCTCTACTTCGTCTCCTACTTTTAACTTCCCTCTCTCTACTCTTCCTGTCGCTACTGTCCCTCTTCCTGTTATCGTAAATACATCTTCTACTGGCATCAGGAACGGCTTATCTACATCTCTTTCTGGTGTCGGTATATAACTGTCTACTATATCCATTAATTCCCATATCTTCCCGCACCACTGACAGTCTCTTTGTCCGCATCCGCATTCCATTGCTTTTAATGCTGATCCTACTACTATCGGTGTGTCATCTCCTGGGAACTCATATTCGTTTAACAGTTCTCTTACTTCCATCTCTACTAGCTCTATTAATTCTTCGTCATCTACCATGTCTGATTTGTTTAAGAATACTACGATGTACGGTACTCCTACCTGTCTCGCTAACAGGATGTGCTCTCTTGTCTGTGGCATTGGACCGTCTGCTGCTGATACTACTAGTATCGCTCCGTCCATCTGCGCTGCTCCTGTTATCATGTTCTTTACATAGTCTGCGTGTCCTGGACAGTCTACATGCGCATAGTGCCTTTTCTCTGTCTCGTATTCTACGTGCATTGTGTTTATTGTTATTCCTCTTGCTTTCTCTTCTGGTGCTTTGTCTATTTCGTCATATGCTGTCGCTTGTGCCATTCCTTGTTTTGATAATACTATTGTTATCGCTGATGTTAACGTCGTTTTGCCATGGTCTACGTGCCCTATTGTCCCTATGTTTGCATGGGGTTTCTTTCTTTCAAATTTTTGCTTCGCCATTTCTTTTTCCTCCTTACATTAATTTATTTTTTACTTTTTCGCTAATATTTGATCAGCAATATTTTTAGGCACCTCTTCATAGTGACTAAACTGCATAGTATATGTGCCTCTTCCTTGTGTTTTTGAACGAAGGTCTGTAGCATAACCAAACATTTCTGCTAGCGGAACCATGCCTCTTATGACTTTTGCACCAGCTCTATCCATCATGCCTTCAATTCTACCACGTCTTGAATTTATGTCACCCATTACATCGCCCATATATTCCTCTGGCACAACAACTTCAACTTCCATTATAGGCTCTAAAAGTACAGCTCCGCCTTTTTTCATACCTTCTTTGAAAGCCATTGAGCCTGCAATCTTAAACGCCATATCCGATGAGTCAACTTCGTGGTAAGAACCATCCACTAAAGAAACTTTTACGTCCACGACTTCATAACCACCAAGGATGCCATTCTCCATCGCTTCCTGTACGCCGGCATCAACTGCAGGTATATACTCCTTCGGTATAACACCGCCAACGATTTTATTCTCAAATTGATATCCTTGACCTCTCTCCAAAGGTTCCATTTCAAGCCATACATGTCCATATTGACCACGTCCACCTGACTGTCTTATAAACTTGCCTTCGATACGTACAGGCTTTGTTATCGTCTCTTTATAAGCAACTTGCGGTTTGCCAACATTGCATTCTACATTGAATTCTCTTTTCATTCTATCAACAATGATTTCCAAATGCAGTTCGCCCATGCCTGCTATAATTGTCTGTCCTGTCTCTTGATCTGTATATGTTTTAAATGTCGGATCTTCTTCTGCAAGTTTCTGAAGTGCTACAGCCATTTTATCCTGTGCAGCTTTAGTTTTTGGCTCTATTGCAACTCTTATAACAGGTTCAGGGAATTCCATCGACTCTAAAAGAATAGGTTGATTTTCATCGCACAGCGTATCACCTGTTGTCGTATCTTTTAATCCAACTGCTGCTGCTATATCACCTGTATAAACTTTGTCTATCTCTTTTCTATGATTAGCGTGCATCTGAAGGATTCTTCCTATTCTTTCTTTTTTTCCTTTTGTAGAATTCAATACGTATGAACCTGATTCCAAAGTTCCTGAATATACCCTAAAAAACGCAAGTTTTCCAACGTAAGGATCAGCCATTATCTTAAAAGCAAGTGCCGAGAATGGTTCATTGTCATCTGCTTTTCTCTCTATCTCCTCATCACTATTAAGCTTCATTCCTTTTACAGCAGGAATATCGATAGGAGATGGTAGATACCTTACAACAGCGTCTAACATCGGCTGTACACCTTTGTTTTTATATGAGGAACCGCAAGTAACACACACAAGCTCATTATTAAGGGTTCCCTTTCTCAATGCTGCGTGTATCTCTTCTTCAGTTATCTCTTCGCCTTCTAAGTATTTCTCCATCAATACTTCATCTTGCTCTGAAACAGCTTCTAAAAGTTTTTCTCTATACTCCTGAGCTAAATCCCTCATATCTTCTGGAATTTCAACTTCTTCTGATACAGTTCCTAAGTCATCTTCATATATAATCGCATCCATCTTTATTAGATCTATAATCCCCACAAATGTATCTTCTTTTCCAATAGGAAGCTGTATCGCAACGGGATTTGCGTTTAACCTTTCTTTCATCATCTTAATAACATTAAAAAAGTCCGCTCCCATTATGTCCATCTTGTTGACATATGCTAGCCTTGGTACTCTGTACTTATCTGCCTGTCTCCAAACTGTCTCTGATTGTGGTTCAACACCACCTTTTGCGCAGAATACTGCAACCGCTCCATCTAACACTCTTAAAGAGCGCTCTACCTCAACTGTAAAGTCCACGTGTCCCGGCGTATCTATAATATTAATCTTGTGATCTTTCCAATAGCATGTTGTAGCAGCAGAAGTTATTGTAATACCTCTCTCCTGCTCCTGCTCCATCCAGTCCATTGTTGCATTACCTTCGTGTACTTCACCTATCTTATGGACTTTCCCTGTATAAAATAGTATTCTTTCGGTAGTTGTAGTTTTGCCAGCATCTATATGCGCCATTATTCCAATGTTCCTAACTTTATCTAAGCTAAAATCTCTAGGCATTTATATCCTCCTTTCCTGCCCATATAATACACACTACCATAATCCTTATTACCATCTGTAATGTGCAAATGCTTTATTGGCTTCAGCCATTTTATGTGTATCTTCTCTCTTCTTAACACTAGCACCTGTATTATTTGCAGCATCCATAATTTCCGCCGCTAATTTTTCCATCATTGTCCTTCCGCTTCTCTTTCTTGCAAAATCTATGATCCACCTTATACCAAGTGTCTGTCTTCTCTCAGGTCTGACCTCGACAGGTACTTGGTAAGTAGCACCACCAACACGCCTTGGCTTTACTTCTAGCACAGGCATAACATTATTTAATGCTTCTTCAAAAACTTCCAGTGGATCTCTACCAGTTTTTTCTTTTATTATGTCAAATGCACCGTAGCATATCTTTTGAGCTATACCTCTTTTGCCACTGTACATTATTTTATTTATCAGTTTTGTGACTTTTTTACTATTATAAACTGGATCTGGTAGAACATCGCGTTTTGCTACATAGCCCTTTCTAGGCATTCGCTATCCCTCCTATCATTTAGGTTTTTTCGCACCATATTGTGAGCGAGCTTGTTTTCTATTAGCAACACCAGCTGCATCAAGCGTTCCTCTTATAATCTTATATCTAACACCAGGTAAATCTTTTACTCTTCCACCTCTAATAAGAACAACAGAGTGCTCCTGCAAATTATGTCCTATACCCGGGATATATGCAGTGACTTCAGTATTATTTACAAGTCTTACTCTGGCTATTTTCCTTAATGCTGAGTTAGGCTTCTTTGGCGTTGTTGTCTTAACAACTGTGCAAACACCCCTCTTTTGAGGATTACCTTTTAACGCTGGGGATGTAGATTTATATTTAACCTTTTTTCTTCCTTCTCTTACTAACTGATTAATTGTCGGCATCCTTACACCTCCTTCCAATATTTAGAAGATTTATCCCCTATGCAGGGGATAAATCTAATTATTTTTCACTTCAACTCAGCAGCAGTCGCTGCTCCTACATCAATACCACACATGTCTCCTAGTTCTTTCATTGTGTCTATATAAACTATATCGATAGATTTTGAATTACAAGCATCAATAATTTTTTTCGTAACGTGTTCTTCAGCATCCCGAGCAACATATACCTTAGCAGCTTTATCATTCGTTACAGCTTTAAATGTCTGCTTCGCCCCTATTACCATTCTAGAAGAACTACTTTTACTTGAACCCATTAAGTTCTTCTCCTCCCTACTTGGAAGTAGTTTTTAACACACTTAAATATTTTATCATTAAGGTGAAACTCTGTCAATAATAGATATTATTTTGCATTAACTTCTACATTATCACTTTCAGCATTACTTCCAAGGTTGTCTGACTCACCTGCAGTCTTAACAACTATGTTTCTATACCGTGAAAGTCCAGTACCTGCAGGAATCAATTTACCAATGATGACATTTTCCTTAAGGCCTATTAAAGGATCAACCTTTCCTTTTATGGCTGCATCAGTTAAAACTCTTGTAGTCTCTTGGAAAGATGCGGCAGATAAGAATGAATCTGTTGCCAGTGCAGCTTTTGTAATACCCAAAAGTGCCCTGCTACCAGAAGCCGGCCTCAATCCCTTTTCTTGAACCTTCCTGTTTTCTTCTTCAAAGACAAACATATCAACAAGCTCACCAGGCATCATTGATGTATCTCCAGAATCCTCTACTTTAATTTTCCTCATCATCTGTCTGATTATAACTTCAATATGCTTGTCATTTATTTCAACACCTTGTAATCTGTACACTTTTTGAACTTCTTGTAGCAAATACGTCTGAACTGCAAACAATCCTTTTATCTTCAAAATATCATGCGGATTTACAGACCCTTCTGTAAGCTCATCACCTGCTTCAATGTACTGTCCATCTTGAACTTTAAGTCTTGAACCGTATGGTATAAGGTATGTCTTTGAAATATTATTTTCATTATCTGTTATTACGACTTCCCTCTTCTTTTTCGTCTCATTTATCTTCACAACACCTGGTATTTCAGAAATCACAGCTAATCCTTTTGGCTTTCTCGCTTCAAATAGCTCTTCTACCCTAGGCAAACCTTGTGTAATATCAGCACCAGCAACACCACCTGTATGGAATGTTCTCATTGTAAGCTGTGTACCAGGTTCTCCTATTGCTTGTGCTGCGATTATGCCGACAGCCTCGCCAATTTCAACTTGTGAGCCAGTAGCCAAGTTCCTTCCATAGCACATCCTGCAAACGCCATGTTTTGATTTACATGTGAGGAGCGATCTTATTTTAACCTTTTTGATGCCTAATTCTTCAATCTTCTCTGCATCTTCTTCAGAAATCATCGTATTTTTCTTTACTATTATTTGGCCAGTATTAGGATCTTTTATATCTTCTAACGATACCCTTCCACTTAATCTGTCAGCAAGCTTTTCTATTACTTCATTGCCTTCTTTAATCTCGCTTACATAAATTCCTTCATCTGTTCCGCAATCATCTTCTCTTATAATCACATCTTGGCTTACATCTACAAGTCTACGGGTCAAGTAACCTGAGTCAGCAGTTCTCAAAGCCGTATCTGCCAAGCCCTTTCTAGCACCGTGTGTAGAAATGAAGAATTCCAAAACATTAAGTCCTTCTCTGAAGTTGGATCTTATAGGAAGCTCAATTATTCTACCTGCAGGATTAGCCATCAATCCTCTCATGCCTGCTAACTGCTTTATTTGGTTTTTACTACCTCTAGCTCCTGAATGGGCCATCATAAATATTGGATTGAACCTATCAAGATTTGCCATAAGGGCATCACTTACTTTTTCTGTTGTCATATTCCAAGTTCTAATTACGCTTTCATATCTTTCTTCCTCAGAAATAAGACCACGCCTGAACTGGGCATCTATCTTCTTCACTGCCTCATCTGCTTCATTTAAGAGAGTCTTTTTCTCTTCAGGTATAACCATATCAGATACGCTAACAGTTAATGCAGCCTTTGTAGAATATTTATAACCTAATGCTTTAATTTTATCTAGTGTCTCGGCTGTTTTTGTTGGCCCATGTACCCTGTACACTCTATCTAATATCTTTCCTAATTTTGATTTGTCAACAAGTGTTGATATTTCAAGATCAAACATGGTATCGGGATTTGTCCTGTCTACAAATCCTAAGTCTTGAGGGATGGCTGAATTAAATATAAGCTTTCCTATGGTAGTCTCTATGATTTTGGACTTAATCTCGCCATTGACTTCTCTTTTCATCCTTACTTTTATCTTAGCATGGATGTTTATTTGTCCTAATTGATATGCCATCAATGCTTCTTCATAATCTTTAAATATTCTGCCTTCGCCTAAGACGCCGTCTTCATCACCTGTTAAATAGTAACATCCAAGAACCATATCCTGTGTAGGTGTCATAACAGGTTTTCCATCCTGAGGCTTTAATATGTTGTTAGCAGCCAACATCAAAAATCTTGCCTCTGCTTGTGCCTCAACAGTCAACGGGACGTGGACAGCCATCTGGTCTCCATCGAAGTCAGCATTATAAGCCGTACATACCAATGGATGCAACTTTATGGCTCTGCCTTCCACTAATACAGGCTCAAATGCCTGAATACCCAAACGATGCAGTGTAGGTGCTCTGTTTAGAAGTACAGGGTGTTCCTTTATGACATCTTCTAAAACGTCCCACACTTCTGGGCGGACTTTCTCAACCATTCTTTTTGCACTTTTTATATGCTGTGCAATTCCTTCATCAACAAGCCTTTTCATGACAAATGGTTTAAAAAGTTCAAGAGCCATTTCTTTAGGAAGACCACATTGATAAAGCTTAAGCTCTGGCCCTACCACAATAACAGAACGTCCAGAATAGTCAACCCTCTTACCTAAGAGGTTTTGCCTAAATCTTCCTTGTTTTCCCTTTAGCATGTCTGACAATGACTTAAGTGGCCTATTGCCAGGGCCTGTTACAGGTCTTCCTCTTCTGCCATTGTCTATCAGTGCATCTACAGCTTCCTGAAGCATTCTTTTTTCATTTCTAACTATAATATCTGGAGCACCTAGGTCAAGAAGCCTTTTCAATCTATTGTTCCTATTTATAACTCTTCTATAGAGATCATTTAGATCTGATGTTGCAAATCGTCCACCATCTAGCTGAACCATTGGTCTTAAATCAGGTGGTATAACAGGTATAACGTCTAATATCATCCACTCAGGTTTATTCCCAGAATCCAAAAATGCCTGCACAACTTCTAATCTTCTTATAGCTCTAACTCGCTTTTGACCAGTTGACTCTCTTATTTCTGCTTTTAATTCTTTGGATAACTTCTCAAGGTCTATTTCCTGCAAAAGCTCTTTGATAGACTCGGCACCCATGCCGGCTTTAAACTTATTTCCATATTTATCAAGGTATTCCCGGTATTCCTTCTCACTTAACAACTGTTTCTTAGATAAATTTGTTTCACCGGGATCAATTACAACGTATGATGCAAAGTACAAAACTTTTTCAAGTGCTCTTGGGGACATGTCAAGTATTAATCCCATACGGCTAGGTATTCCTTTGAAATACCAAATATGGGAAACAGGAGCAGCAAGCTCAATATGCCCCATCCTTTCACGCCTAACTTTTGATCTCGTTACTTCGACACCACATCTGTCGCATATGACACCTTTGTACCTTACTCTTTTATATTTCCCACAGTGGCATTCCCAATCTTTAGTAGGTCCAAATATTTTTTCGCAAAATAGTCCTTCCCTCTCTGGTTTTAATGTCCTGTAGTTTATAGTTTCAGGTTTTTTTACTTCACCTCTTGACCATTCTCTAATCTTTTCAGGTGAAGCCAGTCCTATTTTCATTGAATCGAAATTTTTAAGCTCAAACAAGGAGTTTCGCTCCCTTCATAATTATTTTATATATCATAATCATCATCGAAGCTGTCACTGTCACCAAAATCAATGTCACTAGGTTCAAAGTTTAAATCATCCAAGCTGTCTTTATCTTCATCGTAATCTTCATTAAACTCTTCACCATAATTTACTTCTGTTGGTGCATCTTCTCTTCCCTCAATATTTATATTTATTGTATCTTCTGAAATATCATCGTCATCTTCATCTTCAAATTCTTTTAATGCTACTTCCTGATTATCTTCAGTCAATACTTTCACATCAAGGCAAAGACTTTGCAATTCCTTTACCAAAACCTTAAACGATTCTGGAACACCAGGCTCTGGTATATTTTCACCTTTAACTATAGATTCATAAGTTTTTACACGGCCTGTTATGTCATCAGATTTGACGGTTAATATCTCTTGTAAAGTATGTGCTGCACCATATGCTTCAAGTGCCCATACTTCCATCTCACCAAATCTCTGACCGCCAAATTGTGCTTTACCGCCAAGCGGCTGCTGTGTAACCAATGAGTATGGTCCTGTAGATCTTGCATGCATTTTGTCGTCTACAAGATGGTGTAACTTCAACATGTACATATATCCAACCGTAACTGGATGGTCAAATGGCTCACCAGTCCTTCCATCGTACAGTTGAATTTTTCCATCCGGTGAGAACCCCGCTTTTTCAAGCAGCTCTTGTATATCTTCCTCATGAGCTCCATCGAAAACCGGTGTGGCCATATACCAGCCTAAAGCTTTTGCTGCAAGACCTAAGTGGACTTCCAGTACCTGACCTATATTCATACGAGAAGGAACTCCAAGAGGATTCAAACATATCTGAAGTGGCGTACCATCAGGCAGGAAAGGCATATCCTCAACAGGAAGAATTCTCGAGACGACACCTTTGTTACCGTGTCTTCCTGCCATCTTATCACCAACAGATATTTTTCTTTTCTGAGCGATAAAGACTCTAACCATTTCATTTACTCCTGGCGGTAACTCATCGCCATTTTCTCTCGTGTACACTTTGACATCTACAACTATACCGCCTTCACCGTGAGGAACTCTTAAAGATGTATCTCTTACTTCCCTTGCTTTTTCTCCAAATATAGCCCTTAAAAGTCTTTCTTCAGCGGTAAGTTCCGTTTCACCTTTTGGTGTTACTTTTCCAACGAGAATATCACCTGCTGTAACTTCTGCACCAATTCGTATGATTCCACGTTCATCAAGGTCTTTTAATGCCTCTTCACCAACATTTGGTATATCCCTCGTTATTTCTTCAGGCCCTAATTTTGTATCCCTAGCTTCCGATTCATATTCTTCAATGTGAATAGATGTAAGTGCATCATCTTTCACAAGCTCTTCACTAATTAAAATTGCGTCTTCGTAATTATAGCCTTCCCATGGCATGAACCCAACAAGCACATTGCGTCCAAGGGCAATTTCACCCAATTCTGTAGAAGGACCATCGCTTATAACCTGTCCTTTTTCAACTCGATCTCCTTCATTTACTATTGGTCTACAGTTTATGCAAGTTCCCTGGTTTGATCTCTTAAATTTAAGCAGCTCGTACTCGTCACGTCTCCCGTCATCTGTTCTTATCACTATTTTATCTGCAGTTACCCTCTCGACTACACCGCTATTTCTTGCAATATTCACAACACCAGAATCTCGTGCAGCTTTATATTCGATACCAGTTCCAACAATAGGTGCCTGTGGCACAAGAAGTGGAACAGCCTGTCTTTGCATGTTTGAACCCATCAAAGCTCTGTTTGCATCGTCATTTTCCAGAAAAGGAATCATAGCGGTAGCAACAGAAACCACCTGCTTCGGAGAAACATCCATGAAATCCACTTCTTCTCTGGGCACTGACAAAATATCATCTTTAGAGCGGACTGTAACTCTCTCATTTACAAATCTATTTTCCTCGTCAAGGGGTTCATCAGCCTGCGCTATTACATATTCATCTTCTACATCTGCAGTCATATAGACAATTTCATTGAGAACTCTACCTGTAGCTTTGTCCACTTTTCTGTAAGGTGCCTCAATAAATCCATATTCGTTTATCCGTGCATATGTAGCAAGGGAACCTATAAGTCCTATATTTGGTCCTTCAGGCGTTTCTATAGGACACATCCTGCTGTAGTGTGTATGATGAACATCCCTAACCTCCATTCCGGCTCTCTCACGACTCAGTCCTCCTGGACCTAATGCACTCAATCTTCTTTTATGTGTCAGCTCTGCAAGGGGATTAGTCTGATCCATAAACTGCGAAAGCTGCGAACTTCCAAAAAACTCTTTAATTGCAGCAACAACGGGCCTTATGTTTATCAAATTTTGAGCAGTTATCTCACTGACATCCTGTATTGTCATTCTTTCTCTGACTACTCTTTCCATTCTTGATAGACCAATTCTAAACTGATTTTGAAGCAATTCACCAACAGATCTCAGCCTTCTATTTCCAAGGTGATCAATATCATCTACAAATCCTATTCCAAATGAAAGATTCAAATTGTAATTTATAGAAGCAATTATATCATCTTTAGTTATATGCTTAGGTATCAATTCATCCATTCTGCGTTTTATTTCATTTTTTATTTCATCCTCATTTGTAAAATTACTAAGTATTTCTTTTAAAACTCCTAATTGAACTTTTTCCTTAATGTTTAAATCAGAAACGTCAAAAGGAAGAGGGTATTCGTTAATATCAACAGTATTATTGCCAATAACCTTTATTGGTCTTCCTTCTACTAGCACTTCAACTACATTTATACCACAATCTTGTATTTTTTTAGCCGTCTCTCTTGATATTCTTTGCCCCTCTTCAACTATAATTTCACCTGTTATAGGATTAACAATCTTTGTAGCTGCCTTTTGATTTGTCAATCTAGAACTTAATGCAAGTTTTTTGTTGAATTTATAGCGTCCAACATAAGCAAGATCATATCTTTTTGGATCAAAAAACAAAGAATACAAAAGGCTTTTAGCACTGTCAACTGTAGGAGGCTCACCGGGTCTCAATCTTTTATAGACTTCAAGCAAGCCTTCTTCTTCAGATTTCGTAGTATCTTTGTCAAGTGTAGCTTTTATCCTTTCATCTTCCCCAAAAAGATCGAGAATCTGAGCATCTGTTCCATAGCCCAGCGCTCTTAAAAATACAGTAATTGGAACTTTCCTTGTCCTATCTATTCTTACAGAAAAAATATCATTAGAATCTTCTTCGTATTCAAGCCAAGCTCCTCTATTGGGGATAACAGTTGCAAAAAAGAGTTTCTTCCCTAATTTATCAAACTGTTGTTCGTAATATACGCCTGGCGACCTCACCAATTGGCTTACAATAACACGTTCTGCACCATTTATTATGAAGGTGCCTTTATCTGTCATCAAAGGAAAATCACCCATGAAAACTTCCGATTCCTTGATTTCTCCTGTATCCCGATTAGTCAGTCTTACTTTTACTTTCATAGGTGCAGCATATGTCGTGTCTCTATCTTTGCACTCCTCTACAGAGTATTTAGGATTGTCATCAAGCTTATAGTCAAGAAATTCCAAAGACAAATTGCCGGTAAAGCTCTCAATTGGAGAAATATCTCGGAAAACTTCCCTTAAACCTTCTTCAAGAAACCACTTGTACGAATTTTTTTGCACCTCAATAAGGTTAGGCATTTCCAAGACTTCTTCAATCCTTGCAAAGCTCATACGCTTCTTATAGCCGGCATCAACAGGATGTAACATCCACTTCACCCCTTATAAATTTAAAATAACCAAAAGAGAAAGCTTTTGGATAATTTACAGAAAGACATAATTATTATTTGCCAGAATACATACAAATATTCTATTATTTACATGTTCATAAAAATTTTATTGTTTCGTACTTCATTTTATGTAATAAAATGACACTGTTAATGCAATATATAATATTACCACAATAGCAAAACCATGTCAATAAGAAAACATTCATTGGAAAGAAAAAAAGCATCCTTTTCGAATGCTTTTTTTCTTAAGTCTAATTTTATTTTTAATTATTTTATTTCTACTTTTGCTCCAACTTCTTCGAATTTTGCCTTTATTTGATTTGCTTCATCCTTGCTTACGCCTTCTTTAATTGGCTTTGGAGCACCTTCAACAAGGTCTTTTGCCTCTTTCAAGCCAAGATTTGTAACTTCTCTAACTACTTTTATTACCTTAATCTTTTCTGAACCTACATCTGTTAGTATAACGTCAAATTCTGTCTTTTCTTCTGCCGGTGCTGCTGCCGCGCCAGCTGCAGGTGCTGCTGCTACAGCAACAGGTGCTGCTGCAGATACTCCAAATTCCTCTTCAAGAGCTTTTACTAAATCAGCTAATTCTAAAACTGTCATACCTTTTATAGCTTCTAAAATTTCTTCCTTATTCATTACAAATACCTCCATTTAAAATTTTTTATTATGCTTCTTTTTTCTCTTTAACAGCATTTAAAGCTATTACAAGACTTCTTAATGTACCAGATAATACATATACAAGATTGTTTATTGGAGCTTTCATGCTGCCAAGTGCTTTTGCAATGAGTTCTTCTTTTGATGGCAATTCTGATAATGCTTTAATTTCTTCTGGACCTACCAGCTTTCCATCAACAATACCTGCTTTTAATTCAAGTCCTTTATTGTTCTTTAAAAATTCAACTAAAATTTTTGCAGGTGTAACAGGATCATCGTATCCAAAAGATACCGATGTTGGTCCTTCTAAGTACTTCTTTAAGTCGTTATATCCCAATTCTTGCGCTGCACGCCACATCAAAGTATTTTTGTAGACTTTATACTCTGCATTCGCTTCTTTAAATTTTCTCCTTAAAGCGGTATCGTCCTCAACTGTCAAGCCACTGTAACTAGTAAATATGACGGATTGTGCTCTTCCCAGTTTATCTTTAAATTCACTAACGACTTTTTCCTTAGCTTCCCTAGCTGTACTCAAACTTACACCTCCCGTCCATAATATTAAAAGGATCCCCCGTAGACATGAGGATCCTTTTTAACTTTATCAAAAACCTCGGTAGGATTTACGTGTTGCCACACCTACTGTCTACGGTAAGTTTTCAATTTTACTTTAAGAGTATATCATTATTGTGTTGTTATGTCAACAGCTTTTATAAAATTCTTTGTGGATTAACCTTTATTCCTGGTCCCATTGTTGAGGAAAGAACAACACTTCTTAAATATTGTCCCTTTGCAGCTGCAGGTTTAGATCTTATTATAGCATCCATTATCGTTTTGAAATTTTCAACTAATTTCTCTTGTCCGAAAGATACTTTCCCAATCGGCACATGTATTATTGAATTTTTATCTACTCTGTACTCAATTTTACCAGCTTTAACATCTTTTACTGCTTTCTCAATATCAAATGTAACAGTACCAGCTTTTGGGTTTGGCATCAAACCTTTTGGTCCTAAAACTTTACCAAGTCTACCCACAACACCCATCATATCTGGTGTAGCTATAACAACATCGTAGTCAAACCAGTTTTCATTTTGTATCTTTGAAACAAGTTCCTCTGCACCAACATATTCTGCACCAGCAGCCTCAGCTTCTTTCGCTTTATCACCTTTTGCAAAAACCAAAACACGAACTGTTTTACCAGTTCCATGAGGCAATATTACAGTTCCTCTAACCTGTTGATCAGCATGCCTCGGATCTACGCCAAGTCTTACAGACAAATCAACAGTTTCGTCAAATTTTGCTTTAGCAGTCTTTAAAACTAAATCAACAGCTTCATTTGCATCATACAATCTTGTAGAATCTATCAATTTAACACTATCTAAATATTTTTTCCCATGTTTCATTCTATTTTTTACCTCCTTGTGGTATTTTTCGGACATTCATCCTCCCACTAAAAACATCTATTGCTCAATTTCAATACCCATACTTCTAGCAGTACCAGCTATCATTCTCATAGCAGCTTCAATATCTGATGCGTTCAAATCTTTCATCTTTAGTTCAGCTATTTCTCTGACTTTATCTTTTGTTATCTTTGCAACTTTTTGTTTATTTGGCTGTGGTGAACCACTTTCAATGCCAGCCGCTTTCTTTAAAAGCACAGCCGCAGGCGGCGTCTTTGTGATGAAAGAAAATGATCTATCAGCATATATTGTAATAACTACAGGAATGATCAAACCAGCTTGTTTAGCTGTCCTTTCATTGAATTCTTTACAGAAACCCATTATGTTGACACCATGTGGTCCAAGTGCTGTACCTACTGGTGGAGCTGGTGTAGCCTTTCCTGCAGGTAACTGTATCTTTACCACTGCAGCAACTTTTTTAGCCATGTTTACACCTCCTAATTTATGTCATTTTATTGGATTTTTTGAATCTGGACAAAGTCAAATTCGACTGGAGTCTCTCTTCCAAACATCGAAATTAAAACTTTAGCCTTTTGTCTGTCAAGGTAAATCTCTTCAACAACACCGATGAAATTTTCAAGTGGTCCGGCAATAACTCTAACACTATCGCCTACTTTTATATCTACTGACGTCTGTGCTTCTTTAATGCCTAAACTTCTGACTTCCGCTTCAGTAAGTGGTACCGGCTTAGAGCCAGGCCCAACGAAGCCAGTTACACCTCTGGTATTCCTGACAACATACCATGATTCGTCATTCATAACCATCTTCACAAGTACATATCCAGGAAATACCTTTCTATCAACAGACTTCTTTTTGCCGTCTTTAATTTCTACCACTTTTTCTGTCGGAACAACAATCTGATGTATTAAGTTTTGAAGGTTTCTATTTTCAACAGACTTTTCCAGATTCGCTTTAACTTTATTCTCATATCCGGAATAGGTATGGACTACATACCATTTAGCTGAGTTCGTTTCAGACATCTTCGATTTGGGGATTGACCCCATCCTCCTTTAACTTTTTATAATTAATTTCAGTAGATAGCTAAAGGCCGAGTCTGCAAGAAATATTAATAAAGTAAATGCTATTACAACGACTAGTACAACTTCAGTATATGTCAGTAAATCATTTCTTGTTGGCCACGTAACTTTTTTCATCTCGGCTTTTATTTCCCTAAAAAACTTCCCGACTTTTCTCCTTTCATCGGCAGCCATCGAATCACATCCCTTTATAACATGTATTTTACCTTGTCTCTTTATGCAATGTATGTTTTCTGCAGAACCTACAGTATTTCATAAGCTCTATCCTATCAGGATCATTTTTCTTATTTTTCGTAGTGTTATAGTTCCTTTGCTTACATTCCGTGCAAGCTAATGTGATCTTAACCCGCAACAATTCCACCTCCCGGAATTTAAAACTACTTTTAAAACTTTATCATAAATATTAATTTATGTCAATCTAATTGTATAAACTCAAAAAAAGCCAGGTAAAATACCCAGCCCTTTTTATGACAGAATCTTGGAAACAACACCGGCTCCTACTGTGTGTCCGCCTTCCCTTATAGCAAATTTTAATCCTTCTTCCATTGCTATCGGTGTTATTAATTCTATTGTCATCGTTACATGGTCTCCGGGCATTACCATCTCTACGCCCTCTGGTAATTCTATTACTCCTGTTACGTCTGTTGTCCTGAAGTAAAACTGTGGTCTGTATCCATTGAAGAACGGTGTATGTCTTCCGCCTTCTTCTTTTGTTAACACGTATACTTGTCCTTCAAATTTCGTGTGCGGTTTTACTGAACCTGGTTTCGCTAATACTTGCCCTCTCTCTACTTCCTCTCTTGTTACTCCTCTTAACAGTACTCCTATGTTATCTCCTGCTTCTGCTTCGTCTAATGTCTTCCTGAACATCTCTACTCCTGTTACTACTGTCTTCTTGCTTTCGTCTGATAAGCCTATTATCTCTACTTCGTCTCCTACTTTTAATTTGCCTCTCTCTACTCTTCCTGTTGCTACTGTCCCTCTTCCTGTTATTGTGAATACATCTTCTACTGGCATCAGGAATGGCTTGTCTACATCTCTTTCTGGTGTCGGTATATAACTGTCAACTACATCCATTAATTCCCATATCTTGCCGCACCACTGACAGTCTCTTTGTCCGCATCCGCATTCCATTGCTTTTAATGCTGAGCCTACTACTATCGGTGTGTCGTCTCCTGGGAATTCATATTCGTTTAATAGTTCTCTTACTTCCATCTCTACTAGTTCGATTAATTCTTCGTCATCTACCATGTCTGCTTTGTTTAAAAATACTACAATGTATGGTACTCCTACCTGCCTTGCTAACAGGATATGCTCTCTTGTCTGCGGCATTGGACCATCTGCTGCTGATACTACTAGTATCGCTCCGTCCATCTGCGCTGCTCCTGTTATCATGTTCTTTACGTAGTCTGCGTGCCCTGGACAGTCTACATGCGCATAGTGCCTTTTCTCTGTCTCGTATTCTACGTGCATTGTGTTTATTGTTATTCCTCTTGCTTTCTCTTCTGGTGCTTTGTCTATTTCATCATACGCTGTGGCTTGTGCCATTCCTTGCTTTGACAATACTATTGTTATTGCTGATGTTAACGTCGTTTTGCCATGGTCTACGTGCCCTATCGTTCCTATGTTTGCATGGGGTTTCTTTCTTTCAAATTTTTGCTTCGCCATTTTTCTTTTTTCCTCCTACTTTAATAAACTCATCCACGCGTTTCTATTGTTTTAAATATAAAAAAATAAAATTGGAGCCCATGACCGGGATTGAACCGGTGACCTCCGCCTTACCAAGGCGACGCTCTGCCGACTGAGCTACGTGGGCAATCACTATTTTGCATCGATTTTAAATTTTACTATAAAAGCTTTAAAATGTCAATAGTTAACTATTTCTCATCTCGAGATACCTTTCAAGCTTCCTCTTGACTCTCTGGAGGGCATTGTCTATTGATTTTACATGTCTTCTAAGCTCAACAGCAATTTCTTGATACGATTTGCCGTCAAGATAAGATATAAGCACTTCCCACTCAAGATCGCTTAACATTTCTCCAATCTTGTTTTCGATGTTAACGTATTCCTCTCGGTTTATTATTAGCTCTTCAGGATCAGATATACACTCACTCGATACAACATCCATCAAAGTTCTATCAGATTCTTCTTCAAAGATAGGCTTGTTCAGAGAAACGTAAGAATTTAGAGGAATATGTTTCTGCCTTGTTGCAGTCTTAATAGCAGTTATCATCTGTCTTGTTATGCATAGTTCCGCAAACGCTTTAAATGAAGAAAGTTTATCACTTTTGAAATCGCGAATAGCCTTATACAGCCCAATCATACCTTCTTGCACAATATCTTCTTTGTCTGCGCCGACCAAAAAGTAGGAACGTGCCTTTGCTTTGACAAAAGAATAGTACTTATCAATGATAAATTCCAATGCTGCTTCATTGCCCCTCTGGGCTTCTTCTACGACATCGCCTTCATCCATTGATGAAAACACATTGTATAAATCTATTTGTGCCCCCGGTTTCACAAAAATCGCCTCCGCTTATAGGCCAAGTTCACATAATAATTATACTTTTATTAAAGATTATAGTCAAGAATATTTTTTATCATTCAGCCATTTTCCGCAGTTTTTTTATAACTTCCTCAGAAAGCCTTGATTCAATACTATCCTTTTTGTCATCTTTTGCATATAATTTCTTCTTGTTTTCCAAATAATTATTCAATTCTTCGTATAATTCCCTAGCTGACATTCTTATGGCCCCTTGACCCAAAACAACTTGCTGTAAAATCCAGTCAGAAGTTACAACAACAACCTTATCATTTTTTATTATATCTTTTATGATTCCTTCTATATAACTATCGGCAGATTCACCTTCCTTCGTATATACAACTTCAAGCCCGCTATAATATTCATGCTTTTGCTGGCTTCCTTTTACATACATTGCATCAAAAACCAATATTATGTTAAATCCTGTATACCCTCTAAAATTTAAAAGTATATCTATCAATTTCTGCCTAGCATCTTCAAGACTGCTTTTAGCTTCAAGCTTTAAATCTTGCCAATTGTTTATTATATTGTAACCATCAATCACCATATACATCAGATCACGCCTTACCCATCCTCTGTCTTACAACCTCGTACATAAAAATAGAAGCCGCAACCGACGCATTTAAAGAATTTATATTCCCTCTCATGGGTATTTTCGCTATATAATCACAATTCTTTTTTGTAAGCTCAGACATTCCTCCTCCTTCGCTGCCTATTACAACTGCTACAGGCACAGTATAATCGACATTTTGAAAATCGACGTCTGCATCTAAACTGCTTCCAACAATCCAAACCCCTTGCTTTTTAAGATTATTTATAGCATTGTTTATATTAGAAACTTTAGCTATTTTAATGTATTCGGTAGCACCTGCTGACGTTTTTACAACTGTACTATTGACAACAGCGGATCTTCTCTTTGGTATAATGATACCATGAGCAGAAAAAGCTTCCGCAGTCCTTATTATGGCACCTAGATTATGTGTATCTGTGATTCCATCCAATAGCAAAATAAAAGGCTTTTCACCTCTTTTATCCGCGTATTCAAGTATGTCTTCAATTTCATAATACTTGTATAAGGAACATAAAGCTGCAATTCCTTGGTGATTGCCATAATTAGACAGTTTATCCAAAGTTCCATTATCTGTCGTAGAAACGATTATATTTTTATCCCTTGCTGCTTTTATAATCTTAGAGATATTACCCTTTGCATTTTTTGATACATATATTTTTTCAATTTCACGACCGCTATTAATAGCTTCCAAAACAGGATTTCTTCCGTATATTATATTTTCATTTTCTTTCATAATCTAACCCTCATTTATATTATATTTAATGCACAGTTAAGTATTTCATCTAGCCTATCGTATCTTCCTAAAAGATATAAATATCCTAATAGTGCCTCAAATGCAGTAGCCAGCCGGTATTCTTCAATACCGGCGTGCTTTGGAATAGTTGCACTTTTTACATTTCGTCCTCTCCTTATTATGTCCTTTTCTTCTTCGTCAAAAATATCATAAAGCTTTTTTAAAATTTCAGACTGAGATGATGCTTTAACATATTGTACACATTCTTTATGAATTTTATTTATAGGCCTATTTCCCTTAACAGCGATGTGCGTTCTTATGAATAAATCATAAACGCTATCGCCAATAAAAGCCATTATAAGTGGAGATAAGCTCATAACCTCTTGTTTCGAAAGTATTTTATTGTTTTTTATAATAAAGCTATCCATTAAATCCTCTTCCACCTTACTCCACTAGGAGTATCTTCTAATGCTATCCCTTGTTTTTTAAGCTCATCTCTTATTTTATCAGCTTCTGCCCAATTTTTCGCCTTTCTAGCTTCCTCTCGCTTTTCTATCAATTTCTTTATTTCATCATCAAGCAATTCACGCTTTTTATATGATATACCAAGTACAGAAGACAATTTTAAAAATATATCTAATATATATTCTATCAATTCTTTAGGAGAATTTCCATCAATATTTGTATTAATATCCCTCACCATCTCAAAAAGAACCGAAATTGCATCGGCAGTATTAAAATCGTCGTCCATTGCTTCTTCGAACCTTCTTTTATATTCATCATATTTCTCTTTATATGCTTTTTCCTCATCACTTAACTCCCTGTCTAAAGCATCATCTAAAAGATGTCTAAGATTGTCAACTGTATTGCTTAACCTTAAAAATCCACTTTTTGACTGTTCTAGAAGGTCATGACTGAAATTTATAGGATTTCTGTAATGTGATGTCAACATGAAAAATCTCAATACTTCCGGATCATATTGGCTTGTTATATCCCTTACAGTAAAAAAGTTATTTTTTGATTTTGACATTTTTTCGTTATTGATATTTAGATATCCAATATGCATCCAGAATCTTGCAAATTCCGCGTCATTAGCAGCTTCACTTTGTGCTATCTCATTTTCATGGTGAGGAAATATCAAATCAGGACCTCCTGCATGTATGTCTAGTGTTTTCCCTAGATACTTTGTTGACATTGTAGAGCATTCAATGTGCCAGCCAGGTCTCCCCTTCCCCCATGGACTATCCCAGGAAGGTTCCCCTTCCTTAGCAGCTTTCCAAAGGACAAAATCTGTTGGATTTTTTTTATCCTCATTTACTTCTATCCTCGCTCCTGCTTTTAGTTCATCGATATTTTTATGCGAAAGCTTA
This sequence comes from Thermoanaerobacterium butyriciformans, assembly GCF_017874545.1. Classification (GTDB taxonomy): domain Bacteria; phylum Bacillota; class Thermoanaerobacteria; order Thermoanaerobacterales; family Thermoanaerobacteraceae; genus Thermoanaerobacterium; species Thermoanaerobacterium butyriciformans. Next base: position 36,888 of record NZ_JAGGLT010000014.1, on the reverse strand, counting down.
CCATATTCTTTGAACTTCGTTGTGTCGTAATACACATCGCCATTTAATACGTAAGCAAATCCCTTATCTATCAATTTTTTTACAAAATTGATTATATCATCTATGTTTTCGGTAGCTCTTGGATGAACCGTAGCTCTTTTTATTCCAAGACTATCCGCATCTTTAAAATACTCCTCAATATATCTGTCAGCCAATTCCTTGACAGTCGTATTTTCTTCATGTGACCTTTTGATAAGTTTATCATCTATGTCAGTAAAGTTTTGTACATAGTTCACCTTATATCCTTTGTATTCAAAGTATCTTCTAACCGTATCAAAAACGATAAACGCTCTTGCGTTTCCTATGTGTATAAAGTTATACACAGTTGGACCACATACATACATGTTTACAATATTATCATTCAAAGGAACAAACTCTTCTTTTTTTCTTGTTAATGTATTATATATCTTCATCTCTATCATCCTCCATGTTATTCATATAAGACTCCAGTTTCTTTATCCTAGCTCTCAAACTTCTGATTTCGTCCTCTATAGGATCAGGTAACTTACCGTGCTCTAAGTCAATATTTAATTTTGAAGCTGACTTGACCTTTATATTATCTTTTTTCACGCAATGTCCTGGAACACCTACGACAGTGCAATTAGGCGGAACGTCGTGCAGTACAACAGCACCTGCCCCTATTTTTGTATTATCGCCTATTTTGATAGGACCTAAAACTTTAGCACCACTTCCTATTACAACATTGTTCCCTATTGTAGGGTGCCTTTTCCCTTTATCTTTTCCAGTACCTCCCAGTGTAACACCCTGATACAGTGTTACATTATCACCTATCTCTGTAGTCTCCCCTATCACTACCCCCATGCCATGGTCTATGAAAAATCCCTTACCTATTTTTGCGCCAGGATGTATTTCAATTCCCGTGAAAAATCTGTTAAATTGCGATATAAGCCTTGATAATAACAATAGTTTCCTATTATATAAATAGTGAGCGATTCTATGCATTATTATAGCATGAAATCCCGGATAGCATAAAACCACTTCCAAAACGCTTTTGGCTGCAGGATCCCTTTCAAATACTACTTTTATATCCTCCTTCAATGTTTTAAACATTAAAATCAATCTCCCTTTGAAAAAATTAAATAAATGGTAAAAAAATCCCCCATCATCCAGAGACGAGGGGGCTCGCGGTTCCACTCTGATTGAGTAAACTCCACTTGTATTTATAACGGATACCCGTACGCTTAATTGCGTATAGCTCATGGGTGCACTTCACACAATATATCCAGAAGCTGCTTTCAGCCCATGACAGCTCCTCTCTTTTGGAATCTACTATGCTACTCTCCCACTCATCACATTTACGATATTATTTTCATCGCTTTATCAATCCTGTATAATATCTTTTGTTTACCTAAAAGAGGAATTATCATTACAAGTTCTGGTCCATGATCCTGTCCTGTTATAGCAAATCTTATAGGCATGAAAAATGCTTTGCCTTTAACCCCTATCTTCTTCTGCAACATCTTAAGCAATGTTTTAACAAACTCTTCACTGATATCTTCCATATTTTCGATCTCTTCTTTGAAGCTCTTCAAAACTTTCATTGCATCGCCACATAATATATCGTCTTTTAGATTATCGTCATATTCAATATCATCATCAAAAAACATTTTCGCTTTGTCTTTTAATTCTGCAACATAATGCAGACCGTCTTTGAAAAGAGACACTACCTTCTTTAGCCATTCATAAGTCTTATCATCAACATCTTTGATATAACCTGCTTCTTTAAAGTATGGTATTGCTAGGTCTACTATTCTATCTACAGAACTCATTTGAATATAATGTTGATTCATCCAGTTTAACTTTTCAATGTCAAACACAGGATTTGCACTGTGAATTTTATTGAAATTGAACTTTCTTACTATTTCATCTTTTGACATCAATTCGACATTATCTTCAGGCGACCAGCTTAAAAGCGATAAAAAGTTAAACATGGCCTCAGGTAGATAACCCATCTCTCTATATTGTCCAATGTAAGTATTGCCATGCCTCTTTGACAGCTTAGTCCTATCTGGCCCTAAGATGAGTGGCGCATGTGCGAATACAGGAGGTTTAAAGCCTAATGCTTCGTATATAAGCAGCTGCTTTGGTGTATTGTAAATGTGGTCTTCTCCTCTTATAACATGGGAAATCCTCATAAGCGTATCATCAATTACAACTGCAAAATTGTAAGTGGGCATACCATCAGATTTAACTATTATCATATCTCCACCCAGTGTATCTGATTTAATCTCTATTCTCCCTTTTATCATATCATCAAACGCTATTATAACATCATCAGGTATAATAAACCTGATTGATGGTTTTCTGCCTTGTCTTAAGTATTCCTCTTCCTGTTCTTTAGTCAAATGTCTACATCTTCCCGAATACCTCGGTATGTCGCCTCTTTTAACAGACTCTTCCCTATCTTTATCCAGTTCTTCAGGTGTACAGTAACATCTATACGCCTTACCTTCTTTTATAAGTTGTTCTGCATATTGTCTATAAATATGAAGCCTTTCGCTTTGTCTGTAAGGTCCATAATCACCAGGTTTATCAGGCCCTTCGTCCCACTCAATGCCAAGCCAATTTAACTCTTTAAAGATGAGCTTTTCAAAATCTTTTGACGACCTAGTCAAATCCGTATCTTCTATCCTTAATATCAGCTTAGCACCTTCGCTTCTTGAAAATAGATAATTAAACAAAGCCGTACGAATATTACCAATATGAATCGCACCTGTAGGACTTGGTGCAAATCTAACTCTTTTCTCCATATAGCCATCTCCATCTTTTGTATTCATCATATACATTATACAAATTTTATGTCATTCTTACAATACATCATTACTAAAATTGTTTGCAAAGAGGTAGCATGCGCTACCCCAAGCAAATCATTTAACAGTCATATGATTTACTTTGACAGACGGAATACTTGTAAGTTCCTTTGAAAATTCATTTATATAGTTTTCATCCCCTCGTACATTCAATGTTATAAGCCCGTTATCATCGCTGTCATCATGTATTCCGAATCTCGCCAATATATTTTGACCGTGTTTAGTCAACACCTCTTGAACTTTAGGTGCAAAATCTGATCTTTTATCAACGGAAATGCCCATTATGTAAATCGACATGCAACCACTCCTTTCTACTTTATTTTTTTATTAATCGCAAAATATTATGCGAATAAAAAAGGAGCATTTAGCTCCTATATACTATTAATAATCAGTTCTTTAACCTTATTTACCACTTCATCATAATTTAATTCAATTGAATTTTCATCTCTTCTAAGTTTTAACTCAACAATGTTGTCCGAAGCCTTTTTACCTACTGTTATCCTTATAGGTATTCCCAATAGATCAGCATCATTAAACTTAACTCCTGCCCTTAAATCCCTATCATCTATCAGCGTCTCAATGCCAGCCTTGCTTAATTCATCGTATATTTTTTCTGCCAAATTCCTTTGTGCATCGTTAGAGACATTGACTGGCACAACAATGGCATGATATGGAGCTATAGACATAGGCCAAATAATACCTTTATCATCGTGATTTTGTTCTATTGCGGCAGCAGCAATCCTATTTAACCCAATGCCATAACAGCCCATTATCATAGGCTTTTCATTTCCATTCTCATCAATGTAATTTGCACCAAGTGCATCTGAGTATTTTGTCCCTAGTTTAAATATGTGTCCTACTTCAATACCCCTCTCAAGTTTTAAAGGATTCCCGCATCTAGGACATTTATCACCATCTACGACTTTTCTAATGTCTGACACCACATCTGCCTTAAAGTCTCTTCCGTAATTTGCATTTTTTAGATGGTAATCTGTTTCATTTGCACCTACGATGATGTTTTTCATCATAGGCACCTCTGCATCAGCTATCAAAAGGACATCTCCTTTAAGCCCAATAGGACCTGCAAATCCTACATTTGCGCCTGTTACACTTCTTACGGTTTCTTCATATGCCAAATCTATATCATTTTCATTTACTTTAAGCAAATTCGCTAATTTCACAGTATTTACTTCTCTATCTCCTCTTACAAGTACCGCTGCAATTTTACCTTTATACTTATATATCAAAGTCTTAACAAATTTATCTGCTTTTACGTCTAAATATGATACGAGCTCATCAATTGTCCTTACATCTGGCGTATGAATCTTTTCTAATGGCTTCATTTCCTCATCGCTTTCATGCTCTACAATGCATTCAGCCTTTTCCTCATTCGCGGCATATCCGCAGCTATCGCAGTAGGCTATTACAGCTTCCCCTACACTTGAAGTGACCATAAACTCTTTCGAGTCTTTTCCTCCCATCGCACCTGAGTCTGCTTCAACAACTGTGTACTTCAATCCACATCTATCAAATATTCTGCAGTAAGCATCGTACATCTTGTCAAAAGAAACATCAAGTCCATCCCAATCAGCATCAAAACTATACGCATCCTTCATTATAAACTCGCGGGATCTCATGACTCCAAACCTAGGCCGCCTCTCATCCCTGTACTTCGTCTGTATCTGATATATAGTCAAGGGAAGCTGTCTATATGACTTCACTTCATTTCTCACAAGATCCGTAAATACCTCTTCATGTGTTGGCCCCAAGCAAAATTCTCTATCATTTCTGTCTTTTAGCTTAAACATCTCAGGTCCAAACACATCCCATCTTCCAGATTCTTTTAAAAGTTCCGCAGGTATGATAGCAGGCATAAGTACTTCCTGTGCACCTGCTCTATCCATTTCTTCTCTTACTATTTCTTCAATCTTTTTAAGTACTCTTTTTCCAAGAGGAAGATAGATATATACGCCTGATGCAAGCTTTCTCATCATAGCAGCTTTTAACATAAGTGTATGACTTGGTATCTCCGCTTCTGCCGGAACTTCTCTTAATGTTGGTATAAGTAATTGTGATAGTCTCATCGTTTACCTCCTAATATTTATCATGTTTGTATTTTATTTAATTTAATTTTAACTGTCAATACATTTTTCAATCAGGCTTACAATTGCATAAGCCGATATTCCTTCTTTTCTTCCTGTAAATCCAAGCCCTTCTTCAGTCTTGGCTTTAATGTTAACTCTGTCAATTCCTATATTTAACACTTTCGACAAGTTTCTCGCTATGGCATCTTTATATGGAGATATCTTAGGCTCTTGAGCTACAACAATACAATCTATATTATTTATAGCAAATTTGCCTTTAATCAAGTCCATAGTCTTTTTAAGAAGAACAGTGCTATCTATATCCTTATAAATCCACTCTGAATCAGGAAAATGCGTTCCTATATCTCCAAGTCCTGCAGCACCAAGAATTCCGTCAATCACCGCATGTATTAGCACATCCGCATCAGAATGACCCAGTAGCCCTTTCACATATGGAATTTGAACACCACCTAATATTAATTTCCTTCCTGCCTCCAGTTTGTGCACATCGTATCCAATTCCAACCCTCATAGCAACACTCCTTTATCTTTTAATATCAAAATTGCCATTTTTATCAACAAAAAGATCTATTCTACTATTTCTATACCTGCCAGAAGGCTTAAGTGTTTTAACAGTAAATCCTTTATTTGTGTGAATCATTATTGACCTTATTGAAAAGTCTGGCGATGAAAAATGATATTCTCCTTCTTCGTTAAAAGACATATACCAATTCACCTTTCCAAAAATGTTGTATTTTTTTAACTTCTGACCTCTGTCCAATACAATCACTTTGCTATCGGTCAAAATGTTTACAAAAGATGTTATTTTTTCAAGCAGGCTAACTTTAGGCGCCTCTTCTACGCCAAATATTTCTTTAAGATCCGGTATTGACGCATTTAATATGCCTCCATGTCCTGCATCCAGAACATGCTGGTTTCCATTTACACCCAAAGCACTTTTAATTAATACAGTTCCATCTCCTTTGTCATCTCTTACAACGCCTACAGCCCGCCCATCCGGCCATACAATATCGTCGTCGCTTTCTGTCACTTGAATAAATTTATTTGTGTATATTCCATTACCTGAAAATACATATATCTCATTCGCTCTTTCATACAATCTATCAATAGAATAATTTAATTCATTTAAAAAATCATTCTGCTCCTTCATATAAAGTATATTTTTAAATAATATTTTATTGTTTTTAATTGGATATTTAAAAACATAGTTTCCATACTCATGAGTTGGTAAGAGGCATTTTATGGATGGAATGTATTTTCTAATTATCATAAGCTCATCTTTTTCACCTTTTATTTTGCCTATTGCCCATATAAAACCTCTTAAAAGTATATTTAAAAAATCTTCGTCATTATCAGGTGGGACTGCTCCACCTTCCCATGCATAATATGCATTAGCAGCACCATAATGAGGCGATGACAAAAATATGATTTTGTCTACATCATTCCTGTAATAATCTCCTTGAACATAGCTTCGCAACAATAAACCACCCATGCTGTGGCATACAACATCAACTTTATCACAGTTGTTTTTTATTTTTGCCTCATTAATCTTGGACATAAGCGTATTTACACATTCAGGTATATCTTTCCACCACTCATAATAACATATAAAAAGGTTTTTCCCTTCTGTGTATCCTAACGTTTTAAGATTGTTAATAAACGAATCGTATATATAACCTGCAGGTCCAAATCCCCATGCTTTCCCAACAAGTGTGGGAACATATATTGAACCAAAAATTCCGTGTACAAATACAAGAGGCCTTCTCATTATAATCACCTCATATAATCTCAACTACAATACTCCTATAATAATTATATGAGATTTAAAGCATAATGTTATTGATATATTATATGGTCTTCAAGAAAGCCTCTGATATTATTAGATCTTCTGGTGTAGTTATCTTGATATTCCTGTAACTCCCTTCGACAAGCTTGACTTTGTATCCAAGCCTTTCAACAAGGACGGTATCATCAGTACCTAAAAATCCATCTTCTATTGCCTTTAAATGTGCTTTGTATATAAGTTTGTAGTCAAAAATCTGAGGTGTCTGAATTGCCATAAGGCGGTTCCTGTCAGGTGTGTCAATGACAAAATTATCATTATCAACAACTTTTATTGTATCTTTTACAGGAACTGCAATGCCTACAGCACAATGACTTTTAGCTTCTTCTATGCCTTTTTGCAATGTCACCCTGTCAATAAAGGGCCTCGCACCATCATGTATCAATACTATATTGCACCGATTATCTACCGATTTTAGACCCATGAAAACAGATTCTTGTCTCTCAGACCCTCCCACAACTATATGCTTAACTTTTTTAAAATTATATTTATCAACTATTTCACTTTTGCAAAATCTCAAATCCGATTCAGACACCACTAAAACAATCTCATCAATTTCATCAACATTTTCAAAAGCCTTTATAGTGTAATAGAGAACTGGTTTTCCATTCAAATTTAAAAAAACTTTGTTTAATTTTGTTCCCATTCTTTTGCCTTTACCAGCAGCAACTATTATCGCACTAATAAACATAATGCACCCTCTAAATAAAATATACTGGTAAAATTATATCACAATCAGTGCCTTTCCGCCATTAACAAAATAAAAAAGGCATTCTCTAATAGAGAAAATGCCCAATTAAACTACATAGCTTTTTCCTGATCTGATTGCTTTGGTTTCGCAAATATCATTCTGCCTGCTGCAGTCTGCAACACACTCGTAACCAATACATCTAAAGTATCGCCTATATGCTTTTTACCTCCATCAACTACTATCATCGTGCCGTCATCAAGGTATGCTATCCCTTGCCCTGACTCTTTTCCATCTTTTATTACCTGCACAACCATCTCTTCTCCTGGTAGTACCACAGGTTTAACGGCATTTGATAGCTCATTTATATTAAGCACCGGCACACCTTGAAACTCTGCTACTTTATTTAGGTTATAGTCGTTTGTTATGACTTTTCCATTCATCATCTTGGCAAGCCTCAAAAGCTTGGTATCTACTTCAGATGCATCAACATCTTTATCTATAATCTGGACCTTCAAATCAAGCTCTTTTTGTATTTTATTTAAGACATCAAGCCCTCTCCTTCCTCTGTTTCTCTTTAAGGAATCGGATGAATCTGCTATGTGCCTTAATTCCTCAAGAACAAAGTTGGGAATTATAAGAGGTCCTTCTACAAATCCCGTCTTACAAATATCAAATATTCTCCCATCAATTATAACACTTGTATCAAGAATTTTAGGAATTTCATTTATTTCTACCTTTTGCGATTTTTGCTGACCCATCTTTTTTACTATCGCAAATAAATTCATAAATTCATCCTTTTTCTTCAATGATATACTTATACCAAGATAACCAAAAAACACGCTAATAATTATAGGAATGACTTTACCAACAATCGGTAGCTGATAAATTGGAGCACTTATAAGATTTGCCAGAATTAAGCCAACGATTAGCCCAAAAGCTCCTATTAAAATATCATATATAGGTGATTTCTGAAGTGCCATTTCAAGCCATGTTTCAAAATCTTTTCCCCATTTAATAAGTTTAGGAGAAAGAATGAAAAATATGATTCCACCTAGCAATGCACCAACTGCGTATATGATAACTGATGTAATACTAGTTAATGTTAAATTCATCAGTTTTTGTAGGTTTAAAACTGCCACAGACAAATAAACCGCTTCAAATCCAAGTCCCAAACCTACTAATGAAATAATCCCTCTTACTATTTTATAAAGCATATATTCACCTCCATTTCTATTATTATCAAATATGTCATTAAATATAAGTCAATGGGGAAATTTTATAAAAAAATACATAGCAAATTTTACATGTATAGCGCTTCTTCAATAAAAGTATACTACTAATAGATAAACATTGTCAATTTACAAAAAATTTCATCATGTTATAAATGTTATTTCGTGTAAATATTGACAACACAACATTTACAAGTATATAATTAATCTAAGATTTTAAAAAAACGGGAGTGGGCATAACCATGAAGGATATAATAGTCGATGATCTACAAAACACAGTAGAAGAATTTCTAATTCGTCACAAGAGCATTCTCGATATTTTAACAAAAATTCAAGAAAGCAGCGGCAGAGTCAACAGGGCAGTAGCAAAATCAGTAACAGAGTGCGGATGCTTAAAGATTAATGCTCAAAAGCAAGAAATACCTGAAGATGCAACTATCGAAGATGCACATACGTATATTAAAACACACATTGATGGAGAACTGTGTGATAACTGCAGAGAAGTCTTAGAAACAGAAATCGGTAACAACATATTTTATATAATTGCGCTTTGTAATACACTTGGTTTAAATTTCTACGATATTCTGCTTAAAAAAGATAAAGAGCTAAATACGCTGGGAGTTTTTAATATGCTGTAATTTTAGTGGGTAAAACCCACTTTTTTAATTTTTAAAGATGTCCATCAATTCAATAATGTTTTTAATTCTTATTACATTTATCCCTTCGGTTTTCTCCATTTTCATGTATGGAACGAATATTGTTTTGAATCCCATCTTTTTTGCTTCACTGATTCTTCTTTCTAAATTGCTTACTGCTCTAACCTCGCCTGTTAAACCTACTTCACCGGAAAAGCAGATATCGTTAGATATTGGCACATTTAAATAGCCTGACATTACTGCTGATACAATTCCTAAATCTGCTGCAGGTTCCTGAACCTTTAATCCTCCTGCAATATTTAAATATACATCTGATTGTGAAAGATTGATTCCACACTTTTTCTCTATAACAGCCAGCAGAAGGACAAATTTGTTGTAATCTATCCCTGTAGACATCCTTCTGGGCAACCCGAAATTAGTGTGGCATATAAGCGATTGAACTTCTAGAAGAATCGGCCTTGTACCTTCCATTGAGCTTATCACAGCTAAACCTGGCGCATTTAAATCTCTGTTAGAAAGAAGCACCTCAGATGGGTTTTTTACTTCTTTAAGGCCTTGAGACTCCATTTCGAATACACCTATTTCATTTGTAGAGCCAAATCTATTCTTATATGCTCTCAATATTCTAAACGATTGTGTTCTATCACCTTCAAAGTACAATACGGTATCTACCATATGCTCTAATACTCTTGGACCTGCTATAGAACCTTCTTTTGTAACATGTCCTATTATGAATGTGGTTATTCCATTTTGCTTTGCAAGCCTCATAAGGTGCTGAGTAACTTGCCTTACCTGAGATACGCTTCCAGGTATAGTTGTGCTTTCTTCCGCATACATAGTTTGTATAGAATCAATTATCATAAAACCCGGTGATATTTTTTCTATATGCTTTTCAACATTATTTATGTTTGTCTCAGCCAAAAAATATATATTCTGTTTTCCTCCTATAATTCTGTCAGCTCTTAGCTTTATCTGCCTTGATGATTCCTCACCCGACACATAAAGAACTTTTGTGAAGTTAGACATAATATCCGAAACCTGTAAAAGCATTGTGGACTTACCAATCCCAGGTTCACCACCTATTAAGACCAATGAACCCTGCACTATACCACCACCCAGCACCCTGTCAAATTCGCCAATACCTGTCTTTATGCGGTCTTCATCTTTTGCTTCTACATCTTTCAAAAGCTCCACTTTTGATGTTAATAACTCCTGCTGCGACTTTTTATCATCTTCTTTCTCAACCTCTTCTACAAACGAATTCCATTCATCGCAGTTAGGACATCTGCCCATCCATTTTGTACTTTCAAATCCACATTGCTGACATACAAACTTAGTCTTTTCCTTCTTCACTTTGCCACCGACTTTCCAATTTAATCTATATTTATTATAACATAGAAGGCAATAAAAATAGGACACCCTCGCTGACGAGGGCATCCCCAAAATCAATTTACACTTTAGTAAAATCAAATTTTCCGTCTTTCAGCTTCACTAAAATTTTATCACCGGATTTTACTTCACCTTTCAACATCAATTCTGAAAGCTCACTTTCAACAACTTTTTGTATAGCCCTTCTTAAAGGTCTTGCACCATACGTTACATCATAGCCTTCTTTTAAAAGCTCCTCTTTAGCATCATCTGTAAATTCAAGGCTAATATTATTGTCCTTCAGTCTCTTATTTAAATCAGCTATCATCAAATCAGTAATTTTTCTTATGTCGTCCTGTGTCAGTTGACGGAATACGATAATATCATCTATCCTGTTTAGAAACTCAGGCCTAAATGACTTTTTGAGCTCATCTAAGATGTTTTCTTTCATCTTTTCGTATGATGCCTTATTCTCTTCACCTTCAGGCATAAATCCTAAAGTTGTCTGCTTCTTTATAAGCTGTGCACCAACATTAGAAGTCATTATTATAAGCGTATTCTTAAAGTCTACTGTCCTGCCTTTTGAATCCGTTAGCCTTCCATCGTCTAAAATCTGCAGAAGTATATTGAAGACATCAGGATGCGCCTTTTCAATCTCATCAAAGAGAATCACAGAATATGGTTTTCTTCTTATTTTCTCTGTAAGTTCTCCGCCCTCTTCGTATCCTACATATCCAGGAGGTGAGCCAATAAGCCTTGACACAGAGAATTTTTCCATATATTCTGACATATCTATTCTAACTATTGCTGATTCGTCGCCAAACATAGCTTCGGCTAATGCTTTGCTAAGCTCTGTCTTGCCAACACCAGTTGGTCCCAAGAATATGAATGATCCGATAGGTCTTCTAGGATCTTTTAATCCAACTCTTGCCCTCCTTATTGCTCTTGCTACAGCGTCAACTGCTTCATCCTGTCCTATTACACGTTTGTGTAGGATCTCCTCTAAATGCAACAGCCTTTCTGACTCTTCTTGAGCCAATTTTTGTGTTGGAATTCCGGTCCAAAGCGATACAATCTGAGAAATCTCCTCGGCACCGACGCTTTTATCTTTTACCAATGAATTCTGCTGCCACTTTGATTTTAAATTCTCCAACTGTTCTTTTATCTTTTGCTCTTCATCCCTTATTTTAGCAGCCTTTTCGTACTCTTGCGTTCTAATTGCCTCTTCTTTATCCTTATTTAACATATTTAATTTGTCTTCTAGCTCTTTTATCTCTGGTGGAGCTGTAACTGTTTTTAATCTTACCCTTGATGCAGCTTCATCTATAAGATCTATAGCCTTGTCAGGCAGATATCTATCTGTTATATACCTGTGTGAAAGTTTTGCAGCAGCCTCAATAGCTTCATCCGTAATTTTTACTCTGTGGTGTGCCTCATATTTATCTCTAAGCCCTTTTAATATTTCAATCGTTTCTTCTACAGACGGCTCTTCAACCATTATAGGTTGAAACCTTCTTTCGAGCGCTGGGTCTTTTTCAATGTATTTCCGATACTCATCTATAGTCGTCGCACCTATTACTTGTATTTCTCCTCTTGCAAGGGCAGGTTTTAAAATATTGGATGCGTCTATTGCACCTTCAGCAGCACCAGCTCCTATTATTGTGTGTAACTCATCTATGAACAGTATGACATTTCCTGCCTTTATGACTTCATTTAAGACATTTTTTAGCCTATCCTCAAATTCTCCTCTGTATTTTGTGCCTGCAACCATTGAAGCCATATCCAAAGTTACAACACGTTTACCTTTAAGGATTTCTGGTATTGTACCGCTTTCAATTGCTTCCGCCAATCCTTCAGCAATTGCTGTTTTTCCAACTCCAGGCTCTCCTATAAGACATGGGTTATTTTTAGTTCTTCTGCTTAATATCTGTATTACTCTTTCTATTTCTTTTTCACGCCCAATGACAGGATCTAGCTTTCCTTCCCTTGCAAGTTCAGTCAAATCCCTTCCAAACTGGTTTAAATTAGGTGTATTAGTATTTTTAGCCCTTTGTGCCTTATTTGCGGCACCAGAAGGTTCTTCACTAACCATCTTTACTATCTCTTCTCTAACTCTGTTAAAATCCACACCTAACTCCATCAATATCCTTACTGCTACACCTTCGCCTTCTCTTATTAACCCTAATAAAATGTGCTCTGTACCAATATAATTCGTATTAAATCTCCTGGCCTCAGCAAAACTAAGCTCTAAAACTCTCTTTGCTCTAGGAGTATATCCTACAACATCTCCTGGTACATTGCCCATTCCAATCAAAGTCTCTACCTTTTCTCTTATATCATCATACGTTACACCGAGATTTTTAAGAACTCTCGATGCTATTCCATCTTCTTCTTTTATAAGACCTAAAAGAATGTGCTCTGTTCCCACATAATTGTGATAAAGAGAACGTGCCTCCTCTTGTGCCTGATAAAGCACTTTCTGTGCCTTCTCTGAAAATCTTCCAAACATTGCCATTACAATGCACCTCCTGTTATATTAACTTCTGATTAATTTTGATACATATTCAGCTCTCTTTACATCTCTCTCATATGGTTCCAACTGCTTCCCTATTATTTTTTGTAAATTTCCTGGCTGAATATGTGTTGTTATTTCATCTATTTTTTGAATGTCTATGTTTATAATGTTTAAAACAGCACCTAACCTTACATCTGAAATAAGCCTCATAAATTCCTGCGTCGACATGACTTTTGCATTTGTCAGAAGTCCATATGCTCTTCCTATCCTGTCTTCAATTTGTACTTTTCTCCTCTTATACAGATCTTCTCTAGCTTTTCTTTCATTGTTTATAATCTGTTTTACAATTCCTTCCAAATTTTCAATTATCTCAATTTCACTCTGCCCTAAAGTAACCTGGTTAGATATCTGATAAATATCACCTAATGACTGAGTACCTTCTCCGTACATTCCTCTTACAGCTATGCCGATTTTCGACACAGAGTTAAGTATATTTCCTATTTGGCCTGTTATTGTAAGAGCCGGAAGGTGCACCATTACAGATGCTCTTATACCAGTTCCAACATTCGTAGGGCATGCTGTAAGATAACCTAATTTCTCATTAAAAGCATAACTTAAGTTTTCTTCTATCAAATCATCTATCTTATCAGCCAGATCCCAAGCTTCTTTCAAATTAAGGCCGTTAAAAATCGTCTGTATCCTTAAATGGTCTTCCTCATTAATCATTATACTGATAGTACCATCATTTTTAATAAGAGCACTGCCATTTTTTGTATTCTGAGCAAGATCGGGACTTATCAAGTGTCTTTCGACAAGAGATTGCCTCTCTAAAGGAGTTATTTTTTTCATGTCGTATTCAGAAAACTGTGTTGAAAGGATTGTCTTGCTGTCAAATATAGCCTTTTTTACCAATTCCTTCACTTTGTCTGCTTCACTCTCCGCCATAACGGACGGAAAAGGAATGTCACTTAAATTCCTAGCAAGTCTGATTCTGCTGGATATCACAACATCATTATCGTGATCAAACATTTCTGCCACCTACTTTCCGTACTTCTTCTCAAGTTCTCTGATTTTATCCCTTAATTTGGCTGCTTCTTCAAAGGCTTCCTCTTTTACTGCTTTTTCAAGCTTTGCTTTCAACTCCTCTATTTCCCTCTTTGCCCTTAAAACGCCACCTGTTTTTCTTGGAATCTTACCTCTATGTCCAATACTTCCATGAATTCTCCTTATAAGTGGATTCAATTCATCTGCAAATGAATCATAACATCTGCTGCATCCAAGCCTTCCTGTTTCTTTAAATCTATCATATGTCATGCCACAATTATTGCACTTCAATTGCTCTTCTACATAAGTGTTTCCGGTATTAGGCAGAAAATTCATAAGTCCAGCCAGCAAGTCCTGCACAGAAAATGGTGCAAAATTTACAAATGGAGAGAAAGTTTCGCTGTTTAATAAACCCTCTTCCTGGGCACATTGTTCACATAGATTCATCTCCGTCTTTACACCATTAATTATTTGCGTATAATGAACTGTAGCTGGTCTTTCTTTGCACTTGTCGCACAACATTTCAATCACTCCTTTTAATTAAATTATTTGAAAGTTCTGCAAGCATGACTTTTAAAAGTATTGCCCTCAATATTGGTTTTTCATATTGCGATACAGGCAAAATCTTTTCGTTTAATACAGACTTCATCAATGCAGCTTCCCTTTCAGTTATTAAATTATGTTCTAATAAAGTATCAATGTAAAGTCTGCTTTTGCTTTCTGTTATATTATCTCCTATATCTGAAATAAGTTTTGACATCCAATCCTTTGAAACGGGTCTTTTTATTATTTTTATATAGCCACCACCACCACGTCTGCTTTCAATAATATATCCGTTTGATAGATTGAATCTTGTTTCAAGCACATAGTTAATCTGTGATGGGGCGCAATTAAAAATATTAGCAAGTTCATTTCTTTTGATTTCTATATATTCTTCATCCGCTTCTTCAATTAAGCTTTTTATGAAATCTTCAATCAAATCGCTTAACCTAGCCATCCCATCACCACTTTTCTTACTTTGACTTTCTTTGACTTTCACTTACTATTTTATTCCTTTTTTATGATACGTCAACAACAATTTTAAGCTATTTTACCATAATTATCTTAATTAAATGCCGTTTAATTTATATTAACTTTTATTTGTTTATTTTTTCTCGTCACTGCTTTTATTTTCATCTATACCTGAATTATAATAGCAGTAAAAGTCATTATAAATATCTATATATTCATCGCTTTTTTCTGTCATCTTTGACTTTGAATATGTGCTGAGTATTTTGTCAATATTAGCATATACATCGAAAAATTCATAATTACTGTTGTATATTTCTGAGAACCTGCTATTTAAAGACATAAAAAGCCTCCTTTATTTAAATTTCTACTATATTTTTAGCAAAGGAGGCTAATTCATACTATAAAATTTTATTTAATTTTTTCTCTAATTCAACTAAATCTATATTTAAATTAGCGACTTTAGTATCCATAGCTGCCTTAGCCACATTTGCAGCTACCGTCTTAGCCACTCTTTTGTCAAATGCCTTTGGTATTATATAATCTTCTCTTAATTCTTCATCAGAGACCAAGCTTGCAATAGCATATGCAGCTTGAATCTTCATTTCCTCATTGATTTCCGTTGCCCTTACTTCCAATGCACCTCTGAATATACCGGGAAAAGCCAGAACATTATTTATCTGGTTAGGAAAATCAGACCTTCCTGTTCCAATTACCCTTGCACCCCCTTCTTTTGCCTCATCCGGATATATCTCAGGTACTGGATTTGCCAGTGCAAATACAATTGCATCGTCATTCATTGCCTTTACCATATCTTTTGTCACAACGTTAGGAGCTGATACCCCTATAAATACATCAGCACCAATAAGAGCATCTCTCAACGTGCCTTTTAATTTACCTTTATTGGTAACTTTAGCTATTGATATTTTTGATGAGTCCGTGCCTTGTCTTCCTTCGTATATGATGCCTTTTCTGTCACACAAAATGACATCGCCGATTCCAGCATTTATAAGCAATTTCGCAATAGCTATCCCTGCTGCACCTGCACCGTTTATCACCGCTTTTATACTTTTAAGATTTTTGTTTACAATCTTTAATGCATTGATTAATCCGGCAAATACAACTACAGCCGTCCCGTGCTGGTCATCATGAAATACAGGAATTTTAAGAGCTTTTTTTAACCTTTCCTCGATTTCAAAACACCTAGGTGCCGATATGTCTTCAAGATTTATTCCACCAAAAGTTGGCGATATGTTTATAACCGTTTCAACGATTTTATCCACATCTTTTGTCCCAATGCATATTGGAAACGCATCAATTCCACCAAATTCTTTGAATAAGACAGCTTTTCCTTCCATGACAGGCATTCCTGCCATTGCCCCTATATCGCCTAATCCTAATACAGCAGAACCATCCGTAACAACCGCTACAAAATTCCCTTTGTTTGTGTAGTCATATATCATGTCAGGGTTTTTATGTATCTCTTTACACGGCTCGGCAACGCCAGGCGTATACGCCAACGACAAATCTTTTGAATCTTTTACTTCAACCTTGCTTAAAATGCTTATCTTTCCATGATTATCTTTATGCAATTTCAGCGCTTCTTCTCTTGAATCCATTATTACCCTCCTTAAAGTATACAGTATATTAAGAATATTATATATCATAATCATCCTAATATCTATCACTTTAGGCTAGTAAATAGATAAAATATACTGTTAATACTTCAAAAATCGTAGTTTAATGTAAATTTATTAAATGTTTTGTTTTTTATACATTTTCTATCCTCAAATTTATCAAATTGTTAAAAATAGGGCTTAAGTATGTTACCTTAAGCCCTCTGCATTTATTCCTGAACTTTTTTTCTGGCTTCTATTACTTTTTCAGCAACCACAGATGGAGCCTCCTCATAACGAGCAAAAGACATCTTGAATTCTCCTCTTGCCTGCGTTAAGGACCTCAAATCGGTAGCGTACTTAGCCATTTCAGCCTGAGGCACCTCTGCTGTCACTACTTCCATCTCTCCTTTAGACTCCATGCCCAATATGCGGCCTCTTCTTTTATTTAAATCTCCAATGACATCTCCCATATACTCCTCAGGCACTGTTACCTCAACATGCATTATGGGCTCCAGTAAAACTGGATTTGCTTCCTCCATTCCTTTTTTAAACGCTATGGATGCAGCCACTTTAAACGCCATCTCAGATGAATCTACAGGATGATAAGAGCCATCCAAAAGAGTAGCCTTTATATTTACAACGGGATACCTAGCGAGTACACCTTCTTTTATACATTCTCTAAGCCCTTTTTCAACTGCAGGAATATACTGCTTTGGAACAGCACCACCGAATATTTTATCTTCAAATTTGAATTCTCCCTCTTTGTAGGGTTCAAATTCTATCCAAACATGACCATACTGTCCATGCCCGCCAGTTTGCTTTTTGTGCTTGCCTTCCACCTTCGATTTGCCTTTGATTGTTTCCCTATAAGGTATTATGGGCTCTGTAAGAACGCATTCTACGCCAAATTTGCTTTGCAATTTTTTAGATAGTACCTCTATATGCTGCTCACCCATGCCATACACTATAACCTGTCCTGTTTCTACATTCTTTTCAACTTTAAATGTCTGATCTTCTTCCTGAAGCCTCTGCAGTCCATTACTAATCTTATCTTCATCACCTTTCGCTTTAGGCTCGATTGCCAATGCCAGAGTTGGTTCAGGAAACGAAATCGGTCCAAACTCTACCTGATTTGCCGGATCGCATAGAGTATCGCCTGTCATGGTAAATTGTAATTTTGCACATGCTCCAATATCGCCAGCAACAAGCTTTGAAACAGGCATCTGTTTTTTCCCTCTCAGTATATAAAGCTGACCAATTTTTTCATTTGCTTTCTTTGTACCATTGAATACAGTTGAATCAGATGTAATTGAACCAGATAGCACTCTGAAGATTGACAGCTTGCCAACAAATGGATCTGCTATCGTCTTAAATACAAATGCTGAATAGGGCTTATTTACATCAGATACAGCGCCAAATTTATTGACCTCATCAGGTGATGGCAAAACATCTGTCATTATATTTAATAATACATCTATACCTATATTTTTTAAGCTTGAACCACAGATAACTGGGAAAATATCCCTGCTTTTTACTCCTTCTTTTAATCCATGAAGAAGTTCATCATTTGAAAGCTCTTCTCCTGCAAAAAATTTTTCCATCAGTGCCTCATCATTCTCAGCAATATCCTCTATAAGTTCCTCCCTGAATTTTTGTACATTTTCTTCCATATCTTTAGGCACATCAGCTTCTTCAATGCCTTTTTGGCTGTAAACGTATGCTTTATTTGTGATAAGGTCTACATAACCGGTGAAACTGTGTTCACTTCCTATTGGAAGCGTCATCGGCACAACTTTGTTTCCAAATTTATCTCTTAACTGATTTAATGTCTTATAATAATCAGCATTTTCTCTATCCATCTTATTTATAAATATTACTGTGGGGAGATTTTCCTCTTCTAGTATGTGAAACGATTTTTCAGTGCCAACTTCAACCCCTGAGGCGGCACAAACAACTAATACAGCACTATCGGCAGCTTTTAAACCGCTTATGACTTCACCAAAAAAATCAAAATATCCTGGTGTGTCAAGAACATTTAACTTGTAATCTTTCCATTCAATCGGAATTACAGAAGTAGATATTGAAAATTGTCTCGAAATTTCCTCAGGATCATAATCAGATACTGTTGTTCCGTCTTCTACGCGTCCAATCCTATCTATGGCTTTTGCATTGTACAGTAATGCTTCTGTCAGCGTCGTCTTTCCAGCTCCGCCATGCGAAACCAATCCAACATTTCTAATTTGTTGCGTTCTATAATCTTTCATATATATCCCCCTATCTTATTGCTTTAATATTATAATTCTATACTTATCTTAAATTTCCTTTTTATATTTAAAAATTTTTTAAAAAAACCTCTGGTATATTATTATATTACCAGAGGTTTTCAATCATTCACCAATTATATCGTATAAAATTTTTCTTGACGCATCTTCAATTTCGTCAGGTGTCGACATGTTCAAAACCATTTCTGTAAACTCTTTTGCTTTCTCGTAAGATACATTTCGTATTATGTTCTTTATATTTGGTATAGAGCTTGCGCTCATTGAAAATTCATCAAGACCCAGTCCCAAAAGAATAACTGTTGTAAGGGGGTCACCAGCCATTTCACCACACATAGCAGTAAATATTCCTTCTTTGTGGGATGCATCTATTACATTTTTAATAAGCCTAAGAATTGCAGGATTAAACGGCTTATAGTAATCCTTTATTCTTTCATTCATTCTATCAACTGCCAGCGTATACTGGCACAGATCATTTGTCCCTATGCTAAAGAAGTCTACCTCTTTAGCTAATATATCAGCGGTTACGGCTGCAGACGGTATCTCCACCATAATACCAACTTTTATATTTTTATCGTATTTTATGCCTTTTGCATCCAGTTCTTCTTTTACCTCATTTAAAATCGCATTTGCTTTTCTAACTTCAACAACAGAAGAAATCATAGGATACATTATCAAGATGTTTCCATAGGCACTGGCCCTGAGCAAAGCCCTAAGCTGTGTTTTAAACATCTGTTTTTCATCAAGGCAAAGCCTTATTGCTCTATAGCCTAAAAATGGATTCATTTCATCGGGCATATTTAGATAAGGTAATTTTTTATCACCGCCAATATCTAATGTCCTTATTGTAACAGGTTTTCCATTCATCTTCTCAGCTACATATTTATACGCTTCAAACTGTTCTTCTTCACTTGGAAAATCATTTCTGTTCATGTACAAAAATTCAGTTCTAAATAAGCCTATACCTTCTGCTCCATTTTTCAAAGCGCCCTCTACATCTTTAGGTGTACCGATATTTGCAACTAGCATAGATTGTTTTCCATCTGTTGTCACGGCAGGCAGATCTTTAAGTTCTTTTAACTTTTCAATTCTAATTTTGTATTTATTTAATTTATCTTCATATTCTTTAAGAATATCGTCGCTTGGATTTATTATCACTATGCCTTCGTTTCCATCGACAATAGCAATCTCACCGCCAGCTACATTCTGTGTGACATTTCCAGTACCAACTACTGCTGGTATCTCTAAAGAACGAGCCATAATCGCTGTATGTGATGTCCTGCCGCCAACATCCGTAGCAAACCCCAATACTTTATCTTTTTTCATAGTCGCAGTATCTGATGGCGTCAAATCTTTAGCAATTATTATCACATCTTCATCCAGCTCCGATAAATTCACATTTACTATACCCAGAAGATTATTTATTATCCTGCTTCCTACATCTCTTAAATCAACAGCTCGCTCTTTTAGGTACTTGTCATCTAAAGATTCCATCATAGAAGCGTGCTGTTCTATTACATGGTTTACCGCATTATCAGCTGTCACATATTCATTTTTAATCATACTTATTACAGAGTCATAAAGCTCTGGGTCATTTGCCAGCATAAGATGTGCCTCAAAAATCTCAGCTTTATCTTTGCCAAACTCCCTTTCTGTCTTCTCTTTAATTTTCTCTATTTGTTCTTTTGTTAATTTTAGTGCATTTTCAAATTTTGCGATTTCATCTTTTACCATAGATTCATCGATATTTCGGGTATTAATTTCAGCAAACTTTTTTGTGTATAAAAATACTTTGCCTATTGCAATACCCGGTGATGCCGCAACACCTTTTAACATGTTTTTTCCTCCTCATTAGACTTTAATAGATATTATAGCATAATAGTAGCACAACTTTAAGTGTTTTTAATATTTTAACCAAACAAAAAATAATGTACCATTTTACAAATATTGTTATAAATCTATCAATTTCATCCCACCTTTACAATTTATAATATCATAAAAATTAAATTTATTGAAGTTTATAAATCATTTCAAATATTTCTAAACACAAAAATGAGGAAGAAACCTTCCTCATTTTTGTTCCGCTAATTTAATTGCTTCTTCTACAACTGCTTTCGCATTCTTTATGGCTTTTTGGGCCTCCACTTTGTAAATTGGTTTGTCCTTAAACCGTGATTCTTCTTTCACTGCAACATCTGCTGCAAATATAACTAAGTCGGCTTCGTCAGCTTCTTTTTGTGATATTTTATTCTCTATACCTATAGAACCTTGTGTCTCTACTTTGATATTGTGACCAAGCTGTTTTGCAGCTTTTTCTAATGCTTCTGCAGCCATATACGTATGTGCAATTCCTGTAGGACAAGCTGTAACTGCAACAATTTTCATTTCACATCAACCTCTTTTGGTGTTATTTTTTATACTATAATTATATCATAAATGTTATGCTGTTATTTCATCTTCATCTTCTTCAGAAACATTTTTCTTTAAAGCATTTACAATCACTGCTGTTACTGCTATACCAATCAACACAGCTATTATAAATCCTATTTTATTGTCAATAACAGGAAGTACTATTGGACCACCGTGTGGCGCATGATCCCCAACTTTAAACATTGCCGCCACTGCTGCAGATATAGATGAGCCAATCATTATAGACGGTATAACTCTTAATGGATCGCCTGCCGCAAATGGTATGGCGCCTTCAGTAATTCCAATCAAGCCCATCGCAAGTGCACCATATCCTGCTTCTCTTTCTACCTTTGTATATTTTTTAGGAGCTAAAAGCGTTGCAACACCCATTCCAAGTGGTGGTGTGCATATAGCTGCAGCAATTGGTCCCATTATTGTATATACTCCTTCACCTATCATAGCAGCACCAAATAAGAAAGCAACTTTATTGACAGGACCACCCATATCAAATGCTATCATAGCACCCATTATCAAAGCTAAAACTATTGCATTACCTGTAGACATCGATTTCAACCAATTCGTCATTGCTTCCATAGCTGAAGCTATCGGATTACCGAGAATATATATCATGAGTCCACCAACAACCAATGATGAAAGTATTGGTATTACGAAAATAGGCATTATTGGCCTTAAATTTTTGTGAACTTTCCAGCCTTTGATCCATCTTGCAACATAACCTGCAATAAACCCTGCTACTATTCCACCTAAGAAACCAGCTTTTAACTGATTTGCTAAAACACCTCCAACAAGTCCAGGTGCGAGACCAGGTCGATCAGCAATACCAAATGCTATGAATCCAGCAAGAACTGGAACCATCATAGAAAATGCAGCAGAACCTATATCATTCATGTTTTTAAGAACAGGATTTGTTATAACAGCACCTTTGCCTGCTTGTACACCACTTAGCGCTATTGAGAAAGCTATTAATACACCACCGATTACAACAATCGGTATCATGTATGATACACCTGTCATAAGATATTCTCTAACTCTTTTTAATTCATCCTTCATTCGAAAACTCCTCCTTTTTACTCAATATTAATGTCGCTTAAAGCTTCTAAGACATCATCTTTTGCATCAGCCATTTTTAGCCTCTCTACAAACTCATCATTCATGAGTTTCCTGGATAATTGAGATAAGATCTTAAGATGAATGTCGCTTACGTTTTTGTCTGGAACCCCTAATAAAAAGATGATATTAACAGGTTTTCCGTCTAGAGATTCCCACTCTATGCCGTGGCTAGACTTTCCAAATACAATCATCGCCTCCTTTACAGCATCCGATTTTCCATGCGGTATTGCAATACCATTGCCTACCCCAGTTGTATATGTCTTCTCCCTTTCAAATACGCTTTTTGCAAAGTCATCAACAGAAGTGATTTTGTCTTCCTTTAAAGCCTGTTTCGCCAGCTCTAATATTGCACTTTCCTTGTCTTTTGCTTCTAAATCTAGTATGATCATATTTTCGTTTATTATCATAACGGTTCCCTCCAATATATGAGATACACACATAATTAGTAAATAATATTGCCACAGCAATGAGGTAATTATATTGATTAATTTATCATCACTTCTAATAATATTATATCGTTAATCTCTTATTTTTCAATGCTTTACTCGTTATTTTTTATACCTCTTTAATGTGGTAATACTTTATTAATTTTCGTTTACATATAATGTTAGAAAAGTCAAATGGATTTTATATTAATAGCACAATAAAAAGCGAAACAAAACAATTTCGCTTTTTAACTTACTTCTTTAATTAGTATATCCTGTAATTCACTTTTATTATCTGCTTTTAATATATTATCCAAAAAATTTGGTTCATCTACCATGTGATAAAACTTTCTAAAAAATCGGTTTGCATATTTAATATCTCTTGTCGCTATTGATACCATTATTATTACCTTTACTTCGCCATCATTCCATCTTACAGGTTTTTTTAGTCGCGTAACAGATATTACGGATTTATTAACATTTTCAGGATTCCCATGTGGAAGCGCAATGCCATTACCTATATAAGTTGATGAAATATTTTCTCTTTTTAATACATCATCTAAATACTCTTTTTTTACATGACCTATCCTGATTAATTCTCCTACTATACGCTTTAGTATCTCTTCTTTATCTTTTGTTTCATCCTCTATATTCAGAATTTCTACATCGACAATCTTTTTATTTTCACTATAATCATCAATAAAATTTTCCAACTTTTTTATGTCGTTCTGTGTCAGCAGCGGTGTTATATTAACAACAGGTTTTTTACTTTCGATAGAAACCGTAGATATAATAAAATCTGCATTATCAAACATTTCATCATTTAATGCCAAAGAAGATACTATATCAATTATCTCAATATTTCTAAAACATCTTTCCAATCTTACAGCTAAAAGCTGTGAGGTTCCAATTCCGCTAGAGCATACGACCAAAGCTTTAAGAGGCTTTTTAGCTCTTTCAAAAGCCGCACCTAAATGCAATGTTATATAGCCAAGTTCTTCTTCACCTACTTTTTTGCCAATGTATTTTTCAAAGACAATACTGGTCATCCAAGCTACTCCAAATATATCCGGGTAATTTTCTTTAATTTGATTTAATATAAGATTTCGCAATGTTAATCCGTATTTTAATCTATTTATTGTTGGTTTCAAATGTAAAATCAAACCATTTAAAAGCTGACTGTCGCCACTAAAATCCACTGACAGAGCTTTTTCAGCAATTTTTATTATCTCTTTTGCCATTGTAACAGCTATATCAATATTTTCATCTTCTTTTATTTCAATATCGATGTTTTTAAGTTTATTTTGCTGCATTTTTGCTCCTAAAATATGAAGTAAAATATATCCAATCTCTGAATCAGGCAATTTAACTTCAAAGTTTTCCTCAATCTCCTTAGCTGCTTCTTTTGCAATTGTATATTCTTCGTGTTGCTTTAATTTTTTGAGAACATCATTGGATAACTTGATGTCCTTATTTCTTCTTAGCCTTTCCATTGATATAGCAATATGAATAATTAAGCTTACAAATGCTTCATCAGAAAACCTAAATTGCAACTTTGGTTCCATATTAGAAACTATCTTTTCAAGCTTTCTATAGTCAATATCAATCAATTCTTTCAATCGAGTTAAAGTCTTGTAATCTATTCTACCTGTATAATCTTCATACAAAAGTTCTTTGATTTCCTCTTGCCCTTTATTTGATACAATTAAACTTGCTGCAGCATTTCGCCAGTCTTCCTCGCTACCATATATTTCTATTCCATAGTTAGTTTTCTTTATCAATCTCAGATTATATTTCGACAGCCATTCCTCCACAGCTTCAAGGTCTTTGTGTATTGTAACTTTGCTTACATAAAGTTCATCTGCCAGCTCCTTAATAGTTATATTTCTATTGCTCATAAAAAGTCTCTTTAATATGTAATTTTTTCTAGCTTCAGGTGAAAATGGTTCTACAAATTTAGAACTAGTATTTAGCTCAGTCAAAAGATCTAGTTTTTTATTTTCGGGACCCTCTATCATAACGCCTGTACCAGGTTTTTTCAAAAGCTTTAAACCCTTTCCATTTAGAAATTCCTCCACTTTTTTAAGGTCATTTCTAATTGTTTTATTAGAAACATTGAGTTTTTTTGCCAATTCATTCACAACTAAAGCTTCCTCACTATTTAACAGAGTTTTAATAATTTCAATTTCTCTTTCACTTATGATCATATCCATACCTTCTTTTAATCGAAAATTGAATTTATTCCTCTAACTTTATTTTTATTATACTATAAATTAATACCTACATGTATAAATGCCGGTTTACACCGGCATTTATTATGAAGCTTTTTCCATATCATCAATATTTTCTTCATTGTGACTATATAATTCAAAAATAGATTTTTCTGCTTCGTAACACAGCGAAATAACTTCTTCCGTAAATGCATTTACAACCTTTGCTCTATATTCCCTACTAAATATAAATTTTAATATCTCCATTTTGAATTCCTCCTCAACTTATCATTTATCTATATTGTACCCACTCAAAATGAAGATATTATGAAGATTTTTATTTATATTTCATATACTGCAACTCTGTCTCTACCTTTTGTTTTGCAGCCAGCGTAAAGGGCCCTATCAGCATGGCTTACAAGCTTTTCTGCTGACTCCGCTTTATTCGGATAATCAGCAACACCAGCACTTACTGTTATAGTGATATCGCCCACATCAGTCTTTATTGGTTTCGATGATACCTCATATCTAATCCTCTCTGCTATAACGCAGGCTTGTTCTGCTGTAAGATTCGGCAATATCACAGAAAATTCTTCACCCCCATACCTTGCAACAATGTCATTACTCCTTACGCATCTTTTTATCCTGGATGCTATCTCCCGCAATACAGCATCTCCAATCACATGGCCATATGTATCATTTATGTTCTTAAATTTATCTACATCTAGCATTATAAGACTAACTGGAATCTTATCAGCAGCCGATTTTGTTACGCTGTCATGCAATACTTGATCGAAAAACCTCCTATTGTAAGTTTTAGTCAAAGGATCAGTAATCGATTTTTTACTTATTTCAAAATACATAATTGCATTCATTATAGCTATCGAAGACTGCTCTGACAGTGCTTCCATTATTTTGAGAGAATCTACGTCAAATGCATTAATTTCATTTTGAAAAACCGAAATACAGCCTATTATTTTATCTGCATTTTTAAGAGGAACTACAATTGCAGAATCATAATGTTCAGAAATGTTGCTGTCAAAATAATGCTTATCGCTTCTTAAATTATCTATTATTACAGGTTTTCCCTCATATACAACCTTTCCAATAAGCCCTTCATCATTCATATACACATCTTTAAAAGCATTCTTTGATTCTTCAGAGCATTTAATCTTCTCCTTTACTATAAACCCATTTTGATCCTTTAAATAGATGGCAATACCCGAAACAGTAACAACTTTTTCTGTTACATAGACAATTGCCTCCAAAGTTTTATCTAAGTCTAACTTTGAATTGATAATCTTAACCATCTCATAAAGAGCATTAAGCTTTTGATTTGCTTTATAAAGATCTCTAAAAGCTCTAATAAAGTAAGCTAATAAAATCAAAGGTATCACATGATAAATAAATATATATGTCCCATATTTTAAATACGCATTTGCGAAAAATATGGCAAAAGGAATCATTACAAAATAAGAAACCAGCTCTAATATAGAACTTTCAGCCCAATACTTTTTAAACAACACTTTCCCTTGAAATTTCAATGTATAATACAATATAAAATAATTTATGACAAAGCTAGCTAAAACATATATTATTATATATTTTAATTGATTTAAAGAAAATTGCCCAAATTCCCCACCTAAAAACTCATAAACACGTCCAGCAACTATATAAGTTATCGAAAACATAGCTCCATTTAAAAATCCATTTTTAACTTTTTTCCTGAAAAATATTGTTTCGATCATAATCGACAAAACAGCTAAAAGCGTAGATGATTCTGTACCGTATACCAAAAAAGAAGCTATAGTAATTACAGGGCTTATAGACAATTTAATATCTGTATACTTGATTCCCAAATTATCAAGTATAAGCATGACTGCTAGCAATAGCGAAAATAATTTTATATCTATTTTTAAACCATATCTGATGCAGGAAAATATCAACAGTAAAAAACCCACCGCAATTAAAAGTGAATCAAATATTACTTCCTTTTTTTTTAACATTTTTAACCCCTCTTGATTTAATTAATGTGTTATTCGACATAAATTAAAAAAATCCTTCATTGTTAATAAGCAAAATTTTATACACAAATGAAATTATATCATATCTATCATTCATAATATGTCGTTTTTTGAGATGAAGTAAAAAAATCTCCCAAAATCGGGAGATTTTTTGGCTATCTTTATTTTTAACCGCATTTTGAATAACCACAATTTTTGCAGACAACACATCCACCTTCATGTTCTATTTCGCTGCCACATTCAGGGCAGAAGCGTTCTTCTTGTGTATCATAAGTATATGCCGCCTGCAAAACCGCATCATCATTTTTATGGTTGCTACCATTTATAGGCACATCAATTGGAGCAAAGTTTTCATCTTCTTCGACTTTTAATTTCATCACTTTTTCAATGACTTTTGCTATAGCATCCGGACACGAAAGAACTTTGATTTCTTTATTATTTGCCATCTGCCTTAAAGTAGAATGACATCTTATCCCTTTTAACTGCTCAACAATTGCCTTGGCATCTAATCCAGATCTTAACGCAATAGATATCAATCTACTAGTAGCCTCTGACTGAGATGGGCAACCACCAGCTCGTCCTAAATTAGTAAACACTTCACATATACCTTTGTCATCGTAATTAACCGTTATATACAGATTTCCGCAACCGATTCTTACCTTCTCAGTAATACCTTTTGTGACTGGCGGTCTAGGCCTTGGCACGATTTGATTCTCTTCTGCATTACCTTTTATATCTTCTTTCACGTCTTCTTTTTTATCTTTTTTTATACCTAAATTCAGCACCTGAGAATCACGGCTTCCATCGCGATAAATAGTGACTCCCTTAAGACCAAGTTTGTACGCTAGCTCATAAACTTCTCTTACATCATCAACTGTTGCGTCATGTCTAAAATTAACTGTTTTTGATACCGCATTATCAACGTGCTTTTGAAAAGCTGCCTGCATCCTTATATGCCAAACAGGGTCAATGTCATGAGCTGTGACAAAGACTCTTTTTACATCATCCGGTATGCCATCAATCCCCTTTAATGTACCTTGCTCTGCTATCTTCTTCATCAATTCCTCTGAATAAAAGCCTCTTTTCACAGCTACTTCCTTAAATATAGGGTTTACCTCCACCAATTGGGTATTGTCCATTACATTCCTTGTCATTGCTATGGCAAATAAAGGCTCAATACCACTGGATGTCCCTGCAATTATAGATATCGTACCAGTAGGTGCAATGGTAGTCGTCGTCGCATTGCGGAGTTTAATACCTTTATCCTTGTATATGCTTTTATCATAGTACTTAAAAACGCCTCTCTTTTTTGCAAGTTCTATTGATGCTAACTTAGATTCTTCGTCGATAAATTTCATTAATTTATCAGCAAATTCTACAGCCTCTTCTGAATTGTAAGGTATATTTAGCATAAGAAGCATATCAGCAAAGCCCATGACTCCTAAGCCTATTTTTCTAGTACCCTTAGTCATCTCGTCTATCTGTGGCAGTGGATATTTATTTGCATCAATGACATTGTCAAGAAAATGTACAGCGTTATGTACCGTGTTTCTTAATTTTTCATAATCAACTTCATATTTGCCATTTTCCTCTTTTAGCATATTTTTAAGATTTATAGACCCTAAGTTACAGGATTCATATGGCAAAAGTGGTTGTTCGCCACAATTATGGATAATTATACCATTAGCATCAAATGAATTAATCCTAGGTACCTGTACATCATAAACATCTTCAAATCCGCTTTCTTTAACATCTAAAACTCTTGCTACAAACCGTTCTTGATGAGAACCCTTTTTATATGATGATAAAAGAGTTATTAATCTATGCATTTTTTTAAGATCTTGGAAACCTATCCGTTTTGCATAAATCTCTATATTATCGCCGCTAATACATAACTCATGTTGTGGCTTTATTTTATATTCTTTTAGGCCTCCTTTTCCATCAGGCATTAGTTTCATAGAAGCTTTTCTCCTGTTAACATATATCTTACTTACAATGCCTAAACGCAACAACATTCTTTGCACCGCTTTTAAAAGATCTAAATCGCTCTGCGCAAGTCGTATACTTGCACCTTTTTCTGGGCTACCTTGCACAGAAGCATCACAATCAAAAAGTCCCCTAATAAAACCTATGTAAGCATCCGACGACATTTTTTCTAATTCAGGAGTTACTGTTTTAAATCCATTGTGCATTCCCATTTTAAGCGCCAAGTCTCTTAATGATGCTAATTTTAGCCTGTATTCATTTCGCCCTTTTATTTCCATCCACCCTGCAAAATCTCTGCGATGCGGCAGTCTCATTGCGCAATCCAAAGCATATTGCATAACATTATCAACGCCACAATTATTCACATCTCCTACAGCTTTTCCTTCTTTCCAAGCGGAAAGTATTGCAGTATCTCTTTTAAGAACACCATCACCGACTAGTAGTCCTAATAGATATCCATCTCCTTCGTCAAGCTCCCCTGACCACCCAATTAAATTTCTGTTATTATTAAGAATAATTTTATCTCCAGGTTTTAGTTCTATCGCAGAAACCCATTCAGTTTTCATTTCATTTAAGCTACTATCTACAGCTTTTAATATTTTGTGATCATCTGTTAATCTTATAGAGTAACCTTCAATCGTCTCAACTAAAACAATATGTTTATGACCCGTTTTAAAGAAACCTTCATTTGTAGTTCTATAGAACCTGCCATTTATAATAGCTTCAAAAGGCTTACCAATTAAATCATTTACTTGCTTTGGCCCTTCTGTAGTCATTACCCAAGTATCCCCTGTGACACATGGGTTAGTTGACTCAATTTCACCTATTGCCGGTGTCGGATTTTTTTCGTTTATACGGTCTAAAAATACGATTCCCGGCTCACCATTTTTCCAAGCCATTTCAACGATAAGCTTAAATACTTCTCTCGCATTAAGCTTATTTACAACTTTTTTTGTATGAGGATCTATCAGTTCGTAGTCATCGCCCTTTTCAACTGCTTTCATAAAATCTTCTGTTATTCCGACACTTATATTAAAATTGGTTATTTCATTGTTGTCTTGCTTACACTGAATGAATTCAAGGATATCTGGATGATCTATCCGCAATATACCCATATTTGCCCCACGGCGTGTGCCACCCTGTTTTACCGCTTCAGTAGCAGAATTAAACACCTTCATAAAGCTTACAGGGCCAGACGCCACACCACCTGTCGATCTCACTGTAGCTCCCTTCGGCCTAAGTCTTGAAAAGCTAAACCCTGTGCCACCACCACTTTTGTGAATTATGGCTGCATATTTCACTGCGTCAAATATCTCTTCCATGGAATCCCCCACGGGAAGCACAAAACACGCTGAAAGTTGCCCTAATGGCCTTCCTGCATTCATAAGCGTAGGAGAATTAGGCAAAAAGTCCAAGTTCGTCATCATCTCATAAAACCTTTTTTTAACGGCTTCCGTGTCTGCGTTTATATCGTACTCTTTGTCTACATCTGAAATCGCCTTCGCTACTCTCTCAAAAAGTTCCTCAACAGTTTCAATGACACGTCCATTCTCATCTTTTGCCAGATACCTTCTCTCAAGAACCTTCTTAGAGTTTTCAGTCAAATTCATTTAAAACCTCTCCTCATTATGTAATTAACTACAATATTTTGTGTATTGATAAAGTTAATTATACATCTTATTGTGTGTCAAGACAAATCCTCTCTCATTGAATTTTTATATCTATTTACCACGATTTTTCTTCATATCTTAGATTTCTAAATCTTTATATCGTCATTTGCAAATTTTATTTGATACGCCATAAAAATATCCCGTCATCATGAACGGGATATTTTTTCTAAAAGCTCATCTATAATCTCTTTATCGTATGCTCCATTTACATAACCACTTCTAAAGCTATTGTCGCCTTTTGCCACAAGTTCCTTTATAACTTTAGGCCTTTCTATCCATGTACCTACAACTTTGAAAGAATCGTCCAGAAAAGCAAATGTTGGTATCTTTGCTTCTTTGTCTTTGCATAGCACCATCATGTCTTCTTCGTACCCTTTTCTTTTCAATATGTGAAAGTCAATTCCCAATATAGCACATATCTTAGCCATTATAGGCACACTTACTTGACAGTCAGGACACCAGCTTTCAGCGAAAGCCAAAACACTTGAAACCCTACTGCTATCTTTGATATTCTTTATGCTTTCATCTATAGTTACAGTTTCAAATCTATTTTTGAAAATTTCTGGGTTTTTGTTGTCTTCACTCTTAATAAAATCATTAAAACTTATACCGCTATCAAACAATTTCTTAATATCCATTAAAATCACCTATCTATTGAAAAATGAGCCTAAAACAGTCTTTGCACTTGATAATGTCATACCCAATAAACTACCGCTTCTGGTCATTATCTCATCTAAAGCATCTACGACTCT
Source organism: Thermoanaerobacterium butyriciformans (assembly GCF_017874545.1). Classification (GTDB taxonomy): domain Bacteria; phylum Bacillota; class Thermoanaerobacteria; order Thermoanaerobacterales; family Thermoanaerobacteraceae; genus Thermoanaerobacterium; species Thermoanaerobacterium butyriciformans. Next base: position 5,055 of record NZ_JAGGLT010000014.1, on the reverse strand, counting down.
ATCAATCTGCTCTTTAGTAACAATAAGTGGCGGCTCAAATCTTATTACATTTGGGTTATTAAGTGTATATGCTGTTATGATGTGATGCTTATTTTGAAGTTCTCCAGCAACTAATGAACCTAAGTATTCATTTGACAATTTTGATACAGCACCGCCAGATAGTTTGTCCAGCAATCCGCCTTCTGGCTGGTTAAATTCAACGCCTATCATAAGACCCTTTCCTCTTACGTCTTTTATGAGTTTGTGCTTTTCTTTCAATTTTTTTAATCTGCTTAAGAAATATTCTCCTTTTTCTCTTGCAGCCTCAGGAAGATTTTTATCTAAAATAAGTTTTATAGCAGTTATACCAGCCGCGCATGCCAACGTATTGCCTCCAAATGTTGAGGTATGCAAAAGACATCTGTCCATAGTTCCATAGCCTTTCTTCCACACTTCATCTTTGGCAATATACGCACCAATTGGCATCACACCGCCTCCAAGCGATTTTGCCAAGCACATGATATCCGGCACTACATTTTCATGTTGGCAAGCAAACATCTTACCGGTCCTTCCAAAACCAGTTTGTACTTCATCAAATATGAGATATGCATCATACTTTGTTGTAAGCTCCCTAACTTCTTTTAAATATCCATCATGTGGCACGATAACGCCGCCTTCACCTTGTATAGGTTCTACTATAAACGCCGCTACATCCTTCCCTTTCAAAGCATCTTCCAGTTCATTGGCATCACCGTATTCTACCTGTATTGTATCGGGAACAAGCGGTTTAAAATACTTTTGATATTTTTCACGCCCAGTAACCGAGAGAGCTCCTGCCGACTTCCCATGAAAAGAATTTTTGCAGTACACAATTTTATGCTTTCCAGACGCAATTTTTGCAAGTTTTAAAGCTCCTTCAACTGCCTCAGCACCGCTGTTACAGAAAAAGCTCCTTTTCAAATCACCTGGTGTAACTAGCGCTAAATCATATGCCAATGCACCGGGAAAATCATTTACCGCAGCTTGAAGTATGTTTGGCAGATCTTTCACCTTTTCTATCGCTTCATAAATTTCATCAGGATTATGTCCAAGGTTTAATGCACCGTAGCCGCCGAGAAAATCTAAGTACTCGTTGCCGTCGCTGTCCCATACAGACACGCCTTTTGCTTTCACAAAAAGCTTATCAAACTGCAGCATAGACAGCATAGAGACAAAATTAGAATTTACGTACTCCCTGTAATTTTCCCGTACTTGGCTTCTGTTCAGTCTAAGTGCATCATCACACGTTATGTATCTTTGATCCTCTTTCATAAAAAACATCCTTTCTTTAAATTTAAAATGATACCATCAGTATAAATTTGTTTTATTAATGAAAAATATAATTAAACACCAAAAATCATTGGAGGTGTTTTTGATGTCAATCAGAAAGAGCCACTGGACAAATATCAAAGGAAACCGAGTGGAATTCGCTGCTGACATCTACAAGTGGGAGACAAGGCATTTTAAGCGAGAAGCAAAATCGCAAAAAGCCCAATACAGAGCCCACAATCATGGCATAAGCAAAGATGTAAAAAGGCCTATGCACGACAAAGTCACATGAGGGAGATACATCTCTCCCTCTTTTATTGGTGATGGTGATGATGGCAGCAATCGTCGTGACAATCATCCTCATCTGCAAATTTTATGCTGTCAAGCTGCTGCTTTACCCTCTCTCTTATCTCCTTTACGTATTCCATCCTTAACTTTGACTGCTCTATCTTCTCTTCATCTGTTAGACCTTCATTTTTTGATTTATGGTACAGATAATTTATCCTGTCTATCATCTCTTTTGTAATCATATATTCACCTCAATCACTAATTAATAATTATATTATATGACTTTTAACAAAAAAACAAAAGACGAGTAACCTCGCCCTCTAAACATGGTTAAATTTTAATTTCGACTTCACCTTTAATGTCAATAAAGTTTTCTTTAACTTCGCAACAATATGCGTAGGCTTCAACGCCGGATTCAATAGCATCTTTTAAAGCAGAGGCAAATTTAATATCTGTCTTTACATTTGGCGTAAAATAAAGCACGTCATCCATCTGCACGAGAAAAACGACAGCGGCCCTCATGCCTTCTTCTTTTACGCTTTTAAGCTCTACCATGTGTTTTGTTCCTCTCTCAGTTGGTGCATCCGGAAACATTACAACACCATTTTCCTCAAGGGTGACCCCTTTAATTTCTATGAAAAAAACCTCATCTTTTTTAGAAAGCTTAAGATCAAATTTGCTGTTTTTATACGTCTTTTCTTTTTCAATAACATCATATCCTGCAAATTCATCCAATTTGCCCCGCACAATGTTATCCATCACTACTTTGTTGGGAATCTGTGAATCGATAGATATAAGCCTTTTCCCTTTATATACGAATTCCAACTCGTAAGGAGTTTTTCTTCCCATTCCTTCCCGCTTTTCAAGGACAACAGTTGCGCCCGGCACAAACAGTTCCTTGCACCTGCCTGTATTAGGTACATGAACAGTTATAATTTGGCCGTCTACCTCTACACGAGCTAAAAATCTGTTTATTCTCTCCAAAAATCTCCCTTTTACAATGGGATTTTCTATAAACATCTGACACAACCTTCCACAGTTACTTTGTAAAGTCCTGTATGGTTACTTCGGCGAAACTCGTAGGGGTTTCCCACAGCCTTATGCTGAAAAGATGAAATCTATCACTTTTTAAAAGAGGGTCTAATTTTTCCCACATCCACATTGCTATATTTTCACACGTTGTGTTAAAACCTAAGACATCATTTAAGTACGCATGATCCAATTTTTTTACCACTTCACTATCAACGATAGCTTTAAGCTGAGCAAAATCTATGACCATTCCTTCATCGTCTATACTGCCTTCCACCGTTACCTCCAGCTTATACGTGTGCCCATGAAGATTTTCACACTTTCCATTGTACTTGGTCAAATTGTGAGCACTGTCAAATGTAAATGACTTTGTCACCTTCATATCTACACCACCTTGTACCAATCCATTTTATAAAGTTTCACACCTTCTTTGTCCGGCAGCATTTCTATTATACGCGATAATTTTACTCCATCATTCGTGATGTTGGGATCAATATCATTAAGTGGCACAAGTACAAACGCTCTCTCCCACATTCTCTCATGAGGTATTTTTAAATCATCATCATTTATAGTTACATCACCATACAACAGTATATCTATATCAATTGTACGGGGTCCCCATCTTATAACCCTCTCTCTTCCAAGTTCTTTTTCTACCGTATTAATAATTTTAAGAAGCTCATGGGGCTTAAGTTCTGTCTTTGCCTGTACCACCGCATTTAAAAATTTGCCTTGTTCTTTATATCCAACAGGTTCTGTCTCATAAATAGGAGATACTTTTTCTATGATAACTGAATTCTTGGCAAGCTTAATAAGTGCACTTTTTAAGTATCCTTCCCTATATCCCACATTTGAACCAATCGATATGTATATATCCGTCATCTTATCATCGCATCCGTCATCCTGGCTACTCGCCACATTTCTTTCACGTCGTGCACTCTGACGATGTCAGCACCCTTTACTATTCCAACCACAACTGTGGCAGCAGTACCCTCCATTCTTTCATTTACGTCAAGGTTTAAGACACGCCCTATCATTGATTTTCTTGATGTGCCAAGCAATATAGGAAGTCCCAATATTTTAAGCTCATCAAGCCTTTTCATCAATGTCAGATTGTGCTCTAAAGTCTTCCCAAAACCTATTCCGGGATCGATCATTATGTTTTCCTTTTTTATGCCTGCTTTTAAAGCAATATCAATGCTTTTCTCAAAGAAACTTATAACCTCCTGCAAAAGGTCATGGTATTCTGCCACTTCCTTATTGTGCATTATCACCACGCCAGCACCATAATCAGCAACGACTTTTGCCATATCAGGATCTCTTTGCAAACCCCAGATGTCGTTTATGATGTGAGCTCCATTCTTAAGGCACTCGTAGGCCACTTTTGACTTCATTGTATCAATTGAAATTATGGTGTCTACTTCACACAACTTCTTGACTATATCATTTATCCTGGAAAGTTCTTCTTCTGCAGTCACAGGTTCGTATCCAGGCCTTGAAGATTCGCCGCCTACGTCTATTATATCAGCTCCGTCTTCCATCATCTTTAAGGCTCTTTCCATGCCCTTCTCCAAAGTATTGTATTTCCCACCATCAGAGAAAGAATCAGGCGTCATATTCAATATGCCCATTATGTACGTTCTCTTTCCAATTTCCAACTCTTTATTTCTTAATTTTAACATATAAGCCATAATATCACCCTTTCCTTGTGATCATCGCTTTCCATTTATCAAAAGCATGACTTCTTCTCTTGACCTTTGGTCTGTTTTAAATAAGCCTCGTAAAGCAGATGTAACTGTCTTTGCACCAGGTTTTTTTATGCCCCGCATCGTCATGCAAAGGTGCTCTGCCTCTACGACGACTGCAACTCCTAAAGGATTTGCGGCTTTTACAATCGTATCAGCGATCTCACTGGTAAGCCTCTCCTGCAGTTGAGGCTTTTTAGCCAAAATATCGACGATTCTGGCAAGCTTGGAAAGTCCCAGAATTGTGCCTTTTCTCGGAAGATACGCCACATGTGCAACACCCATAAATGGCAGTAAATGATGTTCGCACATAGAGTACATTGGTATATCTTTCACTATGACTATCTCTTGATGTTCATCTTCCTTAAAAGTCTTTATCACATCCATCACATTTGTATGAAGTCCTGAAAAAATCTCTTCGTACATTCTTGCAACTCTATCAGGTGTCTCTAAAAGGCCCTCCCTTTTTGGGTCTTCTCCTATAGCCTCAAGTATATCAAATACAGCCTTTTTTATCTTTTCTTTGTCAATCATCGCCATGCTCCTCAAATAGAACTTTTTATATCAATATATCATTTTTTAGATTTGTATACAAGTATTAGTTTAATACGGTTTGTGTCAAGTAGTTGTTGGCAAATTTTTTTCTTCAAATTTTATTCACATAATGTTTAATGTATTGTGAATTTTCATGCAATTGTTTTTACTC
>NZ_JAGGLT010000013.1 GCF_017874545.1 Thermoanaerobacterium butyriciformans | reverse complement strand
AAAAAAAAAAAAAAAAAAAAAAAAAAAAAAAAAAAAAAAAAAAAAAAAAAAAAAAAAAAAAAAAAAAAAAAAAAAAAAAAAAAAAAAAAAAAAAATCAGAAAATTATGATTAGTTCTTGGTAACCGTATATTGACTTTGGAAAAATTATCATATATAATAAATACAAACATTAGTTCGCAAAGGAGTAATGGAGATGAAGGATTTTGATTTACCTGATGTGTACCTTGCCATATTGCCTTCTTATATAGATGAATATGGAAATGGGACAGAACTTATAGACTTGGATGGTAATGTATCGTATATAAAGTGCAGCGTAAAAAGCTGCTTAAATAAGACGTTAAAAAAATATGCTGTAGATTTAAGTGCTATAAGAGAAAAGTATGCGAAAAGCCTTGGTATAAGAAATTCATTTCCAATTCCATTAGCTCGTGACTTTACTTTGATACAATTGAAGGTAAGGATCCCTAAGGTAGCAAAGGACACTGCTTATGGATATATATGCTATGAAAAAATAAAGAAGATAGAAGAATGTGCATCATTTAGTTTAGTATATGTAGGTGAAAGCAACATAAAAGTTTATCAAAAGAAAGCATCAATAGAAAAACACATGAGAGATGCTTCTATGATGAAGACGTTTTTTGCCAATTTAGATTCATTAAATTATGACGACAAAGCCATGTACAATCTTCCTGCAACAAAGGCAGACATAGCACTTTTATACGAAGAGATCGTTAAGATAAAGTTTAAAATTGAAAAAATGTGATATGTGCTTCAAATATAGCTAAAAATAATATACAATGTTAATAGAATAAGGCAAAGTAGGGATAAGAATGGTTGAAATAGTAGGTACAGTTGAGGAGATAATATTTAAAAACGAGGAGAATGGATATGCTGTATTAGAGCTTAATTCTAAATCAGATTCCATTACCGTCGTGGGCTATATGCCTTTTGTTGGAATCGGTGAGACTTTAAAGATTAAAGGAGAATGGATGACACATCCTGATTATGGGGAACAGGTAAAAGTATCGAAGTATGAAATGATAGCACCATCAACATTGTACGGCATGGAGAGATTTCTTTCCTCGGGACTTATAAGAGGTATAGGACCTGTTATGGCAAAGAAGATTGTCTCAAAATTTGGACTCGATTCACTTAGTATAATAGAGACACATCCTGAGAAGTTAATGGAAATACCGGGTATAGGCGAAGAAAGAGTCAAGATGATAACTGAGTCTTATGAAAAGCAAAAAGGTTTAAGAGATGTGATGGTGTTTTTGCAAGGGTATGGCATATCTACCACAAATGCTATAAAAATTTACAAGCAGTATGGCGATGATTCAATAAATCTTATAAAGCAAAACCCGTACAGGCTATCTGATGAGATATTTGGAATTGGATTTAGGACTGCCGATAAAATCGCTTTTGCAATGGGTGTTGATGCACATTCAAGCTACAGAATTTCATCAGGGACGAAATACGTTTTAATGCAGTACGCTGCAAATGGACATACATATGTACCTCTTGATTTATTATCAAAAGAAACGGCTAAACTCCTTGATGTATCTGAAGAAGAAGTGAATGATTCTCTTGTGCTTTTGGCCCAGAGCGGCAAGGCAATGTTTGAGACATTTGAGGATGGATCTCACGGTGTTTATTATATGCCATATTATACGGCAGAAAACAATACAGCAAATAAGATAATGAATATGACATTGACAGATGTGAAGCCTGGTGACATCGATATAAAAAACGAAATATCGAAGATAGAAGCTGATATGGGTATTAAGCTTGCAGATAATCAGAGGCTTGCAGTCGAAGAGTCTGTAAAAAATTCAATTCTTGTAATAACTGGAGGACCTGGCACAGGAAAAACCACGATAATAAATTTCATAATAAAGCTATTTATGAAATTTGGAAAATCAGTTGCTTTGGCTGCTCCAACGGGGAGAGCAGCCAAAAGAATGACTGAGGCTACAGGCTTTGAAGCAAAGACAATACACCGCCTCCTTGAATATTCTTACACGGAAGAAGAGGGCAGGGGATTTGCAAAAGACGATAAAAACCCATTATCTGAGGATGTCATAATAATTGATGAAGCATCTATGATAGACATATTGTTGATGAATGCGCTGCTTAAGGCGATTCCCTTAAGCTCTAGATTGATACTTGTTGGAGACGTTGACCAGCTGCCATCTGTAGGAGCCGGCAATGTCTTGAGGGATATAATAGATAGCGGTTTAGTTAAGGTAATAAGGCTTAATAAAATATACAGGCAGGGTAAAGAAAGTCTAATTGTAGTAAATGCGCATAAAATAAACAATGGTGAATATCCCATATTAAATGATAGAGAAAATGATTTTTTCTTTATAAATGCTGCTACACAAGAAGAAATATTGAAGATAATATTGGATCTCAACAAAAGAAGGCTGCCGGAGGCCTACGGCTTTAATCCTTTTTCAGATATACAGGTTTTAAGTCCCATGAGAAAAGGCTTAATCGGTATGATAAATCTCAACAACGAGCTGCAAAAATGTCTCAATCCACCAAAAAAAGGATTGAATGAAAGGCAAATGAAGGATTTTACCTTCAGAGTCGGGGACAAAGTCATGCAAATAAAAAACAACTACAAGATGAAGTGGACAAAAGGTGATGAAAAAGGCGAAGGCGTTTTTAATGGCGATATGGGAACCATTGAATCTATAGATAATGATGCACAAGAACTTACCGTTTTATTTGATGATGATAAGCGGGCTACTTATGATTTTGCAGATATTGATGAATTAAGCCTTTCCTATTGTGTAACTGTTCATAAGAGTCAAGGCAGCGAATTTCCGGCTGTAATCATGCCAATGAGCTATGGCCCACCAATGCTTTTAACAAGGAATCTTTTGTATACAGCTGTGACAAGGGCAAAAAAACTTGTTGTTATTGTGGGACAAGAAAAATATTTAAAAAATATGATAGATAATAATCTCATATCAAAGAGATACTCCGGACTTTTGCCAAAGCTTAAAAAGGCGCTTAGGTTCATGATAGAGAATTAAATGTTAAATACATGCAGTATTTCTATTTATAGATAAAATTTTTCATGAAAGTTAAATAAATTTCAAAATATGTCGATATAGAAATTAAACAGATGGACGGAAGGATGCACTATGATATTTCTCGATCTGTTATTTCCACCAAAGACAAATTGCATACTGTGCGGCAAGATGATAAAAGAAGGAAATATATGCGACGACTGTGAAGGCAAGTTGCCATTTATAAGTGGCAATACGTGCATCGTATGTGGAAAACCAATTGATACAGGCGAGAAATGTCCTGACTGTATGGAGCATGAACATATTTTTAGCCGCAGCATAAGTGCTTTTGAATATGATGAAACTATGAAATCTTTGATAGCCAGGTTTAAATATTACAAAGAGAGAAATTTAGCTGAGTTTTTTGCAGAGTATATGTACAAATACATTAAAGATGCTGATATAAAATTTGATGTAATTGTACCTGTACCGCTTCATCGAGCGAGGTTAGATCAGCGAGGCTATAACCAAGCTGAGCTTCTGGCAAGAGAGCTATCGTATAGATTTGACATAATCATGTCGAAGCCTTTAAGGCGTATCAGAAATACAAAGTCCCAGACTGAGTTTAGCAGAGAAGAGCGGACGAAGAACTTAAAAGGTGCCTTCAAAGTAGTATATGAAGATATGATTAAGAATAAGACTATACTGCTTGTTGATGATGTCTTAACAACTGGCTCCACAATTGATGAATGTGCAAAAGTCTTAAAAGAAAGCGGTGCAAAAGATGTTTTTGCAGCGACAATTGCTACAGGAAGGAATGTGTGAGGTTCTATGAATATAAGGAATTGTAAAAGGTGTGGAAAACTGTACAACTATACTGGATTTGACTTGTGCCCTGAATGCTTTAACAAAGATGAAGAAGATTTTGTCAAGATAAGGGATTACATTGAAAAAAATCCACAGGCTACAATGGCAGAAGTATCGGCGGCAACAGAAGTTGAAGTTAAAAAGATTTTGGATTTTTTAAGGGAAGGAAGGCTGATATTGGGTTCTAAAAATACCAATATTACATTGACTTGTGAGAGATGCGGCAAACAAATTTTATCGGGCAGGTATTGCGAATCATGCTCGAAAGCGCTTGAAAAAACGCTTAGAAGTTCATTAAACGATGGAATTACAGAAAAAGATTCGAGATATGAAAAGCTATATATAAGAGACAATCAAAAGAAAAATTATTAAAAGAATTTTTATTTAGCCGATATAATATTGGGAAGGTGGGAAAGAATGAAAATTTACAACAATATAAATATTAATAATATTTACGATATGTATAAATCAGCAAGTTCAAAGGCTGTAGATGCAAAAAAGACAAATAATATTGATAAAGTAGAGATATCAAGTAATGCGTCAAAGATAAATAAAAGTTTTGCAGAATATGAACAGATTAGAGAGAAAAAAGTGCAGGATATAAAGGAAAAAGTTGATAGCGGGACATATTATGTAAAATCAGATGAAGTTGCTGAGTCTATACTGAAAGGGGCCTTCCTTGATAAAAAAATATAAAGGTGGTATAGATTATGCCGGATATAAATGATCTGATAGATGTATTAAATGGGGAAATGCTCTTATATAAAGACTTGCTTGATATATCTTCAAAAAAGACTGATGTAATAATACACGGGAAAATACAAGAACTTGATAATATGACAAAAGTAGAGGGAAGCATAATATGTAGGCTCTCAAAGCTGGAGGAAGAAAGAGAAGAAATTTTACAACAATATGATAATACCGGTGAAATGACTATTAGCAAATTATGTAAGCTGCTGCCGGCGGATGATGCTTTTAGATTAAGAAAAATTCAGCTGGAGTTTGAAAACATACTTAAAGCCCTTAATGATAGAAATGAACTTAATAAATCACTTTTACAGCAATCTATTGAATATGTCAATTACTCAATTGGTCTTATATCAAGCAATTTAGTACAAGACAACGGGATTTATGGCGACAATGGATCTATAAAGCAATATAGCAGCATAATTGACAGAAAAGCTTAAAATATTAATATTGCAATGAAAGGAATGAGAGCGCATTGTCCACTTTTCAAGGATTAGAGATAGCCAAGACAGGCCTATTTGCAAGTCAGCAGGCACTGAACTTGACTGGGCACAACATATCGAATGCAAATACACCGGGTTACACGAGGCAAGTGATAGACTTATCTGCCATTGCGCCACCAACAACTTATGGTATGGCCGATCAATGGGGTAAAGCCATAGGAGGTGGCGTAAATGTTGATGGTTACCGTCAAATAAGAGATCAGTACCTTGATCAACAGTACAGAAGAGAAAATACCACACTTGGCGAGTGGGAGACTAAATCAGATACTTTATCAGCGATAGAGGGCATATTGAATGAGCCGTCTGATACAGGAATTACTACTGTCATAGATAATTTCTTCAATTCGCTTCAAGAACTATCAAAAAACCCTGAAAGCCTTGAGGTAAGAGCAGAAGTCAGGGAAAATGGCGTGGCTTTGACAGATACTATAAATTCAGTATACCAGCATCTTGATGACAAAGAAAATGAACTAAACAGTACGATAGAGAGCCGCGTGCAGGAAATTAATTCTTATGCTGATAGAATATCAAAGCTTAACAATGAGATATACCGTTTTGAACTTACGGGGCAAACTGCCAATGACCTGAGAGATCAGAGGAATTTGCTGGTAGATAAGCTTTCAGAGATAGTCAATATAACTACTTATGAGGATTCAAATAAAAACTTCAGGATAGATATAAGCGGACAGGCTCTTGTTGATGGCAATAATGCTTATACGATGAGCGTAGACAATACAGGAACAGTAAAGTGGGATCTTGCAGGTACGCCTGTAAATCCAACGGGAGGTATATTAAAAGGGCTTCTTGACATGAGGGACGGCGATGGAACAAACGGTGTAAAAGGCATACCGTATTATAAAGAGCAGTTGAATAAGCTTGCATATAATATTGCGACGGTTTTTAATGCACAGCATGCTGCAGGATATGGACTTGACGGCAGTACTGGTGTTAATTTCTTTAATATAACAGATTCTACGTATGATCCGACGGCAGAGTATGCAAAAAATATTAAAGTCTCGTCAGACATACTTGCAGATGATGGACTTCAAAAGATCGCTGCAGCATCTGATCCCAATTCATTACCTGGAGATAATTCAAACGTCTTAAAACTTATAGCCCTTAGAGATACAAAAATTAGCGGATTAAACGGTGGAACGTTTGACGATTTTGTAAGCTCATTAATATCAAATCTAGGAGTTGATGCGCAGCAAGCCAATATGATGCAGACAAATCAAAGCGCTATGGTGAAACAGGTGGACTATAACAGGCAGTCAGTTTCTGGTGTATCTCTCGATGAAGAGATGACGAATATGCTTAAGTATCAGAAGTCGTATGAAGCGTCAGCAAGGATGATTACAGTTATGGATCAGCTTCTAGATACGCTAATCAATAAAATGGGTGTAACGTAAAAAGGCAGGTGTAGATTATGCGTGTTACAAATAATATGCTTGTTATGAATTTTATGAGTGATTACAACAGCAATCTTGAGAGATTGCAAAGAGATCAAAATATGCTATCCACAGGCAAAAAAGTAAGCAAGCCATCAGATGATCCTGTCGCAGTTGCAAATATTTTAAAGATAAAGACGGAGATTGCTAGAAATGATGCATATACAAAGAATACAGATGATGCGAAGTCGTGGCTTAGCTTAACTGATACAGCTTTGGGACAAATAGGAGATTTGCTGCAAAGTGCCAGAGACTTAGCTGTACAAGGATCAAACGGCACGCTTACTCAAAGCGACATGCAGAGCATTGCGGCACAAGTGGATCAGATTAAACAGCAGCTAATTCAGGTAGGCAATACACAGTACAACGGCAGGTACATATTTGCAGGATATAAGACTGATACTAAGCCATTTAGCGACAGCAGCAATGGCTACGCAGGCGATGATGGTGTGATACAGTTTGAGATAGGCGCAGGAGGTAATACTCTTCAAGTAAATGTGACAGGCGATAAAGTGTTTGATGTAACTTCCGGCACATCTAAGCTTCTCAATGTCATGGATAATCTGTCAAATGCATTGAAATCAGGTGATAATCAGACTGTCAGCAATATAATTGGTGATATAGACAATCAGTTGCAAAATGTTCTTGCGATCAGAGCGGATGCAGGTGCAAAGGCAAATAGAATTGATTTAACTGCAAATAGGCTTAGTGATGACAACTACAACTTCACAGCATTGCTGTCAAAAAACCAAGATGCAGACATAGCACAGGTTATCACAAACCTCAAGATGGATGAGAATGTCTATAGAGCGTCACTTGCGTCTGGAGCCATGATCATTCAACCATCACTAGTAGATTTCCTGAGGTAAAGGAATGGTACTATGGATATAGCAATACATCAAACATTCGGCAGGATAGGTATAGATACTACTCCTGCCGAAATTAATATACACAATCAAAATGCAGACCTCAATATACATCAGGAGATGCCTAAGATAGAGATTGATCAGAAGCTGCCACAGGTGCACATAGATCAATATCAATGCTTTTATGAGTCTGGTCTAAAAAACATATTTGACCTTATACACGACGAGGCAGAAAGAAGCTATCAAGTAGGGCTTGAAGCAATAGCTAAAATAGTCGACGATGGCAATGCATTGGCATCAATAGAGAACCATCAAAATGTCATACCTGAGTTAGCATCTCAGGCAGGTGTAGAGGATATCGACTTTAATGTAGACCTTATGCCGAAATCGAGGCCAAAGATATGGTTTGACGGTTATCTCAATATAAATTGGCAGGAGGGTAAGGCGTATATAGATGCAGTGCCTAAAAAGCCGGAGATAGAAGCAACAAGGGCAAATATAAATATATACATGCTGCAGTATCCGTCTATAAAAATCGACTACATAGGGCAGAATGTGGATGCAATAGTTTGAATTCGAAAGAGAGGCATGAGCTATGGATATAGTGACAAGAAATTTTGGTGTTGTCAGCTACAATGAGGAAGATGTACTTCACTTTGATGAAGGTATACCAGGCTTCGAGGGACTTAAAAGCTTCATTCTTCTAAGCTCTGAAGAATTTACCCCATTTAAGTGGCTTCAGTCCCTCGATGATACGGATATAGCATTTGTGATAATCGATCCAAAAGCTATAATAAAAGATTATAATGTTGAATTAGACGAAGAGACGGTAAAATTGTTGGATATAAAGAACTTAAATCACATTCTCGTTTTTGCCATCGTTGTAATACCTGATGAAATTGAAAAGATGACTGCCAACCTAAAAGCCCCTATAATCATAAATGCAGAAAACAATAAAGGGATGCAGATACTTCTCGACAACGATGAGTACATGATAAAACATCCTATACTTAAGGAGCTAAAAAATGCTGATACTAACCCGTAAAATAGGGCAATCTCTGATTATAGGGGATAACATTGAGATAAAGGTTGTAAGCATCGATGGCGAAAATATAAAGATAGGCATATCTGCTCCAAAGAATGTATCAGTAGTGAGAAAAGAGCTTTTAGAAGTAAAAGATGAGAACAAGAAAGCAGCACTTATAGATAAATCATCACTTGAAAAATTAGAAAAACTTATAAAAAAAGACTAAACTAAAAAAAAATAAAATCGATATATATAGTGTAAAACAAATGATAAACAGTTGGCCAACTGTGGGAAATCTTATGGTGGATATGGCATGGATGCCAAATAAAAATTCAAGGAGGAAGAAAATATGGTAATCAACACAAACTTAAGTGCTATAAACGCATGGAGAGCACTTGAGACAAACAACACAAATACACAAAAAGCATTGCAAAAGCTTTCATCAGGTTACAGGATTAATAGTGCAGCAGATGATGCAGCAGGTCTAGCAATATCTGAAAAGATGAAAGCACAGATAGCAGGATTGGATCAAGCTCAAAGAAACGCACAAGACGGTATTTCACTCATACAGACAGCAGAAGGTGCATTAAATGAGACAACATCGATTCTCCAAAGGATGAGAGAATTAGTAGTTCAGGCATCAAATGATACAAATACGAATCAAGATAAAGCTAATATTCAAAAGGAAATTGAACAGCTTAAACAAGAAATCAATAGAATAGCTACTACGACACAATTTAATCAAAAAAATCTCTTAGATGGTACTGCCAATGTTACGTTGCAAATTGGAGCTAATGACAGTCAGACTATTTCTGTTTCTATTGGTAAAATGAGTGCGTCGGCCTTAAAAGATACGGCAACTGGTGCCATGAGCATAGCTTCTATATTTGTTGGTTCAGCAGGTGCTAGTATTACAGCAGCAAGTATTTCAAAACAAATTGATGTTATAGATAAAGCTATAAATCAAGTTTCTGCTCAGAGAGCTGATTTAGGTGCTCTTCAGAATAGACTTGAACACACAATAAATAATCTTGGCACAGCATCGGAAAATCTGACGGCTGCAAATTCTCGTATAAGAGATGTAGATATGGCTCAAGAAATGATGGAATTCACAAAAGACAACATATTAAACCAAGCAGCTACAGCAATGCTTGAGGGAATAGCTGCATAAGCTGTTTTCCACAGGCGTCCTGAAGAGTAATTTTCAGGATTACCACCGGGTGAATTGCTGGAAAACCCTTAGAGCCTTATACCCTACAACATAATCCGAAAGGATAGATGTGATAGGTTAAAAAGTATAAGGATTGGGCAATCAGCAGCCAAGCCCCTGTACCGAAAGGTTGGGGAAGGTTCAACGATCAGGACATACCACCTAAAAGAAAAACTCAAGGTGATGAAGTCCGTAGGGATAAATCCCGAAGTGCCCGGCTCCTATTTGATATAGGATGAAGATATGATCTATTCGATATCGAAAGATATCGGCCTGGAAGAGCTCAGGCAAATCAACAACCACAGACAGTATTACAATTACTAAGATAACAATAAAGGGAGGCAAAGCCTCCCTTAAATCATATTCTTAGAATTTAGATCTCTTATTTTCCATACGATGCCCCAATTATTAATAATTTTCTAGCCAAATTATAGTGATATTATTCAATAAATATGTAAAATTTTCGATAATATATAATGGGTAGAAATGGGGGATTATTGTGGCAGTAAAATATATAGATTCGTTTATATATGCCATAGAGGAAGAAATAAAGGCTATGAAAAGAGAAAATGAAGCAAGTGTGATAAAAATATATGATGGCAAATATATTCGTAACGATGAATCAAACAATATTTATAAATTTTCTTTTGAAAATGAGTTTTACGATATTGAGGAAATAAAAGCTAAGATAACTGTAAACGGTGAGGTTTATTCAGCAGAAATCTTGTCTGTGATAGATTCTAAAGTAGAAATAAGCATACCTGAGTTTTTGGGTCACAATATAAAAGAAGCAATACTTGATTTTAGGTTATGGTATTTGCTAGAAATTTTAAAAAAAAGATATCAAAATTGCGATGAAAGTACAATTAATTGCGATTTTATATTAAGCAATATGATATTTGATGGAAATATTCCTCAAAAAATTTATACAGATGAAGTAAAATTTTCAAAGAGTGGTTTAAATGATGCGCAGATAAAAGCAGTTAAAAAATCATTGTCAGAGCAATTCAATATAATATGGGGACCACCAGGAACTGGTAAAACAAAGACATTGGCAAAAATAATAGAAGAACATTTAAAATTGGGTAGAAGAGTATTGTTGATATCTCATTCAAACAATGCTGTTGATGAAGCTATGAAAAATGTTATGAAAAATCTTAAAAAACTTAAAATATATAACCAAGGGAAAATATTGAGATATGGTTATCCACAAAATGGATTTTATGATTATTATAGTGAAAACTATCAAAACATTTTGATTGAGAATATATTGAAATCAAAATGCGGCTTATTATTATCAAGTAAAGAACTTTATAAAAATAATATTTCAACACTTATTATTGAAAAAGAGAAAATAAATAAGATAATATTAGATTATGAAAAAATTTCTATGGAATTGGAAGATGACAGCAATAAAATTGAATTAAGCTTAAGTGTGCTAAAAACACATCTTAATGAATGCAAAAATCGTAATTCCGATGAAGACATAGAAAAATTAATAGATACAATTGAAAAAAAAGAATTAGAAAATATAGAATTAAACAAAAGAATTAAAGAATCTAAATCAAAATTAAAACAAATTAAATTGTTAAAAGATAGACTTAAAGAGATTGATAGGCAAATATATGATATTAATGAGAAAATAAGCAAAATAGACAATGAAATCATAGAAAAAAGAAAAGAGATAATTGCTGAAGCTAAATTAATCGCTACTACTGTTACAAAGACATTTTGTGATGATAAATTGGCTAAAGAAAAATTTGATGTTTTAATTATTGATGAAGTTAGCATGGTTCAGCTGCCACATTTATATTGGGTTTTCAGCAGATGTAAACTTTATGGATTTATTACACTGGCAGGAGATTTTTTGCAACTTCCACCTATATGCATTACTGATAATCAATTTGCCAAAGAAATAATTGGCAAAAATATTTTTAATATAATTGGAATTGATGAGGTAAATAAAGCAATAATTAATCCGTATGTGTGCTTACTTGATACACAATATAGGATGGTACCGGAATTATCTGCAATATCTAATAAATTTTATTACAATGGAAGATTAAAAGATGATATAAGTGTCATTTTAAGAACAAGAGATTATTCAATGCCAACTATATCAATAATAGATACATCAAATACTAATCCTAGGTGTTATAAGATAGCAAAGAAAAGTAGGTTTAATATATACAATGCATTCATTTGTATCGAAGTTGCTGAAAGAATTTTAGAAAAAAATGAAAAATTGAAAATTGGTATTATAACACCTTATGCTGCACAGGCACGTCTTATAAATAAAATAATTAGAGATAAAAAAATATCTGGTAAATTAATGGCAAGCACTGTCCATAGATTTCAAGGCGGTGAATGTGATGTTATAATATATGATTTATCTGACAGTGAAGGTGTAGACTTGTCACCATTGATAAATGATTTCAACCATAGTACAAATGCTGATTTACTGTTAAATGTGGCATTGACAAGAGCTAAAATGAATTTTTGTTTTGTCGGAAATATCGCATATTTAAAGTCCAGATTGATTCTAAATTCAAAAGTAGAAAAAGTCATCTCTTATTTGTTAGATAAAGCTAATTTGATTCAGTCAGAAGAGATTTTAGATCTACACAAAGTGAGATTAATAGCTAACAATGATTCAAAGTTAGTTGAAAATATTAAAGATGATTTTTTAGCGGCTTTTATTAATGATTTTATTAAAGTTAAAAAGCGATTTATTGTTATATGTCCTGAAGTTTTAGATGAGTTAATAAATGGATTTATCCCAAGATTTACAGATATGATACAAAACGGTATCGAAATAACTTTATATACTAGTCCGACATATAAGAAAAATAGTATAAATGACAGAAAAACAATAGATAAAATTAAAGAAATAGGTGTAATGGTAATCGAAAGAGAAAAAATAGAGATAAATCTATACATTATTGACTCTATAATTTGGGAAGGTGATGTAAATATATTCTCTGGTAAGTACGTTAAAGGCAAGATGATGAGATACGAAGGTCAATTTGTTACAGAAGAGATCATAAAAAATTTAGAATTAAATAAATCAAACGGAATTGGCGATGTAGTTGACAAAAAGTGTCCTAAGTGCGGAAGACCAATGATAATCAGAAAAGGAAAATACAGCACATTTTTAGGATGTAGTGGTTATCCATATTGTAATGGAACTGTCGGATTAAAATGATTTTTAATTTTATGAAAAAGCATATTGATGTAACATGTACTAATAAAAAAACACTATACGCCCCGCAAGTGGACGCGTCTGCCTATAACTAGATATTGTATAAATAATATTCGTATTTTATTTATAAATAACTATAGATGTATTTTAAGACCTATGAATTATTGTTCGCTTAAAATTAATAAGGATGACATTGATATTATGTTAATTGTACCTAATTAACATAAGTACATAATAATATTAGCTACATTTCAGAAGTTAATTTATATAAGTTTAAACTTTTATTCTGTCAAGCCGATAATCATTGTAGAAATGTAAAAATGTTAGGTGGGTTTATATGCTTAATGATATGATGAAAGAAACTGTAGCAGAGAGCCTTAAGTATGTGCCGAGGCTTATTGATGGTGTCGACGATGTTATAAGGTTAATAGACGAAGGCATGTATGCAGAAGCAAATTCGTTGCTTATAAGTGTTATTGACGGGCTTAATTGGTCAATACAAGCAATAACATTGACTATGCCCTTTCATGGCTTTGATTTGGATGTTGTAAAGGTGAATGAGAGTTTAAGTGCATTGATGAATGGAATTGAAAATTCAGATTATCAATTAATATCCGATTCACTGAATTATGAGATTAAGGATATATTATATGGATATATGAATCACTGCAAAAAAGGAGAGCTTAACTGATGAGTTCATTTGAAATTTCTAAAGCAAAAGATGGCAATGATACTTTGGTATATATGAATGAAAGAAAAAGGTATTTTTTGCATAGTTCATATTATCCAGACAAAGAAGCAAAAGAATGGGTTGATACTATTGAGATTAGTGATGAGTCTATATTAATTATTTATGGTATAGGATTAGGCTATCATATTAATTATCTTTTAAGTAGATTATCACCCAATAATCGGCTGATATTGGTTGAACCATCAAATGAAATATTTCAATTTGCACTAAATAATGGATACTACGATAGATTTAAAAATAGGGAGAATTTATATTTTATAAGTGAAGAATCAGAAGAAAAATTAAATGTAATACTACAGTCTTATATACCATGGGATAACTTTGAAAATGTTATATATAAGGAATTTAAGCAATATCCTAAGGTCTTTAACAAATATTATGAAATATTTAACAAATGTTTAATTGAAACGATAAATTCGATGCGAATTAACAGAAATACAGCACTTTACTTTGCTGAGCAATGGCAGTCAAATTTCATGGAGAATTTGGAATATGTTTTTAAGAGCGTACCGGTTAAATCTTTTTTTGGTGTATTTAAAAATATTCCTGCAGTAATAGTTTCTGCTGGTCCATCACTTGACAAAAACATTGAGCAATTAAAAGAGGCAAAGGGTAAATGTGTCATTATATGTGTTGGGACAGCTTTAAAAGCACTTTTGCAAAAAAATATTGAACCGGATTTTGTTGTATCAATAGATGGTGGAGAGAAGAATTTTGAGCATTTTGATGGATATAAAGTCAAATCTCCACTTGTGTACGATTTGACTTTATATCCTAAAATATTAAAAGAATATGGGGGATCATTTATCATTGCAGAGATTGCATCAACATATACGAAATTGCTTAGTGATAGATTATCGTTAGATTTTGGAAAGTTAAGTACAGGACCATCAGTTGCTAATTTATCTTTGGATTTTGCATATATGTTAGGATGCAATCCTATTGTTTTTATAGGTCAAGATTTAGCGTATTTAGATAATAGGACACATGCATCTGGAACAACTTATGAAAAGGACAGAATAAAAGAGAATTCTGACGAAAAGGAGTATATATATGTTGAAGGCAACTTTGAAGAAAAAGTTTTGACCGATCGCGTTTTGCTTTCGTTTAAGACATGGTTTGAAAATTATATATATGGGCATCCAGATAGGACATACATAAATGCGACAGAAGGTGGTGCACTTATAAAAGGAACTAAAATAATGAGATTTAAAGAAGTAATAGAGCTATTTATGAATAGAGAAATAAATGTAAAAAATAAGATAGACAGTATATTGAAAGATGGAAAGATTAAATTAGATAAAAGGCAGATAGATGATTTTGCGAAAGAATTTAGAGATACGATTAAAAAATTAGAAAAAATAAAAAATGACTGCATGCGTGCTGCAAAGCTTTCGAAAAAAATGTATAATGAATATCAGAAGGATGTTAATGCAGACGTATCTCATATAGTATCAATACTAGATAAAATAGACAAAAGATTAAAAAACTCAAAAGGCAGTTTTTTGTATATATCTTCTATATTAAACATAGTTACTACAAAAGTTTTAAAAGGGTTTAGACCTGAAAAAGATGAGACTGAAAAGCAAAAAAAGCTTAGAATTGCAATGATGTCATATACACTTTATCAAGGAATATATGAAGCGATAGAAAAGTCATTGGAAGGTTTAAAAAAAGCATTAAAAACAGTTGACGAAATCAAACGATGATTAAGTTGAAGACTTTTTAGGAGGATATGTGATGAACTTAAAAAATAAAAAAGTTTTAGTTACAGGGGCAGGAGGATTTATTGGTTCCCATTTAGCAGAAAGATTGGTGGAAATAGGTGCAAAAGTAAAAGCGTTTGTCAGGTATAATTCTAATAATAATTGGGGTTGGTTAGAAAAATCTAAGTATAAAGATGAGATCGAAATTTATAGGGGTGATATAAGAGATTATGATAGTGTTAGAGATGCTATGAAAGGAGTGGATGTTGTATTTCATCTGGCTGCGCTTATTGGAATTCCATATTCCTATGTATCACCTCTTGCCTATATAAAAACTAATATAGAAGGAACATACAATGTATTGCAATCTGCAAGAGAGCTTGATATAGAAAGAGTTATGCATACTTCAACAAGTGAAGTTTATGGAACGGCAAAATATATACCCATTGATGAATTTCATCCCTTACAGCCTCAATCGCCATATTCAGCCACGAAAATAAGTGCTGATAATATGGCTTTAAGTTTTTATAATGCATTTGATTTACCTGTAACAATCGTGAGGCCTTTTAACACATATGGTCCACGTCAATCAGCAAGAGCAGTTATTCCTACAATAATAACTCAGATATTAACTGGCAAAAAGCAAATAAAACTCGGTAAATTAAGTCCTACTAGAGATTTAAATTTTGTAAAAGATACAATTAATGGCTTTATTAAAATTGCTGAATGTGATGAGTTGATTGGGAACATTACAAATGTTGGTTCTGGACATGAAATTTCGATAGGTTCTTTAGTAGAGCTGATTTCAAAGTTAATGGATGTTGATATCGAAATAGTACAAGATGAACAAAGATTTAGACCAGACAAAAGTGAAGTTGAAAGATTAGTATGTGATAACTCTAAAATAAAGAAATATACTGATTGGATACCCGAATATCAACTTGAAGATGGGCTAAAAGAAACGATTAGATGGATTAAGGATAATATCAGCTTATATAAATCGGAGGTATATAATGTATAATATACAACTTGACTCGCCTAATTTAGGCGATAAAGAAAAAGACTATTTAGTAAAGTGCATTGAAAGTGGTTATGTATCTACTGCTGGTCCTTTCGTTCCTGAATTTGAAAGAAGATTTGCGGAATTTTTAAATGTAAATCATTGTGTCTCGGTTCAAAGTGGAACAGCAGCACTGCACATGGCACTTTATGAATTAGGCATTAAAGATGGTGATGAGGTTATAGTTCCTGCTATTACATTCGTTGCGACTGTTAATCCGATAGTTTACTGCGGAGCAACTCCTGTATTTGTTGATGTTGATAAAGACACATGGAACATAGAACCAAGAGAAATAGAAAAAGCGATTACACCTAAAACAAAAGCAATTATTCCTGTACATTTATATGGCAATCCATGTGATATGGATAAAATAATGAAGATAGCAATGGAGAACAATATTTATGTTATAGAAGATGCAACGGAAAGTCTTGGAGCTTCATATAAAGGGAGTATGACAGGAACAATAGGCCATACAGGGTGTTTTAGTTTTAATGGAAATAAAGTTATAACAACAGGTGGAGGTGGGATGATTTCTTTAAATAATGGAGAATGGGCATCGCACATAAAATTTTTAGTTAACCAGGCAAGGGATATGGCACAAGGATACTATCATACAGAGATAGGTTTTAACTATAGAATGACAAATTTAGAGGCATCTCTTGGGATTGCACAGCTTGAGCGTTTATCTGAATTTTTAAAAAAGAAACGCATGTATTTCGAAATTTACAAAGAAATTTTTAATGGGATTGAAGAAATTTCTTTGCAAAAAGAATATGAAAGTGCAGAAAGTTCTGCTTGGTTACCTTCAGTAAAAATTGATTGTAAAAAAGTAGGTATGGCTATACCTCAAATTCAAGATGAATTAAAAAGAAGGGGCATTCCAACAAGAAGAATATTTAATCCTATAGTAGATTTTCCTCCTTATAAAAAATACAAGAAAGGAAGCTATAGTAATTCTTATGAAATATATGAAAACGGCTTAAATTTACCTGGTTCAACATTAAATACTTATGAAGATATAAAATATGTTGCAAAAACTTTATTAGATATTTTAGGTATAAAAAAGAGGTGAGTATATGAAGAAGATTGCAGTTGTTACAGGTACAAGAGCAGAGTATGGTTTACTTTATCCTCTATTAAAAAAAATTAAAGAAACAAATTTATTTGATCTTCAAATAATAGTTACAGGAATGCATTTATCGCCTGAATTTGGATTAACTTTTAAAGAAATTATTGATGATGGATTTGAGATAAATGAAAAAATAGAAATGCTATTATCAAGTGATTCAGAAATAGGCATTACAAAATCAATAGGGTTAGGAATAATTGGTTTTGCAGATGCATTGAATAGATTAAGGCCTGATATAGTAATTTTATTGGGTGATAGATTTGAAACATTTGCTGCTGCTGTAGCATGTTTAGTTGCTAAAATACCAATAGCTCATCTTTATGGAGGAGAATTAACTGAAGGTCTAATTGATGATGCTATTAGACATTCGATAACAAAAATGAGTACATATCATTTTACATCTACCGAGGTTTATAAAAATAGAGTTATTCAACTTGGAGAGAATCCTGAAAGAGTTTTTAATGTGGGGGCTTTAGGAATTGACAATATAGAAAATATTAAGTTGCTTTCAAGGGAAGATTTACAAGAAGAATTGTCGTTTAAGTTAGGAGAAGTAAATATTTTAGTTACATATCATCCTGTTACACTTGAAAATAATACTTCACAGGCCCAATTTATTGAATTATTAAAGGCTTTGGATAGTTTTAAAAATGTAAAAATAATATTTACAAAACCTAATGCCGATACAGATGGTAGAATTATATCTATGCTTATAGATAACTATGTAAAAACTAATACAGATAGGGCAGCAAGTTTTACTTCGTTAGGACGCTTAAAGTATTTATCTTTGATGAAAAATGTTGATGTTATATTAGGGAATTCATCAAGTGGAATAATTGAGGCACCAACATTTAAAAAGCCAACAGTAAATATCGGAGACAGGCAAAAGGGAAGAATAAAGGCGAAAAGTGTAATAGATTGTGAAGCGAATTCTGAAAAGATAGTATTGGCACTAAAAAAAGCATTGTCTACAGAATTTAAAAAATTATGTAAAACTATTGATAATCCATATGGTGATGGCAAATCATCAGAAAGAATAATAAATATACTTAAGAAGATTTTAGATACAAATATATCAATTAAGAAGACTTTTTATGATATGGTGATGTAAAGTGAGGATATTATTTATTGGAACTGTTGAATTTTCAAAGAGGATATTAGAAAAATTAATAGAATTAAACTGTAATATTGTGTCTGTATTAACAAAAGAAAAATCTAAGTATAATTCTGATTTTGTAAATTTATCTGAATTATGTATTCACAATAATTTGGAATATAAATATTTTAATAATATTAACGAATTTGAAACTATAAAGTATATAAAGAGTAAAGAACCAGATATTATATTTTGTTTTGGCTTATCACAGCTAATAGGAAAGGAACTATTGAATATACCTCCAATGGGAGTTTTAGGCTATCATCCAGCTTTGTTGCCGCAAAATAGAGGTAGACATCCGATAATATGGGCATTGGCGCTAGGCTTAAAGGAGACAGGATCTACATTCTTCTTTATGAATGAGGATGCAGATAGTGGTGATATCTTATCACAGGAGAAAATTGAAATAAATTATTCAGATGATGCCAAAAGTTTATATGAAAAGATTACATCCATTGCACTTAAACAAATTGAAAATTTTATTCCTTTATTGGAAAATGGAACTTATAAAACAATTAAACAAGATAATGTTATATCCAATTATTGGAGAAAGCGAAGCGAAAAAGACGGAGAGATAGACTGGAGAATGTCATCATATACAATTTATAATTTAGTCAGGGCTTTAACTAGGCCTTATCCTGGTGCATATTTTTTTTATAAGAATAAAAAAGTTAGGGTTTGGAAAGTAAATGAGGTAAGAACTAATAGATATGACAATTTAGAACCTGGCAAAGTTATTAAAAATAACAATGGTGTATTATTAATAAAAGCAGGAGATAATTGCATTGAGATTACGGATTGTGATTTAGGAGAAATAATTATGGAAGGTGAATATTTATGATTTTAATGGTAGTTTCTCCACATCCAGATGATGAAACACTTGGAGCCGGAGGCACAATACTTAGATATAAGAAGAATGGATATAAAATTGCTTGGTTAAATTTTACTGATAAGAAGGAGGAATATGGATATTCTATAACTGAAGTAGATAAGAGAACTAGTCAAATTAATAATGTGATTAAATCGTATGATTTTGATTACTTTTACAATTTAAAATTGCAACCATCCGGTTTAGATAAGTATCATAAAAAAGATTTAATAGAGGAGGTATCAAATATAATAAGACAAATTGAGCCTAATAGAATAATTTTACCATATAGATACGATATTCATTCAGATCATAAAGTCGTTTTTGATGTTTTAAATTCGTGTACGAAAGTTTTTAGATTTCCTTTTATTAAATGTATTTTAATGATGGAAATTCCATCTGAATCTGATTATGCAAATTCTGATAATGGTTTTGTTCCAAATTACTTTATAGATATTAGTGATTTTATTGAGAAAAAGATTAAAATATTAAATATTTATGATGATGAGATTAAAGAGCACCCTTTTCCAAGAAGCGAAGATAGTGTAAAGTCTTTAGCTCTAATTAGAGGTTGTGCTTCAGGTTGTAGATATGCTGAAGGTTTTAGAATTTTAAAATTTATAGAAGATTAGATGTTGGAGCGTGATGATATAATGCTTAAAATAGCAAATAGAACAATATCAGAAAATTCTTCTGTATTTGTTATAGCTGAAGCAGGAGTGAATCATAATGGTGATTTAGAAACAGCTATGAAATTAGTTGATGCGGCGTCTAAAGCAGGTGCAGATGCAATAAAATTCCAAATATTTCAAACAGAAAATTTAGTGATTAAAGACGCTAAGAAAGCTGAATACCAAAAATTGACTACATCTCCAGATGAAACACAGTATGATATGTTAAAAAAGTTAGAATTGTCTTATGATGATCATGTCAAAATAATGGAATATTGCAAAAGGCGAAATTTAATCTATTTAGCAACTCCTTTTGATTATGAAAGTGCCGATATGTTGGAACAAGCTGACGTACCTGCATTTAAAATTGGTTCTGGTGATATTACAAATATTCCCTTCTTAAAATACATTGCAAAAAAAAAGAAACCAATAATACTTTCCACGGGAATGTCTAATTTAGGTGAAATCGAAGAAGCGATAGAAGCGATTAAAAATACTGGTAATAAGAGTATATTCTTATTGCATTGTACATCAAATTATCCAACTGAATACAAAGATGTTAATTTAAATGCAATGATAACTATGAAAAATGCTTTTAAGCTACCTGTTGGTTATTCAGATCATACTCTTGGCATTGAAGTTGCAATAGCAGCAGTTTCGATGGGAGCATTGATTATTGAAAAACATTTTACTCTTGATAAAAGAATGATAGGCCCTGATCACAAGGCTTCACTTGAACCAAGCGAACTTAAGCTTATGATTAAAAGCATTAGAAACATAGAGGCGGCATTAGGAAATGGGATAAAAAGATGTAGAGAGAATGAAAAAAATGTTAGAGATGTAGCAAGGAAGTCAATTATTGCAGCTAAAGATATACCCAGTGGCAGTGTCATAACGGAAGAGATGTTAATTACAAAAAGGCCAGGAACTGGTTTGCCTCCTAAGTTTTTTGATTATTTAATTGGTAAAAAAGCCAGAATTCATATTTTAAAGAATACAATTATTGACTTTTCTATGCTTGAATAATAATTATATGCTTTTTCCAAGGAGGAATTCTTTTGGATAAATTAATTTTAATTGGTGCAGGTGGTCATGCAAAAGCGGTGATAGATATACTGAAAAAAAATAATAAAATACATATTGAAGGACTAATAGGCAAATCTGATGAGATTGGCAAAAAAGTTTTAGGCGTACCGGTTATTGCAACTGATGAGCAATTAAATGATTTATTAAAACGTGAGATAAATTATGCACTAATAGTTGTTGGAAGTGTTGGAGATAATTATTTGCGAAAAAATTTGTATGAAAAAGTAAAGGAGATTGGCTTTACTTTTATTAATGCATTTCACCCATCAGCTATTATTTCAGAGCATGTAAAATTCGGGCGAGGAAATGTTGTAATGGCTGGTACTTTTATAGGTCCTGATACCCGAGTTGGAAATAACGTGATAGTAAATACAGGATCTATTATTGAACATGATTGCATAATAAGCGATCATGTTCATATTGCTCCAGGCGTTAAAATTGCAGGAGGAGTTAAAATAGGTGAAGCAAGTCATATTGGAATTGGGTCTGTTATTATTGAGGGAATAAAGATAGGTAAAAATTCTTTAGTTGGAGCTGGTACTGTTGTCTTAGATGATGTACCTGATAATGCTGTTGTTGTAGGTATTCCAGGGACAATAAAAAAATATAGGTATGATATGGGGAGAAATCAATAATGGAGAATAAGGTTAAATCCGTTGTTATTAGCGATAAATGTATTATTAAAAATGCTATAAAGCAGTTAAATGAAAATAGATTACAAATTCTTTTAGTTGTTGATGATGATGATAGGTTTGTTGGAACTGTTACAGATGGAGATATAAGAAGGGCGATATTGTATAATGTATCATTGGAACAGCCTGTTTCTACCATTATGAATAAGAAACCAAAATATGTTTATAGAGGACAAGAAGAAGTTGCTAAAGAGTTGATGATAAAGTATAAAATAAAAACTATTCCTGTAATAGATAATGAAAAAAGAGTTATCGATTTAATACTGATGGAAGAATTTATTGGAATAAAATATGAATATTCAAATAAGAATAACAGTGTTTTTATTATGGCTGGCGGTAAGGGTACAAGGTTAGATCCGTTTACAAAAATACTTCCTAAACCATTGATACCTATAGGAGATAAGCCAATAATAGAGATAATAATGAAAAATTTTAAAAATTACGGATTTAATGATTTCATAATTTCTCTTAATTATAAAGCTGAAATTATAAAGTTATATTTTGCAGAAAATCCTGACGGTTATAATATAAATTTTGTACAAGAAAAAGAATTCCTTGGGACTGCGGGCTCGTTAAAACTTGCAATTGATAAACTAAATGATACTTTTATTTTATCAAATTGTGATGTTATTATAGATATAGATTTCGATGAACTTTTAAAATATCATAAAAAAAATGGGAATCACGCTACTATAGTAGGTGTTGTTAAAAATATGCAGATTCCGTATGGTGTTATGAATGTTAATAATGGCGAATTGATAAATATGATAGAAAAGCCAGAGTATAATTTTGTAATAAATTCAGGTGTATATGTTTTAGAACCCGAATTGATCGGTCTGATTCCAGATGGACAATCTTTTAACATGCCGGATTTGTTATTAAAGTCAAAAGAATGTGGATATAAAGTTGGTGTATATCCTGTAAGCTCAAAGTGGTTTGATGTTGGACAATGGGAAGAATATCGTAATACACTTGAATATTTTAAAAAGGTGGATAGTTTATAAGATGTATAAAGGAAAATCAATACTAGCGATAATACCTGCAAGAGGTGGTTCAAAAGGGGTTAAAAGAAAAAATGTGAGGCCCTTATTAGACAAACCTCTAATAGCGTATACTATTGAAGCTGCGTTGCAAGTGGAATTTTTAGATAAAATAATTGTTTCAACAGAAGATCCTGAAATAGCAGATATATCAAAAAAATATGGAGCAGAAGTTCCTTTTATGAGGCCTGGCGAATTAGCGTCTGACGATGCAAAAGGGATAGATGTTATTTTGCATGCGATGAGTTGGCTAGAAAAAAATCATACTGTATATGATTTAGTTATGCTTTTACAACCAACATCACCATTAAGAAAAGCGTATGACATAAAAAATGCGATTGACATTTTGTATGAAAAAAAAGCAAGTGCGGTGGTTTCGGTTTGTGAGGCTGAGCATTCTCCTTTATGGATGAATGTCTTAAACGAGGATTTGTGTATGAAAGATTTTTTAAGAAAAGATGTTTTAAATAAAAATAGGCAAGAAATAAGTAAGTATTATAGAATAAATGGAGCAATATATGTATCGGATTGGAATTATTTAATACAAAATAAAGGCTTCTTTGGTGAAAAAACATATGCGTATATTATGCCTAATGAAAGATCTATAGATATTGATACAGAACTGGATTTAAAATTTGCTGAATTTTTGATGAATACTTTTCATATACAAAAATAGACATATATTAAAATTTTTATAATCATTAAATATCCATGGAGGTGATCTATATTATACCTGGAACTAGGTTAGAGATGCTTGATGCCGAATACTGGATAGAAAAGATACCAGATGCTGATAGCCTTATAATGACGCAAAATGATATTATGAAGTTCAATCAAAAGATTGTAGAAAAATGCGATAGCGTCTATGATTTAAAAAGCTACAGGGATAGTCTTACTTACGACGAATTGTTGTCTTTGATAAAAGAATATAAATTGCCAGAAAAAGAGATGTATTTTAGAAATGGTGAAGAAGCAAAGCAGGGTTTTTACGATTGTATAACTGGTAATTTAAATATCACTGAAATAAAAAAGGTCAATCCAGTACGGTACGGCATTACCATAAGAAAGACATCTCTTAGAAGTTTCCCTACGGAGATAGCGGTATACAGCAGAAAAGGCGATATCGAATTTGATAGATTTCAAGAGACATCGTGCCAAGCATTAGAGCCTGTTTTGGTGCTGCATGAAAGTAAAGATAAAAAATGGTATTTTGTACAGATCTACAATTACAGAGGTTGGGTAAAGGCATGTAATATAGCAATTGCAAAAGATAAAGAGGAAGTGTTTGATTATCTTGATACAGATGATTTCATAATGGTGACTGGAAACCATGTCAAAACGCAGTTTAATCCTTATGATAAAGATGTGTCTGAAATTCAGTTTGATATGGGCACGAAAATACCACTGGAAAAAGATATGATTTACAGTGTAGGTAATCAATCTGCTTATGGCAATTATGTTGTTAAGCTGCCTTTAAGAGATGATAAAGGCAATTTAGTATTTAAAGATGGTCTTATATCGGTAAAAGAAGATGTCCATTGGGGCTATGTCTCATACACGAGAGCCAATATTTTAAATCAGGCGTTTAAACTTATTGGCGATAGATATGGATGGGGAGATAGCTTCAATGGGAAAGACTGCTCCAGCTTTATCATGTATGTATACAAGATATTTGGGTTTAAGCTTCCCAGAAATGTTGATGAGCAGGAAAGATGTCCAGGAATAGCCTATAAATTTTCTGATGGATTATCATTAGATGAAAGAATAAAGATTTTTGATAAGATTAAACCTGGCGCAGCTTTATACATGCCGGGTCATGCTATGATATACGTTGGAATGGATGGCGGAGTGCCTTACATCATACACGACTTTACTGGGTATGGTGTAAAAAATGGAGATGAATATGACTTCGTACCAGTTAATGAAGTCATGGTCACATCATCACTTTTACCTACATCAAATGGCATACCATTCATAGAGAGAATTACTTCTGCCATTCAGTTTGAAAAGTAATTATTGCTTTTCTGTAAGCATATCCCAGTATTTTTTAGGCATGTGTTGTCTTTGAAGCCTTAGGTTTTTTCTTTCTTCTATAGAGATGCTTTTGTAGTAGATCTTCCAGAGATTTTCAAAATCTTCCTCCTCTTTTGTAATCAATGTTATTTCAGGAGGGATGTCAGTTATTATCCAAGATTTTTTATCATAAACCGCTGATAAGTTTCTTTTCACATCATGTATCACAAAATATTGGTCTTGAAATCTTTCAGCAAAGTGAGGCACAATGAGAGGCAGCACATTGTAATCAGGATGTATTTTGGCATAAAATAATCCCTTTTTTATCTCTTTAAATCTTATTAATTCTATCATTTTATAGGCTTCATGATTAATTCTTTGACTTAATTTAATCACATCGTTCACTATGTCATTTTGAAGAAAATAATTAATTTTTCGTCCTATCTTAAATCCCAATCTTACATATTTATATATCAACATGTATGATGATTCTAGTTCAGACAGATAAACGTAGTAAATATTTTTGAGAGCTTCTTTTGATATTTTTGTTGTAATGGCATTTTGCACTTTATCGGATTTATTTATATCCGTTGAAATGTATATGTCATCTCCGAGAAAATTTTTTTGATAACTGTTTTCTGATAAAATATCATTTGGTATTTGACGATTATAATATGACACATATATGACTGTCATAAGCCCGTCAAATGTCCCATCAAAAATGTAGTTTACCATGTTTACATACTCCCATCTAAGATATAGTATCTAAATCATACGAGGATAGGCAAATTACTTTCTGTTTTGTAAATTGAGTCAAATATGCTAAGCTGGCCTTCTAAGACATTGCTTTTTGGCAAAAGTTTATTTTTTATTTTATTAGTTTCTATTTCGCATCCACCGTAGTATTTTCCATTGCATGTTATAAAATATTTTGCCCTTTTTAATACGACACCCAGCTTTTTAAGTGAATCATAGTTAAGGTTAGCAGCTTTCCGCGCCTTCACAATCCGCTTTGCTGTCCTTAAACCTATGCCTGGTACTCGTAAAAGCATGTTGTAGTCTGCAGTATTTACTTCGACAGGAAATAGGTTTAGATTTTTCATGGCCCAGTTGATTTTTGGATCTAGTAATACATCGAAATTCAGCTCTTCTTCAGTCAGCAATTCATCAGCTTTGAAATTGTAGTACCTTAAAAGCCAATCAGCTTGATACAAGCGGTGCTCCCTTAAAAGAGGTGGTGATGATACTCCCAAAAGGTTGTTTCCATTAAAAACGGGAATGTATGCGGAGTAATACACTCTTTTAAGGTCATAATATTTATACAGATTCTCTGATAATTTTAATATAGTCCTATCACTTTCTGGTGTTGCACCTATGATAAGCTGTGTCGTCTGCCCTGCAGGCACAAATTTATCTGTGTGGCGCATCAGCTTTTTTGATTCACTCTTTTCCAAAAGTTTACTGTGTATGAAGCTCATTGGCTTTATTATTGATTCTTTTGTTTTCTGAGGTGCCAATAGCTTTAGAGATTTTTCGGATGGAAGCTCGATATTCACGCTCATGCGGTCGGCATAAAGCCCTGCTAATCTTATCAGATTTATGTCTGCTCCAGGTATGGCTTTTAAATGTATGTAACCATTAAAATTATAATCTTCTCTAAGTTTTTTGACTGTCCTAATCAGAAGCTCCATTGTATAGTCCGGGCTTTTGTAAACTGCTGAGCTTAAAAATAGTCCTTCTATGTAGTTTCTGCGGTAAAAATTTATCGTAAGGTCTGCCAGTTCATCAGGTGTGAATAATGCCCTTTCTATGTCATTTGAGCATCTATTGACACAATATGAGCAGTCGTAGATGCAGACATTTGTAAATAATATTTTAAGAAGTGATATGCACCTTCCATCGTCAGACCAACTGTGGCATATTCCGTAAAACGATGCATTTCCGATGCCACCATTTTTATTTTCTCTATTACTTCCGCTGGATGAACAAGATACATCGTATTTTGCAGCATCAGCTAATATCCTTATCTTATCATGAAGTTCCATATTTCGCACCTCTAACATAAATTTATATAAATATTATAACACAAACATACGTTCAACAAAATAACAATTTGCATAAAGTAAGCATTGATAAATTTCTTGGAAATAGTATACTTGAAATAAGCATCAAAAAATATGATAAAGATTTAATAAATATTGTTTTAAAGCCGATATATAGATTTGGGATAAATGTTAAACTAGCTTATATGGAGGGGAAAATGGCAAAGGTTATAAAAGAACACTATTATAAAAATGATTTTGTTGAGGAGAAAATAAAGTTATTAAAAAATGAACTGGATAAGCATATCGTCGATAAGCCTAAAGCGCTTGAAATAAGCCAAGAACTGGACAAGCTTATTGTAGAATATATGTCTAGTGATACAAAGAAAAGCTCAAAGTGAATTCGCTAATTTTTTCAAATATTTTGCCGATATAGAAAATAACGTACTAATGTAAATATTTTTGGGAGGTATTATGTATGATTCAAAGTATTTCGCTAGAAGGAGGAAAGGCAAAGTTCAATGACAGTTTATCGGCAGACAATCTAAATGATGTAAAAAATATTTTAAAAAAACCAGTTGACGAGAAATCTATCAAAGATGAAATCAATGACGTTAACAATAAGATAAAGACTAGCGATGGGACGTATTTTGAATTTTCTGTGCATAAACCGACAAATACAATTGTAGTTAAAATTGTAGACAGTAAAACAAATCAAGTTATAGACGAAATACCGCCGGAAAAAATATTAGATTTAGTGGCGGGTTTGTGGAAAATAGCAGGTCTATTTGTCGATAGAAAAGTATAGGAGGTAATATTATGGATCCTATTAGCTTGCAAAATTCTACTACAAGCAATTTATTGAGAATAAGCGGCCTTGCATCAGGTATAGATACGGATTCTATAGTGAAGCAGCTTATGACGGCTGCAAGCCAGCCACTTTATGAATTGGAACAGCAAAAGCAGTGGCTTCAGTGGCAGCAAGAAGATCTTCAGGACATAAATACAAAGCTTTTGTCCCTTAGGGATAACACCTTGTTTAAGATGAAACTGCAAGGGACGTATCTTGCAAAGACGGTTTCATCAAATACATCTATAGCGACAGCGACAGCAGGTGTAAATGCTGTCAATGGAACGTATACATTAAATGTTAATCAATTAGCAACAGGGGCAACTTCTGCCAGCACTTCTGCAATCGGTGCTTATGACAGTAGCAGTAATTCATATAAAACATATAATACGTCTGACATTACAAATATATATTTAAATGGTGTACAAGTTTTTAAAAATATCAATCAATCGACTGTAACCATAAACGATATTGTTTCAGCAATTAATAGTGCATCAAGTACGACTCATGTCAATGCCACTTATGATACAACTACAGACAGATTATTCTTAATAACAAATTCAACAGGGTCAAATGCAAAGATCGATTTTAGCGGTACAGATTCTACAGGACTTAATTTTTTGACAAATACATTAAAGTTAAATACTTCTACAGTTACAGGCACAGATGCTTCATTTTCATTTAATGGAGTCAACATGACTACTTCGACAAACAATGTGTCTGTTGCAGGCATCAATATAAATCTTACAGGGCAAGGTTATACGACTCTTTCCGTTCAGACAGATACAGATACGATATACAACAGCATAAAAAGCTTTGTGGATGCTTATAATGACGTGATTACTCAGATAAATTCAAAGTTAACTGAAGAGAGGTATTATGATTATAAGCCTCTTACAGATGCACAGAAAGAGCAGATGAAAGATAGTGATATCACGCTGTGGGAGCAGAAAGCAAGAAGCGGTGATTTGAACGGCAATAGTACACTTACATCTATATATTATTCTTTGAGAAATGCCATATCAGGCACTGTGACTGCTTCTGACGGGACGAAGATGACTTTAAGCTCTATTGGGATAACTACTGGGCAGTGGTATGAAGGCGGTAAGCTCTACATAGATGATACGAAGCTTAAAGATGCGATACAAAATAATCCTCAAGAGGTCATGGATCTTTTTACAAAAATAACGGAATCAACTACAGATGTAAATGCTACACCTGGTTCAAGCTCAAGTGATGGAATAGCTGCAAGGCTTTATTATATAGTAAATAATGGAATTAATTCTATAACGCAAGAAGCTGGTGGGGGGCAGTATCAACTGTATGACAACAGCTTTTTGGGTCAGCAAATTAATGATTTAAATCAGAGAATGTCAGATATGCAGGATCACCTAAATACGCTTGAGCAGCAGTATTATAATCAGTTTACTCAATTAGAGACATACATGTCACAGATGAATTCTCAAAGCCAGTGGCTAAGCCAACAACTTAGTGGATAGAGATTATTTGCTTTACACAGGAAGGGGAATTGATAAATGATTGATCCATACTTGGAATACAAACGGAATTCCATAATGACGGCAAGTCCGGAAGAGCTAGTTATGATGCTGTATAATGGCATTATCCGTTTTGTGAATGAAGCGAAACAGGCAATAGATGATAAAAATATTGAAAGAGCCCATAACAGCATAACAAGAGCACAGGATATTGTATTGGAGCTTATGTCAACTCTTGATATGCAGTATGACATATCAAAAAATCTGTATAGTATTTATGAGTATCTATCAAGAAGGCTTATAGAAGCCAATTTAAAAAAAGATAAAGTTGCTTTGGATGAAGTGGAATCATTAGTAAGCGACCTTAAAGATACGTGGGGAAAAGCGATGGATAAAGTTCGAGCAAAAGTTTATTCAAAAGGTTGATAGAATATGATTAGTGATGTAAAAAAGCTTATAGAGTTAGCTGAAGATAAATTAAAATATCTAAATGACATGCTTTTATTGAATAATGAGCTAAATAAAGCAATAAATTCTCAAAATCTTGATGATATAAAAAGTATATTGGGAAGAAAGCAAGACATTATAAATAATATAGATAAAATAGATAAGGAATTTCTACCAATGTATAATTTATATAAAAAAGTAAATAGGATAGACAGCATTTTTAACACATCAAATAACAATGCAGAAAAAAGCGTATTGAAAGGAATATTAATTGAAATAAGGTCAACTCTCGAGAAGATAAAAGAAGTAGAAGACAAGAACATTGAAGATATAAATAGCGCTTTTAAAAACCTTGAAGATAAGCTAAATGACTTGTCTAAGGGGAAAAAAGGGTACATAGAATATTTAAAGTACTACACACCCGGCAGTTATTTTGTAGACAAAAAACGTTAAGGGATATATTTTGGGGTAATATTTATGCAATTTTAAAATTTTTTAAATTTATTGATAAAAATATTTCTTGGTGGTATAATATTACTGTATAGTCTATAGGACTGTGCAGTAAATTAATAATCAAAGTGAGGGGATTATTTATTATGTATCAAGACAAGACATTGGTCTGCAAAGACTGTGGAGCAGAGTTTGTGTGGACTGCCGGTGAACAAGAATTTTATGAACAAAAGGGTTTTCAAAACGCACCAGTAAGGTGCAAAGCATGTAGAGATGCTAAAAAGCAAAGGAACAATCAGTTTAACTCCAGAAGAGGAAGAGCTGCTGGAGCAAATAAGTAATCCCCTTCACTTGTAAGAAGTAAAGAGGATTATCAAGGGCATTCAATCGCGAATGCCCTTTAATCATTTATAGAATTTTTTATAAAATCTTCCGCTAAAGATTATTTTGTAATATTAAAAAATATGTTGCAATATTATACATGTGATAGTATAATTATTAAGTAAATTATCCATATAGCGGGAGGAGAAAGTATGAAAAAAGGTCTAATCATATCATTATCGCTGATAGTTATGTTATCTGTCATTTTAAGTGGATGCTCAAAACAATCTACATTAAGCAGAGTCAAAAAATCGGGTGTCATTGTTATGGGCACAAGTGCGGATTTTCCACCATTTGAATTTCACAAACTTGTCAACGGAAAAGATACCATAATGGGCTTTGATGTAGATTTGGCAAATGCTATTGCAAAAAAATTAGGCGTAAAGCTTGAAATAAAAGATATAGACTTTACTGGATTGATACCAGCTTTACAAAGCGGACAGATTGATATGGCAATTGCTGGCATGAATGCAACACCAGATAGAAAGAAGAACGTTGATTTTTCAGATGAATATTACAATTCAGAGCAGGTTTTAGTTGTCAAAAGCTCCAGTTCAATAAATAATCTAAAAGACTTAAATGGAAAGACTGTTGCGGTACAGCTAGGTACTACATCTGATAATGCAGCAAAGAAGATAAAAGGTATAAAATTAAATGAATTAAATAGATTAGGTGATGCGTTTTTATCATTGGAAAATGGCAGGGTAGATGCTATATTGATGGAAAGCACAATAGCAAATGCGTATTTAAAAGAGTATAAGGATATGAAAATGCTTCACATTAAAGAGATAAATGAAGCAGTACCCGGATATTCTGTTGCTGTCGCTAAGGGAAATCAAGATCTGGTAAATCAAATAAACAGTGTGATAAAAGAGCTCAAAGATAGCGGTGAATATGACAAGATGTTGAACAAATGGATGGGAAAATAGATCTCTTGAAAGGAGAAGAAATTATTAATGAATCTTGATTTTTCAAGTATGCCACAATACACTCAGCTTTTTATAAATGGCATCATAATGACCATAGAGCTTACACTTATATCTGTTGCTATTGGTGCAGTATTGGGATTGATTGTAGCTTTGATGAAGATGTCCAGCGTGAAAGTGATTAGCTTTATCGGTTCAGCGTATGTGGAGATTATAAGAGGGACTCCTCTTCTGGTGCAGATACTTATAATATACAATGGATTGCCACAGTTTGGCATAAAATTTCCCGGATTTGTAGTAGGTATAATAGCACTATCAATGAATAGTGCTGGATATGTTGCAGAGATTATCCGCTCAGGTATACAGGCAGTTGATCCAGGGCAGATGGAGGCATCTCGCTCACTTGGAATGTCTCACAGCATGGCTATGAGGTATGTCATAATTCCCCAGGCAATAAAAAACATACTGCCAGCCCTTGGTAACGAATTTGTCGTCATGTTAAAGGAGTCATCTATAGTATCTGTAATAGGATTTGCAGATCTTACAAGACAGGCAGAAATAATATCAAGTGTGACATATAGGGCTTTTGAACCACTTATAATAATAGCTGCTATATATTTCATAATGACACTTGTATTTTCAAGGCTTTTAAGCAAGTTTGAAAGGAGGTTGAGGTCCGGTGATACGCGTTGATAACCTCCATAAAAATTTTGGAAATTTAGAAGTCTTAAAAGGTGTCAGTTTAGAAGTGAAGAAAGGTGAAGTTTTGGTTATCATTGGTCCAAGTGGTTCAGGGAAAAGTACAATACTAAGATGTATAAATCTATTGGAGGAGCCTACAAAAGGCGATATATACATTGAAGGTGAAAAAATCAACGATAAAAAGGCTGATATAAATAAGATAAGGCAAAAAGTAGGTATGGTTTTTCAGCATTTCAACTTATTTCCAAATATGACAGCCATCGATAATATCACATTAGCGCCTGTAAAGGTAAAAAAGATAGATAAAAAAGATGCAGAAGATATTGCAATTAATCTTCTAAAAAAGGTTGGACTTGAAGATAAAAGGGATTCTTATCCTGTTAAGCTATCAGGAGGTCAGAAGCAGAGGCTTGCTATCGCTAGGGCACTGGCCATGCAGCCGGATGTTATGCTTTTTGATGAACCGACATCGGCATTGGACCCAGAAATGGTAAAGGAAGTCTTAAATGTCATGAAGGAACTGGCTAATGAAGGAATGACCATGATTGTTGTAACACATGAGATGGGATTTGCAAGAGAAGTTGCTGATAGAGTTATATTTGTTGATGACGGCATGATTGTTGAGGAAGGAACACCAAAGGAAGTATTTGAAAATCCAAAGAACCCTAGGACAAAAGAGTTTTTCAGCAAAATACTGTAAGTATCACTGGGTGCAGAGGCACCCTTTTTTATTAAATTTTAAATGGAAATTATATTTTGCAAAATTCACAAAATATAATGGGAACTTATGCAGGAATATTACTCTTTATGTAGAATTATAATAATATAGACATGAAGAAAGGAGTTGTATCATATGAGGATAACAGTAAGCGGAAGAAATGGAATAATGATAACAGACGGGTTAAGAAATGCGGCATTGAAAAGCTTAAGCAAAATTGAGAAGTTTTTTACGGAAGACACAGAAGCGCGAGTAGTATTGAGTGTTCAAAAGAATAATCAGATTGCAGAGGTTACGATACCTTTTAAGGGAATGATATTTAGAGCTGAAGAAGTAAGTGATGATATGTATGCATCTATAGATAACGTTGTTGATAAGCTTGAAAAACAAATACTCAAATACAAGACGAAATTAAAAAACAATTTTACACCTGATTCAATCCGGTTTGATGTTCAGCAGGATTACATAAAAAATGATTTATCAGAAGAAACTGAGTTTGAGGTAGTTAAGACAAAAAGATTTCCTGTAAAACCTATGTCTGTACAGGAAGCTATACTGCAGATGAACCTACTTGGTCATAATTTCTTCGTTTTTACAAATTCTGATACAGACGATTTTACAGTTGTGTATAAGAGAAAAGATGGCAAATATGGCTTGATAGAGCCGACAATGTGAGTAAAAATTTTGAGGGTTATAAAAACCCTCAAAATTTTTTTATGTAAAAGAAGGAAAATAGAATTTTTTGTAGAATATTATTCCTGTATGTGTAAAAATGGATAGGATAAATGGAGTGTGAGCACATTGACTGAATTAACAAAAGAAGTTATCAACTCTATGGAAGAGTTGATAAATAGAGTACAAAGCGTCATCTCAAGCAGAGTTGTTGCTGAAAATAATCAAATAGCTGAAATTCACGTTTTGGCTGATAATTCTAGAAATGCAAAACAAATTGCAAGGGATGTACAATCAGTATTGATGGCAGAATTTAAAGTGGATGTGAATTATAAAATAATAAGCGTTGCTCAGATTGAGACAAGCGGTAGGTTTTTTAACGATGAAAGAATTGCGTTTACAAATCTTACATTTGCCAATAATGGAGTAAATTTAGAAGCTACTGTGATGTTGACAAAAGGTTCAGAAATATATGAAGGTGTTTACAAAGGTGTCAACACTGAGAGAAATAGAAATAGGATAATCGTTAATGCTACACTTGAATGCGTATCTAAAATACTTCCTGAAGATCACAATCTCATTTTAGAAGATGTTGATATATATTCTTTTGCCAAAAAGCGCATTGCAGTTGTCGCTGTCACACACGCTACACCTCAAAACGAAGAACTTCTTGTAGGTTCCAGTATTGTGAAAAAAGATGATGGGGAAGCGTTGATAAAAGCGACATTAGACGCTTTAAACAGGCGTGTCATCTCAATACTTGATAATTAAATAGCTTACTTTTTACCCAAACCTTTATTAAGCGTAGCGTTTCGCCTGAAGCTAGAGAGCTTGAGAGCATCTTTGGTAAAGGAGGGTTTCAGGATGAAAAAAGCAACAATCATAAAAGTACTTCTTGCTTTATTGGCATTAGCACTTGCTGGTGGTGCAAACTTAACATGGGGGTAATACAGGTTTGGGTATATTTTTATGGAGGATGATAAAGTGAGTAAAAAATTAATTTTTTATATATCGTTTATTGTTGTGTGTGGTTTATCTCTTATAACTTATTCCATGTTTAAGGTAAATCCACATCATATTACAGATGTTGTAATTTTAATTATTTTTGCTGCAGTTTGTGAATCATTGCCGATATACATAAACACAAACGTTTCAGTTTCAGTTGCTTATGCAGTAGATTTAATGGCATTGCTTTTGTTTGGACCTTATGAAGGCGCTTTAATAGCTTCAATTGGTAATTTGCTTTTAATTAGGAATTCTAATGGGAAAATAAAATATGTATTAAATACTCCATATTATAAAACTTTATTTAATATATCGCAAATAGCAATAAGTGTTGCTGTTGGTGGCTTTGTATATGAATATTTGGGCGGTAAAATAGGCAGTGATGTTTATCCTAATTATATTATTCAATCAATTATTGCAGCTACTGTATATTATTTTCTAAATAATTTATTAGTAACTACTTTGATAGCGATTTTGCTAGAAAAACCCTTTTTAAAAACTTGGACCAAAGACTTTAGCTGGATGGTGAAAAATTTCCTATTTCTGGCCTTCATAGGCATACTAATGACATCAGTTTTTGTTAAATTTGGTTATATAGCCCTTTTAATCTTTTTTGTGCCACTTATCATGGTAAGATATATGTTCAAATTAAATATGGACCTTAAACAGTCCTATTATGACACCATAAACGCTCTTACAAAAGCATTGGAAGCGAAAGATAGGTATACTTTAGGACACTCAAAAAGTGTTGAGAAATTAGCCGTTTATCTTTGCAGAGAAGCTGGATTCAGCGAGGCACATACGGAGATGGTGCGTATAGCTGCGCTTTTGCATGACGTAGGCAAGATAGGCATTGTTGAAAATATCTTAAACAAACCTGGAAAACTATCAAAAGAAGAATACGACCATATCAAACAGCACCCTGTAAGCGGTTATGAGATATTGAAAGATGTCCCTTTTTTAAAAAATGTAAGGTATTGGGTAAGGTATCATCATGAGTGGTATAACGGAAATGGCTATCCTGACGGCATAAGCGGAAGACAGATACCGCTGGAGGCTGAGATACTTTCTGTTGCTGATGTTTTTGATGCTCTTGTATCTGACAGACCATACCGAAATGCGTATACAAGAGAGGAAGCGTACAAAATCATTGTCGACAGCGAGGGGACACAGTTTAGTCCAAGAGTGATAAGACTCTTCAAGAGAGCATACGAAAAGAACAAGGAGGATTTTAAGCATGATTTTTGATTCTCTTGGGGCTTCATTTATATACGGATTTTTAATAAGGAGAGGAAAATTAAGCGGTATAGCTGATATAGACATAAAGAAGCCTATTTTTTTTATACTAGGTTTTGGATTGGAGTTTGGGGTTCTTAATTTAACAGATAAGTATCCGATAATAATGACATATAGAGCATATATACATTTTCTGGATTACCTTATGCTTTTTATTGGTTTATGGTACAATAGGCACAACAAGTACATGAACGTAATAGCTATTGGTATTATCTTAAATTTCATTGTAATTTTTGTAAATGGTGGGAGAATGCCCGTCTCTATAAATGCTCTTAATGCAGCCGGCATCAGCTATTTGGTACCTGAACTGCAAAAAAATGTGATTCCGACGCATCAAGCTATGACAGCAGCAACAAAACTTAAATTTTTATGTGATATTCTTTATTTGCCAAAGCCGTATCCACTTCCTAAAACTTTTAGCATAGGCGACCTATTTATAGCAACTGGGATTTTTCTGATGGTTTCAAATGCCATGATAAAAGCTTCGAAAAAAGTAAAAATATGACATAGTATATGTAAAATGGATTTTTGTAAGGTGTGGATGTTTTATGAATTCGACAGATAGAAGAAAAAAGATCAAAGAAATACTTAAAAATACAAAAGAGCCGATTAAAGGCACTTATCTTGCATCAATGATGAATGTAACGAGACAGGTAATAGTTCAGGATATAGCGATATTGAGAGCAGAAGGTTTGAAGATTTTATCAACACCTCAGGGATATATACTGGATGTAGCAGAAAAGAATAGATACAAAAAAGTAATAGCATGCAAGCATTATTTTGACAGAACGGAAGAGGAGCTAAATATCATTGTAGACAATGGTGGGAAGGTGCTAGATGTGATTGTAGAGCATCCATACTACGGAGAACTAAAAGGACTTCTGATGCTTTCTTCAAGGTACGACGTAGAGAAATTTATGGAGTGTGTAAGGGATGGTAAGGCTTTACTTTTATCTACTCTTACTGAGGGTGTTCATTTGCATACAATTGAGGCGGACTCAAATGAAATATTGGAAAGGATAGAAGATAAACTTGGAGAAAAAGGATTTTTGATTAAATAAAAAATGTAATATAATTATTATGTAAGAATTATTTTATCTAAGAGAGGTGAAATTGAATTGATAAAGTGGCAGCAATCTTTGTCTGTAGGTATTGACATGATAGATGAGGAGCATAAAGAGCTATTTAAGAGAGTTAATGATGTTTTTGATGCATGCATGAAGCAACAGGGACAGGAAAAAGTCTATGAGATACTGGGATTTTTAAAAGAATACACAGTAAAGCATTTTGGAGATGAAGAAAAACTTTTAGAAAAGTATAAATACCCAGAACTGCCTATGCACAGAAAGCTTCATGAGAAATTTGTGAATGACATAAAAGAGATAGAAGATGATGTAAAAGAAAATGGCGTAAGTGTGTCAATAATCACTACTTTAAACCGCAAGTTAGTCGATTGGCTTATAAATCATATAAGCAAAGTAGACAAAAAATACGGTGAATACATAAAGGCACATCCGATTGATTGAAATGAAAGGGTCCATGTTGAGGTTATAAAATCACATGGGCTTTTTTATTTTTACTTGTTTAATGGTGTTTTTATACAGGTATTTCAAATCAAAAATTCATTTTGTTGATATATATCCGTCAAAATGTTATAATATATACTTGAATAAGAATAACCTTGAGAAGGTGAGTTAATGTTAGGAGTTTTGGAAAAAATATTTGGCAGTTACAGTGAGAGAGAAGTAAAGAGAATAGAACCTATAGCAGATGAGGTTTTGTCATACGAGGAAGAGATGTCAAAGCTTTCAGATGATGAACTAAGAGGAAAAACACAGGAATTTAAAGATAGACTGAAAAATGGTGAAACACTTGATGATATATTGCCAGAGGCATTTGCAGTTGTAAGAGAAGCAGCTTGGAGAACTCTAAAGATGAAACATTTTAGGGTTCAGATAATAGGCGGTATAGTATTGCATCAGGGCAGGATAGCAGAGATGAAGACAGGCGAAGGAAAAACGCTTGTTGCGACATTACCTGCTTATTTAAATGCCCTTGAAGGAAAAGGGGTTCACATTGTTACAGTCAATGACTACCTTGCAAAAAGAGACAGAGACTGGATGGGGAAGATCTACGAATTCCTTGGCATGAGCGTTGGTGTGATTCTTCACGACATGGATTCTGATGAGAGAAAAAAGGCTTATGCTGCAGACATAACTTATGGTACAAACAATGAATTTGGCTTTGATTATTTGAGAGACAACATGGTGATATATAAAGAAGAAATGGTGCAGAGGCATCTAAATTATGCTATTGTTGACGAAGTAGATAGTATATTGATAGATGAGGCTAGGACACCTCTTATTATTTCTGGTGTAGGAGAAAAATCAACAGACCTTTATAAAAGAGCCGATGCTTTTGTAAGAACCTTGAAAAATGAAGAGGATTATACGATTGATGAAAAAGCCCGGGCAGTAAGCTTGACTGAAAAAGGTGTTGAAAAGGCTGAAAGATTTTTTAACTTGGCCAATTTGGCAGACCTTGAAAATATAGAGATTTCCCACAATATAAATCAGGCATTAAAAGCCCACGCCATAATGAAGAGAGATAAGGACTATGTTGTAAAAGATGGAGAAGTCATAATAGTTGATGAGTTTACTGGAAGATTAATGTTTGGCAGAAGATACAGCGAAGGGTTGCATCAGGCAATAGAAGCAAAAGAAGGCGTAAAAGTAGAGAGGGAAAGCAAGACACTTGCTACAATCACATTTCAGAATTATTTTAGAATGTACGACAAGCTAGCTGGTATGACTGGTACAGCTCAGACGGAAGAGCAGGAATTCAGGGCAATATATGGTCTTGATGTTGTTGTAATCCCCACAAACAAAGAGATGATAAGAATAGACCATCCTGATGTGATATATAAAACAGAAGAAGCAAAATTTAAAGCGGTTGTTGAAGATATAGTTGAGCATCACAAAAAAGGTCAGCCTGTGCTTGTAGGCACTATCACTATAGAAAAGTCAGAAAAGCTAAGCAATATGCTTAAAAAGCTGGGCATAAAGCATCAGGTATTAAATGCCAAGTATCATGAAAAAGAAGCTGAGATAATTGCTCAGGCAGGACGAAAAGGTGCTGTCACTATTGCTACAAACATGGCTGGACGTGGTACTGACATCATTTTAGGTGGTAATCCCGAATTTTTGGCGAAGAAAAAGATGATTGAAGAAGGATATTCTCCAGATGTCATAAATGAAGCATCTGGATATGGGCCATTGCACAGCGAAGAACTTGTAAAGGCCAGAGAGAGATACCAGGAGCTTTTAAATGAGATAAAGAAGGAGACGGAAAAAGAGCATGAAGAAGTCGTAAAGCTTGGCGGGCTTTATATAATAGGTACTGAAAGGCACGAATCCAGAAGAATAGACAATCAGTTAAGAGGGCGTGCTGGACGTCAAGGAGATCCAGGTGAATCTAGATTTTACATTTCTCTTGAAGATGATCTTATGAGGCTTTTTGGCTCTGAAAGAATCAAAAACATGATGAATACTTTAGGAATCGAGGATGACCAACCGATCGAGCATAAAATTTTGACAAAACAGATAGAACAAGCACAGAAGAAAGTTGAAGGCATAAACTTTGACGTTAGAAAGAATGTCCTTGAGTACGATGATGTGATGAATAAG
Source organism: Thermoanaerobacterium butyriciformans (assembly GCF_017874545.1). GTDB lineage: Bacteria > Bacillota > Thermoanaerobacteria > Thermoanaerobacterales > Thermoanaerobacteraceae > Thermoanaerobacterium > Thermoanaerobacterium butyriciformans. Next base: position 38,527 of record NZ_JAGGLT010000013.1, on the reverse strand, counting down.
CAGAGGGAAATAATATACAAAGAGAGAAGAAAAGTATTAGAAGGTGAAGATTTAAGGCAGTACATCCTCGATATGGTAAAAGACATCATCAGAAGAAATGTTGAAATATATACAGCAGGAAGCAAATACCCAGAGGAGTGGGACATAGAAGGTCTTCTAAACCATTTGTACGATTTATTCCTTGAAAAAGATAGTGTAGTAATAGATGTGGATTTTGGAAGGCTTGACAAAGAGATGCTTACAGATATAATCTATGAAGAAGCTGTAAGACAGTATGAGAAGAAAGAGCAGCAGATAGGCCCACAGATGAGGGAAATTGAGAGAGTTGTCCTCCTAAAAGTAGTCGATACTAGGTGGATGGATCACATAGATGAAATGGACCAGCTCCGTCAAGGAATAGGTTTGAGAGCTTACGGTCAGGTAGATCCTGTAATTGAGTACAAGAAGATTGGCTTTGATATGTTTGAGGATTTGGTTAACTCCATTCAGGAGGATACAGTAAAATTCCTGTATCATATAGAAATAAGGAATGACAATATGCCACATAGAGAGCAGGTGGCGAAACCTGTTGCGACAAATCAAAGCGGCAACGATGAACCTAAAAAGCCAATCGTTAAGAAGAAAAAAGTTGGAAGAAATGATCCATGTCCATGCGGCAGCGGCAAAAAGTACAAAAAATGCTGCGGGGCAAATCTTTAAAAATTTTAGTGAAGGAGATGATTTAGTGTTAGCAGATTATAAGACAGAAGTTTTGAATTTGATAGATACTATAAAAGAAATGGGGGCTTCTCTTTGACATCGAAGGATTGAAAAGAGAAGTGGCAGAGATTGATAAAAAGATGTCGGAACCTGATTTTTGGAATGATTTAGAGAAATCGCAAGAGATGTCTAAAAAGCTAAAAGATTTGAAAGAACTCATATCAGAGTATGAGTCTTTAGAAAAACAATGGGAAGACCTTAATACACTTATTGAGTTAGGGCTTGAGGAGGGAGATGAGTCTCTTACTCAAGAAGTTCACGATGAATACAAGTCTCTTACCAAGAGTATAAATGAGATGAAGATAAAGACCCTTTTAAGCGGACCTTACGATAGAAATAACGCTATCCTTTCAATACATGCTGGTGCAGGTGGAACAGAAGCGCAGGACTGGACTGAAATGTTGCTTCGCATGTATATGAGGTGGGCAACATCAAAAAATTATGAAGTTGAAACGGTGGACTATCTACCTGGTGATGATGCCGGTGTTAAAAGTGTGACTATAATGGTGAAAGGCGCATTTGCTTATGGGTATCTTAAGTGTGAAGCTGGTGTACACAGGTTAGTCAGGATTTCCCCTTTTGATGCAGCAGGAAGACGACATACATCATTTGCATTAGTTGAGGTTTTGCCAGAGATAGACGACGATATAAAAGTTGATATTAGACCGGAGGATTTAAAAATTGACACGTACAGATCCTCTGGCGCAGGCGGTCAGCACGTAAATAAGACGGAATCAGCCATAAGGATAACTCATATACCGACAGGCATCATCGTTCAGTGTCAGTCAGAGAGATCTCAGATGCAAAACAGGGAGACAGCTATGAAGATGCTGAAGGCTAAATTGATGGACCTTATGATAAAAGAGCAAAAGGAAAAAATCGAAGACTTAAAAGGTGAACACAAGGAAGCAGGATGGGGAAATCAGATAAGGTCGTATGTATTTCAGCCGTACACTCTTGTAAAAGACCACAGAACAAATTTTGAGGTAGGGAATGTCAACGCTGTAATGGATGGAGACATTGACGAATTTATCAATGCATATCTAAAGCAGAAAGTGTCATAAGGGATATCTTACGGATATCCCTTATTTTAAACTTGATTAGTTGATAAAGGCTAAAGCCCATTAATTGAAAGGAAGATTTTATGGATAAGATTGCTTTAACATTAAAACAGGAATTCAATCTGAAGGATTTTCCGGTATTAAATACGATTAAGCTTATTGATGAAGGCAACACGATACCATTTATTGCTAGATACAGAAAAGAAGCAACAGGAAGTCTATCAGATGAAGTCTTGAGAAGCTTCTATGAAAGGCTTACGTATTTAAGAAATTTAGAAGAAAAGAAATCTGACACAATCCGCTTAATTGATGAGCAAGGGAAACTTACTGACGAAATTAGAGAAAAAATCGAGAATAGTAAAACACTGCAGGAAATAGATGACATTTATAGACCATTTAGACCTAAGAGAAGGACTAGAGCAACTATTGCAAAAGAAAAAGGATTGGAAGGTTTAGCAAAATTAATTGCTGATGGTGACTTAAAAGAAGGAAACCCGGATGATTATGCTCAAAAGTTTTTGAACGATAATGTTTTAACTCTAGAAGAGGCGTATCAAGGTGCTATGGACATAGTAGCGGAAGACGTATCAGATGATGCTGAGATAAGAAAATACATAAGAGAATATATATGGAATAATGGACTTTTGGTGACGGAAAAATTAAAAGATGAAAAATCCCCATATGAGATGTATTATAGCTACAAAGAATCTATAAAGAAGATACCTCCACACAGAATATTGGCTATAAATAGGGCAGAAAGAGAAGAGTATATTTCTGTTAAAGTAGATGTAGATGATGAAAAAATAATAGATAGCATAGTTGCATCAAATGTTATTAATGACTCAATTTTTAAAGATTATCATGTCAATGCAATAAATGATTCATATAAAAGGCTTATTAAGCCATCTATTGAGAGGGAGATACGAAATAAACTTACTGAAATAGCTGAGGAGAAGGCCATAAAAGTATTTAAGATGAACTTGAAAAGTTTGCTTTTGCAGCCGCCTGTTAAAGGTTATGTAGTTATGGGGTTTGACCCTGCCTACAGGACAGGTTGTAAAATTGCAGTCGTAGATGAGACTGGAAAATTGCTTGATACGGCTACCGTATATCCTACGCCTCCACAAAATGACGTAGATGGAGCAAAAGCGATATTAAAAGATTTGATAGAAAAGTACAATGTCGGTTTGATTTCACTGGGAAATGGAACAGCCTCCAGAGAAAGTGAGCTTTTTATAGCAGAGCTTATTAAAGAAGTTGACAGGGACTTAAAGTATGTCATAGTAAATGAAGCTGGTGCATCAGTATATTCCGCATCAGAGCTTGGGACAGAAGAATTTCCTGACATAAATGTAAGCTTAAGAGGTGCTATATCTATGGCTCGTAGGCTGCAGGATCCATTAGCAGAGCTTGTTAAAATCGATCCTAAGTCTATTGGAGTTGGTCAATATCAGCACGATGTAAACCAGAAGATGTTGGGAGAAGCTTTAAATGGCGTTGTTGAAGATTGCGTGAACAGCGTAGGTGTCGATTTAAATACGGCATCAGTATCGCTTTTAAAGTATGTGTCAGGCATAAATGCGTCTATAGCTAAAAATATCGTCGAATACCGCAATGAAGTGGGACAGTTTAGAAATAGAAACGAATTGAAGAATGTAAAGAGACTGGGCGATGCAACTTTTACTCAGTGTGCAGGATTTTTAAGGATATTAAACGGTGACAATATATTTGACTCAACAGGTGTTCATCCTGAAAGGTATGAGATACTAGAGAAGCTTCTTAAAAAATTTGATTATGATATAAAAAAACTGGACACGAAAGCTTTGAGGGAATTTGCATATAAACTGGAGGAATATGGCCTTGAAAAGCTATCGCAAGAATACGACATAGGGCTTCCTACACTTAATGACATCGTAAGCGAACTAAAAAAGCCTGGAAGAGATCCTAGAGAAGATCTTCCAAAGCCTATTCTTATGTCAGATGTGATGACGATAGAGCAGTTGAAACCGGGCATGGAATTAATGGGGACAGTTAGAAATGTTGTTGACTTTGGATGTTTTGTAGATATTGGCGTTCATACAGATGGCCTTGTTCACATATCAGAGATGTCTCAAAATTACATCAAACATCCTTTAGATGTTGTTTCTGTAGGCGATATAGTAAAGGTAAGAGTCATTGATGTGGACATAGATAGAAATAGAATATCTCTTTCTATGAAATAATATATGGTGTGATCTAAATATCATGGAGGTTTTAATTTGACGGCGTATGATATTATTGGCGATGTTCACGGTTGTTATGAAGAACTGACAAAATTAATCGATATTTTGGGATACACATGTAAAGACGGAATATATGTACATAAAGATGATAGAAAACTTGTATTTCTGGGGGATATTACAGATAGAGGGCCTGACTCTATAGGTGTTATAGAATTGGTGTATAAAAATGTTAAAGCAGGAAAAGCTCTTTACACACCAGGTAATCACTGCAATAAGCTTTACAGGTATTTGTTAGGGCACAATGTTAAAATTATACATGGACTTGAGACTACTGTTGAAGAGTTAAATGCTTTAAACGATTCACAGAGAAAAAGCGTTATTTCACATTTTAAAGAATTGTACGAGGATTCACCGATGTACCTTATTTTGGACAATAAAAAGTTAATAGTAGCACATGCGGGAATACCGGAAAAGTACATAGGGTACTATGGGAAAAATGTTAGGCGATTTGTTCTGTACGGCGATATAACAGGTGAGAGAAACCCTGATGGCACGCCTGTGAGGCTTGATTGGGCAAAGGACTATAGAGGCTCATCTTTGATTGTCTACGGCCATACGCCTGTAAAGGAGCCAAGATTTTTAAATAACACCGTCAATATCGATACAGGATGCGTATTTGGAGGATCTCTTACGGCTTTAAGCTATCCTGAGATGAAGGCATCTAGCGTAAAGTCTTCTATGCCTTATGATGAAAGCAGATTCAGAGACCCAGATAACTAGATGTTGTAATATGTGGATTTTAGGAGGATAAATTAGGTGGATAGAAATAAAAAGAAGCTTGCTATAAATGGCCTATTTATTGCAGCGTTTGTATTTTTGTTTTTTTGGGTACTGCTTCGATATGGAGATGAGTTGACTTATCTATTAAAAGACCCTACTAAGTTTGAAAAATGGATATTGGGATTTGGCACAAAAGGTATTCTGATTTTTATCGCAATTCAGATATTGCAAGTTTTGATATTTGTAATACCTGGTGAAGTTGTTCAAATAGCTGGAGGGTACCTTTACGGGACTTTTTTGGGCTCGCTGTATTCTCTGATTGGAATTACTATCGGTTCTCTTTTGTGTTTTACAATAGCAAGGGTATTGGGATATGAATTTGTACGTGGAATGCTGTCAGACGAGAAGCTAAAAAAATTTGATTATTTAATAAACAACAAGAAAGGGGAGCTTGGACTCTTTTTGGTATTTTTACTGCCAGGCCTCCCTAAGGATGCCTTGTCATACGTCGCAGGATTGACGCCGGTGAAATTTTTAAATTTTTTTCTTATAACAGCAACAGCACGGCTTCCTGGCATAGTAATTTCCTCGTACATAGGTGCAAACATTGAGCATAAAAATTACATAGTTTCAGCAGTAATATCAGTCGTTGCAGTAATTTTATTCGTCATCGGAGTTGTAAATAAAGATAAGATTATTAAAAAGATGGATTGATTATGTATGATGTTTACTATTTTTATCAGTGTAGTATAATATTTTTTAGGTTCTTCTTTGTTTCGATAAATTTTTAAGACAGGGGGTTTTACAGTGTATCTTTTAAAGGGCGGTAAAGTCTTAACGATGGCAGGAAAAAATTACGATAAAGCAGATGTTCTTATAGACGATGGAAAGATTTTGGATGTGGGAGAAGAAATAATAGCACCGCTTGATGCTGAGGTGATAGATGTTTCAGGCCTTACAGTGATGCCTGGCATGATAGATGCACATTGCCATCTAGGTATGTGGGAAAATGCTGTTGGCTTTGAAGGTGCAGATGGAAATGAGGAGACAGATCCCATAACTCCTCAATTGCGAGCAATAGATGGGATAAATCCTATGGATAAATATTTTCAAGAAGCATATGAGGCAGGCGTGACTACGGCTGTAACAGGTCCTGGCAGTGCCAATGTAATTGGTGGTCAATTTGCAGCCATAAAGACATACGGCAAAAGAATTGATGATATGATCATAAAAGAACCGATTGCGGTTAAAGTAGCTTTTGGTGAGAATCCAAAGTCTGTGTACAATGAGCAGCATAAGATGCCTATGACAAGAATGGGTATAGCCGCGCTGCTGAGGCAAGAGCTCGTAAAAGCGAAAGAGTACATAGAGGATATGGAGAGGTACGCTGACGATGATGAGAAAAGGCCATCAAGGGACCTTGGACTTGAAGTCTTGGCTAAAGTGTTAAAGAGGGAAATACCATTAAAAGCACATGCTCACAGGGCCGATGATATATTCACGGCTTTAAGGATAGCAAAAGAATTTAATGTGGATATAACGCTGGATCATTGTACTGAGGGTCACCTTATAGTGGATTATCTAGTGAAAGAGAATGCAAAAGTCATCGTAGGGCCTTCACTCTCTGAAAGGTCAAAAGTTGAGCTTTCTAATCTTACTTTTAAAACTCCGGGAATTTTATCAAAAGCCGGATTGGATGTGGCTATTATGACAGATCATCCAGTTATTCCTTTAAATTATCTTCCAATTTGTGCAGGTCTTGCAGTAAGAGAAGGTATGGATGAGATGGAAGCTTTGAAAGCAATTACTATAAATCCAGCTAAAATAGTAGGCATATCTGACAGGGTAGGAAGCATTGAGAAGGGAAAAGATGCTGATATAGCCGTCTTTGACGGTAGCCCAATTGAGATAAAAACAAAGACAAAGTTTGTATTTGTAAATGGCCAGTTAGTCTATGAAGCATAATAATTTATATATTTTATCGATTGATAGGAGGAAAATAAATGGCATTTAATTTAAAAGGTAGAAGTCTATTGACGTTAAAAGATTATACGCCACAAGAGATAAGATATCTTCTTGATATAGCAAAACAGGTAAAAGCTGAGAGAAAAGCAGGGATAGTTCATCAAAGATTTTTAGGAAAGACTATTGCATTGATATTTGAAAAGCGCTCCACCAGAACTAGATGTGCATTTGAGACGGCTTTTGGCGAGGAAGGTGGGCATCCGGTTTTTTTGTCGACAGATGATATACAGCTTGGGGCAAAAGAATCTATAGAAGACACTGCAAGAGTCCTTGGCAGGATGTTTGATGCAATAGAATTTAGAGGATTCAATCAAAAGACTGTAGAGGTACTTGCAAAATATTCTGGTGTGCCTGTTTACAATGGGCTTACAGACGAATATCATCCTACGCAAGTTTTGGCTGATTTGATGACGATAGAAGAAGAATTTGGATATCTGAAAGGTACAAAATTGGCATTTGTAGGCGATGGTAGAAATAACATGGCAAATACGCTGGCGGTCGGATGTGCAAAAATGGGTATGGATTATGTGATAAATTCACCAAAAGAGCTTTGGCCATCAGAAGAATACATAAAAGAAATCAAAGATATGGCGAAAGAAAATGGAGGTAGCTTTACAATAACAGATGTACCTGGCGAAGGATTAGAAGGTGCACATGCAGTTTACACAGATGTATGGGCATCTATGGGAGAAGAGTCTAAGCAAAAAGAAAGAGAAATGCTTTTAAGGCCATTCCAAGTAAATGATGAGATGATGAAGAAGACAAAAAGATCTGATACGATATTTTTACACTGCTTGCCTGCAGTAAAAGGGCAAGAAGTAACATATGAAGTAATAGAAGGGAAGCAATCGAGAGTTTGGGATGAAGCAGAAAACAGAAAGCACACTATAAAAGCTGTCATGATTGCCACAATTCTTTAGTGATAAAGCCAAGGTAAATTTTATGCCTTGGCTTTTATCACCTACTATTCAAATCTTGAATAAAATGATATAATGTAAAATGTTATTATTCGCTTAAGTAGGAGGATATGATGAAGGGAAAAGTAGTTATAGCGCTTGGGGGAAATGCACTGCAAGATAAAGATATGGTGCCAACCGCAGAATCTCAATTAAATGCGGTAAGAAGGACAGCTTCATATATTGCAGATATCATAGAAGAAGGGTATTCTGTGGTTTTGACACATGGCAATGGCCCGCAGGTTGGCAATATAGTCATACAAAATGAGACAGCCTCTAACATAATACCTGCGATGCCTTTTGACATATGTGGTGCGGAAAGTCAAGGCATGATAGGCTATATGATACAGCAGTGTTTAGGTGAAGTTTTTAAGGAGAGAAAAATAGAAAAAGGTGTTGCCACAATAGTAACACAAGTAATTGTAGATAAAGATGATCCTGCATTTTTGCATCCAACAAAACCAATTGGGCCTTTTTACTCAAAGGAAGAAGCAGAGATGCTTATAAAAAATAAAGGATATGAAATGGTGGAGGACAGCGGCAGAGGATACAGGAGAGTTGTAGCATCTCCAGAGCCAAAAGAAATAGTTGAATTAAGTACAATTAAATTGCTTGAAAATAATGGTGTTGTAGTCATAACAGCAGGTGGAGGAGGAATACCTGTTGTAAAAGAAAATGGAGGTTTGAAAGGTGTTGCTGCCGTAATAGATAAGGACCTTGCGTCTGAGAAGCTTGCAGAGGATTTAGATGCAGATATACTTTTGATTTTGACAGCTGTGGAAAAAGTGTACATCAATTATAAAAAGCCAGATGAAAAAGCACTGGATGTAATTTCAAGTGATGAAGCACAGAGGTATTTGGAAGAAGGCCATTTTGCACCAGGAAGCATGTTGCCAAAGGTTAAGGCTGCAATGAGGTTTGCAAATTCAAAGCATGGAAGGCGTGCAATAATAACATCTCTTGAAAAAGCATATGATGCTTTATGTGGAAAAACAGGTACTGTTATCGTAGAGAAAACAGCTAAAGACTAAAAAATTTCTTGACAAATTGATATTTTTATGACATCATATTATTTAGAACTTAATATTTGTGAAGAATATCTTCAGGGCAGGGTGAAATTCCCGACCGGCGGTAAGCGTAAGCAAGCCCGCGACCCGCATATGCGGTGGACTTGGTGAGATTCCAAGGCCGACAGTATAGTCTGGATGGAAGAAGATTTATTTTAGTTGTTATGGTCCTGAAGATAATTTCTTCAGGATTTTTTGATTATGGAGGTGTTGTTTATGGAACACAGCAAGACGAAAGTAATTGTAACTGTAGGATTGCTTTCTGCAATAGCATTTGTACTTATGTATCTAGAATTTCAGCTACCACTATTTCCAGGCTTTTTAAAATTTGATTTCAGTGATATACCGCCACTACTAGCAGCATTTGCATTAGGACCTGTATACGGGATTTTTGTAGAAATTGTAAAAAACGTGATACACTTGCCTGTAAGCCAGTCTGCTGGTATTGGGGAAGTAGCAAATTTTGTGGTTGGTTCCATTTACGTGTATACAGTAGGTGTAATATACATGAGAAACAAATCAAAGAAATCAGCAATATTTTCAATGATTATTGGAACAGTTGTTATGGCTATTGCGGGATCAGTCTTGAATTACTACGTATTTTTACCTTTATACCAGAAGATAATGGGATGGCCATTAAGCGCTATTGTTGGAATGGGGAAAGCAGTAAACAGCCATATAGTTGATTTAAGGACATTGATAGCGTATGGTATTTTCCCATTCAACATATTAAAAGGGTTTGTAATATCTATTATAACATTTCTAATTTACAAGAAATTGTCACCAATGCTTAAAATGTAATGTGTTTAAAATAGCGGAAATAAATCCGTTATTTTTTTTGCCTTAAATACTAACTTACTATGCGTTTGTTTTATGGTATACTTGGTATATAATAATTGTATAAATTTCACGGTGGTGTTACGAATGAAAATGTCATTTAAAACAAAAAGTCCTATTGAGACAGAAAAGATAGGCTTTAAATTAGGAAATTTACTAAAAAGAGGCAGCATCGTATTAATATCTGGAGAATTAGGTGTGGGAAAGACAGTTTTAACGAAAGGGATAGCTAAAGGAATGGGAATTGATGATTATGTGACAAGTCCTACATTTATGATTGTAAATGAGCATTTGGGAGATATTCCACTGTATCATTTTGATGTCTATAGGATAGATGATTATACGGAATTATACGATATAGGTTATGAGGAGTATTTTTATGGAGATGGGGTATGTGTTATTGAATGGCCTGAAAAAATAAAGCCTCTTATTCCAGAGGAGAATATATTTATACGCATTGACATAGGCGATTCTTACGATGAGAGAATCATAGAGATTGAATCACATGGCGAAAAATATGATGAAGTAATTAAGGAGATGAAGTGATGAAGGTACTTGCAATAGATTCATCGTCAAATACGGCGACAGTTGCACTTGTGGATGAAAATGGTTTAATAGGTGAATTTTCTATAAATCACTTGAGGCATTCTATTATATTGATGCCTATGATTGATGAGCTTTTAAAAATGGCTGAGACAAAAAAAGAAGAAATAACTCACATTGCTGTATGTAAAGGTCCAGGATCTTTTACAGGCTTAAGAATAGGTGCTGCTACTGCAAAAGGCTTGGCTCAGTCTTTAAATATTCCGATTGTGGGAGTTTCTTCTCTAGATGGACTTGCATTTAATGTGAGGGAATTTAGAGGAATCATATGTCCTATAGTTGACGCCCTCAGAGGCTACGTCTATACATCTTTATATAGAGGCGGTGCTGAATTAATTTCCTTGTCAGATGTGACTTTGAAGAAAGCTGGTGAACTTCCGGATATTGTAAATAAATACAGTGATGATGTGGTATACATAGGAGATGGCATAATACCATACAAAGATGTCTTAAAAAATGTATCTTCAAAAGAGGTGTTTTTTGCATCACCTATAAACAATATCTCAAGGGCGTCATCAATTGGTATGATGGCATTTGAAAAAATAGCAAAGGGCGAATTAAGCACATATATTGATTTTAAGCCATATTATATAAGAAAGCCTGCACCGTTGGAAAATGCCAATTAATATTGTTGGGGGTTAATATATGGTTATAAAAATTCGCCCTATGACAAAAAGCGATATAGATGATGTGATTGAAATTGAGAACTTAAGTTTTTCTGTCCCATGGTCTAAAGAATCTTTTACAATGGAAGTCACAAAGAATAAATGTGCTTACTATATAGTTGCAGAAGCAGATGAGAAAATAGCTGGATACGGTGGATTCTGGGTTGTAATAGATGAAGGTCATATAACAAACATTGCTGTTCATCCTGATTTCAGAGGGAAAGGTGTTGGATCTGCAATTGTTGAGGGACTTATTGATTTGGCAAAGAAAAAAGGCATAACATCTATGACGTTGGAAGTCAGGGCATCAAATCTGATTGCGCAATCCCTTTACAAAAAATACGGCTTTAAACCTGTAGGCAGGAGAAGGGGTTACTATCAGGATAACAATGAAGATGCGATAATAATGTGGAAGTACGACATGTAAGGAGAGATTATATGAATAAAGATACAGTTGTTTTGGGAATTGAAACATCTTGCGATGAGACATCAGCCAGTGTGGTAAAAAACGGCAAAGCGGTATTGTCTAATGTCATATATTCGCAGATAAATATCCATAAGAAATTTGGCGGTGTTGTTCCAGAGATAGCATCTAGAAATCACATAGAAGTGATTGGAAATGTAGTAAAGGAGGCACTTGATGAGGCATCTATAACTCTTGACGATATAGATGTTGTTGCGGTGACATATGGTCCTGGACTTGTGGGGGCATTGTTGGTGGGCCTTTCATATGGAAAAGCACTGGCATATGGAAAAGGAATACCTTTTGTAGGCGTAAACCACATAGAAGGTCATATTTCAGCTAATTATCTTGATGGCGATTTTGAACCGCCGTTTATTTGTCTGATAGCGTCAGGAGGTCACAGTCACATTGTCTTTGTAAAAGATTATGGCGAATATGAAGTTTTAGGAAGGACGGTAGACGATGCAGCAGGAGAGGCATTTGACAAAGTGGCAAGAGCATTAGGACTGGGTTATCCTGGAGGTCCCAAGATTGATGAGATTTCTAAAAATGGAGATCCATATAAATATAATTTTCCTAAATCTTTCATGGAAAAAGACAACTTTGATTTCAGCTTCAGTGGTTTAAAGACGGCAGTCATAAATCAACTGCACAAAGAGAGACAAAATGGAAATGAGGTAAACATTGCAGATTATGCTGCAAGTTTTCAAATGAATGTTGTGGATGTACTGTCTTCAAAGCTTATAGAGGCTGCCAGATATAAAAACATAAATAAGATATCTATAGCAGGAGGTGTTGCTTCCAACAGCCTTTTAAGAGAAAGGCTTTTAAAATTAGCAGACGAAGAAGGATTTATGATTCACTTTCCTAAACAAGTATATTGCACTGATAATGGCGCAATGATAGCCAGTGCTGGATATTTTGACTATATTCGTGGAAAAGTTTCAGGATTAGACTTGAATGCCATTCCATATTTAAAACTTTTTTGATTGTTGACGAAAAATCTGTGTATATTGTGGAAAATTGTCTTTAAATATTGGATATTGGTGTTCCATAATTGTGGATAACTTTGTGGATACTGTGACTAACTTAAATACATTGGATATTATGTAATGAAATGGAAATTAGAAAGGAGCGTTTATGATGAAAGACATACTCTTTTTATCAAAAGTAAATATCAGGTATATAGAAGAAATACAAAAAATTGCACCACAGTTTAATGTGATTTGCTTGGATGATAAAAAAGATGCTTACAAGTATATAAAAGGCACAGAAGTATTAGTTTGTTTTGATGGTGATGCAGACGCTGAATTTATACATAACGCCGAAAATCTTAAATGGATTCATCTGTTAAGCGCTGGTGCTGATGCAATGCCGTTTGATGTATTAAAAGAGCGCAAAATCATATTGACTAATTCAAAAGGAATCCATAAGTATCAAATATCGGAGCAAGTTTTAGGATACATGCTTTTGTTTGAAAGAGGATTAAATTACTTTATTAGAAAGCAAATGAACAGGGAATGGGACAAGTCTGTAAGAGTTTCAGAATTATATGGCAAGACTGTTTGTATACTGGGTGTCGGAAGCATAGGGGAAGAAATATCAAGAATAGCCAGAGAGTTTGGAATGAAGACAATAGGTGTCAGAAAGTCAGGTAAGGCAAGTCAGTTTGTGGATAAAATGTATACAAATGAAAATATGATTTTTGCAGTTTCAAAAGCTGATTATGTAATTTGTGCCCTTCCATTGACTGATGACACATATCATCTGCTGGGCAAAGATTTCTTTAAAAATATGAAAAATGACGCTGTTTTCATAAATATCGGCAGAGGAAAAGTCGTATATGAATCTTCTTTGATAGATGCATTGAAAAATAAGACTATAAGGGGTGCTGCACTGGATGTTTTTGAGGAAGAGCCTCTTTCAAAAGAAAGTCCTCTTTGGGATATGGAGAATGTCATTATAACGCCACATACTGCTGGCATATCACCTCATTACATGGAAAGGGGAATTGAGATAATAAAGCATAACATAAAAGCTTATTTAGGTGACGGAGACTTTGTAAATCGAGTCGATTTAGAAAAGCAATATTAAAGCGGGTACTTACCCGCTTAATTTTTCCCATTCTTCATATAGATTTTCTAATTTTTCCTTTAACATGTTGTATTTTGACTGCGTATCAATGATTTCTCCGCTTTTATATATATCAGGATCGCACATTTTTTCTTCCAGTTCTTTTATCATATCTTCAGTCTCGATTATTTCATTTTCAATACTTGATAAGTATTCTTTTTGCTTTTTGGCCTCTTTTTGTTTTAGCCTTTCCCGGATTTTTTCATTTTTAATTTGCGTCTTTGTCTTTTTTTCCTGCTCTTCTTCAGATGTATTATTCTCATTTTTCTTTTCCACATAGTATGAGTAATTTCCGTAATATTCTTTTATAGAATCACTTGATAGTTCCAATACTTTTGTTGCTATTTTGTCTATAAAGTATCTATCGTGTGATACAAATAAAAGCGTACCGCCAAAATCCAATAATGCCTTTTCAAGTACTTCTTTTGATTTTAAATCAAGGTGGTTTGTAGGCTCATCCAGCAGGAGAAAATTTGCTTTTGACAGTATAAGTTTCAACAATGATACGCGGGCCTTTTCGCCTCCGCTTAATGTACCTATTGTTTTAAATACGTCATCGCCGCTGAACAGAAATGAGCCTAACAAAGTTCTTATTTCTGTCTGAGAAAGATAAGGGTTTTCATCCCATATTTCATCTATTATTGTTTTATTATCATTTAAATCTGTAAATTCCTGCTGGTAATAACCGATGATGACGTTTGTGCCCAGATTTACGAGGCCTTCGTAATTCTTTAATTCACCAACTATGATTTTAAGGAGGGATGTTTTTCCTACTCCATTAGGGCCTAGAATGGCAATTCGATCACCTTTGTACACTTCAAAGCTTATATCGTGAAATATAGGCCTGTCAAAACTTAATGAGAGGTTTGAAACTTTCAATATATCATTTCCGCTTTTTTCATCAAAGTCAAACGAAAGTTTAATTGTGTCATTATTTATTACAGGTTTATCGATTTTCTCCATTTTGTCAAGGAGCTTCTGTTTGCTTTCAGCCATTTTTACAGATTTCTCACGGCGCCGATTTTTTTGTATCATTATCATTTCTTGAATTCTTTTTATTTCCTTTTGCTGTTCTTCATAGGCTTTTATCTTGGCGTTTAGCTCTTCATTTTTTTTCTTTATGTATTCAGAATAATTACCTTCATACGATCTTAATGTTTTATTTTCAATTTCGAATATTCTGTTTGCGATCCTATCGAGAAAAAATCTGTCATGAGATATGACTAAAACAGTACCTCTATAAAACTTTAAGTATTGCTCTAGCCATTCTATCGAAGGTATGTCAAGATGGTTTGTAGGCTCGTCAAGAAGAAGCACATCTGGATTTTTAAGTAGTGCTTTTGCCAGCATAAGTCTTGTCTTTTGTCCACCGCTTAATACTGAAACAGGTGTATCAAATTGTACAGGCTGAAATCCTAACCCGATTAATACTCCCCTAACTCTGCTGTCAATGGAATATCCTTCTCGTTTGTTGTACTCATCTGTAAGTTTTGAATAATCATTAAGCAATTTATTTAGTTTAGATTCATCTTTTGTGCTGGCTATCTCCTTTTCTAAATCTTTGATGTTCTTTTCAAGATTTATAATGTCTAAAAAAACCGTTTTAACTTCATCGTAAATTGACTTGTCGCTTACTATATAAGCGTTTTGCTCAAGATATCCTGCGGTTATTGAAGGCATTGATATATTCCCACTGTCAGGTTGCAAATCTTTTACTATCAGTTTAAAAAGCGTTGATTTTCCAGCTCCGTTATCTCCAACAACACCGATTTTATCGCCTTCATTTACGATAAAAGATATATTTTCTAGAATTGTATTTATTCCGTACGATAAACTTACGTTGTTTGCTGTTATTATAGCCATTTGAAATTCCTCCTGTTATAATATAATATATCAAAGATTATATATAATTTAAAGTGTAAATGGGATTTAATTTTTCTTAATTCATTGCCGATATTATATATGTCAAATTTAACGAGGTGAATGAGTATGGATTTATCAACATTACTAGGAATAATTGTAGGGTTCGGTTCACTTATTTTTGCGTTTGTATTGGAAGGTGGGAGTGTAGCATCTCTTATTGGTTTATCGGCAGCAATTATAGTTTTAGGCGGAACTATAGGAGCTACTATGACTTCATTTTCAATGAAAGATATATTGAAATTGCCAAAACTTATTGGCAAGGCTTTTAAAGAAGAAGGCAATAAGTATTTAGATATAATTAAGTATTTTGTTTATCTTTCTCAAAAGGCCAGAAGCGAAGGATTATTGAGCTTGGAGCAGGAGTTGCAGTCTGATGAGATAAAAAATTACGATCCCATTTTAAAAGATTGTATAGAGCTAGTTATAGATGGTGCTGACATCGAGTTAATAAAAACTACTATGGAAAACAGAATATACATAGAAGATAAAGCATTGAAGAAAGAAGCCAGCATGTTTGAAGCAGCCGGTGGGTATTCTCCTACTATGGGTATCATAGGTACAGTTATGGGACTTGTCCATGTTTTGGGAAATTTAAGTGAACCAGATAAGCTGGGTCCCTCAATAGCTGTAGCTTTTATAGCCACATTATATGGCGTTAGTATGGCAAACCTTGTTTGGCTACCTATAGGAGAAAAACTTAAAAATAAGGCTCAAATAAAGAGGACAGAGAAGGAAATAATTTTGGAAGGCAGTCTTTCGTTGCAAGCTGGTGAAAATCCTAAAATAGTGGAGAAAAAGTTGTTAACATTTGTAGTGGAAAGGGAATCTGAATCAAATTCAAAAGAACAAAGCGTGAAAGGTGAAATTGCTGATGATAAGGCATGATGATGATGAAGAAAAGAAAGAAAATAGTGAAAGATGGCTGCTTACGTATTCTGATATGATAACATTACTTATGATATTTTTTATAGTTTTGTACACCATAAGTACAGTTAACTCACAAAAGTTCCAACAAATTGCTGCATCTTTAGGGAAAACTTTTGATGGTACTAATTATGTAGTTGGACAATACAGTGGAAATAGCATTCTTGATAGCATAAAAACGGCAAATAATGCAAACACTAACAATACAATAGAGTCTCAATTAGACAAGCTTATTAAGCAGAACAACCTGCAGGACATGGTCACATACAAAGTTGAGGAGAGAGGTTTTGTAATAAGTTTAAACGATACTTTACTATTTGATACTGGTTCTGCAGATGTAAAACCAGATCAAAAAGCTACATTAATAAAAATCGGTAATATATTAAAGACGATGCCAAATTACATCCGTGTTGAGGGACATACAGATGATGTACCTATAAATAATAGTCAGTTTCATTCAAATTGGGAACTGTCAGTCATAAGGGCTACTAACGTTGTGGAGATACTTGTAAATGATGTTAAGATTGATCCGGCTAAAATATCTGCCGTAGGCTATGGTGAGTATAGGCCTATAGTGCCAAATGATAGCGATAAAAACAGACAGCTTAACAGGAGAGTTGACATTGTTATTATGAATAGTGATTATGATAAATGGGAGTCTAACAAGTAAAAAATAGATATTTCCAGGTTGACATATTATTTACAATGTAATATAATTTCATTATTAGGATTTTATCTGGGGTGATTTTATGACTAAAAAGCCAATAGTACCGATGCCGGTAATAAGAAGGCTACCGCGATATCATAGATATTTAGAAGAATTATTAAAGAATGATGTAAAAAGGATTTCATCCAGAGAATTAAGTGAAAAGATGGGTGTTACAGCATCACAAATAAGGCAGGATCTCAATAATTACGGCGGTTTTGGACAGCAGGGGTACGGATATAATGTAGAAGAATTGTACAATACTTTGACTAGGATACTAGGTCTTGATAAGACGTACAGTACAATTATTATTGGTGCTGGTAATCTAGGACAGGCTATTGCAAATTATACAAATTTTGAAAGAACCGGGTTCAATTTAAAAGGAATATTCGATATTAATCCAAGATTGTTTGGACTTAAGATCAGAGATATAGAGATAATGGATGTGGAATTGTTAGAAGATTTTTTGTCTAAAAATAAGATAGATATTGCAATATTGTGCATACCAAAGGATAACTCGCAGATTATGGCAGATAGATTGGTTAAAGCAGGAATTAAGGCTATATGGAACTTCTCTCCGATAGATTTGGATGTTCCTGACGATGTAATACTAGAAAATGTTCATTTAAGCGACAGCTTGTTGACATTATCTTATCGTTTAAATGAAGATAAATTGCTTAAAAATAAAGTCGAAGAAAAATAAATGGTATTTAAGCCGTTTATTTTTTTATATTGGAGGTTCAAATGAAAAAAATCATAAATAATCTTTTAAAAGAAGATCAAAACATCGTTCCATTTATCGATTTTATGAAATACATTGGCCCAGGAATATTGGTTACGGTAGGATTTATAGATCCCGGCAATTGGGCTACAAATGTTTCTGCAGGGTCAATGTATGGCTATAAGTTGTTGTGGGTTATAACATTGTCTACGGTAATGCTTATCATTTTGCAGCACAATGCGGCACACCTTGGAATAGCTACAGGTTATTGTCTTTCTGAAGCTACATCTATTTTTATAAACAATAAGCTTTCAAAGATTATTTTGCTGTCTGCCGTAGTTGCATCAATATCTACATCTACAGCAGAACTTCTGGGTACTGCAATAGCACTTAACATGTTGTTTAAAATACCAATAAAGGTTGGTACAGTCATATCAGTAATAGTGATTTCTTTTGTTTTATATTCGAATTCGTATAAACGGCTTGAAAAAATAATAATTGGATTTGTTTCCATTATAGGTCTTTCATTTTTATTTGAGCTGTATCTGGTCAAAATCAATTGGAATACGGCTGTATTAAGCTGGGTAAATCCGGTTATTCCGAAAGACTCTATAGTGATTATCATGAGCGTTTTGGGGGCAGTTGTCATGCCGCATAACTTATTTTTGCATTCTGAGATAATTCAAAGCAGACAGTGGAATCTAAAGGATAAATCTATTATAAAGAAGCAGCTTAAATATGAGTTTCTTGATACTCTGTTTTCAATGGTGATAGGATGGGCCATAAATAGTGCCATGATTCTTCTATCTGCTGCTACATTTTTCGAGAACGGGATAGTCATTGATAAACTTGAACAAGCAGGAGTGTTGTTGAAGCCAATCGTTGGCAGTGGAGCATCAGTTGTATTCGCGATTGCCCTTTTGTTTTCTGGTTTTTCATCAACTGTCACATCTGGTATGGCGGGTGGTTCTATTTTTGCAGGTATATTTAAAGAACCATACAATATAAAAGATAAACATACTAAGATGGGAATATTTATTACATTAATACTTGCAACTGTTGTGATATTTTTATTGAAAGATCCGTTTCAGGGGCTTATATTGTCTCAGATGATACTGAGTATTCAGCTACCAATAACAGTATTTACACAGATTTATCTGACTTCTTCAAAGAAGGTTATGAATGAATACGCAAATGGGAAATTCAGTAAAGCAATACTGATATCCTTAGGAATAATTATAGCTGCATTAAATGTAAAATTATTCATAGATACAATATTTTGATATTTTTATGTTGCATTTTCGTACCCTACAGATACATTTTTGTTCCGGATACATAAAATTCTGCTAATATTGTAATATAATTTGATATAGAAAGATATATTTTATACACAATAAAAGGGCAAAAGTAAAATATATAAAAATTAATATATACTACACGAGAAAAATGGGAATGAGTATGACTTGTTCTCATTTTTTCATAAATTGGTATTTTTGAAGGATTTTTTTTAAGAATATCGAATATTTATATTATTCGAGAATTTGTAAAAGGATGTGATTTTATGATTAGAGCGGTAATAGCTGAAGATGAAGATTCCCTTAGAAAAGAGATAAGCAGAAAAGTTATGGGGATAAGCGATGTGAAAGTTGAATACATCACAGACGAAGGAAGAGATTTGTTAAATGCTATATTAAAGGTAAAACCTGAATTAGCTATTTTAGATATAAAACTTCCAAAAATGACGGGTTTAGAAGTTGTCAAAAATGTACGGGACCTGCTTCCAAACATAGAGATAATATTTATAACGTCATATGAGGAATATATAAAGGATGCGGTGAAATTATATGCTGCTGATTATATAATAAAGCCTATAAACTATGATAGGTTATTTAATACGATAGAAAGAATAAAAAGAAAATTTAACGATTCTTCAGATTTCATAGAAGTACGATGTGGTGATGATATAAAACTTATCAATGCAAATGATATATACTTTATTGAAGCTAATCGAAAAAAGACTTTTTTCTACACTACATATGAGGACTTTCTGTCAAATACTTCCCTAAGTGATGTTTATAAAATCTTGAATAAAAAAATTTTTTTCAAGACAAGCAGATCTTATATTGTAAATTTGTATAAGGTATATTCTATAAAATCTGTAAATAGAACGTCTTTAGAAATAAGTTTTAGAAATAAAAATAAAAAAGCGTATCTATCAAAGAAGCTGTACTATGAATTTAGGAATCGCCTTAAAGATATATTAAACCAGCCGGTTGAAATGGAAGCAAATTAGGGAAATTTTGTGGGTGATGCCATGATAAGAAAAAGTTTAAACAAAATAATAGCGATATTTTTTATGTACATGATTTTTATAACGTTAATGTTTAACAATAGCATGTATTATCGGCAGAAAATTATTATACCGGCTGATTTTAAATCGTTTTTATTTTTTACGATTGTAGTTATAAATGTCTTGGTTTTTACGATTATAAGGATGATTTATATAAATGGTAAAAACGAGTATCAATACATTATAAATGATTTTAAACTAAGATTTATAGAAGAACAAAACAACTTATACAGGAAAAATAAACATGAATTGAGAAATAAGATTTTAGTCTTATATGGATTGATAAGACAGATGAAGTATGAGGATGCCCAAGAGTTTTTAATGGATTATATAGATGATATAAACAACAGCCTTATTAAAGTAGATACTGGAAACGATATAATCGATTTGCTGTTATATTCAAAAATAAGCTCTGCTATAGAGAAAAATATTTCGGTGAACTTTATATGTATGGTTGATTTAAAATGCTCAAAAAAAGTAACAAATGATATTTGTTCAGTTTTGGGAAATTTGTTAGATAACGCTATTGAAGAATGTGATAGGTTAAAGAATAATAAGAGATTAGAAGTAGTGATTAAAAGCGATCCAGTTGACTACATTTTTATAGTGAAAAATACATGTGTTGAAATTAGTGAAGATGTAAAAAGAAATATTTTAAATGGTGGCTTTACAACAAAGGGTTATGGAAGAGGAACTGGATTATCTATTGTTAAAGACATAGTATATAGATATAATGGAGATATTAACATAAAGATTGATAATAAATATTTCGATGTGACAGTTGAAATACCATCTTACAAATTAAATGAGAAATAATCATTTTTGTTCCTGAAGATAGCATTTTAATTCCTATGTCCACATTTTTTTATAAAAAAGGTATATAATTTAGATGAAAGCACAAATATCATTTCAGATATGCCAAAACATTATAGTTCACTTATATATTTTTAACATTCCAATTTTTACTGTTTTTATGCGAAGGTGAGGTGAAATCATGGATATGCAGTTAACTGTAATCGCCTCCAGTTTAGTCATTCTAATATTTATAATAACATTTTCTAAAAGCAACATAGATATGGAATTTGCAGTTAAATTTCTACAGACCTTAATAAAATTAAGAATAAAAAAGAAAAGATAAAAAATTATTGTCACAATTTTTGTCACAGGAGTTGTCTTAAATTATTGTTGAAAAACGTAATAATTGCCGTATAATATATCCTATAGTCATTATTTTAATTTTTGGAGGGTATCAATTGAAGGTATATTCTTTTGTCGGTGCTAGTGGAAGCGGTAAAAGCCATCATGCATCTTCTGTTGCAGGAAAATACGGCATAAAGTACATCATCGATGATGGTCTATTGATATGCGAAAACAGGATCGTATCAGGATTTTCAGCAAAAAGGGAAAAGACGAAGCTGTCAGCTATAAGGAGAGCGATATTTGCAGAAGAAGAACATGTAAAAGAAGTAAAAAAATCGTTGGAAGAACTTAAACCGGACAAAATATTGATACTTGGAACATCAGATAAAATGGTAGACAAGATTGCTGAAAGGCTATCGCTGCCGCCTGTGTCAGAGAGAATTTATGTAGAAAATATTTTATCACCTGAAGAAATAGAGGTGGCCAGAAAAAAAAGGTATGAAGAAGGAAAGCATGTAATACCAGTGCCAACATTTGAAGTAAAAAAGCATTTTTCTGGATATTTTATAGACCCACTAAGGATATTTCGGCGCAAAGAGATAGATTTTGAAAAGACGGTAGTAAGGCCATACTACAGTTATCTTGGCAAGTACACAATTTCTGAGAATGTAATCAACAGCATTGTATTTAATGAAGCAAAAAAATTTGATGGCATTTATAAAATAAATAAGGTGATAACAGAGAACTACACTGAGGGGATAATAATAAAAATAGAGATTGTCATGGTACACGGTACATCAATAAACGGCGTTTTAAGAGGAGCTATAAAGAAGATAAAGAGTGTCGTTGAATACATGACGTCTTTAAATGTGTTGGATATAAAAATTCACGTGAAGTCACTTTATATAAGAGATAGTGATAAAATATTTAAAACCCGAGAAATATTTGATAAAGGCAAATAAGCCTTTTTTTTATCTTCAAAAAATTATATAATATTTGTAGAGGGTCGTAAATATTATGTAGTAAGGCATTAAAAAACCTATATGTGGGTGAGGAGATATGAAATATTTAGTAGAAATGTCCGGTTCTAAGGTTATAGTGCATGGAATTAAAGACTTTAACCTTAAAGAGACATTAGAATGTGGACAATGTTTTAGATGGAATGAAGAAGATGATGGAAGTTATACGGGGGTTGCTTTTGATAGAGTAATAAATGTGAAATTAGATGGTGATATATTGACGATTGATAATACGACATTAGCAGATTTTAATGATATATGGTATGACTATTTTGACTTGGGCAGAGACTATGGAAAGATCAAAGAGACACTTTCGCAAGATGAAATCTTAAGAGCGGCTATAAAGCATGGTGAAGGGATAAGAATTTTGAGGCAAGATACTTGGGAGACGCTTATTTCATTTATTATATCTCAAAACAATCGGATACCTCAGATTAAAAAAGTCATAGAAAATTTAAGCAGGGCATTTGGACACCCTATCGTATATAAAAATAAGACTTATTATACATTTCCAAAAGTGCAGGATATCATAATGGCAGACGAAGAATCATTAAATAACAGCAAGTGTGGATTTAGGTCAAAATATATAATTGATGCAGCGTTAAAAGTGTTTAATGATGAAATCAATCTTTTTGAGTTGCAGCTTTACGATACTTACGATGTGCGTAATATGCTTATGAGCATAAGAGGAGTTGGGCCTAAAGTTGCAGACTGCGTAATTCTTTATTCCATCGGAAGATATGAGGCATTTCCGACAGATGTATGGATAAAACGAGTTGTAGAATTTTTATACCTAAAGAGGAAGACAAATAATTCTGATGTACAGAATTTTGCAAAGGAAAAGTTTGGTGATTTATCTGGATTCGCGCAGCAGTATCTATTTAACTATGCAAAAGATCATGTTTCAAAAGATATATTTAAAGAGAGGAAAAATTAAATGATAGGAACACTTGTTAATGCAGCATCTATAGTTGCAGGAAGTATTGCAGGCACTTTATTTAAAATAGGTATTCCTGATAGAGTAAAAACAACAGTTATGCATGCCATATCTTTAAGTGTATTGATAATAGGATTTGATAGCGCTTTAAAATATAAAAATTTGCTATTAGTGATAATAAGTTTAGCGATAGGCGGCATTGTAGGTGAACTGCTGGACATAGAGAAAAAGCTTAACCAATTTGGCGACTTTTTAGAGAAAAAATTATCGAGAAACGGTGAAAATAAGATAAGCGAAGGCTTTGTGACAGCAAGCCTCATATACTGTATTGGTGCGATGGCGATTGTGGGTGCATTAAAAGACGGTTTACAAGGTGATCACAGTATACTTTTTGCCAAATCCATGCTTGATGGCATATCATCTATAATATTTGCATCTACATTAGGGATAGGCGTCATGATATCGTCCATTAGCGTCCTTGTGTATCAAGGTTCTATAACTTTGTGCGCATCGCTGCTTAAAAATTTGTTGACAACTAACGTAATTGCAGATATGTCTGCTATCGGAGGTATTTTGATAATTGGTATATCACTAAATATGCTAAATCTTACGAAAATAAAGATTGGAAATCTGCTTCCGTCAATTTTTGTTCCTATTGTGTATGAAATAATAGTGAAAATATTTTAAATAACGAAGGAGGTTGCCCTGAATTAGTGAGAAAGGGCTTATGAAATATGAAAGATATAAGGAGCATAGATGTTGCAAGGGTAGCCGTAAGGATGGCTATGTCAAGAAGAGAGGATGAAGCTACATTAAAGGAGAGGTATGGGAAAGAAGGCATTAAAGTAGCTGCAGTAGATTATGGAGGTGAATATATCAATTCCATATCAAAGATAATAGAAAGAGCTGTTGTTGCAGCAAAAAGAGAAGGTGTTATAGAGGACAATCATGTGGGAGAAGGTGCTGTTGCAGGTGCAACACATGATGCTATAATGCAGATAAAAGATAAAGCTATGGGACTTAATATAGGTGGCAAGATTGGAATTGCATTTTACGGTGAACACCTATGCGTCTGTGCATTTTTCGCCGTAGGAATGCTAAATTTAAACGAAGTTGCCATTGGACTTGGGCATAGGTCATTGAAATATTAAATTTATGAAAAAGAGGGTTTATCGTGAACCCTCTTTTTATCCTCCTAAATACGACTTTTTAACCCTTTCATCGTTTTTTAAGACAGATGCAGCACCTTCAAGGGAGATATTGCCTGTCTCAAGGACGTATGCTCTATCAGCAATAGATAAGGCCATTTTAGCGTTTTGCTCTACTAAAAGTATAGTTGTGCCGTCTTCGTTTATGCTTTTTATCGTCTTAAATATGTCTTGTACTACTATCGGTGCAAGACCCATCGACGGCTCATCTAATAAAAGCACTTTTGGTTTTGACATCAATGCTCTCCCTATAGCCAGCATCTGCTGCTCACCACCGCTTAATGTGCCGGCAATCTGCTTATACCTTTCTTTAAGACGTGGAAATAGGTGAAATACTTTTTCCATGTCGCTTTTTACCATATTGTCTTTCCTGAGATATGCTCCCATCTCAAGGTTTTCCATTACAGTCATGTTGGCAAATATTCTTCTTCCTTCTGGCACTTGGCAGATACCCATATCCACTATATTTTGTGCAGGTTTTTTTGTTATGTCTACATCGTTGAATTTGATGTAGCCTTTTTTTGGCTTCAATATGCCTGATATTGTCATTAGAGTAGTGCTTTTACCTGCGCCATTTGCACCTATTATAGTGACGATCTCTCCATCATTTACTTTTAAGTCTATGCCTTTTAAGGCATTGACCATTCCATATGATACGTTGAGATCTTTTACCTCTAACATGTTTTAAGCACCTCCTTCTATTGATAAAATTTCACTTTCATCAGGACTTTCTTCTCCAAGGTATGCAGCTATTACTTCTGGGTTTCTCTTGATTTCGTCTGGTGTGCCATGGGCGATTATTTTCCCGTAGTTCATGACGTATATATCTTCACATAAATCCATTACCAGAGACATATCGTGCTCAATTAAGAGTATTGTTATGTCAAATTTGTCCCTTATGAATCTGATTGTGTCTGTAAGCTCTTTTGTCTCTTGTGGATTCATCCCTGCTGCAGGTTCATCCAGAAGCAGAAGCTTTGGCTTTGTTGCCAGTGCTCTTGCTATTTCAAGTCTTCTCTGTTCGCCGTATGGCAGATTTTTGGCAAGGTTTAAGGCGTGTTTGTCAAGATTGAAGATTTTAAGTAAATTCATTGCTTCTATATTCTGTGATTTTTCTCCATCTAAGTATTTTTTGTGCTGAATAAATGAGCTTAAAAGTCCGTATTGTACGTGAATGTGCTCAGCTATCTTGACATTGTCAAGGACAGTTAGGTTTTTAAATAGACGTATGTTTTGAAATGTCCTTGCTATGCCAAGCTTCGTGTTATTGTACGGCTTTGTTGATACGTTTTTTCCGTCAAATATTACTTTTCCTGATGTTGGTTTGTATATTCCTGTTATTATATTGAATACTGTTGATTTTCCTGCACCATTAGGCCCTATAAGTCCTGTAAGAGAGCCCTTTTCCAGTTCTATATTTACGTCTATTAGGGCTTTTATGCCACCGAAGTCTATAGAAACGTCTTTAATTGACAGTAAACTCACTGCTTTCATCCCCTTTCTTAAATAGTTTTTTGAGGGAAAATTCTCTTGTACCCATCAATCCTTCTGGTCTGAATAACATTACGATGATCAAGAGGAGCGAGTATATTACCATTCTTAGTGCAGCATAATCCTGCAGCACTGCGTATACGAATGTGAGGAAAATTGCTGATAGTATTGATCCTGTTATACTGCCCAGTCCTCCTAATACAACCATTGTCAAGATATCGAATGACTTCATGAAGTTGAATGTTTCTGGCTGTATGATGTAGAAGTTGTGAGCGTAAAGGGCACCGCCTATTCCTGCAAAGAATGCACCTATTGTGAATGCCAATGTCTTGTAGAAAGTTGTGTTTATGCCCATTGATTCGGCTGCTGTCTCGTCTTCTCTGATTGCTACACAGCATCTGCCATAGCTAGAGTTTATGAAGTTTCTGATTAAGACGACGGTTATGACTGCCATCCAAAATACCCACGTCCAGTTTGTGTACTTTGGTATTCCGGATAGGCCGCTGGCTCCACCGACGTATTCGGTGTTTAGAAAGATTACCCTGATTATTTCTCCGAATCCAAGTGTCGTTATGGCGAGATAGTCACCTTTTAATCTCAATGACGGTATTCCTATCAAGATTCCTGCTATTCCTGCTGATATGCCGCCTACTAATAATGCCAATGGAAATGAAAGCCCTAATTTGTACGTTATGATGGCTGATGTGTATGCACCGATTGACATAAATCCTGCGTGTCCTAATGAGAATTGTCCTGTAAATCCATTGATAAGGTTAAGGCTTACAGCAAGTATTATATTTATGCCCATAAGAACTATGTTTATTTCGTAATAATCGTTTAATATGTTTGTTGACAGCAAGATTTGTATTATACCGTAAATGGCGAATAGCCCTATAAAAATCAGCAATCTGTTTTTCAATATTTGCTTCAACTTTACCACCTACACTTTCTCTCTTACGTTTTTGCCAAATAGTCCTGTGGGCTTAATCAGCAGTATGATGATGAGTATTGCAAATGAAACGCCATCTCTGTATAGTGAGCTGCCATAGCCTGAGACAAGTGCTTCTATGACACCCATCAAAAGGCCTCCTACCATGGCACCTGGTATTATGCCTATTCCGCCTAAGACTGCTGCTATGAATGCTTTTAAGCCTGGCATGATACCCATTAAGGGATCTATTGAGTTGTAGTATATGCCAACTAAGACACCTGCAACGGCAGCAAGGGCGGATCCTATGGCAAATGTGAAAGAAACGGTCCTATCTACATTTACCCCCATAAGTTTTGCTGCATCAGGGTCTGTGGAGACAGCTCTCATAGCTTTTCCGATTTTTGTCTTGTATATAATAAGCTGAAGTCCCACCATCATGATTATAGATACGACAAATATGACGATTTGCTGGTTTGATATCGTGATTATTCCATTGAAAAATGAGTACATGTGCTGCTTGAAAATCTGAGGATACGTTCTGACTTGCGGAGACAAGAGGATTATGCCTCCGTTTTCCAGTAAAAGGGAGACACCGATGGCTGTAATCAATATTGAGATTTTTGACTTATCCCTTAATGGCCTGTATGCCACACGCTCTATTGTTACACCAAGTATAAGGCTTACTAACATTGCCAATAAAAGAGATGGTACAAAACCTAGATGGAGATATGTTGAGGCAAAGAAGCCTGTAAATGCACCTACCATGTATATATCTCCATGGGCGAAATTTATAAGCTTCATTATGCCGTAAACCATAGTGTATCCAAGAGCAATAAGTGCGTATATACTTCCTAAGGATAAACCATTTATAAGCTGCTCTATAAATGTCTTCATAAATATCACCTCAAATTAAAAAGTATTAAAAGAACATAAGCGGCCACTATGTGACCGCATTGCCGTGTTTTACAAATCTTATTCAGCACTTATTTTTTTCTTAAGTGTCTGTTTACCGTCCTTCAATTCTATGATTACTGTTTGCTTTATTGGATTGTGCTGTGCATCTATTGAGATAGTTCCTGTCACACCCTTAAAATTTTTGAGATTTGCCAAGGCATCAGTTATTTTTGCAGGGTCAGTTGAATTAGCATCTTTTATTGCTTGTACCAACATGCCTGCCGAGTCGTATGCTAAAGCGGCAAATGCATCTGGTTCTGTGCCGTAAGCGTCTTTATATTTCTTAATGAAATCTTGCACTATTGGATCAGGGTCTGTTGATATAAAGTGATTGCTGTAATAAACGTTGTTTAATGCAGAAGCACCAGCTATTTTTAATAAATCAGGTGAATCCCAGCCATCTCCACCAAGCAAAGGTACTTCTATGCCCATGTCTCTTGCTTGTTTAGCTATTTTTGCCGTATCTTGATAGTATCCTGGTATAAATATGACATCGGCATTTAGACCTTTTATTTTTGTAAGCGTCGATTTGAAATCTTGGTCACCTGCTACATATGCCTCCTGGTCGATTACCTTACCACCAAGCTTTTCAAACTGCTCTTTGAAGCTTTTTGCAAGACCTTTACTGTAGTCACTTTTATTATCAATGTATATTACAGCAGTTTTTGCATTAAGGTCTTTTGCTGCAAATTCTCCCATGACTTTGCCTTGATATGGGTCTGTATAACACGCTCTGAATATTTCGCTTTTTACTTTGTTTGTATTGGTATCAACAGTGACATCAAAAGACGT
The DNA here is from genome assembly GCF_017874545.1 of Thermoanaerobacterium butyriciformans. Taxonomy (GTDB): domain Bacteria; phylum Bacillota; class Thermoanaerobacteria; order Thermoanaerobacterales; family Thermoanaerobacteraceae; genus Thermoanaerobacterium; species Thermoanaerobacterium butyriciformans. Next base: position 9,860 of record NZ_JAGGLT010000013.1, on the reverse strand, counting down.
GCCTGATGGGGTTATAAGAGGTATGTTTTTGCTTAATGCAATTGACGAAGCCGCTTTAGTATTGCCTGTTGTAGCTGGCCCTAATATTGCCACAACATTGTTTTCTACAATAAGTTTTGTAGCTTGGTTTATTGATTCATCCGTTGCAGATTTGTTATCGGCTTTTATTAAATTGATCTGTTTGCCGAGAACACCGCCGTTTTTGTTGGTGTCATCTATATACAGTTTTACAGCATTGTACTCAGAAGTGCCGTATGACGCTACTTGTCCTGTTAATTCGAAAAGTGCACCAACATTTATTTTATCACTGCTGGATGCGCTGGTATTTTTCGTACAACCAGAAAGTAATATGGAAGCTGCTATTACTCCCACTAAAAGCATTGACAGCCTCTTAATTGTTTTTTTCATAGATACATCCTCCCATTTTTAAAATGAATAAAATTTTAATATAATTTTTCTCTACCGGTAGAAAAAATGGAAACAGACTGCTAATAAATTTATTATAATTATACTTTAGATTTATTATTTACATCAAGATTATTTATTTTAAGCCGTATTCAAATTTTCTAATAAATATTACAAAAAACTTTTATTGACTAATAAATGTTTTTATCATACTATTTTATTAAATAAAAATTTTTCTTATTATCACTATATAAATTTAGCATGGTAGCATGGTAGTATGTCTTTTTGTTGCCATGTAACGGGAGGAATTTCAATGAAGAGATCTATCTTTGTTTTGGCAGCTTTTTTTATTTTTTCTATTGCACTATCTGGCTGTGGAAGTAAAACAACATCAAATGGCAGTACGGAAAAGATGATAACAATCGGTATTACGCAGATTGTGGAACATCCAGCACTTGATAGTGCAAGAGAAGGGTTTATAAAAGCTTTAAAAGACAATGGTTATGTAGAAGGTAAGAATGTCACATTTATACAGGAAAATGCACAAGGGGATATGTCGACAGCTCAGACTATAGCAAAGAAATTTGTCGATAAAAATGTGGATTTAATATTTTCTATAGCAACTCCTACAACACAAGCAGTTAAAAAGGCAACTTCAACTATTCCAATCGTATTTACAGCTGTTACAGATCCTGTAGCTGCTGGTCTTGTAAGTTCACTTGACAAACCAGGTGGGAATGTAACTGGCACATCTGATATGGAGCCTATAAATGATCAACTTAAGTTAATAAAAGATTTAGTGCCAGGTGCAAAGAGGATAGGCATTATATACAATGCAGGAGAAGTCAATTCTACTGTACAGGTAAATATTGCAAAAGATGATGCTGCATCATTGGGATACAGTATAGTAGAAGCGACTGTATCCAACAGTAGCGAAGTAAATCAAGCAGCACAATCATTGGTAGGAAAGGTAGATGCTATTTGGCTTCCGACTGACAATACAGTAGCTTCTTCTGTTGCAGCTATAATAAAGGTAGCTAATTCTGCAAAAATACCTGTTATAGCAGCAGAGAAGGGAATGGTAGAAGGAGGTTCACTAGCGACGCTGGGAATCAGCTATAGTGATCTTGGGTATCAGGCCGGTTTAATGGCTATCAAGATTTTGAAAGGTGAAAAACCGGCTAATATAAAAGTAGAAACTGCCAAAGATTTGCAGCTTATAATCAATCAAAAGGAAGCAGATGCCATAGGCCTTAAGATCCCAGATTCTATAATGAAAAAAGCTCAGGAGGTAATCAAATAGAGACAAAATTGGAGGTTATTATATTATGTCGTTTGCCATTTCAACATTGGAACAGGGGCTTGTTTACGGTATAATGGCACTTGGTGTCTATATATCTTTTAAGATTATAAATTTTGCTGATTTAACTGTTGAAGGCAGCTTCACATTAGGAGCTGCCGTTACAGCAAAACTTATTACCAGCGGAGTGAATCCTATTTTTTCAATTATAGTTTCGTTTTTAGCTGGAGGATTAGCTGGACTTGTTACTGGTTTTTTAAATACAAAGTTAAAAATAACTGAACTTTTAGCTGGTATACTTACGATGACAGCACTTTATTCTATAAATTTGCGTATAATGGGTAAATCAAATATACCAATGCTTAATAATAAATCTATCTTAGATTATTTCAGTTTTGCAGGTAATTACAGAAATATTTTGTTTTTCGGACTTATTATGATTTTTTTGGTGCTTTTGACAAATTATTTTTTACAAACTAGGACAGGATTTGCGTTAAGAGCTACCGGAAACAATCAGCAGATGGTTCGCAGTATGGGAATAAACACTAATACGACTATAACATTGGGCCTTATAATATCAAACGCTTATATTGCTCTAGCAGGATCGTTAGTGTCTCAATATCAAGGGTTTGCTGATGCAGGAATGGGTATAGGGACACTTGTTGCAGGTCTTGCTTCTGTTATAATCGGAGAAGTTTTATTTAGAGAGAGAAATATATTGTGGGCGGTAATTTCGGCTGTTGTGGGTTCTATAGTATATAGAGGTGCAATAGCAGTAGCCCTTACTATAGGATTCAATCCGACAGATCTTAAGTTGTTGACGGCAATTCTGGTAGTTATAGCGCTTTCTCTGCCAGGCTTAAAGAAAATCGTTATAAGCTCTAACTGAAAGGGGGCGTGAATTGTGCTAAAACTTAAAAATGTAAGTAAATCATTTTATAAAAATACGCCTAATGAAAACCAGGTATTTAAAGATTTAAATTTTGAAGTAGAAGATGGTGATTTTGTTACAATAGTCGGAAGCAATGGAGCAGGAAAATCTACTCTTCTTAACTTGATTGCAGGAGTTTATCCTGTTGACAGTGGTTCCATCATGATAGACGACGTAGACGTAACTTCATATCCGGAGTTTAAAAGGTCAAAATTTATTGGACGAGTATTTCAAAATCCACTTTTAGGCACAGCACCTTCCATGACAATAGATGAAAATCTATCGATTGCATATTCAAAAGGTGCAGGTTTAAGTTTGAAGATGGGCCTTAATAAAAAGAATAGAGATTTATTTAAAGAAAAATTGGCAGAGCTTGGTTTGGGACTTGAAAATAGAATGAAGACTAAAGTAGGCCTTTTGTCAGGTGGTCAGAGACAGGCATTGACACTTCTTATGGCCACATTTGCAAAGCCAAATCTGCTTTTGCTAGATGAGCATACAGCAGCTTTAGATCCTAGGACTGCAAATATTATAAATGAAATTACAAATAAAATAATCAGTGAAAATAACCTTACTACGTTGATGGTTACTCACAATCTCGAACATGCCTTAGAATATGGAAATCGGATTATTATGATGCACCAAGGTAGAATTGTTCTTGACTTAAAAGATGAGAAGAAAAATTTAACAGTACAAAAGCTTCTAAAGATGTTTAACGAGGTTAATGGCAGTGACTTTGTAGATGATAGGGTAATGCTGGCATAGTGGATACAATCACACCTGTTTTCTGTTGTGAATATAATAATAAAAATGATTCAACAGGAAATGAGGTGTTTTAATGGGGCTTCGGGAAGTTAAAAAGGACGATGAAATTGATATAGAGAAACTTGTAGAAGTTATATCGCCGATTTTAAATGATAGGGAAAATGGTACACAGCCAATATATATAGCAAAGTTTATACTATTTGTATTTTTACTTATTCTTGTAAATGATACTAAGATATCGACTGTTGCGCTAAATGCTTTGGTTGCAGCATCTGATGTTGTCTCATTTTTTCCAGCAATATATAACATTTATGCAGCTGAGCCAATTTCTCTAGAAGAACCGGATATAAGCAGTAGTCTACCAAAGCTGGTATTTCCTCCACCAGAAGGGATAACAATAGAATCTTTCTTTGGATTTTTGTTGTTTTCAATTTTTACTTTGTTGGGTTTTTCTAATCTTCAATATCTATATGCAATTTATGCAGTATTAACATACACTTTTATACCGAGTGCAACAGCTAATTTGATAAAAGGTCTTCCAACATTGATTTTAAATGAAGTTTTAGATCCTGATAAAGGAGATCCACAAAGTGATATAAATTTAAAAGTATGAGAGCTAAAAGCCCTCATACTTTTTTTAATGCCATTTCTATATTTATCATTCCATACCCTTGTGAGTAATACCTGTAATGGTCAACATTTGTTGTAGTCGACTTTAAAATATTTTTTACTTGGTAATTTGTCAGTGATGGATTTTTCTCCAAAAGCAGTGCAGCAGCACCAGCTACAATCGGTGTTGCCATAGATGTTCCAGATGCAGTTCTGTATGGCTTATTTAAAAGGATACCGTCATCAACGCCAAGAGACACATTTCCAGATGCTGTTGATACGATTTTTACACCAGGTGCTACTATATCAGGTTTTAGCAAAAATGCAGATCCTCTGCCTGAGAAGTTAGCAATTTCATCGTCTGAAACATCGACAGTCCTCTTATCATCTACAGCACCTACGGTTATTACGTTCATGCTGTTTCCCGGTGATGTTATAGAGTTTATGGCTGGTCCAGAATTCCCTGCTGCTACTACTACGACTATGCCGTTTCTCCACAGTTTGTCAACACCTTTAACAAGAGGGTCTAGAAAAGGTGGCAACGATGGTGTTTCACCAATTGACAATGATACTATTCTTATTTTGTATTTATCTTTGTTATCCAGTATCCATTGCATACCTGTCAGTATATCAGATGTAGAACCGCTACCTCTTGAATCTAGAACTTTGACTGACACTATATTTGCTTCAGGTGCAACCCCTTTGTATTTACCATCTGACATATAGCCACTTCCAGCGGCATCACCTGCTACATGTGTTCCATGACCGTTGTCATCGTATGGATTCTTTTTTCCATTTACAATATCATGAAAGGCAATTATTCTGTTTTTTGGTTTGGTAAAATCTGCGTGAGGATAAATACCGGTATCCAGAAAGGCAATTGTGACGCCTTTACCGGTATAGCCCTGTTCGTTTACTTCTCTTGATTTTATTTCCTGCGTAGCAATGTTTAACTGTGTTTTGACAGTTGAATCTTCAGCGATAAATTTGACTCCACGGTTTGATGCTACGTTGCTTAATTTGTTGCATGGTATGTTAACAGCCCAGCCATTTATTATGGGTAATTCGTATTTTATCGTTCCTCCTATTGCTTCTATCTTTTTTTTAAGAGTTTCGTACGGCAAGTTGGAATACACAATTGCACTTACACATTCGTTTCTATATATAGTTGCTTTTTTAAGCAATCTACTGTCAATTTTGCTTTTGGGATAAAGGTTTTTAATGGCACCTGATAAAATAAGCGCAGAAATTATATCCATATAGAATCCCCCTTTCTTATATCAGAATATGTTCAAGACAAATTTTTGATAGTTTTTAAAATAATAAGTGTCACAAATTTTGATGATGTCATATTATGTATTAGGTCATAAAGACCTGACATATATTCTTGCGAAAGGGGGATATTAATATGCCCACAGAAAAAGGTGCATCATGGCTTGGCGGTGGATGGATTTGGATAATAATTATAATACTTCTTATCTTCTTGTTTGTACCTGGTTTTATAGTAGAAGAGCCTAAGGCTTGATGTAAATTTTAAAATTTAAAAGGAGGATTATCATGGCTGGAACAAGTTCAGTATTTGGCGAAAGCAATTTGCTGTTCTTCTTCTTAATACTCGTTGTCCTGATGGGCGGCGGATGGTTTGGCGGAGCATGGTCAATGGAAACATTGCTGTTCTTCTTCGTACTATTAGTCATAATTATGGACGGTGGAATGGGATTATTCCTAAATCAAGTCAAATAAATAAGTGGTCCTATCTTATGGTAGGACCATTTATTGTTACATAAAAATTAAATCAATATCAATAATGAAATGATTAGAATATAATGAATTAAAGTAAATTTTATGGAGCTGATTTTATGACTATATCAGGAAATACACTGCTTTTTTTCTTTGTTATATTGACGGTTGTGATGGATGTTAAGTTTGAATTTGAAGATTTATTGTTTTTTTTCTTGCTACTAGTAGTATTGCAGCAAGACAAACCTCGCAAACATGCAAGACGATTCTTATGGTCATTGGCCACCATGAACTTTCAGTAACAATATTTATGGCATTACGTATAATGTATTAGGTCCATGAGGCCAAAAAATAAAGGGGGTATTTATATGCCTGAAGGAAAAGGAGCATCATGGTGCGGCGGATGGATCTGGATTATAATAGTGATACTGATAATCTTCTTGCTGGTCCCAGGCGTATTTGTGGTGGATAAGAAATAAAAAGTATAGGGCAGGTGATAATGAGCCTGCCCTATACATATATTAAGTTATGAAGATAATTTTAAAAGTGGGGGATTGGTTGTGGATAAAGAAAGATTATTAAAAGTGTTGATAATTGAACTGTTTATAATTTTTTTTATTAGGTTTCAAATTTTTGAAGGGCTAAGCTTTGAGGAAGAAAAGCTGCTTTTAAAGAAAAAAGAAGAAGACGAGATAATCGAATATGACGAAACTAATCTACATGAATACGAAAATATGTTAAAAGACAAAAGAGAAAATACTTTAGATATATTTGAGATTATTGAAAAAGGGAAAAACTTTATGGGAAGTGTAAAACCATATTTGCACAGAAGAGAACAGTATTACATAGACATTTTTACAAAGATAGCAGAAATACTAGAGTGCCACAAGCAGTTGATTGAATATCAAAATCAAGGAACAGAAATTCAAGAAGACAATTTCGACCAAATAGGAATGCTTAAAGCAGTAAAGCCTTATATGAAACAAGACAAGCAAATAATAATAGATAAATTTATTAAGCTTCATGAAGGAATACAAAACCTTAATGAAAAGATGAAAAAATATGAGATGGAAGATAATAAAAACAATGTTATAGATAAGATTTTAGATATATTTGAAGCCTTAAAACCAGTTATTCCGGATGATAAACAGGACATGGCTGAGAAGATAATAAAAAACATAAAACTTGTAGAGGCTTTAAATAAGGCAGAAAGCATAATGAATTCAAAAAACAGTGCAGATAAAGATAAAAAAGAAAGCAATACGGAATCTAATACAAGGAGTGATTCAGTGGATATTCCTAAAAACATTGAAAAATCAGAAGAAATTGAATCAGATGTAAATAATAAAAATATTGAAAAAGCAGAAGAAATTAAGTCAGATGTAAATAATTTAAAAGAAGTTGTAGATAGCCTGGAGGATGCTGACGATGGCAATGAAGATGACGGAAAACAAAATCTAGGTTTGACATCACAGCAGTCGGCTGTTGTAGATAGCCTGAAATCAATGCTTACGAAGGAACAGCAGCAGTTTATGTACAATATGATTAATTATTTAAAACAGCAAAGTGCAGATGGTAACTTTGAGAATAATGAGAATGACAGAAAAGATGTAGATGGTGCAGGTGGCTAAAACCTGCATTTTTTTATGTAAATTGAATATTAACGGTATAAATAAAAGATAAATGGGAAAAATCTATTATAATCGCTTAAAACAATGAAAAACGGTGAAATTTGAGATTTGCCATGAACTTGTAATTAAACTAATATAAAAAGTGTGATGATTAGCACTCACGCATGATGAGTGCTAATAAATTTCAAGGAGGGATATTATGAGATTAAAACCACTTGGTGACAGAGTTGTCGTAAAAGTTACTGAAGCTGAGGAAGTTACAAAGGGCGGTATCGTATTGCCTGGTACTGCAAAAGAGAAACCTCAACAAGGCGAAGTGCTTGCTGTCGGCTCTGGAGAATACATAGATGGCAAAAGAGTCGAGCTGGAAGTTAAAGTAGGAGATAAAGTAATATTCTCAAAATACGCTGGAACAGAAGTTAAATTAGACGGTGAAGAATATCTTCTTTTAAGACAAAACGACATATTAGCTATAGTTGAATAAGGAGGTAGAAAAAATGGCGAAGAAAATATTATACGGTGAAGATGCAAGAAAGGCTCTTGAAAGAGGCGTTAATGCTGTTGCTAATACAGTAAAAGTTACATTGGGACCAAGAGGCCGCAATGTTGTTTTAGATAAGAAGTACGGTTCACCAACTATAACAAATGATGGTGTTACAATAGCAAGAGAAATTGAATTAGAAGATCCCTTTGAAAATCAAGGTGCACAGCTTTTAAAAGAAGTTGCAACAAAGACGAATGATGTTGCAGGTGATGGTACGACAACAGCTACAGTACTGGCACAAGCTATGGTTTTAGAAGGCTTGAGAAACTTGGCTGCTGGAGCTAACCCGATGCTTTTAAGGCGCGGTATGGCAAAAGCTGTAGATGCTGCCGTTGAAGGATTAAAGAATATTTCAAAGCCTGTAGAAGGTAAAGATTCTATTGCACATGTTGCAGCAATTTCAGCTGCTGATGAAGAGATCGGTAACTTGATAGCAGAAGCAATGGATAAAGTCGGCAAAGATGGTGTAATAACAGTAGAAGAATCAAAATCAATGAACACAACAATTGAAATAGTTGAAGGTATGCAATTTGACAGAGGATATATTTCACAGTACATGGTAACTGATACAGACAAGATGGAAGCAGTTTTAGACGATCCACTAATACTTATCACAGACAAAAAATTGTCAAACATTCAAGACTTGCTGCCATTGCTTGAACAAGTAGTACAGCAAGGAAAGAAGCTTTTGATTATTGCAGATGATGTTGAAGGTGAAGCACTGGCAACATTAGTTGTAAATAAATTAAGAGGCACATTTACATGTGTTGCTGTAAAAGCTCCAGGATTTGGCGACAGACGTAAAGAAATGCTGCAAGACATAGCTATCTTGACAGGTGGCCAAGTAATATCTGAAGAAGTAGGTCTTGATCTCAAAGAAGCTAAATTAGACATGCTTGGTCGCGCAAGACAAGTAAAAGTGACAAAAGAAAACACTACAATAGTTGATGGTGCAGGAAATGCTGCAGACATAAAGAACAGAATAAATCAGATAAAAGTTCAAATTGAAGAGACTACATCAGATTATGACAGAGAAAAACTGCAAGAAAGATTGGCTAAACTTTCTGGCGGTGTTGCAGTAATTCAAGCTGGTGCTGCTACAGAGACAGAGCTTAAAGAAAAGAAACACAGAATAGAAGATGCTCTTTCAGCTACGAGAGCTGCTGTAGAAGAAGGTATAGTTCCTGGCGGTGGCACAGCACTGTTAGATGTCATACCAGAAGTACAAAAAGTAGTTGATTCATTAGAAGGCGACTTCAGGACAGGCGCTCAGATCGTGCTGAGAGCATTAGAAGAACCTGTAAGACAAATTGCAAGAAATGCTGGCGTAGATGGCTCAGTAATCATTGAAAAGATTAAAGAGTCAAAAGACCCTGCCTTTGGTTATGATGCATACAAAGAAGACTTTGTAGATATGTTAAAGGCAGGTATAGTTGACCCAACAAAGGTTACAAGATCAGCACTGCAAAATGCTGCATCTGTTGCATCGATGATACTGACAACAGAAGCAGTTGTTGCAGACATACCAGAGAAGAATCCGCCAGCACCAGCTCCAGGAGCAGGAATGGATATGATGTAAAAATAACCGGGTAATCCCCGGTTATTTTTTTGTCCTGTTGACATAGACACTTAAATCTGTTATATTGTTTAATAATTTAATAATTTTATAATTTTGATCCACATATAATCTGGTGAATAGGCACTAGAGTATCTACAAAGAGCCGTAACTCTTTACTATGGGGAGTTATTGTTATACTCTTTTTTGCCTGAACAAAAATTTATGTTCGGGCATTATTTATTATAAAGCTGAGGGAGATAATAATTAATGAAAGAAAGGGGATAAGGTTGAAATTAAAAGTACAAATTGCAATAAGAATAAAATGGCATAGCAAACAAGCCATCTTTTGATGACTTTTTAAAAATTAAATATCGAAG
>NZ_JAGGLT010000012.1 GCF_017874545.1 Thermoanaerobacterium butyriciformans | reverse complement strand
AAATGATTTCAGAATGAAATTTTGGGGGATAAATTTAAAATATGTCTCCTGAAATTCAGTTATATCAGGCAACAGAAGTTGCCGAGAATACTCATATACGAAAAGGAGGTTTGGCCGCGTATGATGATTGAAGTAAACAATGTGACTAAAGTTTACGGAAAACGCAAAGCTGTAGACAATATAAGCTTTTCTGTAGACAGTGGAGAAATAGTAGGATTTTTAGGTCCTAATGGTGCTGGAAAAAGTTCAACCATGAAAATGATAACTGGTTTTATGCCACCAACATCAGGCACAATAAAAATTGCCGGGTACGATATAATAGAAGATTCATTAAAGGCGAAAAAACATATTGGTTATCTTCCAGAAGTCCCACCACTGTATTTTGATATGACTGTTGAAGCTTATCTAGCATTTGTATGTGAATTAAAAGAAGTCCCAAAAGATAAAAGAAAATCAACAGTTGATAAAGTCCTAAGTGAAGTAGGATTGTCTGACGTAAGAAACAGAATTATTAAAAACTTATCAAAAGGTTACAAACAGAGAGTTGGACTGGCTCAAGCAATCATCGGAGATCCTGATGTGCTGGTTCTTGATGAACCGACAGTTGGATTAGATCCCAAACAAATCAAAGAAATAAGGGACATTATAAAAGAACTAGGAAAAAAGCATACCATCATACTGAGTACACATATTTTACCTGAAGTAAGCATGATATGCGACAGAGTTATAATCATAAACAAAGGCAAAATTGTCGCAATGGACTCAACTGAAAACTTAACCGATACTATAGGAAAATCAAAAAGATATTTCCTTAAAGTCTTAGGTTCAACTGAAAAAATATCAACTACATTAAAAGGAATAAATGGAATAAAAGATTTTAAATCGAAATCAAACACAAAAGAAAATTGTATCGACATCGATGTTGAAACAGACGTAAACAACGACTTGAGAAAAGAGATTTTCTTTTCTTTTGCAAAACAAAATCTGCCTATTATAGAATTTAGGCCTGTAAACTACAGCCTAGAGGAAGTCTTCCTGCAGCTTACAACAGATGAGGAGGTAAATAGTGATGAAAATTCTGACAATATACAAAAGGGAGCTTAAGTCATACTTTCTATCGCCTCTTGCATATGTGCTGGTAGGTTTTTTGCTGCTTATATCAGGATATTTCTTTGCAACATTTGTCCTCTCAACACAATATGCACTTATGTCTCCCGTTTTTAGCAACATGGTTTTTGTCTTCATGTTTATAAGCCCAATTTTGACGATGAGATTGATATCAGAAGAAATGAAAAATGGAACTGATCAGCTTCTCATGACAGCGCCGCTGAAAATAACAGACATGGTTTTGGGTAAATACTTTGCATCACTGACTGTCTATGCTCTATCATTGGTGATTTCCCTGATATATCCTTTATATCTTAAAATATACAGCACACCAGACTTTGGACCTATTCTTACAGGTTATATAGGATCTTTCTTAATGGGAGCAGCATTCATAGCAATAGGTATTTTTGCATCATCCTTAACAGAAAATCAGCTTATTGCCGGTGTCATAGGTTTTTCGATTCTTTTATTATTTTGGATTATTAGCTGGCTAGGTGATGTATTCCAGGGAACAGCTAAAACTATTGTGGAAAACATTTCGCTGCTACAAAGATTCAATAACTTTCAAAACGGTGTATTAAGCTTAAATGACATTGTATTTTACTTGAGCGTAATAATCTTCTTCATTTTTGTAACTATCATGGTTGTTGATAAAAGACGCTGGAGTTAGGAGGTAATTCTATTGAATAAAATCAGGTTAAAATACGGAAGCAATACGATTTTAGCAATCGTCATTTTATTGGGCATATTAATTTTCGGCAACTTAATATTAGCCCAAAAGCCTATAAAATGGGATCTTACCAAATCAAAGCAGTACACTCTCTCTGATAAAACAAAGCAAGTTTTGAAAAATCTAAAAACCGATGTAACAGTCTATGCGTTTTTTCAGAATGATAGTGCAAAGACACAAGTACAGAATATTTTAAATGAATACACAGGATTATCAAAAAAGATAAAAGTTCAATTTATAGATCCTGATAAGAATCCTTCATTAGTACAAAAATATGGAATAACTGCTTATGACACTACACTGTTTCTAAACAGCAAAGATGACAGTAAAAGACAAATAGTTAATTCATATGATATATTTACCCAATCACAAGAAACAGGTCAGACGATTTTTAACGGTGAACAGCAATTTACCCAAGCGATAATTAATGTTACAGAAGTCAACAAGACAAACGCTTATATCATTCAAGGCCACAATGAAGTAAACAGTACAAACTCTCTAACAACATTTAAAACAGCGCTGCAAGGTGAAGGCTACAACGTAAATGATCTAAACATTGGCCAATCCGGCGGTATACCAAAAGATGCAGGCCTTATAATAATAGCTAATCCACAAATGGATTACAACGACCAGGAAATAAATGCAATCATGGATTACCTGAAAAAAGGCGGAAAAGCATTCATTATGATGGGGGCTGAAAATGGTCCTCTTACCGAAAAATCAATTAACAACATTCTAGCAAACTGGAATGTAAAAATCGATAACGACATAGTTGTTGATCCTTCAAGGAACTATTTCATGGATGCTTTATCACCTGTTCCAGAGTACGGATACCATGACATAACCGATAAACTAGAATCTGCTAATTTAGCGTCAGTTGCACCAAGTTCCAGAAGCATAACTTACAAAGAATCAAATAGCAGCAATATATCGATTCAATCATTTTTGACAACTAGTGATAAAGCGTGGGGGAAAACAAATTTCAACAGCAAACAAGCATCATTTGACGACAATGACATAAAAGGTCCTCTAACACTTGGCGTTACTATTTCTGACAGTAAGACAGGTATGAAAGTTGTCGTACTTGGCAATGACCTTATGGCAACTGATAAAGTTATTGGTTTGGAAGGCAACAGAGACCTTCTTATGAACAGTGCCAATTGGCTTACAAACAAGACGACACAGATATCTATAAGTCCAAAACCTCTTGACTATGCTACAGTCTTCATGACTGGAAAACAAGCTAATGCAATGTTTATTGTAACTGTAATTGTAATTCCATTAGTCATCTGGATAATAGGTGGGTTTGTCTTCTTCAGGAGGAGAGCTTTATGAAGACTTTTAGAAACACTATAATAATGTTTGTAATACTTGGCATATTTGTGGGATATTACTACTACAGCAAAGCTACAAAGAAGCCTGCACCATCGACAAACATCATAAGCATAAGCAAAAATAAATTGTCTTCTATTGATATAAAAGATTCTAATAATGAAATGGCTATTGTAAAAAATGGCAGCACCTATAAAATTATCAAACCGATAAGTTATGCTGCAGATAGCACATATGCCAATGATTTATTCAATTCACTCACACAATTAAAATACAACAGAAAATTTACCGATACAGATTTAAAGAAATATGGATTGGACAAATCAAATTTCATTATTACTGCGTCATCCAGCAATGGCAATACAGAAGAATTGATTGTTGGAAATAAATCACCAGTTGGCAATTCGTACTATGCCAAATTGTCAAATTCGCAGTATATATACGTTGTAGACGCAAGCTCGATAGAGAATTTTCAACTTACAAGTAGTGATACACTATTCAATTATTTAAATAAAGATATATACACGATATCTAAAGACAAAATATCAAAAGTAACTTATACAGACTCTTCCGGAACCCGTTATATGGAAAAAAATAAAAGCGGAAAGTGGGCTTACAATGGTAAAGAAATAAGCAGTGACAAATCAGAAAGCCTTCTCAATGATATAGTCTTACTGAGTCCGACAGGAATAGATCCAAATAAAAAAATCAGCGGAAATAGTTCTAGCTTCACACTTACCATATCAGATGGCAGTAAAAATGAGGAAGTCAAATTTCTGACAAATGACAATAATAATTACTACATCCAGAAGAACAACAATCAAATTGGCCTATATATAACAAAGGACCAATTAAGCAGCTTAATGAACGATATAAAAAGCATAATGAAATAAGGAGTCATTTACTCCTTATTTTTTTTGCCATCTTGATTATCTCATCATTGATCATGTCTTTAAACTCATCGGGACTTATAACTTCTGCTTCACATCCAAAGCCTAAAACCCATCTTTTAATCTCATCTAGCTGCGAAACTACCTTGACAAATAAAATTGAACCATCGTCATTTTCTACAATTTCATCTGCCTTATATCCTTCATACTCTTTGACAAGCCTGGCTGCATTCCCTGTAAATCTTATTTTCACCCTGTATTTTGTGTTTCCTTTTAAAATATTCCACGTGTATTTGTAATACTTGCTCTTATCAAAATCAGGGGATATTTCAAAGCTTTTACCAAGTAATTTTATCTCTTTCATTCTGGATATTCTAAAATCCCTTATTTCATTATGTAATTTGCAAAATCCCGTCAGATAATAATGACCATCTTTTTCGTAAATCAAATACGGATCTACTTCCCTTTCAGTCTCTGTATCAGATGTAAAAGAATAATACCTCATTTTGATAGATTTTTTATATATTATTGCATCGTTGATAGTCTCTAACATGTCTAACGTTACATTTTTATCAGAATCTATATCCTTTTGTATCAAAAAAGTCCTATACAGCCTATCAATGTAGTCATCGTATATAGAAGGTATGTACGATATTATTCTCTCTATGAAATTAAGAGCCATTTTACCTATTTCAGATGTATCATATTTTCTAATTATTTCTCTAGTGAAAAATAATGCAAAAAGTTCTTGTACAGTAAATATAAAATCATGTATCTTATACTTTTCTAAAGTATAAGTCGTTCCCCTGCCTTCCCCTTCTTCGTAAATTGGAAATACCATAGTTAAATCATCTAAATCTCTTTTTATCGTCTTTGTAGATACCTCTTCTCCAAAATTTTTAGCCAATCTCTGATATATCTGGTTTATTGTCATTCCATTGTTTTCCCATGATAAAATTGATAATATCTTCCACTGCCTTTCTAATTGAGTAGAATCACCATTTTTAATCATTTTAACACCCCACAAAAATTACTTTTAAGACAAATCAAAAAATTGTATAATATAAAAGTAATCTTAATTGAATTATACAACTTTCTAAAATTTATTAAAATATATTTTTTGTTTTACGATATATTTTTCGGGGGAATTTTGATGAACGATAACTTGATTTTTTCACTTGACATTGGAACAAGAGTTGTTGTAGGCATTGTAGGTGTGGCAGAAAATGACAAATTAAAAATACTTGCAGTCGAGCAAATGGAGCATAGGGACAGAGTAATGTTTGACGGTCAAATTCACGACATAGAAAAAGTATCGTCTGTTGCGTGTAAAATAAAAGAAAAGCTTGAAAAAAAGCTAGGAGTAAGCCTTAAAAATGTTAGTCTGGCTGCTGCCGGAAGGTCTTTAAAAACCAAAATTGTTAGAGTCGAAAAAAGCATAGATGAAAATTACATAATAAAAGACAGTGACATAGATAATCTAGTTTTGTCTGCACTAAACACTGCAAAAGAAGAGATATCGCATGAAGGCTATACGGTAAAATATCACATGGTAGGATACTCTATAACTAGCTTCTATTTAGATGGCCTCCCTATAACTAACCTAAAAGACCATACAGGCAGAGAAATCTCAGTAGAGATAATTGCCACATTTTTGCCATATGATGTAGTAGAAAGTTTATACTCTGTTGCAAAGAAAGCAGATTTAAATGTTACATACCTTACATTAGAGCCGATAGCAGCAATCGGAGTCGCAATAATGCCTCAAATCAGGATGCTAAATATAGCGCTTATAGATATTGGCGCAGGCACTTCTGATATAGCTATTTCAAAAGAAGGAAATATAATAGCATATTCAATGGTCCCATTTGCCGGTGATGAAGTAACTGAAACGATACAACAGCATTTCCTTACTGATTTTAACACTGCCGAAAAAATAAAAACGACCTCAAAAAAAGAAGTAAAATTTAAAGACGTAATAGGAATTGAACATAAAGTATCAAGAACTGACGTGCTTAAGATAATAGAACCTGTAGTTAAAAATCTTTCAAAAAAAATCTGCGATGAAATTCTAAAATACAATGGAAAAAGTCCATCTGCTGTATTCTTAGTAGGCGGCAGCAGCAATCTTCCCAATATTGCAGAAGAAATTGCTAAAAATCTATCTATACCGTTAGAAAGAGTATCTGTAAGAGATGCAAGCTCCATCAACGTCGTAGAATACAAAAGCAAAAAATTAAAAGGCCCGGAATACATCACACCTATTGGTATCGCTTACTCATCAATGATTGACAGAAAAAAAGATTTTATAACCATCTATTTTAATGATGAAAAATTAGAACTATTAAATGTGAAGGAAATGACCATAATGGATGTGCTTCTAAAAACCAATTTTGACTCTAAAAAGTTAATTGCACGACCAGGAAAAAATCTGTCATTTACACTTAACGGAAAAAATATCGTTATAGATGGTGAAGTAGGAATACCTGCTAAAATTTTAAAAAATGGAATCGCATCAAATCTCAAATCAAAAGTGGAAAACGGCGATAAAATAGTCGTTGTAAGTGGCATAAATGGCAAAGACGCTTCTATTACAGTAAAAGAGCTTAAAGATAAATACGGCGCATCAAAAATCACAGTCAACGGATCTATCGTAGATGATGACTACATTGTGAAAAATGGTGATGACGTAAAAATAATTGTAGAAAATCAAGAAGAATTTTTTGTTTACATAAATGGAGATAAAACAATCCTTACTGGAAAGGAACAATATATATTCATTGATATATTTAATTTTATCGATTTCCAGATGCCCAAAAATAAAATTCCTGAGATGATTTTAAACGGAAGAAAGGCTTCATACACAGACATTCTCAAAAAGGGCGATAAAATAGAGATAATAGTCTGATTATAAGGATCAAAGACGATCCTTATAATCTTTTATAGTTAAGATACACTTTTTGAAAAAATATTCTTGCTTGTAGAGTTTGACCACTTGCCGCATTTATCACCCCAGCGGGATATAACTTCATCATCTTTAATAAACTCCACAACCTCACATCCGTTTGAGCAGCCGGTACATTCAAACCCCTGTGCTTTATAATCAAGATCAGCAATTTCAAAACCTTTAAACTGGCTAAAGCCTTTTTTCTTTACAGCCTCTTTGGCAAGAATAGCTGCACCTATCGCTCCCATTACACCATAATATTTAGGAACATATACTTTCATGCCCAAAGCTTTTTCAAATGCCGCTTTTATGCCTTTATTTGCAGCTACACCTCCTTGGAACACTATCGGTTCTTTTATGTCCTTACCTTTTCCAACATTGTTTAAATAGTTTCTCACCAAAGCTTCACATAAACCGCTTATTATGTCTGGCAGCGCGTATCCCATCTGCTGCTTATGTATCATATCAGACTCAGCAAATACGCCACATCTGCCTGCAATTCTAACAGGACTAACTGATTTTAGTGCAAGATCGCCAAATTCTTCTATTGGTATATTGAGCCTGTAGGCCTGCTGGTCAAGAAATGAACCTGTACCTGCCGCACAAACCGTATTCATTGCAAAATCTACTACAATTCCATCCCTCAATATTATTATCTTTGAATCTTGACCACCTATTTCAAAAACAGTGTGTACATCTTTAATTAAATTTGATGATGCAATGGCATGTGCAGTTATTTCATTTTTTACAATGTCAGCGCCAACCATGAGCCCTGTTAACTGCCTTGCACTGCCTGTCGTACCGACTCCTTTTACAGATATATCTGTGTGAGTCCTATCTCTCAACATAACCATAGCTTTCTGTACTGCCTTTATAGGCTGCCCTTGAGTCCTAATATAAACAGAATCTATCACCTCGTTGTTTGAATCAATCAAGGCGACATCTGTGCTTACAGATCCAACATCAATTCCCATGTACACATCCATGTAGATAACCTCCTTTGAAAATTTTTACTTCTTTTCCATATAAACCTTAATTCATCATCGTTTCTTTCTACGTATAATTTGCGATTGTACGTAAAAACTATTTTTAGTAAATCACTGGGGGCGATGGCAATGAAAAAAAACTTATATATAATATTATTAACCTTATCACTGGTAATAAACATTATTTTGTCAATATCCTATACCTCAAAAGCGAATCCGGTGCTTATCATAATTTCAATGCTATCTCTTTTTCTGATAGGGTATATACTATACAAAAATAACGTATCTGAGATGCTGCCTGTAAACTTAAAAAACGAACTTCCACCTAAAGAAAAAGAGTCCAACAAAAAAGTCAGCATTACCTTTAGAGATGTAGCAGGACTTGACGAGGTTATAGACGAGCTTAAAATTATCATCGATTTTATAAACAACACTGAAAAATACGATAGAATGGGTGCTAAAATACCAAAGGGGATACTTTTCTATGGTCCTCCAGGTACCGGCAAGACATTGCTTGCTACAGCTTTGGCTGGAGAAACAAATTCTACATTTATATCGGCATCAGGTTCAGAATTTGTTGAAAAATATGTAGGTGTTGGAGCCAGCCGCATAAGAGCATTATTCGCAAGGGCTAAAAAGTCTACTCCCAGCATCATCTTTATAGATGAAATAGATGCGGTTGGTAGCAAGCGTAACAACGACAATAATTCTGAAAAAGATCAGACATTAAATCAGCTATTAGTTGAAATGGATGGCTTCAACAGCAACGACGGCATTATCGTAATAGGTGCGACAAATAGGCTTGATATGCTGGATGAAGCGCTTCTACGCCCTGGAAGATTTGACAGAACGATTCATATAGGAAATCCAAACGTAAAAGCACGATTGGAAATTTTGAAAGTACATACGAGAAACAAGCCTTTAGATAACGACATATCACTGGAGGAATTGGCTAAAAAGACCCATGGCATGACAGGTGCCCATTTATCATCGATTTGCAATGAAGCAGCGATTTTGGCAGTAATAAGGCATAAGCAAAGAATAGGAAGAGAAGAATTTGATGAAGCTATAGAAAGAGTTGTTGCAGGTTTGCAAAAGAAAAATCAAGAAATCTTAGAAAAAGAGCGCAAAATTGCAGCACATCATGAAGCCGGTCATGCTATAATCGGCAAGATATTAAACGCCAGCACAGTCGAAAAGATTTCAATAGTACCTCGTGGAGAAGCATTAGGATATGTCCTCAATTTTCCAAAAGATGACGCCTTTTTAATGACAAAAACAGATTTAAAAAACAAGATAACAATGCTTTTAGGCGGTCGTGCTGCAGAGGAGATAATGTTTAATGAAGTATCTACAGGTGCAGAAAATGATTTAAAGGAAGCTACAAATATCTCATATCAGATGGTATGCAATTACGGCATGAGTGAATTGGGAAATAGGATATACGACATTAGAATGGTAAAATCAACTGACAAAATAGACGCAGAAGTCAATAAAATCATCAACTATTGCTATACAAATGCAAAAAAGATCCTTATAGAGAAAAAGGATAAAATAATTCTTATTGCAGAAAGACTTTTGTCAAATGAAATTATAACAAAAGAAGAAATTGATGAATTAATGAATGACGAAAAGCAAATGTGTGTATGAAAAATAGGCCTTTAGTTTAGGCCTATTTTATCATGATCTTTCCCTTTTACTAAATACGACACAAATCCTATAATTATATATACGATAACTGAATTTCGAATTGTAAGGTATGAAATATCACTAAAAAAGCCTTCCGGCAGCATCTGTATAAGTCTGTCGCGAGTCACATCCAACTGCCATAAATTGTTGTTAAAAAAAAGAAGATGAAAATATATAAACCACCTATTAAAATCCAGTGAAACGACAGCCACTACTGCAATTAAAAATAAAATCACAAATACCATACCACGGTATGTATAGTTAAATATGTCTTCTTTTTTAATGTACAAATACAAAGCAGTCAAGATGTACAAAAATATCATTACATTTTTTATTAAAAAACCATTCTTAAAAAGTTCTCTGACATCTCTCATGTGGTCTAATTCTCTTTCATTAAATACCTTTTGATTCTGACCATCTATTACAGCATTTAATTGAAGACTGTCTACTTTTCCAAAAAGATAATCTTGAATTCTGGCTGCTACTTTGTTTAACTGTGAACTATCCATTCCTGTTACATCTTCTATGCCGTATTTATTAAATTCGTGAATATAAAAATTTTTATCAAACGCCAAGTATTGTAAATTTGATAATAAAACAATCAAAAATAAAAATATAACCATCAAAACAGATATAATTTTATTTATAATCTTCATTTATTACAATCCTTCCTTGACGTTTTTTAAAAGTGCTTCATAGAGATGTTTACTGTTTTTCATATCCTTGTATAATTTGATTCTTTTGTCAACACTTTCCATTATAGCAGCCTTAACATTTGATGTTGTATCAAACTCCAAGGAGCTCTTCAAATAGTTAAAAAACTCATTTTCAAAATTACCTGGAACCGGAATGATTCCCAAAAGCCTCCTCATGCGAATCTTCCGATAATCTGGATTCATGTTTCTGCTAATATCATCTATCATAGAAATAAGATTATTAATTTCTTCTTCAACAATACTGCCTTCTATTGCTTCCCCTTGCATATCATCGAAATCATCACCATCATCATTCATTAGGTTTTCGTACTCAGCTAGAATCTCTATATCATTTAAAATATCTTCATCTATGAAGTTTTCTATATCATTTTCAAAATAATTCATGTCATTCAACAATCTATTGTAATTGTACAACTCAAAATACCAATTAGATATACACTCATTTAATGTTCTTAAAAAATCTTTTACTTTTTTCTTTGTATATTTTTCTGAATATATACTACCATATACATCTAAAAAAATTTTTATTTTAGGCTCTTCCTGCAGCGTATCTTCTATCTTTCTATCTGACTTATAAAATATCAAAAGCCTATTTACGATCCTTATTAGAGAATAAACCATTTCCCTTATATCCTGTATCTTGCCTAAAAGGACAATTGTTTCCTTTAAATACAGCTCTAAATCGTCTTTTTTAGCATTTTTCAAGTCTATTGTCTGAAGCTCTTCTATTTTATTGGCAATTTCAGCAAATTTTTCGCCATAACCTTCTACCAATTTCCCGTAAAAATTTTCCTCAATCTCAAAAATATTTTGTATAAGCTTGTCATAACCATTGTATTCATGAATCAAACCACTTTTCATGTAATCAAAAAATCTCTTTTTAGACAGTGCAAAAGGAATTGAAGATATTACTTCCTGAATCCTTTCGAATTTTTCTTCTTCATTTTCAAATACAAACTCTTTGATATTATTGTAGAATTCCTCAATGCTAACATCAAAATCGTTCTGGTTAAAAGTCTTAAGCTTATCATTAAATACATCACTGCAATATCTAGCTTCTACAAAATACCCATACAAAACTTCTAAATCTGATTCCAAATTTTCCTTTTTATCTTCAAGCGTTTTTATAATATTTTCTCTTATTTTTAAATCCATTTGTTTATAATATCTAATCCTATCAACTACATCTCTGAAACTTTCAATAGTATCATATAAGTCATCATTTAAAGACTTCATAAACTTTAAAACACCATTTCGTTTCAAAATAATATCATAAAGATAAACTGATTCGTAAATAAGTTCTAAAACACAAATAGTAATAATAATGTTTTTTTGTTTCTTAAATATTTCTTTAAGAGCATTAGAAATATTTAAATCGTCATTGCTATCTTCAGCTAAAATTTTTTTAATTTTTCGGATTTCATCATGATGCATTGTTACACCTCGCAATTATGAATTTTTTAACATCTTAGACAAATCATCTAACAATGAATAATCATCATCTTCCAAACTTACTGCTGATTGTTCATCAAGAACGCCAACATCAACAATCCCAATTTTCTTTTCTAACTGGCTTAAAATTTCCTTCACTTCCAAAAAACACTTCTTAATCTCCTGGTTATCTTGATGCAAATCCATTAATGTCTTATTCAAAGATAACTTTAAATTTTCATTTTTCTTGTCTTTTGACACATTTTCGTTGATAAGCTTTATAATATGCTTATCAAATTCCAAGCCAATGTGTTCTAAAATCAACTCTAAGCGCTTTTTTTCCTGCTTTAAATCTTCTAATTTTTTGTTTAAAGAGACTATTTCCTTTTCCTTATTTTCCAATGCTTTTTTTAAATTGTCCACCTCAATTATATTCTTTTTTTCTTCTTTTATCAATTTATCATGCAATTTTTCTACTTCTTTTTCAAGTTTTTTAAGCTTTTTACAAATATCACCATTTTCTTTTTGAGGACTTCGTTTGACGCTATCTTGTTTTTGTACAGCTTCTGGCTTTATGGCTTTATTTATTATATCACCTAGATCCTCCCTGTTGTCAATAAGAAGAGCTGAAACAACATTATCATTTCCATACACATCACAAAGTTCATCAATTTGCTTGTCTATTTCATTTGATTCCATGCTGCATATCTTTTCATACAGGTCCCCATGTAACATCTTCCATTCTTTTACAAAATCCTCATAGTTAAAATTTCCTTTTAATATTTCCTGCCTCAATATAGGCACAATTTTCGTAGGTGGACTTGATTTTTCATTCAATCTAAAACCAGCAAGTTTTTTTTGAAGGTTTTTATCTGTCTTAAAAGGTTTAATTAATACGTTATACGGCAATGTGTATAAAAATATATCTAAACATTTTGTAATATCTACACCTTTTTTGTTCATCAAAATACATCTTCCCTTCATGCCTTTATAAGTTTATCTCTACCTTTATAATTTTTCTCAATAATCTTCTGCGCCAAATACCTAATTCTTGTGCTATCATTTAAAGATGCATCAATAAAAATCCTTTCATTTATGATATTACTCAGTATACCTGTATTTTTACCTAATATCTTATAAATAGTGTATTGTATTTCTTCTTTCTTTGTCGTCTTTAGTTTCAGAATCAATTCTTCAGCCATTCCATCATCAATATTTGCATCTAAAATCCTTAATGCATTTAAGCATGCATAACCATCATTATTTCTAATTAAGTATTTTATCCCATTTGTTATCTCTTTGCTTATCCTGCTGTCTTTAAACCCTTTAAGCCTTTTTAGCTCTTTTATAGCACATGACGTGTCACTGTAAGATTTATTAGAAGATATCAAGTATTCAAATAACCCTCCTAAGTACTTCATTTCACCGAGTTGTACCAAAGCAGACATAGTATTTATTCTTAATTCCTTATCATCTATATACTTTTTTATTATATCCTTTGCCTCAAAAGCTTCCAAATTTGCAAGTGAAGTAATTATACATGCTTTAATTTCATTGCTCAAATTTCCATCATCTAGCATATTTACTAAATACTTTATCGCCTTTTTGTCTTTTGTATATCCTAATCCTATTATGATATTCATCTTATTTTCTATTAATGGGGAATTTAATGCCTCAATAAGGCAATCTGTAGCACTGCCAATTCTCATTTTTCCCAATGTTATAGCTGCTTTTTGATTGTAGTCTTCATTGTATAGCATCTTTGATAAACTTTCAATTGCCATATCCTTTGAGCGAGATATTACATTAGAATACACTGTATTAAGGCTTTTATTCTCATTGTTCATATAGCATTTTATTATTTCTGATAAGGCTTCCTCACCAAAGTGGGAAAGTTTATCTATCAATCTAAATGCTACATTTCTTTCATTTATGCTAAACCCATTAAATGTATTGACCATGTTTAAAACAGGTCTTATGCATCTTTCATCTCCAATATCTATTAAACAATCTGCTGCTAAAACTTTAAGGCTTTCATCGTTGAGAAGCATTAAAAGTACATCGAAAGCAGATTTCTCCTTGATTGTCCTTATTGTCTCTATCGCAATCTTCATCTGCAAATCCCATGTCCAATTTTTCAGCACACTAATAAGCGCATCTCTCCCAGCTTTGCTTAGATTACACACAGAAACCAAAATTCTTAAAATCGATTGATACACATTTTTATCACTCAAATTAAGCGCTTTTGTGCAGTACAAAAACATCTCAATGGGATTTTGACCATCCTCTAGTATGCTTTTTAATAGGTCTATTATTTCTACTTCCATCAAATTAAGATCTTTCTCATTTACCATTCTCAATTTAATAGTTTTTTCATAAACTAGTTGCGCATTTATATCGGATATATAATATTCAAAAACATGCTCTTTTACCATTTCCGTTTTTTCTGTATTAGCAGCAGCACCCAAAAAACTTTTTCCTTCTTTAATATCGTCATTATGTATATTAAAAAACAAATCTCTGTTTTCTTGAAGCAAACTTCTCCAATTAACAGCCATCATACAACACCTCTTTATCGAATGTGACATCTATTCTTTGTTTGTCATTGCCAGTTACCCATGCTTCTAAATGCAAAATCCTATTCTTATCAAAAGTCACTTTTATAGATATAGGTGTACCAGGCTTTATAATGTCAGTAAACGTCAATTGTATAGATTTAAGCCTTTTCATCTTCGGATCATAAATACTTTTCCCAGATAAAATATCCAGTTTTATTCCCGTTGCATTATCTACTTTAACAATATTATCATAAACTCTTTCATAAGGTGCTTTTGTGCCCTGACTTACCAGCAAAACAGGCAAATCATTTTTTACATCCAAGTAAATATTCTCAGCCACTACTGGATATATTATGATTTTACCTTTTTCGTTTCTCTTTCTATTTTCACTATAATAATTGTATAAAGCCGCACCTTTTGCCACTGAATACATAGGGTCAAGGTAATTAATGGACTTCTTCCCAAAAAAGCTCTCAACTGCTCTCCTTACAGAACTGTATGCGGTCATTCCTCCAACTAAAAACACCTCATCAATATCTTCCTTGTTTAAATTCGCTTTATTAAGAGTATCAATTATTGGATCTATAATATTAAAACCTAAATTTCCACCTTTTGTCAACAGTGGCTTTATACATTCATCATATTCTTTTTTGCTTATTTCAAAATCAAATGTTTTGCCATTATAAAAATTTTCAATGGAATTTTTATACACTATATCCTCATTATCTTTGTCAATTAAACTACTTGTTTCAGATGAAAACACCATCTTTGCTTTTTCAATTTCCAGTGATAATATACTAAATATATATCTTTTGGCATCTACATCTGATGAAATCGAATTATAATCAATATTGTTTAAAATCGAATATTTGTGCAATAAATATAAAACACCACATATATCGAAATCGACACCGCCAAGCTGTATATGAGGCGAAATAGCCAGCTCTTCTACTTTATAATCATCATCTAAAATTTCTACATTCATGATTGAAACGTCACATGTCCCACCACCAAGGTCAAATACAAGCACTTTTTTTGGCGTTGAAAAATCGTATTTTTTTTGACTTTGATCATTTAATTTTTCCTCGTATATAAGCTCCAGCAAAGCCGCCGTCGGCTCTGATATAAAGATAAGCTTATCTTCTATAAATCCAGCTAATTTAGCAGCATTTTTTGTTGATTCAATTTGATCATGGTTAAAAGAAGCAGGAACAGTTATGACTGCTCCATCTACCGCCGTATTATAAATCCTTTCAATGTTCTTTTTTACAACCGTTAAAATCTTGCCTGCAACATCTTCCGGAGTATATTTCTTACTACCTATCTGCCATACATGATTTCGATTACCAATATAATTTTTGCTGTTGTATATTACGCGATCATATTCTAAATTTTTCATCTTCCTGGCAAACTCGCCAATGTATTCTTTCCCAAATTCATCTACATATAAACAGGATGGCAACGTTTTTTTTAATATTAAACATCCAGTATCATCACAGATTTGCTCCATGTCTAAAATATTTATCTCAAAATTGCCATCCTCTGTCAAATTACCGCCTGCTGCCACCGTGTTAGTAGTTCCAAGATCAATGCCAATGTATGGTTTCATTTTTCCTCCTTAACTCCCTGAGTACAAAATCAAATTTCTAAGCATTACATACAAACAAATAATTAACATAAAAAATAATATTTAAGGTGCCATAACATCTACACCTTCAAACCAACTTAATACTTTTTCTATGTTAAATGATTTATTAGATTTAGCACCTCTGTGAACGATGTAAACTTTCTTTGGTGCAAGTTTCAAAAACACTTCAATAATGTCTTGTATTATCCCATGATTAATAATTGGGATATTTTCCTGCATCATAGATATGGGTTTTTTTATATTGCTGCTTATATTTAATAATATCGCATTGTCTAAAGACATCAATTCTCTACCGTAGATAAAGGAAGTACTACCTTCTGTAAGATTATCCGAACTAGTCATTACCAAACAATTTCCCAGCCCTATCTCTTTTTTTATAAATTCCCTTTTGCTGTCATACAATTTTATGTCATTTGCATTTAAGATGCCATTGCCATAAATAGCTCCTTTCACTTTTTCATACATCATCGTTATATATGACAGTGCTCCGTCAACATAGACATTATATGGCGTATAATTAAAAGTCCTTCTTAAAAGCAACAGTAAATCTTGAGCTTTTCCTACAGCAAACGCAGGTACAAATGCCACACCGTGATCAGTCAATTCCGACAACATTTCTAAAATCAACCGATCTTGGATTTTTTTATCGTATACACTAAAACTAGATGTATATCCAAAAGTGGCTTCTGTTATTAATACATCTGCATTCATGCCATCAGGTATAGAAAGCCCCACATTTGTCTCCACATCCTTTACTGTAAAATCGCCTGTATAGAATACAGAAAATCCATCTATGTCTATATACACTCCACAAGCTCCCAAAATATGACCAGATGGAATAAGTTTCAAAGAAACTTTTTTATCTTTTATTACAGCATCGTAGTAATAATCAGTTAAAATCTTATCATTGATTATATCTAATAACTTATAATCATCAACATTTATATTTAAGTCCTGCATATTGCTGCTTTTTGTGAAAAAGCCATTTAATATATACTTCGTCTCATACGACATGATTATAGGGCAATTCAAACCATTTTTTATAAGGTTTACAATACTCCCACAGTGATCTAAATGGCAATGAGTAACAACCAGCATGTCAATATCTTTGATATCCAAATCAAGCTTTTTAAAAGCATCGTAATATACTTTACCATCTTTAAGATTGATACCGCAATCTAATAATATGTTAATTCCATTGTACGTTATTAAGTAACTACTGCCACCTGTGCTTCCTCCTTCCAATAAATTAAATTTAAACAAATTAAAATCATTATTGGGCTGGATTTTATTCTTATATATTTCATAATACTTATTTAAAATATCCTTATCGTCTGGATAGAATCTGTAGTACTTGCCCTTTTTTAAATCATCATCATTTTTAATACCCCATTGTATTTCCAACCTAATCATTCTTAAATTGCGATGATTCAATTCTTTAGCTTTTTTTAATTCAACTTTCCATATTTCATTCCCTTCATCTTTGTATATCTCAGCCAATATGGTATGTATCAATGACAGAAAATATCTATCAGTATTTTTTTCTATCATATATAGTAGTTCGTCCTTAATTGAATAATTCCTTCTTTTATTTTTCAAGCTTAACATAAAAATATATAAATTTATCCAAGAATTTTCACCATCGTAATTCATCAATTGGTTGTAAATGCCGTCTTTTTTTAACGACATTTCAAACTCATCCAGTAAGAGCACACATTCAATAAATAAAATTATGTTGCTTTGAGATAAAGCTATGCTATCATATATATTTAAAAAATGCTCCTTTGCGTCGTCAATAATATCAAGATAAACTTCTACTTTTATCTGCCATAATATAAGATATGAATAAATATTTCTATCGAGGTCACTTACAAGATTTTTTTGTTTAAAAATATATTTATACGCATCCATATACCTCCCATCTTCAAAATACTTTTTTAATTTGTTATCGTATTCAAAAATTATATCATCATGAATTTGTCACACCCCCTCTATATATATTATATTTTAATATCTTTTTATAAAAATTTCTACACAAAAAATAAGCCTGGTTTTTGTCCAGGCCATTAAATCTTTACAAGGTTTTTAGCTGCTTCTGCTACTGCTTTAACCTTTAATATATCACTGCCTATTGAAGCTTCTACGCTTGCAGCAATAGTTCCTTCAACAAGAGGTGCATCTGCAATTTTTACTTTGTTTTCATAATCTTCACCAAGAAACTCCAAAGCCATTTGTGCACTCATGACAGAGCTTCCTAAATCAACTAAAATTAAAACGCCGTCACCGCTTTCGCACTTTTTTATTTCTTCTACGATTTCGTCTACATTTGTACCTAATCGCCCATCTTTGGTGCCTCCAGATCTACCTATTCTAATTTTTCCTCCTGTCATCTGGTCAGCCAATTCGTACAAGCCATCCGCCACCTTCTTTGAATGAGACACAATAACTATACCTACCATTAGATCCAATCCTTTCCTCATTGTTGCAACTTATCTACATAATCAGCAACAGTTTTTATCATTAAATAAGCCGATGTCGCTCCAGGATCCTGGTGTCCAATGCTTCTTTCGCCAAGATAACTTGCTCTGCCTTTTTTGGCAGCAATGTCTTTAGTCATTAGAACACCATTGTATGCATCATTTGCCGCGGCTTCTATAGCTTCTTTTAAACCGCGTCCTTCACTTAATGTACTCTTTAACTCATTCAAGGCAGGTTCCATCGCGTCGATCATAGTCTTGTCTCCAGCTTGCGCTTTTCCTCTTTCTTTTATTCCAGAAAGGCCAGCCTCAAACATGGCGACAATATCATTTTCATCTAATGTGTTTTTACCTGATACTACATTGCCCATTCTCATAAAAAATGTGCCATAAAGTGGACCAGAAGCTCCACCTACAGTAGAAACTAAGACCATTCCAACGTTTTTAAGTATAGCACCTATATCCTTATCTAAAAATTGTGGCATCTTTTCTTTAACAGCTTTAAATCCTCTGTCTAGATTTATTCCATGATCAGCATCACCAATGGCAGCATCGAGATCTGTAAGGTACTGCCTATTCGTTTCAATGACTTCTGATATATTGCTTATAATATTTAAAACATCGTTTGTTGTAAGTATCAATTTTATCATCCCTTCCAACTAATTTTCTATTTAAATTGTTTAAATGCAGGTGTATCTGCTGATGCGTCTAAAAGCGATTTAAGCTCTTCATCAAGTTTTAAAAGCGATATTGAGAATCCACTCATCTCCAAAGATGTCATGTATTCTCCAACATAAGTTTTATAGACATTGATATTTTTTCCCAAAAGGTATTCATTTACTTCTTTATTTGCTATGAAGAGCTCCGAAAGTGGTGTTGAACCAAGACCATTTATCATCAAAGCAACTTCGTCACCATCTCTAAATGGCAAGTCTATTATTATCTTATCCATAAGCTCCGCAACAATCTCTTTTGCTCCTTTTATTTTTTCCCTATGTGTTCCAGGTTCACCGTGTATACCAATTCCTATCTCAATTTCATCTTCATCAAGTGTGAAACTAGGTTTTCCTGCTGCAGGCACTATACATGGTGTAAATGCCATACCCATAGAGCGTAAATTTTTTATCACCTTTTCTGCAACTTCTTTAACTTCTTCCAGCTCTGCTCCTTCTTCAGCTTTCGCTCCAGCTATCTTGTGGACAAAAATCGTGCCGGCGATACCCCTTCGTCCTTGCGTATAAGTACTATTTTCAACTGCAACATCATCATCCACAATCACTTCTAATACCTTAATTCCATCCATTTCAGCCATTTCTTTAGCCATCTCAAAATTCATTACATCACCTGTATAGTTTTTAATTATAAGCAAAACACCTTTTCCTCCGTCTACAGCCCTTATAGCTTCATAGATTTGATCAGGCGTTGGAGACGTAAAAACAGCACCTAAGCACGCTGCATCCAACATGCCTTTGCCTACATATCCCGCATGTGCAGGTTCATGACCGCTGCCACCTCCACTTACAAGTCCAACTTTGCCATCAACTGGAGATGTCTTTCTTACGACAACATCCACATTATCAAGCTTTCTCAAATAAGATGGATATGCGTAAAGAAAACCAGATATCATTTCCTTTACTACTTCGTCAGGATTATTGATAAGCTTTTTCATAATATTAACCCCCATATTTTTTAATTTTTTTATATCTACTGCAAATTCTATGCCAATAAAAAAATTGATATGCAGATGAAAATATCCGCATATCTAACTTATAATATAAAAAATTTTATTTTTTCTTGGTAAAAAGTATCAATCCATCGTGTAATCTGATATTAATTTTCAACAAGATGAAATTTCCTTGCTTTTGCAGCTACAGTTTTATGCGTCAACCCCAGAGCTTTCCCAGCTTTATTAAAGCTTTTGTATCTGGACAATGCCGCTTTAATTATCTTATACTCATAATTTTCCATCTTTTCGATGTCATAATTATCTCCTAAGTATATAACTTCATCATCTTTGCTGTCTTTTACATTCTTAATGTACGATGGCAAATCGTCAAAATCAATATATTCTTTATCGCTCAATGTGATACATCTCTCGATCAGATTTTCAAGCTCTCTTATATTTCCCGGCCAATCATACTTGA
The DNA here is from genome assembly GCF_017874545.1 of Thermoanaerobacterium butyriciformans. GTDB lineage: Bacteria > Bacillota > Thermoanaerobacteria > Thermoanaerobacterales > Thermoanaerobacteraceae > Thermoanaerobacterium > Thermoanaerobacterium butyriciformans. The sequence goes on along the minus strand of NZ_JAGGLT010000012.1, from coordinate 63,374 downwards.
TTAAAGCTTTTATGGCCGTATTTGTGACAAATTGAACGTTTCTTCCCAGCTTTTTGTTCATCTTTTTTATAAAGTGCTCTACTAAAACAGGAATGTCTTCTTTCCTATCTCTTAAAGCTGGCAAAAATACAGGTATTACATTTAACCTGTAGTAGAGATCTTCCCTAAATGTTCCATTTTTCATGGCTTCTTCAAGATTTTTGTTTGTTGCCGCAATTATTCTGACGTCTACTTTTATAGTCCTTATTCCTCCAACCCTTTCAAATTCTTTGTCTTGAAGAACCCTCAATAGCTTAGACTGAATTTCTATTGGGATATCTCCTATTTCATCAAGGAAAATTGTTCCTCCATCTGCAAGTTCAAACTTTCCTATTTTCTGCATTATTGCACCAGTAAATGCTCCTTTTTCATGACCAAAAAGCTCACTTTCTAAAAGTGTGCTTGGTATAGCAGCGCAATTTACTCTTATAAAAGGTTCATCATGTCTCTTGCTTGAGTAATGTATTGCATTTGCAACCAATTCTTTCCCTGTACCACTTTCGCCTCGTATTATGACGTTTGAATCTGTCTCTGCTGCTTTTGATGCAACCGTCAATGCATCCTTCAATTTGCCACTGTTACCTACTATTATGTCAAAGGCTTTATCCAGCTTTCTGCTTCTTTTAAGTTCTCCTTCAAGGTACTCTATCTGTGGAAAGTCCTGAAAAACCACCAAAGATCCTGTTATCTTACCACCAGCATAAATCGGAGTTATATTTAAAAAAAGTGTCTTTTCACCTATGACGTATTTTTTATTTAAAAATTCGCTTCCATAACTTAAGACTTGATTTACATCTATATCTGTCATAACTTCATTTATATTTTTGCCTATTGCCTTATCAAGGCTAAAGCCTGTAATTTTTTCAGATGCTTTATTAAATATAGTAATAATTCCATTATCATCCGTCGCAATTATACCAACAGCAATTGAATTAAATATCTCTTCATACGCAATAGACGTATTCTTTAAAAGCTCATAAGTACCACTTTCATCATTTATCTGCTTTAAATCCTCTAAAAAAATTTTTTTAATCTCTTCCATCGAAGAAATGCAGCTATCTCCTTCAACAATTATCTCAATATCATCGCCTTCTGATGCAAAAAATGTTATCATTGAAAGCATACTGTTTGCAGGTACAAGCCTTACACTTCCAGATTTCCTAAGCATGACTCTTACATTATCTTTCCTGCAAACATCATTTACTTTTCTGACTATCATCGCTGATATTTGCGAATGTATATTAATCGGAGACTTTATTTTCTCACAAATTTTCTCCATATTTTGCATTCCTTCCTTTAACATAATAGACAAACAAAATGTTCACTCACTGACCCTTTTATTTTATACTGATGAACTTTAAAATATCACTTATTTTTTCTATTTGCTATACAAAGCTCTTGTCGCAATCACATCGACACCAGTGCTTAATATATTCTTCACTATGACATCTCCTACATTGATTGGAGGCTTAACTGTAATTCTTGACAATTCATAAACAGCTTTATTTAAAAGTTCTTTAGGAATTGGTTCTTTTGTCCTGACAGATACTACTGGCAGATGCCCACCTTCAGCTTTTACTGTCGTGGTAAGAGTCCTTTTCGGCATGATTATTTCATCTTCTGCATATTTTAAGCCTCTTTTACATTCATATCCTGAGATATTGACGATTTCTTTCCCCTCTACCTCTACAACCAAATGACATCCATTGGGGCAGACAATACATGTTAATTCCCGCTTTTCCATCTTAAACCACCTCTACTTCAAATGTTATATCGTCTACAGGATGTAGGTCATTATCTAAAAATTTATCCTTCTTAATCTCTATTAAAATCATCTCTCCTGGTGTCATCCTCTGCATTTTCCTTCTCATTATCTCTTTGCCACCTGATTTTACACTTATATAAGCATTTTTGAATACATCTGTTGGTCTCATGTGAAATTTAACTTTATCATCTATATTCTCATAATTTACTGTTTGCGGCACCACATATCTAATACATGAACCTGCTTTTGCATTTATAAATTTACCTTCTTGCTTTAACAATCCTTTAATATATTTTACTGCTGAATCTGCAGCAAGTCTGGACTCCTTTGTTACATTGTCCACAAGATCGTGCACTTGCAACACATTGCCACAGGCAAATATCCCTTCCACATTCGTTTCCATGCTTTCATTCACAAGCGGTCCCCCAGTAACGGGATCTAATATTATGCCTGCGCTTTTTGACAGTTCATTCTCAGGAATCAAACCTACAGACAATATTAAAGTATCACAACTTAAGTATTTAGCCGTGTTTAATATTGGCCTCTTGTTTTCATCTACCTGTGCTATCGTCACGCCTTCAACTCTTTCTTTGCCGCGTATTTCTATCACAGTATGACTTAAAAGAAGCGGTATGCCAAAATCATCTAAACACTGAACAATGTTTCTGGTAAGTCCACTGGAATAAGGCATAAGTTCAACAACGGCTTTTACTGTAGCACCTTCAAGTGTAAACCTTCTGGCCATTATAAGTCCGATATCGCCAGAACCCAATATTACAATCTCTTTGCCAGGCATGTATCCTTCCATATTTACATACCTTTGTGCCGTCCCAGCCGTAAATATCCCTGCAGGTCTTGTGCCAGGTATGCTGATTGCCCCTCTTGGCCTTTCTCTACAGCCCATCGCAAGTATTATCGCCTTAGCTTTAATCTCCATGACGCCATTTTCTTGATTTACTGCTTTAACTACTTTATCGCTTGATATGTTTAATACCATCGTATTAAGCATAATCTTTATTCCATATTTATTTACCTTTTCTATAAATCTTTCTGCGTATTCCGGACCAGATAATTCTTCTTTGAATTCGATAAGTCCAAATCCATTGTGTATACACTGCTGAAGTATTCCTCCTGGATAGCTGTCCCTTTCGATTATCAAAATGTCTCTTACACCTTTTTCATACGCTTCAACTGCTGCTCCAAGTCCTGCAGGACCTGCACCAATTATTACTATATCGTATTCCATCATCATCTACACCTCGCTTTTTAATAGTTCTTTGTACAAATTTGCGACGTATTCTTTCGCTTTGGCTGTTAAAATATTTGAATTGCCGCCAAACTTTGTGACACTAAGGGGATCTACATTAAGCTCTCTTGATAGAATCTCTAACACTCTGGGACTGCAAAATCCTCCTTGACATCTGCCCATGCCAGCTCTGACCCGCCTCTTTACGCCGTCAATGCTTTTTGCTCCAACAGGTCTTCTTATGGCATCAATTATCTCACCTTCAGTAACTGTTTCACATCTGCAAATGATCTTTCCATAAGCAGGTTCTCTCTTTATCAGTTCATTTCTTTCTTCATCTGTCAATTCATTAAAGCGGATGACAGGCTTTCTCTTGGGATTAAAATTATCTTTTTCAGCCATTTTAAGTCCTGCATCTTTAAGAATTTCTCTTACCATCTCCGCAATTGCTGGTGATGATGTGAAACCAGGTGATTCAATGCCTGCTACATTTATAAACCCTTTAACATCTGATTCGCCTATAATAAAATCTTCCCCATCCACATCTGGCACAGCTCTTACGCCAGTAAATTGTGTTATCGTCTTCCTTTCGTTAAATTTTTCAACGCTTTTTTTGGCACCTTTTATGGCCTTCTCCAATCCTTTGTAAGTAGTCTTTCGAAATTCCTTATTGAATATATCCTCAGATGTAGGCCCTATAAGCAAATTTCCATCAACAGTTGGCGACACCAGTATTCCTTTCCCCATCTTTGTAGGAACCTGAAATATGACGGTATTTGCCAAATAACCTTCTTCTTTATCTAAAATCAAATATTCGCCTTTTCTTGGATGAATCGAGAAATGTTTATCGCTTACCATGTTGTTTATCACATCTGCATAAAGCCCCGCCGCATTTACTACATATTTGCTAAAATACTCACTGTCTTGCGTTTTTACCCTAAAAACATCATCTTCTCTATCTATAGATACGACTTCTTGATTAAATACAAATTCGACGCCGTTTTGTGCAGCGTTTTCAGCCAAAGCTATTACAAAACCGTAAGGACATATAATACCTGCTGTCTTTGCATATAAAGCAGCAACAATTGTGTCGTTTATGTTTGGTTCAATTTCCTTAACCATATCTGAAGATATAATAGACATATTCTTGACGCCGTTCTTTAACCCTCTATCATACAATTTATAAAGGCTATCTACTTCATCTTGTGAAAATGCGGCAACAAGCGAACCAACTCTTTTCATTGGAACATCCAAATCTTTACAAAGTTCATCAAACATTTCGTTTCCTCTTACATTTAGCTTGGCTTTCAATGTGCCAGGCACTGGGTCGTATCCAGCATGAAGTATGGCACTATTGGCTTTTGATGCACCACCTGACGCAACATCATCTTCTTTTTCTATAAGCAGAACTTTAATGTCGTATTTAGATAATTCTCTGGCAATTGATGAACCTACTACACCGCCGCCAATTATTATGACATCGTACATTTTACCATCCCTTTCAGCTATCAAAATTAATCTTAAAAAAAGACAAAGCCATATATAGCCGGCTCTCCGGTTATATATGGCTCTCCTATTCTCCGCCATCCTAATATTCAATTGTATCTTTTGTTTATCAATTTAATTATACCACTTAATTAGCCCAATTCATAGACCTTTCTACGGCTTTTTTCCATCCCGCATAAAGTTTTTCTCTTGTTTCATCATCCATATTAGGCTCGAAATGTCTGTCAACGCCCCAATTCTTTGCTACTTCTTCTCTGCCGCTCCAGAATCCCGTAGCAATACCCGCAAGATATGATGCGCCTAATGCAGTCGTCTCTATGACAGTAGGTCTATCTACAGGCACGCCAAGTATGTCTGCCTGGAACTGCATCAAGAAATTATTTGCAGATGCTCCCCCGTCAACCTTTAATGCGCTTAGCTTTATGCCAGAATCATCCTGCATAGCCTCTAAGACGTCTCTCGTCTGATACGCCAAAGATTCTAATGTTGCTCTTATTATGTGCTCTCTTTTCACACCTCTTGTCAATCCCAAAATCGCGCCTCTCGCATACATATCCCAGTATGGTGCACCTAATCCCACAAATGCCGGCACTACGTATACTCCATTTGTGTCACTGACCCTTTGAGCGTATTCTTCACTTTGCGGTGAATTGTCAATTATCTTAAGCTCATCTCTTAGCCACTGTATGGCAGCACCAGCTATAAATATGCTTCCTTCTAAGGCATATTCAACTTTATCATCGATGCCCCATGCTATCGTGGTAAGCAACCCATTCTTAGACGGTACAGCCTTTTCACCTGTATTCATAAGCATAAAGCATCCGGTTCCATAAGTATTCTTAGCCATTCCTTTGTCATAGCAGGTCTGACCAAATAGTGCTGCTTGTTGGTCACCTGCATCACCTGCTATAGGTATTTCAACGCCAAATATGTTTTTGTCCGTGTATCCGTATACATAGCTGGACGGTTTAACATCAGGAAGCATCGATTCCGGAATGCCAAGATATTCTAATATGTCCTTATCCCACTTCAATTCGTATATGTTGAAAAGCATCGTACGGGAAGCATTAGAGTAGTCTGTCACATGTGCCTTTCCACCAGTTAAATTCCAGATTAACCAGCTATCAATATTCCCAAAGTAAAGATCTCCATTTTCTGCTTTATTCCTTGCGCCTTCTACATTGTCAAGTATCCATTTTATCTTCGTACCCGAAAAATAAGCATCAACTACAAGACCAGTCTTTTTTAGAATTTCTTTGTCAAAGCCGCTATTTTTGATTTCATCGCAGATAGGTGCAGTCCTCCTACACTGCCACACTATCGCATTGTACACTGGCTTGCCTGTGTTTTTATCCCAGACCACCGTCGTCTCTCTTTGATTTGTTATGCCGATTGCTGCAATGTCTTCTGCTTTAATCCCAGTTTTCTCAAGCACCGCCTTAGCCACTTCTATCTGAGAATCCAAAATCTCCATAGGGTCGTGTTCAACCCATCCCGGATTAGGGTAAATCTGCGTAAACTCCTTGTTTAGTGATGCAACTATGTTGCCACTGTGATTAAAGATTATTGCCCTTGAGCTTGTGGTGCCTTGATCTAATGCCATTATATACTTTGACATGCTACGTTCCCCCTATATTTTATAATTTCATCCTTTATAAATTTTACAACATATTTATGAATGCCTGATATATCAAAGCCCCCAAAATGCCTCCTACTATAGGTCCAAATAACGGAACAATAAGTCCATATCCCCAATCAGAATCTCTCTTATCTGGTATTGGCAATACAGTGTGTGCAAGCCTCGGTCCTAAATCCCTTGCTGGATTTATTGCATAACCTGTTGGACCACCAAGTGTAAGACCAATAACCCAAATTAAAATACCTACTAAAAATGCACCTAATGCTCCAACTTGATTGTGCTCATTTGTTATACCTAATATTCCAACTAATAGCATTGCAGTTCCTATAACCTCTGTCAAGAAATTGTAAAATAGATTTCTGATAGCTGGAATTGTGCAAAATACACCAAGTTTTGAATTCTTGTCTTCTGTCGCATGGAAGTGATCTCTATATGCCACATAAACCAACAAAGCCCCTACAAATGCGCCTAGAAATTGAGCTATGATGTAACCAGTAACCTGTGCCCATGGAAATTTTCCTATAGCAGCCAGCCCTATTGTCACTGCTGGATTAAAATGGGCTCCACCTATCCATCCAGTAATGTACACAGGTACAGCAACTGCAAAAGCCCATCCTGCTGTTATGACTATCCATCCGCTGTTTTGGCCTTTGGTCTTATTCAGTACAACGTTTGCAACAACGCCGTCACCAAGAAGAACAAGTATCATCGTACCAAAAAACTCAGACAAAATCTTGCCGAACAATGATATTTCCATAAAAACCCCTCCATTTTAATTTTTAAATTTTTCCTAAAATCTGATCTATGCTCTCAATAACACCACCTCCTTGTCAGTCGATAAACCAAAGACTTTTTTCGCTTGTGGAAACTGCCACAGCGCCAGAAGAAAGAGCATTTATAACGTCTTCTTTTGTTTTAACTAAACCGCCTGCAATGATAGGTTGATACACTTCCGTAGTAAGCTTTTTCGTCACATCATGTGCAACACCTGGCATCACTTCTATTGCAGTTGGTTCAATCTGCTTAATTGAATTTAAACCTGTTTTTAGCGCTTGCGTATCAAGTAGAAAAATGCGCTCAATACAAGGAATATTCAACTCCTTAGCATATGTAAGTATATTAGTACGCGTAGAAATTATGCCATCTGGTTTTACTACTTCCTTAAGATACTCCACCGCCTTATAATCTTTACCAAGCCCTTCTACTAAATCAAAATGAATGAATGCTGTTTTCTCATGTGATTTAATGTCATCAATTGCATCTTTCAATATCAATATATTACTTGTCAACAAAAATATTACTTCACAGTTAGATGAGTAAACATCTTTTAAATCCTCTAAGTTTCTTATGGCTGCGATAATGGGAAAATTTTTGATCCTTTCGATAATAAAATTCTCCACTTCAATTCCTCCTATCATTTTATAAATGCAAATTGTATGCCAACACATCATCATTTATTTTAGCATATACGGAATTAATAAGTTGATATATATTATCAATTTTATGCTTTTGCATGGTATTTAATATCAATATCAATTTGACAGTTTTAATTTGTTAAGCTATAATATGAGTATAATCAAATATAATCATAAGGAGGGTAGCTATTGAATATTGTTGGCGTCTTTAAGGCATTATGTGACGAAAATAGATTGAGAATATTTAACCTTTTATCAAAGGACACATTATGTGTATGTGATATAGAAGCCATTTTAAACATGACTCAATCAAATGTTTCTCGCCATCTAAATAAGCTAAAAAGCGAAGGAATCATAACATATGAAAAAAAAGCCCAGTGGGCTTATTACAAAATTGATGATAATTTTATAAAAGAAAATAAATTATTGTATGATTACCTTATTAGTACATTAAGAAATCATCCAAAATTTGTAGAAGACAATGAAAATTACAAAAAACATAAGGAAAGCAATATATCTTGCGAACAATTTATAAAGAAAGGAAATCAACATTGAGAGAAAGCAAAAAAAGTCTATCTTTTTTGGACAGGTTTTTAACCGTATGGATTTTATTGGCAATGATTGTTGGTATTTTGATAGGGTATATTTTTCCTAATTTTTCGAATGTGCTCAATAAATTAAGCATTGGAACAACATCAATACCAATTGCGATTGGACTCATTTTAATGATGTATCCACCGTTGGCAAAAGTTAAATACGAGGAAATAGGAAAAAGCAAAGCTTCAAAAAAACCTTTTAAAATTGCAATCTTATACAACTGGTTTATAGGGCCTTTGGTAATGTTTTTGCTCGCCATTATATTTCTTCACAATTATCCACACCTAATGATAGGTGTAATACTGGTAGGACTTGCAAGATGCATTGCAATGGTATTAGTCTGGAATGACTTAGCAGATGGTGATAGAGATTTTGTTGCTCTTTTGGTAGCTTTCAACGCTATTTGGCAAGTAGTCACTTATTCCATTTTTGCTTATATTTTTATAAAAATACTTCCTCCGATTTTCGGTATTAGTACCAAAGCAATTAATTTAAATATTTCTATAAAAGAAATAGCTACATCAGTTCTTATATATTTGGGCATACCCTTTGTTGGAGGAGTGCTTTCAAGATTATTGCTTATTAAGACTAAGGGAATAACATGGTATGAAAAAACTTTTATGCCAAAAATCAGTCCGATTACTCTTGTAGCACTTTTGTTTACAATTATCGTAATGTTTTCACTTAAAGGAAAATATATTGTAACATTGCCTTTGCAAGTTTTAATGGTTGCCATTCCACTGACGCTATATTTCATTATAATGTTCTTGCTGGGATTTTTCACGTCGTACAAATTAAAATACGGATATTCAGAAAGTACAACTGTTGGTCTAAATGCAGCCAGCAATGACTTTGAATTGGCAATAGCAGTTGCAGTCGCAGTTTTTGGTCTTAGTTCAAATGAAGCTTTTGCAAGTGTAATTGGCCCATTAATAGAAGTTCCTGTGATGCTTATGTTAGTAAACGTAGCATTGTATTTTAGGAAAAGGCTCAACTGGAATACAAATAAAAAATCAAATACAGAAAGATAAGAGAGGAGAATTTTTATGAAAGTAAAAGTAGCTTTCATCTGTGTAGCAAATTCATGCAGAAGTCAAATGGCAGAAGGTTTTGCAAAGCATTTAGGGTCAGATATATTAGAAGCCTATAGCGCTGGCACAAAACTTGCTGAAAGGGTAAATCCAAATGCGGTTGAAGTCATGAAAGAAGTAGGCATCGACATAAGCAGTCACAACCCAAAACTTTTAGATGAGATACCACCAAAAGTTGACATATTGATTACTATGGGATGCAATGTAGAATGCCCGTATATACCTTGCAAGTTAAAAGAAGACTGGGGCTTAGATGATCCCGATGGGAAACCAATAGATGAGTTTAGAAAGACAAGAGATATAATCGAATCAAAAGTTAAAGAACTCATCAAAAGAATTAAAAATAATGAAATAAACTTAAATTAACGCATATCCACAATACCTTTTATTTAAGCCAGCAAGCTAAAGCTTGCTGGCTTATCTCATAACAGCATTATTTTCATGATGTTTCTCATAAACATCTTTATAAAGTTTATAAAGTTTTTCTCTATTTGTGTATGTAATAATCATAAGATTAGCAAACCATATATCGTAAATGTACATAGGAAATGATTTATAATACAAATATAATACCAATGTCAGCATTCCTATAACAACCATAAATCCATCAACTTCTGATGAAGTGGATTTACCTTTGTTTAAAATTATTGCTATTGCATACAGTATTGCCAGTATAACAGCGTATGCAATAGACACATTAAATCTTGTCACCGCACTCCATACGCCAAATGTTACTGCTATTCCTTTGCCACCACGCCATTTTAAAAATGGTGAAAAAACGTGTCCTAATATAGCTGCAACAGCAACAGGAGCTATCTCAACATCGCTAATATAGCCTTTTGATACCAATACCGAAAGTGGAAAATATCCTTTTAAAAAGTCAAGGGCTACTCCTAAAATCCCCAGTTTGTATCCTGCAGCGTGCCACAGGTTAAATGCCCCCGGATTTCCATCCCCATACATATGCAAATCTTTTTCAGCAAGAAGACCTAACCAATATGAAAACATCATAGAACCACATATAAATTCAGTAAAAGCATAAAAAGCTATCAATTCATTTTCCCCCTTAGACTTTAATTTTTCTCCCTTTCCATGTAACGTATCCTAAAAAGAAAACTTGATACAGTGAGTAAAGCATAATATAAATAAACAACAACGATGAAAGAACGTGAAATAATGAAACAATTACTCCATAATATCCTGTCCACTTATTAATATAGATAATCTGCAATGTGTAGATAATGTAAAAGATCATAAATAAAGTAGACAAAGGACTATTATATATAATAAGAAACGGTGTAATAAGCTCTACCGACAATAAACCAATAAACCAAACTGCAATAAGGACAATCGTAATGCTATAAAGCCTCGATGTGCTTAAGATTGCACTCTTTCCAAAACCTTGTATTTCGCTTTTGATGCCATAAGGATACATCCTAAATGATACAAAGTCATATCCAATATAATTTTGAACATTTACACCATTCATAGTAAATTTTCGTCCTAAACTTAAGTCATCCAGCACTTCTCTTTTTATGCTGTAATGTCCATTTACCTTTTCATAATCTTCGCGGGACACGACAATGCAAGAGCCATACATTCCTTTTTGCGGATTATATTTTTCAAAGGGCGATGTGAATGCAAAAATCCCCAAAATACATGGTATCAATGAAAGCTTTTCATAAAATTTTTCAGGGCGATGATATGGTACAACCGATATAGCTCCATTTGCCTTCTCTCTCGCTTTCACCAATGCCTCTAAAGCACGGGGAGATAGTCTAACATCAGCATCAATAAATGCAAGTACATCACCTGTAGAATTTTTGTATCCATTCCACAAAGCCCAAGTCTTCCCCGTCCAACCATCTGGCATTTCTGTATTTCTTATAACTTTAATGCCATAACTTTTTGCAATCTCAAAAGTCCTATCTGAGGAAAAATCATCAACTACGATTACTTCATAAGGCATATACGTCTGCTTTTTTAGAGACTCAAGTATATATGGGAGATTTTTCTCTTCATTTCTTGCAGGAATTATGACAGATACTTTGTACTGCCTCTGTAAAGGTTGATTTTCCAGGGACAGTCTTACATTTTTGAACAGAATAAAACCAGAAGCGATTCCTAACAGCAAAAAAACACCAACTATCAATTTGCATCACATCCCTCTCCCAGTTTGACATCAAAAATGTTGAAGAAAATTAGGCCCACATAAATCGTTAACTAATAATTCCACTTTTTTTGTATCAAGTCTATGTCTTAAAAGCATTCCTCATAATAAATTTATTTAATAAACAAAACAAAAATAACGCTTTTTTCTCTTGATACTATTATGACATATATTTATACGACAAACAATAGTAATAATCCCCCATCTATAGAGGATGGGAGACTTTTTTAAAACTCCTTGTTAAAATAATAAGTATATAAAAATTATTTTTCTGATTGTCCTTTTTCATTAACAGCTTTCTTGATTTCATTTATTACTTGCTCTGTGTTCATATTTCTTATTTCTATGCCAATATGCTTTTCTCTGTCGAATCCTACTGCGTCAAAAGCATCCCTATACATTTTTCTCTGCATTACTGGATCGCATGCAGCGACGTATAACTCATCTATATCTGCACCTTTTAAAAGTTCACGCAAATACCTATCCCCATCCTCCGCGCAAAGCTGTGGGTGCAATCCTACCCATTCAAATATATTTTCCCTTCTTAATGTGTTTAAAACTTCGAATGTGTCCATATCCTGAAATGAAGGACATGTGCCTTGGCATACGCATAAAAGCAATCCTTTTTTGCTCATTTTATTATTCCCTCCAATTAAATTTATAATTTTTTAAAATCTTTAAGCGAAATTGTAAATTAAGCTTATTTATTGTCGCCAAAATAAGATATAGCGTCGTTATCGCATATCTTCTGGCAACCTCTGCAAAACTCTACACAGTTGTCAGGATTTATTACAAGCGGAAAACCATCATCACCTATTGTGTAAACATCGTGTTTGCAGAAATTAACACACTGATAGCACTGTATGCATTTATCGTGGTCAATAATTGGATACCAATTTTTTGCCATCTATTTCACCTCCTTTCACGTCGCTAATTTTTATTCTTTTATTCGGTTTTTCGAATTAAATAGACAAAATAAATAACTAATCTAACTATAAAAATATATTAGGGAATATATTTCTTTATTCGGTTATTCGAATATATAAGATAAGCAAATGCTTACTCCCCAACTATTTTCTTAACTTCATCTATAATTTTAACGATGTCCTTGTTTTTAAGAGTATAATAAATCTTTGTTCCTTCCCTTGAATCTTTTACTATCCCATTTGCCCTTAACACCATTAAATGCCTTGAGATATGAGATTGGTCAAGATTCAAAACAGCCATCATTTCACAGACGCACATCTCATTTCTGCTTAAAAGCTCTATTATCTTAATTCTTGTCGGATGTGACAATGCTTTAAAGTACTCAGCCGTCTTGTCGTACAAATCAATTGTTACCATCTTATCACCCTTCCCAACTAATTATATTCGTTTTTTCGAATAAAGTCAACAAAAAGATTTTTTAAGGCGCAATGACTTAAAATAATCATTCAGCGCCTAACGGCTTGTCTTTATCTTTTCTCATCATCAAGAAAAATCCTATTCCTGACGCAATCAAGTATACGTAGTATGTGAAAAACCTCCATATGCCTATGAAAACACCTAACAAATGGTGCGGTACAATATTTGAAAATATGCTGGCAAAGCCAACTTCAACAAATCCTGCTCCACTTGGTATCACATTGTAAGCAAGAATATCGTAAAATATAATTTGCCTTGATATGACAGCTAAAATGTTGAATTTTATGTTCATCGCTATCATCAAAATTGGTGCAATGCTGTAAAACAAAGTCCAGAAAAGCATAGCGTATAAAAGCTGCGATATTAGAAGCTTTCCTCCCGAACTTACCATGAAAAGTTCATTAAATCTGCGATTGTATTCAATAATTTCAGTTTTTGTATTTTCAAAAAACTTTTTATACCTTTCACCTGAGAAAAACTTTATGCCAGCAATCAAATTCACTACAGAGATTAAAAAAGCCGGCCTCAATATTATATAGACAAGACCTATCAATAAAAGCAAAAGTATAAATGAAACCAATATGGCAAATATAGACAAAGCATGCGTAAGCTCCAACTGCTTTCTAAAGAAAATCAGCAGTATCGGTGGAATCGTGCCGAAAAAAATACCTGAAAACAAGATCTTGGCTGTAAAAATCATAAGACTTTTATTTGGTGGGATTTTTTTCTTATTCAAAAGATATATGGTAATCGGCAGTGCACCTGAACCAAATGGAGTTATGTAGCTGAAGAAAAAAGTAGCTAAATTAAACTTAAATAGATAACCAACGCTTAAATCTTCTCCTAAGGCTAAAAGCAAATCTCTAATCCTATAAGTATCCACCATCAAGCTTAAAAAAATAAAAAGCAGCATGATGCCAATATAAATGGGATTTATATTCATAACATCTTTTAATCCTTGATACCCTGAAAACTTCATTATGATGGCTATTGCGCCAAAGCTTAAAACGAACGCAATGGCCATCATGTAGAAATTCTTCCTTTCTATAATATGATTCAAAATTATCCCCTCACTTTATTTGCTTATATCATCTAAAGTCTTAAATACATATCCCTGCACTTTTATATCTTTTAATATCCTATCAAGAGCCATCGTATCATCTTTCGAAACAGCATGCAGCAGTATAACAGCCCCAGGATGAATTCTATTCATAACAGTATTATAACTTTCATCAGGGCCTCCCGGCAAAGGTTGCCAGTCAGCAAGAGCAAGACTCCAAAATACAGTTTTATAACCAAGTGATTTTGTTATATACAATGTCCTTTCACTGTACTCACCCATGGGCGGCCTGAAATAATGCATATTTTTCCCTGTAAGGCTCTTAAACATCTCTGCAAGACCAGTTATTTCGCTTTTAACTTTTTCATCTGAAATTTTCGGAAGACTAGGATGATTCACCGTATGATTACCTACTATATGTCCTTCAGCAATCATTCTCTTAACAAGATCGCCATGTTCCTTAATATACGGTCCAGTTACAAAAAAAGCTGCCTTTACATTATTTGCCTTTAATATATCAAGAATTTTTGGTGTATACCCATTTTCATATCCTTCATCAAATGTCAAGTATACGTATTTTTTCGTTGTATCTCCTGTAAATATTCCATCGTACTTTTTTATAAGGTTCATGGCTTTTGATGTAATCTCAGGTGTCTTGTGGTCAGGCAATACCCTCATACCCCAGCCGTACAGGGTATTATCAAGCCCTTCTGTATTTATCTGAGGACTGTATACATCATTATTTACTGTGCCTTTCGTTGTATCTTCAGCTTCACTTTCCGCTGATTTGTCTTCTACATCTTTACTTACATCATTATTGCTGGTTTTTACATTCACGCTAGGCTTTTGAACAGACTTTTTTTCATCGTTTAAAGGCTTTTTCGTCTTTATGAAACTGCAAGATGCAGTCGAAAACACAAGCATTGAAATAAAAAACAAAACACATATCTTCCTTAGCATATTATCATCCTCATTTCAAAAATATCTTCCTATGTATTTTTTGCAATCAGATGTTTTGTATTCTTATCAGATTTTTGCTTTGCTTTCTTTGTAAATTTTACACACAGTATCTCTGCAAGGGCAAAATCTGCACTTTAGAAAATCGCCTTCTACGTCAGGAAAAAACTTTTCTTCTTCTAAAAGCCTCATCTCTTTAACAACTTTAATCAATTCTCTCCTAAGCCCTTTTGTATTGTACACTTCAAACATTGTATTTTGATAGATGATTCGACCTCTTCTTACTTTTTTTCCGAATTCTTCTTCAATTATCAAAAAATAAGCAGTCAATTGCATGACATCCTTTAGCAGAGGAGAATGTCCATTGGCTTTAGAGCTTTTCAATTCCAATGGTATTAATTCATTCCCTACATCATAAATGTAATCTGGCTTACCGCTTATGCCATATTTGGGAGATTTTAAGAGCTTGCTGTATATAACTCCGTCTTTTTTTACTTCCTCTTGTTTATCTATGTATATCAATTTTCCTCTCCTAAATCCTATAGTCCTTTTCATCTCTTTATAAGGTGGCCTTTTTTCTAAAATTTCCTTTGATATTATATAAAATATTAATAATGTAAAAATTAAATTTAAAATCATTTCAGCAACCCTATCCCAATGGCTATTAAAGTCAAAAAGATAAATATCCACAAAGCAATCTTTTTGTATCTTAAATGCACAATATCTCTGTAATACCTCTCATGATATTCTATTCCTTTTTTAAAATTGCTAAGCTCCGATTTCGCTCCACTTTTCTCCCGCAATTCATTTATATATTTATGTCCGTACTTTTTCTCATAGTACCACTGATAAGGGCAATACAAATATTGATTTATTTCAGAAGCCGAAATGTACTTGTTTGACATATTATCACCAATTTCATGCATATAATAAAAAAACACTGCAGATTATTCCACAATATTAACTATATCAATTTTTAAGTACATCTGCAATGTTTTGTTGATTAATTTTTTATTAATTGCCTTTAGGCTCAATTATCTTACTTACATATTCTGCATACTCATTTAACAGTGATTCTGCCTGTTCTCTCGTTGGAGCTTCAGAATATATTCTGCATGCCGGCAGCTCTGAATCTGGAACTAATAGAACCCATGCATCACCGTAATTAAATCTTATTCCATCTAAAAACATTGATTTTTCATCTTTTTTCTCGTAGAACTTTCTTATTATCAGTCCTTTGTCTTTCCAGTCACAATTTATTACTTTGTTTAATTTCACTCTTTTTGGTATAGACTTCTTTATATCTGACAATTTTATCTTATTTTTGTTTAGATACTCAATCAGCTTAAGCGTAAAATTTATTCCATCAAAGCTTAAATTAAATTGTGAGCTTCGATCATTTTTGTCTTTTTCAATTTCAAACATCTTTTTCATCGCTTCAGGCGGCGATATTTTGCTGAATTTTGTTTCAATGTTAAGCTCTTCTGATACTTCACTTAAAAATTGTGGGCTGTTAAAAGGAATGACAAACTTATTTTTTCCGTTTTCCTTGCCTATCAATATTCTCAGATAATTCAACTCATCATCATCAAACATGTGCCCCTCGTCGTCGTACAGCTCTACATTTTCTCCATCATCAGATATTTTTATGCCAATGTCGTAATTTGCTGCTGCCGCGCCTTCAACATATCCTTGATTTAGTATAGTCAAAATATTTTTTGTTGTTTTATTCATATATTTTATGTTTAAATTTCCAAGTGATTCTCGACGCAGTGATAAAAACTCCGCATATTCCTTATTTACATCCTTTGGAACCTCATCATTTATGATATGTGATATCTTGTAATCATTGATTTTGTATTTGTTAGCAATCTTCTTTTCCATATTTCTATCTATATCGCACCCATTTTCATCCATTATAATTATATTTATTGTATCTCTATCTACGTTTCTTATAAAGACGCCTGCCTTATATCCATTCTTTTTAATAGAGTACCTCATGGCCGGTAATATTGTAGAGAAAGCTGCATATACTTTCCTTCCGGATGCTTTAATACCATCTTTTATAAGGTCGTAAGCTAATTTCGATTTAGCCTCATCAACACACCCAACCAATATATCTCCTTCAAACACATTTCCGATAATTTCACCAATTTTTACTAAATTGTCCGGCGTTAGATTGTCATATAGTTTTCCCTTTATTCCTCTTTCTCCAAATAGCGATGTATCATCATTGCTGCCCCAAACCACATCTTTTTCAACAACATTGCCGGTTGTGATAACTCTATTAGGCCATATCTTTGTGTTTGGTTTAACTTCGCTAAATGATTGAAGTTTCGATTTTTCACCTATTATGGAATTATCGAATGTTCTTACATTGTTTTCTGTTATTGCTCCACTGCAAAAAATCGTACCTCTTATTTCATTATTTGCACCAATTTTTACGTCATCCCACAGTATGCTGTTTTTTAAAGTCGTCCCATGGCCAATGTAATTTCCATTTCCTATTATGGCATTTGGACCAATTACGGCATCATCATCTATCACAGTATCATCGCCAATTACCAAAGGTGGTACAAGCTTCGCACTATCTGACACAATTACATTTTTGCCGTAGATAATACCATCTTTATTAACTTTTTCTCTAAACCCCAGATCGACATCTCCCCTTAATAAATCAAGATGACTTTTTAGATATTGTACGCCACTACCTATATCGCACCAATAATTATCGCTTACAAAACCATACATAGGAATTTTCTTCTCAAGAACCATCGGAAATAAATCTTTGCTAAAATCAAATTGTTTATTTTCAGGAATCATATCTAAAATTTCAGGTTCAATGATGTAGATACCTGTATTTACAGTGTCGCTAAATACTTCTCCCCACGACGGTTTTTCAAGAAATTTGACAATCTTGCCATTCTCATCTGTTATCACAACACCGTATTCCAGAGGTATATCGACTCTCGTCAGCACCAGCGTAACCTTGGAGCCAGAATTTTTATGAAATTCATATGCTTTTTTTAAATCTATATCCGTTATGACGTCACCACTTATCACGACAAATGTATCATCAAGAAAATCAGCAGCATTCTTTACACTACCTGCTGTTCCAAGTGGTTTATCTTCAAAATAGTATTTTATTTTATCACCATACTGTTCATATAAATAGTTTTTTATCTTATCAGGCAAATAAAAAAGCGTAACGCCTAGATCTTTTATCCCATATCTTCCTATATGATTTATAATATGCCAAATAGCCGGCTTTCCAGCTATAGGAACCATAGGTTTAGGAATCCCGCATGTAAGCGGTCTTAGCCTACTTCCTTCACCGCCAGCCATTATTATCGCTTTCATATCATCACCTTCTATGAATATTACTACTAAATAGTATCTAGAAAAAAAATCATTTTATACAATGTCAGATTCAGTAGTAATATTTCTAAATCAAAATAAATATGTATTAAAAAAACATAGGAGGTTAACATGTTTAATATAATCATTTTCGTATCTTTAGGCATTGGAATTTTTATATTGGGATTAGTATTATTGACAACATCGCTTAAGATTATTTCAAAAGAAAGAGTCAAAATATTAATTGATAAATATACAGGAAATATTTATCTATCAATATTTATTGGATTCATTTTAGCTATAATGATGCAAAGTAGCAGCATGACTACAATAATAGCTGTAAGCATGGCAGACGCAGGTCTTTTAAACTTATACAGCGCAGCAGGTATAATAATGGGAGCAAATATCGGTACTACCGTTGCCGTTCAACTTTACGCTTTTGATCTTTATAACCTGATACCTTATGCAATTTTCTTCGGTTCAATTTTACGATTTCAAAAAAAGAAGCTTCTTAAATTTACAGGCAATATACTTTTAGGTCTCGGCATTATCTTCGCAGGACTAAAAATAATAGATATGGCTGTAACTCCGTTAAGGAATTTTTCTGAGATAAATAAATATATTTCGATTACTGAATATCCAATTTACGGCATTCTTATAGGCATAATTTTGGCGCTTATAATGCAGTCAAGCACTTTCTGCATTGCCATGATGCAGGTTCTGGCAACAGCCAAGATATTACCTGTTTACAATGCCATTTTCATAACATATGGTCTTAATATAGGTACGTGCTCAGAAGCTTTTTTAATGAGCTTGGCAACAAATAGAGAAGGTAAAAAAATCGCCATTTTTAACATATTTTTTAACATCATAGGGACAATAATTTTTCTTCCTTTAACACACCACTACTATGCTATTTTGAAATATATGACTCCGAATAATGTCTCCCGACAGATTGCAAATAGCCATATGTTCTTTAATATCATTTCAACATTGTTAGTCATACCCATAATGAAATATTTATTTTCATTCATTGAAATGTTAATAGGAAATGATACTAAATGATTAAAATTTTAAAATGTCCATAACATAATAATAAAATTGTAAGCCGGGATGTGAAACAAATGAAAAAAATAACATACACAGAACTTTTTTCTGCAATGTTAGTATTTGAATTAGGAAGTGCAATATTGTTCGTATTAGGCATATCGGCAAAGCAAGATGCATGGATAGCCATGATAATTGCCACAATAGCTGCATTTCCACTGATGTACATGTATGTGACTTTATTTAAAAAGTACGATGCAAACCTTCCACAAATATTGGAAGGAGTATTTGGGAAAATTGTGGGTAAAGCTCTTTCTGCAATCTACGCTATATACTTTTTATATATTGCCGCCCGCGTCACAAGGGACTTTGATGAACTAAACATTAGTACTATTTACAGACAGACACCTATATCTGCTATTTCAATAGCAATATTAATTGTAGTGTTATATTTTCTCTTGTTTGATATTAGTGTTACAATAAAATCTGCTCATATGGTGCTGCCAGTTTTTGTATTTCTTGCTGCTATGCAATTTTTGGGTATATTCACCATAAATGGTATAAGTATTAAAAAATTATTTCCTGTATTTGGAAACGGATTTATGCCCGTTATCAAAGCAGCATTCCCTCATATACTCACATTTCCATTCGGCGAACTCATTACTTTCATGATGATTTTCCCAGAGATCTATTTAAAAAAGGATCTAAACAAATATTGTATGGCTCTGGTTGCTGTTACAGGGCTTTGGCTTACAATAAATACAGTGGAAATATTATCAGCACTTGGAGTCGCAGAAACAGCACGGGCAAACTTTCCTTTTTACCAACTGGTTTTATCCATGAAATTTGGATCTTTTAGAAATCTTGATCCATTTTATGCTGTAGAAATCGTAATAGGTGGAGTTATAAAAATAACGGTTTTTGCGTATGCTGCAATAAAAACAATACAGTCTATATTTAATTTAAAAGAGTATAAATTTTTGCTTATACCTGTAGGCACTATCATATACGCCTTATCTATATTGATAGCCGATTCATACCCTCTTCACATTTTGATAGGGCTTAAATTGACTACAGTATACATACACGTCCCTCTTCAGATAATTATTCCCCTAATAGTTTTAATATTATCATTTATAAAAAAGCCTCAAAAACAACAATAACAAAAAAGCCTACAAATGCAGGCTTACTCATAAAGAGGATATTTGTCAAGTAGCTTCTTGACTCTGCTTTTAGCAGCATCAACATAATTTTCATCTTTTAATACATTATATATTATATCAGCAATTTCAACCATATCATTTTCGTTCATACCTCGCGTTGTAACTGCAGGAGTACCAAGCCTTAAACCTGATGTGACATTAGGACCTAATGGATCATTTGGTATGGCATTTTTATTGGCCGTTATGCCAACATAATCAAGGCGCTTTTCCAAATCTTTGCCAGTAACACCTGTACCTCTTAGGTCAAGAAGCATCAGATGATTGTCTGTGCCGCCTGATACTAAGTTTACTTTTCTGTCCATAAGCCCCTCTGCCAATGCCTTAGCATTTTTTAATATCTTCTTCTGATATTCTTTAAACTCAGGTTTCAATGCTTCATTAAAGCATACAGCCTTCGCAGCGATGACGTGCATCAACGGTCCTCCCTGTACACCAGGGAAAACTGATTTATCAATCGCCTTTGCATGAACTTCTTTTGACAGTATTATTCCGCCTCTTGGTCCTCGCAATGTCTTATGTGTAGTTGATGTAACAACATCTGCATATTCAACAGGATTCGGATGAAGACCTGCCGCAACAAGCCCAGCAATGTGTGCCATATCCACCATGAGATATGCTCCTACTGAATCCGCAATTTCTTTAAACTTTTTAAAATCTATTATCCTTGGATATGCACTTGCACCAGCAACTATAAGCTTTGGCCTGTACTCTTTAGCAAGTCTCTCAAGCTCATCATAGTCTATAAAGCCAGTATCTTCTTTCACTCCATAAGGTACGATATTATATAATTTGCCGGAGAAATTTACTTTGCTACCGTGTGTCAAATGTCCACCATGTGCCAAATTCATGCCTAATATCGTATCACCCGGTTTTATCAATGCAAAATACGCCGCCATATTTGCCTGAGCACCTGAATGAGGCTGTACGTTGGCATGTTCTGCTCCAAATAGCTTTTTTAACCTTTCTCTCGCCAAATCTTCAACTACATCTACAAATTCACAACCACCATAATACCGCTTTCCGGGATACCCTTCAGCATACTTATTTGTAAGCGGTGAACCCATTGCTTCCATAACTGCCGGACTCACAAAATTCTCCGATGCAATCAATTCAATTTTATTTTTCTGCCTTCCTATCTCCTTTACGATAGCATCGGCTATTTCAGGGTCTGTCTCTCTAATAACATCGATATTCATTACCTTACCTCCAGTTTTTTATTTTACTCTACTACAATAAAGTGCTATATTTTTATTATAAATATTGAAATCAAATTCTTCAACAAAAATGTATAAAAGTTGACACAAGTTTTAAATTTATAACCAATTCATTATACTAAAAATCTATTTAATGGCTAAATTTTACATCTTAAATAATTTTTTAATAGACTCTTGATTTTTATTTGAATTATATGTATAATGTATTCTTGGTCAAAACAATGACTCCCCCTTTAACATATGCAAGCCCCAATTAATTTATAGGGGCTATTTTTTATTAAAAAATATTTACCTTAGGATTTCTTTTATCAACCTTTCGAAATTACCATGTGATATTAAATCAATCTCATCATCCTTGAAGCCTCTTATCTTTAGTCCATCTAAAATTTTAGGAAAACATGATGCGTCGTCAAGCCCAAAAGGTGTTTTTTCTATGCCATCAAAGTCTGAGCCAAATCCAACATGCTCTGCACCTACTAATTCCGCAATATATTCCACATGATCAAGTACGTCTTCTATAGTGGCGTTGCCATCTTCTCTTAAGAAATCAGGGCAAAAATTAATTCCTATGACGCCATTTTTATCAGCAATAGCCTTTATCTGCTTATCACTTAGATTTCTTGGATGATTGCAAAGAGCTTTACAGTCAGAATGAGATGCTATAAATGGCTTATCACTCAGATCTACAACATCCCAAAATCCTCTTTCATTTAGATGTGATACGTCCACAATCATACCTAATCTATTCATTTCTTTTATGACATCTTTCCCAAAAGCTGTAAGCCCGTAATTATCGCTTCCTAAAATTCCATCCCCTAAATCATTTCTCAAACTCCACGTAAGTGTCATGGCTCTTACACCAAGTTTGTAAAACATCCTTAAAAGTGATAAGTCTCCTTCTAATGCTTCACCGCCTTCTATTGACAGTAGTGCTCCTAATATGTTTTTATCTTTAGCTTCATCAATGTCTTTTCCATTTAAGATTAATTTTATTTTATTGGTTTTTTCCATGGTTTGATAAAGTTTGTCAATCATTTTTAATGTTTTTGCAGCAGCATCTTTTCTCATAAATTCCGGCTCAACAAAAGTAGCAAAAACCTGAAGATGTACCATTCCTTCTTCTAATCTTACCAAATCTATATGGCCTTTATCATTTTGCTTTGTTATGTCTCTTCCGTCTTTTTCTATCAAATAAAGCGTATCACAGTGAAAATCAACAAACATATTATTGCCTCCTATAATTAATTTTACCTAATTAATATTTTACGCTTATGGTTATACATTACAAAAAATTTATTACATCAAATCGCAATTTTTGTAACAAATTATTAATAAATATATGCTACAATTATGACATAATTGGAGGGGTAAAACAATGAAAAGGAAGAAATTTTTTATAGTTTTTATAATTATGTTGACGTTAATGGTATCATATGTAATGAATTTAAAAACAACTTTTGCAAACCTTACTGAAAAAAAACCCGAACCCGAATTTGATAACCCCGGCCAGAGAATACTTGTGATCGTACCACACCCCGACGATGAATCTTTAGGGATGGCGGGAGTCATACAGAGAGCTGTAAGTCAAAATATCCCTGTTAAAGTAGTAATTGTAACAAATGGAGATAGCTACAAAAAGGCTGCTGCAGCATATACAGGGCATATTGACACAACGCCAGCAGACTTTTACAAACTTGGCATCCAAAGACAAAACGAAAGCATAGCTGCAATGGCCGAATTAGGTCTACCAAAAAGCGATGTGATTTTCCTTGGCTTTGCTGATGGCAGTACAAGATTTCTATGGAGCGACTTTTGGGATAATACACGTCCTAGAGTAAGTGGCGGTATTCAAAAAGCATATTCTCCATACAAAAACGCATATAAACCCGGTATTGCATACACTGGAAGTAATTTAGAAAATTGCATACAAGAAATCATAAAGTCATTTAATCCGACAGATATATACTATCCTTTAGCTGACGATATTCATCCAGACCATTGGGCTGTCAGCAATTTTGTAAGATATGCAATAACTGCTATGAACTTAAATGTAAGACAGCACATGTTTTTGGTGCATCATCCTCAATGGCCTGTTCCATGGCTTCTAGACCCAAATAAACCGCTGCTTCCTCCAGTTGATATGGCAGATAGCAATACAAACTGGCAAATATTTAAGTTGACGCCAAGCGAGATTCATAAGAAAGAAATTGCAATTAAAAAATACAGATCACAAATTGCAGTCATGGAGCCATTTTTAATGGGATTTATTCGGCAAAATGAACTTTTCGGAACTAAGCCTGTGTTATTGATAAAGAATACTGAAACACTGCCTGATTTCAAGCAGCAAGGACTGCCGTACATGTTGATAAAGGTGCCTGCTGGCGGCATTTTAAATCAAGAAATATATAGAAGTGCTGATATAACAGAATTGGCCGCATTTTGTTATAAAGACAATGAGCTGTATGTAGGAATACAATCTCTGGCGCCAATATCAAAAAAAGTAACGTATCATTTTGATATGAGATTATTTTACAAAGGCAGTATAAAAAGAATAGATGTTGGATTGGTAGGAGGAAGGATTTACGAGTACAAAAAATCAAAAAATTCTATGTATAACATTCCAATTTCAAATCCAATATCTAAAAAAAATATAGTATGGATAAAAATAAATATACCGAATACTCAAAACCTGAATTATATATTTATGGGTGCCGATTCAATATATAAAAATAGATTGATAGATAAAATACCGTGGAATATGTATAAACTTGAGAAAAAATAGCAAGGTCTTCTTGCTATTTTTTTACTTACTTTGTCTCTTTTCGCTTTTTATGCTGTTCCCTGAATTCTTCCGTTTTATAATATCTTTTTGAAATTTCTTTATATACGTCATTAAGATTTATTCCTTTTTCTACCATTAAAACCATCAGGTGATAGATGTAATCTGCAATTTCATATACAACTTCTTCTTTTGAGTCTTCTTTTGAAGCAATTATTATTTCAGCATTTTCTTCTCCTATCTTTTTCAAAATTTTATTTAACCCTTTTTCAAAAAGATAATTTGTATAGGATCCTGTTACTGGATTTTCTTTTCTGCTTTCTATTCTTCTGTAGAGGTTACTAAGAATTGACTCACTTTCTTCATTCTCATCATAATCATTTATAATATCTCTATGAAAACAGCTGTTATTACCAGTATGACATGCAGGTCCTTCAGGTTCTACCTCTACCAGAAGCGTATCACCATCACAGTCGTACTTAATGGCTTTAATGTGCTGTACATTGCCTGATGTCTCCCCTTTGTGCCACAAACTTTGTCTGCTTCTTGAAAAAAAATACGTCTCTTTGCTTTCCAAGCTTTTTTCAAGGCTTTCCCTATTCATATACGCCATCATAAGAACTTCTTTAGTTTCATAATCTTGTACTATAGCGGGTATTAGACCTTTTTCATCGAATTTTAAATCATCTATATTCATATACACAATCCTTTCACTTATATCATTCTGACAGGTATTTGGTTCTCTTTTAGATAACTTTTAAGCTCACTTATCTTAAGCTCTCCGTAGTGAAATAGGGATGCTGCCAATGCTGCATCTGCTTTTGCCTCTGTCAATACTTCTTTAAAGTGTTCTTTATTGCCTGCACCGCCAGATGCAATTACAGGTATATTTACTTTCTCAGCTACCATGCAGGTTAACTCTATGTCATAACCGTTTTTTGTGCCATCGGCATCCATGCTTGTAAGTAAAATCTCACCCGCTCCCAAACTCTCCACCTTTTTCGCCCATTCCAAGACATCGTATCCTGTATTAACACGTCCACCATTTATATAAACATCAAAACCAGTATTATCATCTCTTCTCTTTGCATCTATCGCCACCACAACGCACTGGCTTCCAAACTTCTTTGATGCATCTTTAATTAAATCAGGATTTTTAACCGCCTCGGAATTTATGGATATCTTGTCTGCACCGGCTCTCAATATCCTTCTAAAATCATCTACAGTGCGTATACCACCGCCAACAGTTAGCGGTATAAATACCTTCTCTGAAGTCCTTTTGACAACATCAATCATTATATCTCTTTTCTCATACGATGCTGTTATATCAAGAAAAACTATCTCATCAGCTCCTGCCCTGTTGTATTCCTCTGCCACATCGACAGGATCACCAGCATCTTTGAGGTTTACAAAGTTTACGCCCTTTACAACTCTTCCGTCTTTAACATCGAGGCATGGTATAATTCTCTTCGATAGCATTATAAAACCTCCAACACTTCTTTTAGATCTATTTTATTTGTATACAGAGCCTTTCCGATTATTGCGCCATACGCTCCTATTTCTTTCAACTTTAATATATCCTCTAAAGTCGTGATTCCACCAGATGCTATAACATTTATAGGAGTTTCAATAATTTTTTTGATGGAATCAAAGTTTGGCCCTTCCATCATTCCGTCTTTCCTAATATCGGTATATATAACCGTACCAATACCTATTTCCTTCATGTCTGATGCAAGTGCATCGTCCCTTATATTGCTTCTACTAAGCCAGCCTTTCGTAGCAACATATCCATCCTTTGCATCAATTCCTACAATTATCTTATCTCCATACTCTAGTACAAGACCTTTAACAAAATTCTTATTATAAACAGCTATGCTGCCTAGTATTATATAGTCTATACCCAAATTAAATAGATGTTTAGCTGTTTCAAGATTCCTTATTCCGCCACCGACTTCAATTTCACCGGAAAAAGACTTTCTTATGTTTTCTATAGATTTTGAATTTACAAGGCGCCCTTCTTTAGCACCGTCCAAATCGACAACATGAATTCTTTTGGCTCCATAGTCACCCCAAATTTTTGCCGCATCTTCTGGATTTTGAAAATATACTGTACTAGTCTCATAATCACCCATTGTAAGCCTAACACATTTCCCGTCAATAATATCTATAGCAGGTATTATTATCATCAAATCCCTCCACAATAAATTAGATCAATTCCGCAAAATTCTTTAATATTTGAAGTCCAACATCACCGCTTTTTTCCGGGTGGAACTGGCACGAAAATATATTGTCTTTACATACAACAGCAGGTATTTCTATTCCATATTCAGTTATAGCACAAATATCTTCTTCATCCCCATTTGTTAGGTAATAAGAATGAACAAAATAGACATTATCCCCATTTTTTATTTTCTTCAAAAGAGGCACATTTTTCCTTATTATAAGAGAATTCCAGCCTATATGCGGAACTTTCAAATTCGTCTTAATCTCTTTAATCTCTCCTTTTAGAAGATGTAAACCGTCAACTTCTTTTACTTCATAGCTTTTATCAAACAAAAGCTGCATGCCAAGACATATACCCAAGATAAGCTTTCCCTTTTTAACTTCTTCTTTAATTGCGTTTGAAAATCCTTTTTTATTTAATAATTCCATTGCATCTGGAAAAGCTCCTACTCCTGGCAGTACAAGCGCATCAGCATCTCTTATCATTTTTACTTCATCAATTATTTTTGCTTCACATCCTAAATACTGAAATGCCTTTTCAACACTCCTTAAGTTGCCCATTCCGTAATCTATAATGCCTATCAAAATTACACCACCTTTTAAATCATAATACGCCTTTTGTAGAAGGTACGCCTTCAATTCTATCGTCGATTTCCGTCGCCTCATCTAGGCAGCGACCTAGTGCTTTAAAGGCTCCTTCTATTATATGATGTGTATTCTTTCCGTGGAGCTGTTCTACATGAAGAGTTATACCGGAATTATATGCAAATGCCCTAAAGAAATCTTCAACTGTTTCTGTCTCAAAATTCCCTAAAACCTGCATTTTAAGCTCCAAATCATAGTACAAGTATGGCCTTCCACTTATGTCCACAACTGCTCTAATAAGTGCCTCATCCATTGGAACATACGACAAACCGTAACGCTTAATGGACTTTTTATCACCAAGAGCTTTTAAAAATGCCTGTCCTAATGTTATCCCTATGTCCTCCACTGTATGATGTGAGTCTACATATAAATCCCCCTTCGCTTCTACCTGCAGATCAAAAAGTCCATGCTTTGAAAACAAATTTAACATATGATCTAAAAATCCTATTCCTGTATTGATATGAGATTTCCCAGCTCCGTCGATATTAATCTTTACGTATACTTCTGTCTCCGCCGTCTTCCTATTGACTTCTGCTTCTCTCATGATAATATCTCCTTAATACATTTTATAAAATAACTGTTTGCTTCTCTTGTACCAATAGTCACGCGAAGCGTACCGCTTAACTCATTATCACCTGAAAAATCTCTTACAAGTATGCCCTTTTCTAAAAGCTTATTATATACATAATCAGCATCGTCAAACTTTAAGAGTAGAAAGTTAGCTTGTGAATTGTAAACTTTCAAGCCATCTATTTTACTTAATCCGTCCATCAAAAACTTTCTCTCATTTTTGATATATTCAACTCTATCCTTCACAGTATCCGCTTCCAACACGCTTAAAGCAATTGCTTGTGAAATGCTATTTACATTATACGGAGATTTGACCAAATTGAGACATCCTATCATCTCAGGATTTGAAACTGCATAGCCCACTCTCAGTCCAGCAAGACCGTATGCTTTAGAAAGCGTCCTTAAAACTATCATATTCTTATATTTATTAATTAAATCAATTACAGTTTCTCCAAAAAACTCATAGTATGCCTCATCAACAACAGTAATGCCTCTGTTCACTTCCAGTATCTTTATTATATCATCCCTACCAATTGTAGTACCTGTCGGATTATTAGGATTGCATAAAATCACTAACTTTGGATCATATTCCTTAATTGATTTTATAAATTCGACTACATCGTAGTGATAATCTTCGCCTAAACTTATTTCTACTTTATTTGCACCTGCTATCTCTGAATATACTCTGTACATGCTGAAAGAAGGCACTGGATATACGACAAAATCATCTGGAGAAACAAATGCATTCATTATAATATGTATAATTTCATCAGATCCGTTTCCAACTAAGATATTGTCTTTTGATGCGCTGCATTTTTCTGCTAATTTATCTCTTAATTTTATGCTTACAGGGTCTGGATATCTATTGACATTTGCGCTTTTCACTATTTCTTGAAGGTTTTCCAACGTGGATTCAGGAAGGCTGAATGGAACTTCATTTGCATCCATTTTATATTTACATTCGATATTTGAAACTTCATAATTTTTAAATCCTTTTATCTCATCTCTCAACAAATCATAGATCATCTTTTAAACCTCACTTTTATAGAGTTGGCATGTGCTGTAAGTCCTTCTGCTTCCGCCAATCTTACAATATCATCTGATACATTCTTTAGCGAATTTTCATCATAATATAAAATACTCATCTTCTTTATGAAATCATCCACAGACAGAGGTGAGAAAAATCTTGATGTACCGCTGGTAGGCAGCACATGATTGGGACCTGCAATATAATCTCCAAGAGGCTCCGGCGAATTCTCTCCTAGAAAGATAGCTCCTGCGTTTTTCACCATTCCAATCATCTCAAATGGATTATCTACAGCAAGTTCAAGATGCTCAGGTGCTATCTGATTTGCAATATTTAAAGCATCTTCCAAATTATTAACAATGATTATTGCTCCATAATCTTCTAGCGATTTATTGATTATATCTTTTCTTTCAAGGTTCAAAGTCTGTCTACTTACCTCTTCTGCTACCTTTTCTGCTATACTCTTTGAAGTAGTAATGAGAACAGCAGACGCCATAGCATCATGTTCGGCTTGCGACAATAGATCCGCTGCTAAATACGTCGGATTTCCGCTTTCATCCGCCACGATAAGAACCTCGCTAGGCCCAGCCACCATATCGATATCTACATACCCATACACAGCTCTTTTAGCCATGGCAACAAATATATTTCCCGGTCCAACTATTTTATCTACTTTAGGTATTGATTCGGTACCAAATGCTAATGCTGCAATTGCCTGTGCACCACCTATTTTGTAGATCTTGTTGATTCCAACTTCATTAGCTGCCACAATCACAAATGGATTTAATCCAGCTTTCACTGGCGTAACCATTACTATCTCATCAACACCTGCCACTTTTGCAGGAATGCTATTCATCAAAACAGACGAAGGATACGAAGCAGTACCACCAGGCACATATATGCCTACTTTTTCTAAAGGCCTTATCTTTTGGCCGTATACTATACCGCCTTTAAAATCTAACCATGTTTTTTGCTTCTGATTTTCGTGATATTCTGTAATATTTTTAAGGGCATTCCTTAAAGCACTTATAAATTCCTTATCTACTTTGCTGTAAGCATCATCTATCTCTTTTTTTTCAACCATTATGTTTTTATCATCTATTTCTACACCATCGTATTTTAATGTATAATCAAATAAAGCTCTGTCTCCATGCATCTTGACATTATAAATTATTTCAGACACAGTCGCCTCTACATCTTTATTCTCGAGCTTTGATCTATTGGTCAAATTTTTAATGACTGTATTATCAATCGAATTGCTAAAATCGTAGATTTTTATCATTTAGCATCAATCCCTTCAAACTATAATTCCATATACTCCTGAACTCTATAATGCCTTTTTATCTAGCTTCTTTCTGTAGCTTGTTTTAATTTATATATTATCTCTTTTATTCTATCGCTTTTTGTCTTCATGCTGGCTTTATTCACAATAAGCCTTGCACTTGATGGAAATATTTCTTCATATACAGTAAGCCCATTTTCTCTAAGCGTTGTACCCGTTTCTACAATGTCCACAATCACTTCAGATAACCCCACCAATGGAGCTAATTCGACAGAGCCATTTAACTTAATGATTTCGACATTTTCTCCTTTTTTCTTATAGAATTCTTCAGCTATTGAAGGAAATTTCGTTGCAACTCTTTTGTTGCTTAAAAAAGTATTCTTCTTATTGGTGGGACCAGCGACCACCATTTTACACTTTCCAAATCCTAAATCAAGCACTTCATAGCAATCCCTTTTAAGCTCTAAAAGCACATCTTTTCCGCAAACGCCTATATCAGCTGCTCCATGTTCAACATATGTCGGAACATCCGTCGGTTTAACAAGAATAAACTTTAAGTTGCTTTCAGAATCACATACAAAAAGCTTTCGCGACATTTCATTTTGAATATTGTCTGATATACCGCATGACGCAAAAACTTCGAAAGATTTATCTGCCATTCTTCCTTTCGGCAGCGCAACTGTTATGCTATCCATCTTGTACACCTACCTTAATAATCTCATCAAATCTTTTTTTCTTTAGATAATCTTCATTACCCTTGATTACAAGCTCTGCTATATTCCCCTCATTTCTCAATTTCAATGCTATATGGTAGGCTTCTTTTCTGCTACTATCATTGCAAAGTACCGCTACACTTTTTGGCTTCTTAGTGAATTTCTCGCTTTGATTTTGCAATGCCAGCATAGCTCTCTCTACGCTGATAGCAAAACCAGTTGCAGGCAAATCTTTCCCATAATTTTTAAGCAAATTATCGTACCTGCCTCCTGCGCAAATTGCGTATCCCAAATCTTTTACAAATATTCTGAATATGAGTCCTGTATAATAATCGATGCTTTGAACCATGCCCAAATCAAATGTTATATTTTTGTCCATCCCAAAGTCTTTCAAAATATCATAGACTCTTTCCAAATAATTTAAAGTCCTATTAGCTTTTTCAAATTTATATACATCTTTTGCTTTTTTTATTATCTCTATATCTCCAAAAAACAGAGGCAGATTAACTATTAATTCATAATTATGGCCCGTTATATTATTGTTTTTGAGAAAATACTCTATCTCCGATTGATTTTTCTGCTCTAGCAATTCTTTTAAAACCTGTTCTTCATTCCGAGCTAATCCTAAATCATCCAGCAATGATTTAAAAAACTCTGCCTGACCTATGTCAACTTTAAAATCTTTTATGCCTATGTTTTTCAGCGCTTCTACCGCGACAGATATACATTCCGCATCAGAATACTCATGATTTTTCCCAATAAGCTCTATTCCCGCTTGCGTGTACTCCCTCATCCTGCCAACTTGTGGATTGTCATATCTGTACACATTAGCGATGTAGCAAAATTTAAGAGGATATTCATTGTATTTTGTAGATGCTATCCTTGCAACTTGTGTTGTAACATCGGGTCTTAATGCAAGAAGATCTCCTTTCTTATCAAAAAATCTATAAAGATTATTTTCGTCAAAAAAAATGCCTGAAGTATTACTGAAATTTTCCATGTATTCAAATGTGGGAGGCATTATTTCTTCATATCCAGACGATTCAAATGTTTTTCTCAATATATTTTCTATACTGTGCTTAAATCTTAATTCCTCAGGCAAAAAATCCTGTACTCCATCAGGTAAATTTTTCATTAAAGCACCTCGCTAACCATCTAAATTACTTTATCTTTGTAGAGTGATAAAGTAATGACTTGTTATTTACATAATAATTTATTTTTGTCCATGTGTCAAGTACTTTAATCAAAATTGCATCTGACAGAAGCTATTACAGGAAAATGATCTGATAGATTGCAATCAACTGCCTTTATAGATTCAACGCTTATATCATTTGAATGCATTATATAGTCTATTCTAACAGGCTCATCACCATCTAAATATGAATAATAATCAGAATTAGCACTAAATGCTCCATCAACAAGTACATGACTAATTATTGAATATGCTCCATTCTCAGGTGTTTCATTAAAGTCACCTGTTAAAATCACAGGATAATCTAATCTTTTAATAATCTTTAATATCTCCTGTGATTGCATTACTCTTTCTTTGCTATTAAGCCCCAAATGAGTTGTTAGGAACCATATTTTTCTATAACTATCTAATTCTATCAGTACTGACAATACACCTCTTCTCTCGCCAGTAGAAGTCAGGTGATAATTATTTTTCTTTACAATGGGATACCGCGACAATATTCCATTGCCAAATGAGCCTAAGCCAATTTTTATATTTGGTCCAAATGCGTAATACATCTTAAGCCTTTTAGCTAAATATTTTATTTCGTTTAAAAAATACGAGCGTCCCAAATACGTGTCGACCTCTTGTAAACCTATTACATCAGCTTTTGATTGTTTTATAAAGTTTGAAATGCCGTATATGGTCAAATTATCTTTAATATCCTTTCCACCGTGAATATTATAAGTCATAATAGTTAACATCATAAAAATCCCTTCATTTTCAATTTTATCCTCATTTATTATATGCTAAATTATGTAAAACAAAAACGGGACCTTTTGATTGAGATCCCGCAAAGTTTTATCTATTTATTCGCCTTTTTTGCTTTCTGTCAGTTTAGTAAAAATATTAAAAAGCTCTATAGGTATTGGAAACAGAATTGTAGAATTTTTTTCTGCAGCTATTTCAGGGAGTGTCTGAAGGTACCTTAACTGCAGTGCAGCAGGTTCTGCCGATATGACAGAAGCTGCTTCTTTAAGTTTTTGCGATGCTTGAAATTCGCCATCTGCAAATATAACTTTTGCACGCCTTTCTCTCTCTGCTTCTGCCTGTTTTGCCATTGCCCTTTTCATCGTATCTGGAAGCTCAATGCTCTTTATCTCAACTGCTGTAACCTTGATACCCCAAGGGTCTGTCGCTTCATCCAGCAATTCTCTGAGCTTTTCATTCAGTTCAGCTCGCTTTGCCAACATTTCATCAAGTTCATGTTGACCAAGAATTGATCTCAATATAGTTTGACCTAGAAGCGTCGTACTTTGTGTATAATTCGCAACCTTTGTTATGGCAAGGATAGGATCTAAAACATTAAAGTACACGACAGCATCAACATTTACAGGGACATTATCCTTTGTAATAACTTCTTGCTTTGCAACATCGATTGTAAATGTCCTCAAATCAACTTTTATTACCTTATCTATACCAAATGGAAATATCACATTAAAACCGGGTCCCAGCAAGCCAGATAATTTACCAAAACGAAATAAAACACCTCTTTGATATTCTGTGATAATTTTTACCATACCTGGAAGTATAATGAATGGTACGATAGCCAATATGACATCAATTATTGCATAATTAGGATTCATTCTTATGATTGTTATTATCCCTATAACACCCCAAATTATAAATGTTACAAGCATGAAATAGAAGTTAGCGAAAATCTTTCTGGTTACAGATATTGCCATCCACACAATCCACCAAATAGCCTCAATGGCAAATACAACCATAAAAACCGTACTTAGGATTGAAATTACCGATGCATCCATATTTATGCATCCCCTTTCTTGATATTATCTCTAATTCTAATATTAGCCATTTAATTTTCAATTTCAAGCACTAAAATATAAATTTTGTATTAATTTTTATGAAAAGCTATTTTAATAAATTGTTTCATATGGAACAAATTGTAAATAAAGTATTAATTTTTCTACAAAATTTTCTCTACAATCTTTTTTGATTTGACAATAAACACAAATGAAAATACAGCTATCACAAAGACAATAATCTCTACAACAAAAATACTTTTAAGAACTTTTGCTTGATATAATGCAGCAAATATATCCGTTATGAAATGCAGTAAAAGTGCATATATAAAATACTTATATCTGCCACTTTTTACGCTATAAAGAACTAAAATCGAGAGTGCTATTTGCAGTGTAAAAGCAAACAATCTTTCAAAACCGCTGATTAAAAACATGTATGAAGGTGTATTAATTATTGCATTCTTTATTTGATCAACTGTTCCAAACGGTAATTTTGCTTTTAGGGCTTCAAGTGAACCAGAATTTATCATGAATGAATATATTAAATTATTGATATTGCTGATTCCACCGATAATGATAGCCTCTGTCCCGCCATGTCCTAAGCCATAACTTAAACCATCTTTCCAATTTCGATACTTCTTAAGTATAGTCTTAAAACCTATTAACCTTCCAAATTCCTCAAATATAGCAGCAGCACATGCACCATAAAATGCATACGCATAAGGATGATGTATTATGGCAGTATATTTGAATATAAAAGAGTGAAGTGTTGATTCTAAAATCAAAGCAAATACAATAAAAATCAAAGCACCTGTAAACAAAGCCTTAAATGAAATTTTAAACCTTTTATATGAGTAAGCAACAGCAAAGGCAGGAATCAAGATCGAGAAGATTATTGAAATAATAATGAAAGCCATTTTTAAATCATTAACCATAATAAATTTCTCCCTCACAATTTTATTTCATCACATTTACGTTTATCATACTTATTGACACGATTATCAATATCAGAACTATTATACCGACCCATATAGACGGCCTTGCAAAATTGACAGTCCAGCCTACGCCAAATCTCTTCTCAACAAATAATGCTGGATCATCCGGGTTATAATAAATCAAGCCTCCTTTCCAATATCTATCATCATCTCTATCCACCGAACTCGGCTTATCATTTTCTCTATCTATCTTGATCCTTTCACCTCCTTGACCAGTCATTACAGATATAACTATTGCAGCAATTGCTATGATTAGCCCCGGCAATATAGAAAAAATAGCTATTTTGCTTTGCCAGTCTCTTATTACTCCATAAACAATAAACGCTGTGCCCATTAAAATGGCATTTATTAAGGTAGAAACAAAAACAACAAAACCAGACCATATTCTTCTAAACTTAAGATTTTTTTCTTTCGATAATTCCGGGTCTGATGGATCTATCTGCTGTTTTGCTAATTCTATCATTTTATATGAAACAAACATCAAAATCGTCATAATCAGTTGTACAATGCTGATTGAAAATACCGACATAATCGACTTCTTTGCAAATGAATCGGCTTCGCCACGAAAATTAAAATGCATAGGTATCCTTTGTGGTATATTCGGATACATATATATACCTACAACTAATGTTAAAATTATTATTGCTGCAGGCAATAAAAACCATAAAGAGAATACAACTATCTTTTCTTTCCTAAAGTCCATGTCTACAACCGCAATTTCTTTTTTTCCTTTACTCCACTCTCTTTTAGATTTCAAAGCATATACTTCATAGTGAGCTTTCATATACATTGCAAACATTATGATTACTTCAATAAAAATACCACCAACAGCAAAATTTATATTTTTCATCCTTATGACTACAAGAATCATAAATACTAAGCTTACAGTCAAAAAATTTATTATATACAAAGTTTTAATCCCCTGAATCTCTTTATCATTTAAAAAATCCTTAGGAACATGCACACCAAATACAATAGTTTTACGAGTAATGAATGGCGTAATGACTCCTATTACAATTAATATGAAATATGGCATTAAAAGATTAATATAATATAGCATATTCATTTCTATAAACCTCCTACATTCCATTTTTAAACTGCTCCAATATTTCTCTACATATCTTTAATATTTCATCCTCCGTCATCCCTCTTGAGAATGCATTCGCCAATATAGGTTGAAGATCCTTTTTCAATTCCTCAATAAAATTGTCATCGGCAGAAGCATTTTTAGTTACAACATAGCCTTTTCTCCTGTGAACACTTAAAAATCCTTCATCTTTCAAAATGTCATAGGCTTTTTTAACCGTGTGAAGATTTATTCCAAAATCACTTGCCAACTGTCGTATAGAAGGCAATTCATCACCTTCTTTAAGCATCCCCAATGCTATCCCTTCTATTATCTGATTTTTTATTTGCATATATATAGGTATATCTGACTCAAATTCTATTCTTAATAGCAATATTAAACTTCACCTCACGTGTAATATGTGTTATATTTATAATATAACACATATTACAAAAAGTCAATAATTATTTTAATAAAATACTATAAACAAAATCAGCAGATGAATATACTTCATCCGCTGATTTTTACGCTTTAACTGATATTTTCGTTCCCATCATCGCAGATACGTGATGTGTCTGCCCGTCATCCTTGAGAGCAATTTTATTGTCATTCATTATCTTTCCATCAACATTGATCTCCTGTACACCTCTGTTTACCCTTTCAGGATTTTCTATCTGTATTATATATTTAGTATTATTTTTGTATATATATTCTATTTTGTATTTCGTCCAATCTTTAGGCACACATGGATCTATAACAACCATATCTTTTTCTTTCTTAAATCCTAATATGTGCTCAATTGCTACTCTGTACATCCATCCAGAAGAACCAGTGTACCATGTCCAGCCCCCTCTACCTGTGTTTGGTTCTACTGCGTAGACGTCGGCAGCCATGACATAAGGCTCAACTTTATACTTAGAGTTTTCAATAGGCGTCCTGGAATGATTTATTGGATTTATCATGGAATAAAGCCTATACGCTTTATCCCCATCGCCAACTACAGCATATGCCATTATAGCCCATATTGCTGCATGTGTATACTGACCGCCATTTTCCCTAACACCAGGTACATATCCTTTAATATAGCCGGGGTTTAGATCACCTTTGTCAAAAGGTGGAGACAGAAGCTTTATAATGGCATTGTCATAATCTATCAAGTAATTTTCCAACGCATCAAGCGCTTCTTTTACTCTATCCCATTTGGCTGCACCAGATATTGCAGCCCATGACTGTGCTATTGAATCTATTTTGCATTCATTGTTTTGACTAGAACCAAGCGGAATTCCGCTGTCAAAGTATGCCCTTCTATACCAGCTTCCGTCCCATCCATTTTCTTCAATTGATTTGATTATGTCATCGGCAACCTTTTTGTATTTTTCAACCCTCTCGTAGTCGTTATTTTCAATACAAACTTGTATAAACTTTTTAAGTGTAACATACATAAACCACCCAAGCCATATGCTCTCACCTTTTCCTTTGTTGCCCACCATGTTCATTCCATCATTCCAGTCGCCAGAACCCATCAGTGGTATTCCATGCTGACCAAATTTCAATGAATGTTCTATGGCTCTTATGCAATGCTCATAAACTGTCGCAACTTCATCTGATACTACTGGTTTGCCATACCTTTCGTCTTCTTCATCCTTTAGCAGTTCTTCGTCCAAAAAAGGCATTTTAACATTTAGTATTTCCGTGTCACCTGTCACGCTTACGTAATCCGCTACAGCATAAGGCAACCAGAGAAGATCGTCTGAATATTTTGTCCTTATGCCTCTATCTGTACCCGGATGCCACCAATGAAGAACATCTCCTTCTTTGAATTGATGTGCACAGGCATTTAATATTTGAGCCCTCGTAAGTTCCGGTGCCACATATACCACATTCATAGTATCCTGCAGCTGATCTCTAAAACCATATGCACCTCCTGATTGATAAAATGCAGATCTTGCCCATATTCTGCAGGATATGGTCTGATAAAGGAGCCATCCGTTTAATAGTAAGTCCATTGACTTATCAGGCGTGCTTACCTGTATTGTTCCAACAAAATTGTTCCAAAACGTATCCACATAACTCAAAGCTTCTTTCACATTATCCAGATTTTTGTAATAATTTATTATGCGGCTGACATCATCTGTCGACATGCCTGTTCCCAGCAAAAATACCAGCTCTTTTTCCTCATTTTCTTCTAAATCGACATTAATTTGTACTGCAGCACATGGACTAAACCCAACTCCAACATTATTCGATAGAGATTCTCTTTTTAATGATTCTGGTCGCTTGGTGTCAAAATCAGGTCCCAGAAATTCCGACATGTTTCCCGTATATGATTGTATTTTATAAGACGCACTTACAAAAGATATCCTGTCAGGGAAATCTTCATTAAACACGTTTCTCATAAGCAGCGCATTCATGTCTTTGTTCATTTCCGTCACTATATAAGGGGATGTTAAATTTTCAAAGACACCCAATACAGGCTTTACATAATAGTATAGACTTAACATCCTTTTTTCACCGCTAATATTTTTAA
Organism: Thermoanaerobacterium butyriciformans; assembly: GCF_017874545.1. Classification (GTDB taxonomy): domain Bacteria; phylum Bacillota; class Thermoanaerobacteria; order Thermoanaerobacterales; family Thermoanaerobacteraceae; genus Thermoanaerobacterium; species Thermoanaerobacterium butyriciformans. The sequence continues at coordinate 24,823 of NZ_JAGGLT010000012.1, read as the reverse complement.
GTTTTACAAGCGATATCTTAACTGTATCATTCATTGGTACAAACTCTAACATTTCATGACTTATTCCTGAGCAAACATGCTTAAACAATGTGTGTCCAAATCCATGCTCTGCAATATACTGTCCACCATCTCTTATGGGCTTAGCTGTAATCGTCCAAAAGGCACCAGTCAAATCATCCCTGATGTATAAGATTTCCCCGCTTTCATCTAAAACAGGATCGTTTGACCATGGTGTAATCTTGTATTCTCTGCTGTTCTCTGACCAGGTGTAGCCACTGCCTGATTCAGAAACTTGAAAGCCAAATTTATAATTTGAAATTACGTTTATCCACGGCATAGGCGTCTCCTTGTCACCATCCAAATCTATCACGTATTTATGTCCATCCATAGAAAACCCACCATATCCATTGCTGTAATGCAGTAGTATATTTTCTGGCAGCGGAACAGGGTAATTTTTTTCTGCATTTTTTATATCAAGCAACTTGGATTTACTATCTTTTTCACCAGCATCATATTCAAGTTGCTTTTCAATAGGCATGCCAGCTGTAAGCGAAAGCCTTGCAACAGTATTTAATAAAATGTAATCTTCATCTTTTAAATTGCTTTTATTAAGCAGAAATACACCACCATATTCTCCTATTATGTTGTATGCAAAACTGCCGCTTATTACATCCTTAATCTTGTCGCCTAATGCATCAATGTAACCGCCTTTATCATTATTTAAAATCACCAAATCTACATATAATCCTTTCATCCTCCAATACTCATGAGCCTTCAGCAGTTGCTTCAATATTGGTATCTCCTCTTTTTTGCTGATTTCTAAAAGCACTATTGGAATATCGCCAGATATACCGTACGCCCACAGTCCAGACTGGCCTTTTCTATTTTTCAATAAGTAATCTGCCTTTTTCATCCTAACAGGACTTAAATATATTATGTGGGGCAGCATCTGCTGAAAAAGACCTAACTCGTCTGACTTTAAGTTGAGATAGTCTAACTCCACTTTACCGCGGGATACTGACATTTCAAATGCCCTTTCGGTAGCTCCGGCATTTTTATACTTGTTTGCCAGTTTTACAACCTCAGATTTCGATTCTGCCACAGCAGTAATGAAAATTACTTTAGCTGTCTGATTTGGTTCCAATTTTATTCTTTTTCTCAAAGACATGACAGGATCAAGGACAGGACCGTCTGAATTCGATAATGGTCTGTCTGCTACAAGAGCCCTGGGATTCCTAAGAGTCCTGCCTCTACCTATAAACTTTGTTCTGTCTGTCTCAAACTGTGTATCACCTATTGTCTCACCGCCTTCAACAGAAACAGCGTGAGCAGCCCACAAAGATGATTTTCCCAAATCTCTAGGTCTTCTGTTAGCAACTATCATATCACTGTCAAGCAAAATCTCTGTTTTTATAAACAACTTATTAAAAGCCGGATGGGCTATATCAGCATTAATATCGCTTAAAACTGGTTCAAAATAGCTTGTCACCTCCAGTGTCCTTGAATTACTACTATGATTTTTCAATGTGACACGCCTTATCTCCACATTATCCTCAGGAGAAACAATCACCTCTGTCTCAGTATCAATATTACCAACCTTCTTTATGAACTTGGCCATGTCTTGCTTAAATACTACTTTGTACTTTTCATCTTTTGCATAAAATGGAGCATACGTTGTAGACCAAGTAGTATTTGAGTTTATGTTTTGCACAAATATAAATGTTCCGTGAATCTCATCCAGGCTATTTTTCCACCTTGTTATATTTGTTCCTTCTTTTTTGCTGTAACCAGTACCTCTATCTGTTAAAAGCACAGAGTAATCTCCATTTGAGAGAATATGGACTTGTGGAAGAAAGCTATCTAATTCCTCTATCACTCTCACTGTCTTTACTTCTTCCCTCTTTGGCTCTTCAAATTCCCTTTGTGCCTCTATTTCTTCTTTAAGCAGCATTGTACCATCTGGTACTCTCTCTTGTAGCAATATTTCAACTGATTTTATATAAGGATCTGAATGAAATCTTTTCTGCATCACATTTTTATTTATGAAGTTATTTAAAGCTAACATGCTCATACCCAGGTGGTGCGACATAAAGCTTTTAACTATAGCATATTTTTTCCCATAAGGCATCCTTTCTGGCGTAAAATCAATCGCCTCGTAAAAACCATACTTGCCTTCCATTCCCAGTTCTTTTAATTTTTTTATGTTTTTCACAACAGATTGAGGATCTATCTGCAAAGCCAGCATTGTTCCATACGGTGCTATCACAATGTCATGGGATAGTCCTCTTTTAAGGCCCATCCAAGGCACTCCAAACGCCTTATACTGATAATTAAGCTTGATATCAAAAGAGTAAAAACCTGATTCAGATATCCCCCAGGGTATGTCATACTTTTGGGCATATTTTTTCTGCATCATGATGACAAACTTATATGTCTGGTCTAAAAGCGTATTTTTGTAGTTCTTCATTATCAAAAGAGGCATAAAATATTCAAACATGGTTCCTGACCAAGAAACTAAGCCCCTTAAATAATTTTCTACTGTTACCATCCTTCCCATTCTAAACCAATGTTTCACATCAATTTCTTTTTTTGCTATAGCTATAAAACTAGCCTGCCTTGCCTCTGATGCAAACAAATCATAATAGGACTTTGTCAATTTTTCATCTTCAATATTGTAGCCTATAGAAAAAAGCTGCCTTCTTGTATCAAATAAAGGTCTAAACTCTGTCTTTTCAACAAGATTGCTTAATCTGCCTATCAAATCGTGTACCCTGTCTATCAAAGATGTAATTTTTTTATATGGCTCTATAAATTCTTCTGCCTCCATAGATGCGTGTGAATCTATAATTTCTTTATAACTGACTTTTAAACTATTTAATGAAATATCATTATTTAAATCAAACAATTTTTCGTATTCATTTTCTTTCTTGACAATTGGCAATAAATCTTCCAATTCTTTAATGAATGAATCGACAGTTTCTACAGTTTTTGGGTACCATCCATCCTCGTCATCCAATTTTATACCATCCAATTCACTTTTTAGCCGCTTAAGGTGTTGATACCAATCGCAGACAGTATAATCTCTGTTAGGCATCTCAAATTTTATTTTTTTGTTTTTTACGCCTTCATTTAATATGTTTATCAAGTCTAACAATCCATCCCGTAAATTTTCAGTTAAAGGCTTGTCTAAGACCTCTTTTAATCCTTCTTTAAGTACTATCATATATCCAACAAGATTTCCGCTGTCAACTGTAGAGACATAGTATGGTTTAAGTGGCTCTAGACTATCTGTTTTATACCAATTGTAAAGATGTCCATGCCATTTTTCCATTTTCTCTATGGTGGATACCGTCTTTTCGATTCTGTCTATCATCTCAGAAGTAGTAATATATCCAAAATCTCTAGCTGATATTGTAGATGAAAGATACAAACCAATATTTGTTGGAGAAGTCCTCCTTGCTACTCCTGCATAAGGATCTAGTTGGAAATTATCAGGAGGCAAATAATTATCCTGCTCCGTTGCAAAATCCTCAAAATACCTCCAGGTTTTTCTCGCTAATCTCCTTAGCTCTTTAATGTCTGATTCTTCCAAAGTTGATTCGTGCTCTGCTATAGGACAGCTTATCTTATATGCAATGAAAGGCGATACCACCCATATTAATGCAATAATCACAGAATAATACAACATAACCGGTTTAAAATATGCGCTCGATAGAATAAAAATAAACCCTACTAATATCGATATCCACATTTTGCTTAAAAAACTCAAAAAATCATTTTTAAGCCGCCTTTCCATATCTGCCGCTGTTATCCATTCTAAAAGATTTTTCTTTGATATATAGACTCTGTATAGAGTCCTTATTATCGCATCCATCATCATATAACTTTGATATGGCAAAAATGCAAACTGCAGTGCTCCTGTATAAAATGTTTTTTTAATGCTGTTTGTGAGTAAATTGTCGCGGTTGTTTGACCTTGATCTAATCTTTCCTATCAAAATGTCAATCACACCAACGATAAAAGGTGCAAACATGACTAATAGCACCAGTAAGTATGTTAACATGCTGTTTATTGGCAACAAAATACCAATAAACAACAGAAGCAGAGTAAATGGCGCTACAAGGCTTCTTCTCAAATTGTCGATTATTTTCCACTTTGAGATTATCGACAAAGGATTTTCTATGTAATCGCCATTTCTTGTTCTAATCCTTTTTGCGAGCCATGGTAAAAGCTGCCAGTCACCTCTTACCCACCTATGTAATCTCATCATATACGAATTGTACTTTGACGGAAAACCATCAATTAACAAAATATCTGTCACAAGCCCTGTTCTCACAAAAGAACCTTCAAGCAAATCATGGCTTAGCACTGAATTATCAGGTATCAAATCTTTAAGAATATTTCTAAATACCGCAACATCGTATATTCCTTTCCCTGTAAAAATGCCTTCTCCAAAGAGATCCTGATAAACATCAGAAACTGCAGTCGTATAAGGATCAATACCGCCATATCCTGCGAATATCGTAGAAAAAATAGACGAACTGGAAGAGACAATGTCCACCCCAATCCTCGGTTGAAGAAGTCCATATCCTTCAACTACTATATTTCTTTCTCTGTCAATCACTGCTTTATTAAGTGGATGCATCATTGTCCCAATAAGTTTTTTAGCAGTATCCATTATTAAATTTGTATCTGCATCAAGTGTAATGACGTATTTTATACTTGGCAAATCTTCAACATTTACACTTTTTATGTAGAAACTTGTCTCTTTTGAACCATTTAAAAGTTCATTAAACTCGATTATGGCACCTCTTTTTCTTTCCCAGCCCATATACGCATTTTGCATTTCGCAAAATACTCGCTTTCTATGGAAATAGAAAAATATATCTTTCCCTTTGGAGTATTTTTCGTTAAGCTCTCTTATGCCTTGAAGAGCACTGTTTATTATCTCCTCATCGTCATCTAATTTTTCTTTTTTAGTATCTTTAAAGTCTCCAACAACAGCAAAGTAAAGATTATCTTCTTTATTTGATATATATATTACTTCCAACTGCGACAATAACTCTTTAACCCTTTTAACGCTTGTTAGCAGTGTTGGTATAATTACCATAGTCGCAGATTCTTCAGGTATACCGTTTTTAAGTTCTATCTTTGGTATTATTGTAGGCTTTTTAACATGTATTATCACCCAATTAACTGCCTGTACAACAATCTCGCTTACAGGTATTATAGATATAGCTGCTATAGTAGCAGCATAAGCGACATTTGCACCTTTCATGATTAAAAGAACTGACAAAGCAGCTGCAATCAATATTGTCAATGCAATGATAGATGATATATAAAAGACGGCTATGTGTTTTTTTACGATACGATTTAATTTCAAATTGTTTTTCTTATGTCCTATTTTGCTTTCTAATATGCTTCTACCCTTGCCTATTATATAAAATCCTACATGATTTATGTATCCTGGCTTGTTGTTGTCATTTAATACCTCCTTTGCACACTCCAAAGCTTTTCTGGCAACATATGTCTCTGACGTATTGTATCTTTTCGCTATCTCTTCAATTTCATGTCTGTAATAATCCCGCGATTCAAAATCCATCATCTCATATGTACCGTCAGGATCCTGCCTCAATATCTGCTCTACGTTGCTAAGCTTTTCGAATATCTGCGCCCAATCTAATGTTGAAACATATTTAAGGCTGGTTATAGCATTGCCGATTGCCACCTGTCTTGCAGCTAATATTTGATGGTCTAGCTCGACTATATCGGATATATTCGTATCGTATTCTTGGAGAATTCTATCTATATATTGTACTAGTATTGTTGAATCATCACCTTCCATCCTTATTCTTTGCAACAGCCTCTCAAAAAAGGATGTAGGTATTCTTCCTACAGTCAGCACTTTATCATGTATTAATTTTTTAACATCATCAAATGTCATGTTCTTATTTGCAAATATGATATTTGCAACTTCATCGGCTTTATTCCACTGTTTCTGTGTAATAACTATTTTTTCTGAGCTTCTCTTAATATTTTCAATCAATGCAATTCTTATCATCAAGCCCAGTGCCCACAGTTCACCACTTGACAAAAGCGACTTCGACTGGTAAGCATTAATGAAATCTACGATTGTATCCTCATCAATTCTTCCGTCTGTATGTGACACTAGTTCCAACGCAATAGCATATACCCTTGGGTAACCTTTTAATATGCTGTTCTTAAGTCCTGGAAGCCCTGAATAATAACCTTTCGATAGGCTTTTTCTAATCTCTTTTACCTGCTCTTCAATGATGTAGAAATTATCTAAAAGCCATTCAGCATCTTGTGATATTGATTGTGTTTCTCCAGCCATGTTAATGTTTCTGTAAACAGATTTTATGTAGCTATAGCTTTTGTTCATACGTGGTATAAGCATATAATTTAGCTTAGTGTCTTTCATTACATAATGGTTCTGCGCTAAATCTTGAGCATGTCTCATTAGTTCATCATGATTCAGCAAAACATCATGTAAATCCCTTTCTTCATAATCATTCTTTTTTAAATACCTATTGAAAATCATTAACAGAAATAGTATCAACAAAGCTCCTATTAATATATGTACAAATGTAATAAACTCCAAGAAAAACACATCTCCTTTATCCCAAAATATAGTGACAAAATTATTATTCCCAATTTCCTATTATTTTTTTCTCATAAAAATAAAAACAAGGTAAATATTATTATGTACCTTGTTTTAAAAATTTATTTTATTTTCTTAAGCCTTTAGGATAATAGTTTTTTAATACTCCTTTAACTGCTCTTCCCCAACCAATTGAATAGCCATCAATTAAAAGAAGTACCCATCCATCATCGATATCGATATTTAATGTTTCACCATGAATATATGATTCTATTTCATTAGCCCTCAAATTATAAATTCTCTTGGTCTCATCTTTTTTTAAAGCCATTGCCAGCCAATGAGATGGCTCAAATCTTCCTTTTTTTAACTGTCCCAGATCAAATCCACATCTATACACTTTTATTCCAGATAAGTCCATCGTTTCTTCAGGAATATGATAAACATGATCACCCATCTCTTGTAAATTCAATTTTTCCACATCTATATTGAGATAATTGTCAATAAAATCGTAAAATAGTTTGTCAACAAATCCCTTTCTTTGTTTAAATTTTACTTTGCTATTGCTGCTCTTATCATAGCTGCCATTTTTTCTGAGTTTAGCTATAAAATGACCTTCGCCTTTTAATAAGTGTGGCCAAAGCCTTACACATTTTCTTAAGTCACTGCATCCATTGGCCCATTCTGGATGTCCATTATCAAATCCCTTATGCTTATAAATTTCTATTAATTCAAAGTCGCTGTGATTTTTTAGAAAATAGTCGATTACACCTTCATTTTCTTCCGGAGAAAATGTACACGTTGAATATACCATTATTCCACCAGGCTTTAACATGCATGATGCACTATCCAATATCTTTTTCTGGCGATAGGCACAGCTTAACACATTTTCCAAAGACCATTCATCTCTTGCCGTTTCATCTTTTCTGAACATTCCTTCGCCAGAACATGGGGCATCAACAAGTATTTTATCAAAATAATCTTTAAATGTCTTTTCAAGTTTTTCTGGTGACTCATTTAAAATAACAGCATTTCTTATACCAATCCTTTCAATGTTTTCTGCAAGAACTTTTACTCTCTTGGAATTAATCTCATTTGATACTAATAAGCCTTCCCCATTGAGCTTTGAAGCTATGTGTGTAGATTTACCTCCTGGCGCCGCACTTAAATCTAATACGATATCCCCTGGCACAGGATTCAATGCTTCTACTACCGCCATAGCGCTCGGTTCCTGAATATAAAATAAACCAGCATCGTGGTAATAATGCTTTCCTGGTTTATCATTTTGATCATAGTAAAATCCTGTATCACACCATGGTACAGATATCAATCTAAATGGAGAAATCCTTAAAAACTCATCAACAGAAATCTTTAGCGTATTGACTCTAAGTCCCCTATAAGGCTCTTTTTCATATTCCATCATAAACTTCTCGAAATCATCTTTTAACAGAAATCTCATCTTATTTACAAAGTCTTCTTTAATTTTCATAATCATTTCATCACCATAAAATTTTTTTCTTTTATATTATACCTTTGAGAAAATCATAAATCCAGAACTTAAAAGAGGCAGTTTATAAAAAAACCGCCTCTACATGCTCATTTATTGTCGCCATATTTTTTTAAATTTGGCAATTCATCTAATGTTATAACTTTATCGCTATTATACACTTTTTGAAACATATATTTTTCTGTGTATTTTTCTGATAATGTATTTGTATTATTTAAAGTAACGAATTCTCCCTGCCATGTGCTAAAGTATGACCATTTAGCATCATCTCTAAAAGCTAAATCAGGATCAAATAGGCACCCGTTTTCAGACATGGTTATTATTTTCTTAGACTTAGTCCATTCCAATATTTCATTAAATTTTGCAGATTGAGAATTATATACTTTCTCTCCCGGGTAAATATCTATACCTATAATGTCTACATACTGATCACCTGGATACCATTTAGGGTCTTGCCCATTCCACACCCATATTAAATTATGTATACCATAAACGCTTGTAAGACGATCAAAAAGAAGTCTATATAGCTTAATATAAGCATCTGGCCCAGATGCACCCCACCAAAACCAACCTCCGCTGGCCTCATGAAGTGGCCTCCACAATACTGGAACATCAGCATCCTGCAATCTTTTCAATTGCTTAGCTATTACATCTATATCTTGTAACAATAATTCATAGCCTTTTTTATCTCTTCCGTCCATTATGGCTTCCAAATTTATATTTGTTCCTTCTGTATAAAATCCTTTCCACCAAGGTTCACTTTCCGTATTGTATAAATAAGGCTCTGGCGCATTCCAATGCCAGCAAAATGTTACTATTCCGCCTAATTTATTAAATTCTATTGCATAGTCAACAGATTTTCCAACTGTACCGTGAGCTACTCTCGATGGTGTATAGTCTATAAAGTCTAATCCTAATATTGCTGGCATCTTTCCTGTTGCCTGCTTAATAGCTTGAAATTCTGGGCTATTTACTCCTTTGTCTGCATATTGTCCTGATATAATCTCTTTGCCATACATATCTACTAAGTACTGCATCAGTTTTCTAGTACTTTCAGTAGCTTTTGGATCTACCAGTTTATTTGATACTTTATAAATGCCTTCATCAAATCTTTTAGATTTAGTTATTTTCAAAGCATCCAGTCTAATCCACCCCCAGTTTTTTGTCATTTTTATAACATGCTGACCTGCCCTTAAAAATATTCTTTTTAGCACAGAATCCTGAAATTCAGTACCAGTAACCTTTGATACTCCAATCAAATCGCCATCTAAATATACATTATTCTCTTTATAACCATCATAACTTGCACTAATGAAATCTATGTCATAAAAATCGTCCTTTGGTATACGAACATTAAAACTAATTGTATCACTATCATTTTCTAAGCCATCTAGATAGCCACTGCCTGAATATCCTTTTACACTATTTCCCTTCCTTACATTGCCAGTAACAGCTGCATTATCTTCAGCCTCCAAATATAATTCAAAGTCTCCTACATTTTCTGTACTTTCAGTGTTTTTCTCTACAACTGCACTTTTTTTGTTTTCAATATCCTTTCCACTTGATGTCACTGAATTAAATTTGCACCCACTTATAAGAACGATAATGCACATCAGAAGAATACAAAACTTTTTCATATCTATTCCCCTAATTTTGAATTTTTGTGCTAAATTCAATATAATATCTAACATACACAAAAATAATGGTTATAGTGCCACAATATTGGGGTTGCTTATTGGCACTATAACCTTCAATATCTTTTGAAGTTTTAATTTATTGCTGACTGCCACTCCAGAATTTATCCAATGCACCTTGCAAAACTGGTTTTGCAGCTTCTACTGCTTGTGCAACAGTACTTTTCTTATCTACTATAATTGGCTGCCAAATCGTTGCACCAAAATCAAATCCTGAACTTGACAATGATGACCATATGTCAAGCTTTTGGTTTTGATCACAATCTAAAGCTAATTTCACATCATCTTCGTTTTGGAAGCAGCTTTCAAACCATGTAGGATCATCTCTTAGACTTGTATCTCCATTGTACCAATCCAAGAAATCCTCAAATACTTGATATACCTTATCTGCGTCTTTTACCCCAACAGGTATCATATACCAGTTTCCTTGTACAGGACTGTATATTTTGCCATCACCACTGGGTCCAACTGGGTATGGAACTATTTTGTAATCAAATGGCAATCCAGAGCCGCCATTAGAAGATGCTTTATCTGCTTCTTGCTTTAATAGCCATGCTTGAGCAGTCCAGAACATAACTTTTCCTGATGACCATGCTAACAAATTATCATTCCAATCTTGTGTATTCCAAGGTCTAGCAGAATGATCTACATTGTATAATTTATTTATAAAATCTAGTGTCTCCATCGTAGGCTTTGAACTTAATCCTTCAGTCTTAGTAGCAGCTATTGAGCCACCATTATTCATCAACAATCCATTAACTAAATCAGTAAAGACTCCACCGAATCCATATACATCTACTGCTCCATCGCCATTTGTATCTCTTGTTCCTTTGCGTGCATACTCCTCGAATTTATCCCATGTCCATTGGCCATTCTTATACAGTTCTTGCGGGTCTTCCAATCCTAATTCTTTTATCATAGTAGCATTGTACCCTAAGAATATTCCACTCGTCTGCAATCCCTGCTCTTGAAATAAATAAGTTCCTCCATTTACTTTCAAAGGTCTGACTATTTTATTGTCAGTAAATAAGTCACTATTTTTAGGTGCAATTTTGCTTAAATCCTGAGCTAATCCATGGGCTACTGCAGGAATGCCAAATTGCAAATCCGTCAAGTAAATATCGCACTCAGGGGTCCCAGCAGGTATTGATGTATTTATGCTTTTTATAATACCATCCCAAGTTAAATTTTCAAATTTAATCTTTACATTGTATTTTTTCTCTATTCTCCTTACATTGTCTAATCTCATCTGTGCAGTTTTTGCATTGCTAAGATTTGGATCATCATTTATGCTGGTATTGTCACTGTCATAATAATAGTCCCACCACAAGCCGACTTTTATAGTCCTACCACCAAAGTCAAATGCTGGATAGCGTACATCTCTTTCGTCCTGTTTTGCTTCAGTTTTTGTAGTCGAATTGTTATCAGTTGTCGTTGATGTCGTCTTATCACTTGTCTTAGTACTGTTGCTGTTAGAACACCCTGCAAGTGAGAAAATTAAGACTAATGCTAAAAATACCGCGATGAGCCTCTTACTCATCTTACTCATTTTTAAAACCTCCTCTTATTTGATTAATCAGCATAACATATATTTTTGTTATGCCTATATTTTCAAAGGATTTCTTTACTTACCACTAGCTTATCTTATAGTTTATATGGCAAGTAAAGATCCTTGAAAATCAACTTAAATTAACCGACGATGCCGCTTCTCTCTATACCTTCTACCAAATACTTCTGCATCAATAAATATATTACTAATATTGGTAAAATTATTAGAATTGTACCTGCATACACAGCCAGCTGTGATACCATTGGATCTTTTATCTCATCAATAAATTCCAATGTTGCTTGAATTGTAGATAATCTAAGTGTCAATATATGATCTGTTGGCATAGTAAATAATTGAGAATAAAATGTATCATTGTACTGCCATACCATAGAAAATACAGCTACTGTAATCACTGCTGGCATAGCATTTACTAACATTATCCTAAAAAACGTATACCATGGACCAGCTCCATCTATAAACGCCGCTTCTTCAAGCTCTTTTGGTAAACCTCTGAAGAATTGTCTGAATATATAAATAAATAGTCCAGATCTCAATCCCGTTCCAAATATCGTCATTAAGTACATTGGCGTTTCAGATGAAAGTAGGTTAATAGGTTTCATACCTAATAATCTAAATACACCTAAAAGATCCCAATTTCTAAAATGCTGATACAGAGGTAACATAATCGTATGTGTAGGCAAAACTATAGTAATTATCACACAACCGAATAGGAGATTTTTTAAAGGAAAATCAAATCGTGCAAAACCATATCCTACCATAGATGTAATTAATATCTGTATCAATGTAATAGTTATAATATATATTAACGTATGCCCTAACGTACTAAAATAATCTAATCTCAATAAAGCCAAATGGTAGTTATTTAAAGTAGGTTTTATAGGTATCATAAAAACTGCGGGATTATATACATCCTCTGATGAAAAAAACGAATTACTGAATATATTTATTAGTGGTCCTAATATTATGTATGATAAACCTAACAATATTGCAAATTTAAACAACGTAAAAAGCCAACCTTTTAGCTTACCATAATACTTTGACAATGTATTAGAATCTATAGTGATTTTATCAAATTTTTTTACATATGCCTTTATAATGCTGATTGGCAAATCAGTTTCCTCCTTTCTAATTGTAGTAAAATGTTCTTCTGCTTATAAATAAAGTTATTAACCCTAATATTAAAAGTATTGCAACTGTACTTAATATGCTCATTGCTGCACTTAGTCCATAGTTATAATTTGTAAAGGCTTCATTGAATGCCAGTTCAACTACATTACTATTGACAAATGAGTCAACTACAGTGTAAACAACATTTGCCAATATTAAAGGGGTAACCATAGGAAACGTTATTTTCCAGAAAATTTCATAACTTGTAGCACCTTCTATTTTTGCAGATTCATATAATGAATTAGGTATCGACTGTAAAGCTGCAATAAATATTATTATCTGCACACTTGAAGCCCTCACAATATCGAAAATCCTAGACACCAAACTTGTAACATAGTCAACTAAAACAGAGGGTAATCCTAGTTCCTGAAAAATGCCTAAAAAATAGTTGACATTTACTCCACTAGATGGGGTTAATTCTTTCATCATTGCGCTCGCACCACCCATAATATGCTGTGTTGCTAATTGTAAGCTAGATTGAACTGCTCCCGCTGTCAGCAAAATAGGGAGGAAAAATATTGCTCTAACAAAAGCTCTACCTTTAAATTTTTGATTTAACAAGATCGCAATAAACAAACTAAAAAATATGATGAATGGTATATCAATCAATATATCAATGATTGAATTGACCAAAATCTGATTAAAATTTGGATCTACTAACAAAGCATTTTTGAAATTACTAATGCCTATAAATGATGTAGTATATCCACCAGTCTTGCCTATTATTACTTTACTTAGAGAAAACTGAATCGTCAAAAACAAGCTCCCTACATAATAAATCAAAAAGCCTATTAACCATGGCAAGATAAATGTTAAACCTACGATAGCATTTCTTTGTTTAAGCGTTAACCTCTTGTTCATTATTTAGCCCCCTCTAATACATAACTCTTGCCTGCTACATTTATACCACCTATATTTATGCTCTCATCGTTATGATTTACATATATTGTATAACCATTCTCATATGATATTTTATTTACACCTGGTTCAACAGATTGAAAATCAACTATTGCACTATTCGCAACACATTTAAGAACATCATTCACCTTTTTGTAAATATCACTAGCATCTTTAATCCATATGTTATACTGCGTAGAATAAAAGTAATTCAAACTTGAATATTTCATTTCGCTGGAATCCTTATACGATAAAGTAAACCGCGGAGATAAGCCGTATTCAATTAAATGAAGTATTGTTTCTTGCTTATCAAAACCACCATTGAGATTTATCGGCGTATCAGTATAATTTACGTATCCATGCACAACCATCTCATAAAAGGGAACTTCTTCATCTACTATATAAAACTTATTGTCAACAGAAGGAACATTTTCTAAATCAGTAGCATATGCTAGAGAATACATATTTCCGCCTTGAATCATCATGTCTTTTTTAATTTGCGACAAATCTTTTATTTGATTAATTACAATTTCTTCTGCTTCTTGACGATCAATCACATCCGTTCTTCTTTTATCGGATGACAATGTATCTCCTAAATCCCTTAATGATATTCCAGATATATTTATACTTTTAATTGCATTATCAAATTGAGAAACATGTCTAATCAAAAACTTAGGAGATAGAATATAGTAGTTATTTTCATAGTATCCAAGTCCCCCTGTTTCTCTCATTGTAGCAGGGTTGGGTAAACCAAATGATACAACGTACCCAGAATAATATCTTGATGCCTCCATTTTCCAATTAAAATTTTTTGCTTCGTATGAAATCTTCTGAAATGCTACATCTCCAAACAGGGTTTGTCCTGATGCTTTTAATTTGCTATTTAATTCTTCTAAACCCTTCCTGCCTCCAAGTGATTTTACTACATTTATCTTCGTCGCAACATCATGATAATAACCACCATTAAACCAACCCAAATAATTTACTTTTATGTTAGAAACTCCATTTTTAATAAAGTCATCAATCATAACGCCGGCTTCCTTAAATGTTGTCATAGGAAATATTTCCATATGAGGTATACCAAGTATATTTTTTTGTATTTTAACTCCTCCAACAATATCCAAATAAAATGGTATTGATTTATTATCTTGTTTTTTATTCAAAACTTTTCTATTAATTAATTCATTTCTGTAATAATTAGCCATACCCGAATAATCTGCATCATCATCATTTAAAAAAGCATATGAAACATTAATATCAAGATTGTACATATTTTTTTCAACTGATGGCAAATCAGCGGATGCACCTGTAGCTCCAAACATTGAAACTTTTTCGGTCCCTCTTAATGTGAAAGAAGGATATACATAATTATAACTATTGATATTACCCGAAACACCTGCTACAATAGTGGCTAATGCATCTCCATTTGTTATTTCTGCAAAAACTGCACTTCTGTCATGTTTAATTCCAAATACAGGCAATCTTACTTTTTGAGTCTTTTCTACAGCATCATACGTTTTAGTTGCATCATCTTCTCCATAAACGTCTTGTCTATATTCTTCAACCTTTTTGCCATTGTTGAAGTAAATCAATGATCCTGAACCATTAGGAACAAATATATAACCCATTTCATTCATGTTTCCTGCATCAAAATAGTTTAATAAATCTATTTTTGCAATCTTTCCGCTACCAGTCTCAACAATTTTCCCAGTTGGAATAGAAACGATTAGTTTATCACCATCAAGTCTGTATTCTAAAGGTATACTAAACGTAGTACGTTCTTCCATCTTTGCGCCGGCTTTGATTGCAGCTTTATTATCTGCATCAAAATCTTCTCTTGTATAACCAGCTTTTTCAAATAAAGAATTCATCTTTTGCATTCCAATTTTATTATTTAATGCACCAGTTGTAAGCTCTAAAAACCCATCTAAGTTCTTTGACTTAATATAGTTATATCTAATTATATCTGCATCATTTTCATTTAGCTTACTTAAGACTTTGTTTAATCGCTCTTCAGTAATATATTTAGGTACAATTCCAGTAGGGCTGTCTAAGTTGCCTAATAAATATATGTATCTTATACCATTTTTTATAGACTCAACTTTATACTGTCCTTTTATAACACTTGAATCGTAATTGTACATTGTACTTTCAGTCATATTTGAATCATAATAGGTCACAGTAAACTGCGAATTGAGAGCTACCTTATTTACATTGTTTGCAATTTGATCATTTTCTCTATCCACCGGATTAGAATAGATTATTTGCCCCGATCTTTTATCGTATATAGCAATTTCTGTCGTCTTTGTGTTTGTATATAATTTCAAAATATCATTTTCGGCAGCCAAAACCATACCATCTATTTCAGGTTTACTGTCTTTTAATGGTGTAAAACTGCTGCCTTTCTCATAACTATATTTTGATAATTCACTTTTATATGCTTCGAATGCATAATAATGAAAATATACATATGCTATATACGAAACGATACATCCAGCAATAATTATAAAAACAATTGGCAATCGATATCTTTTTATAGTTTTCATATTCCGCACTCCTATACTCTTAGAATCATTTCTATGTACAAGCTTTGTATAAATAGCCAAACTTGCTGTATCAAAAAGAGAAGCAGTAATATCAAAAAGAGAATAAGTAACAACGCAATAAATGTAAATACAATCGTAATTAACGTTTTGCCAAATGTATAATTGTGAATAGTCATAATCCCTATAATCATTAAAATAACTGTAAATAGCGTAGCAGCATTGATTAAGAGATAATAATAACTACCTTCTCCTTGTGCAATAAACCATGATATAACTATTGCAGGTGTATATGTCAATATCATTGGCAGTAAAGAATATCCTATAACAACTAATATATCTTTAAATCTGCCTTCACCTTCTGTCAGACTTGTTATAGACCAATTTGATATGGCAAACAAGAATACTGCCAAAAAAACGGCAATAATTTCTGTCCTGCTATCAACTGACCGAGGATCTACAAAATTCACTACAAAACCTGCATAATTTCTTCTAAGTGAAAATGACAAACCAAATAGAAAAACTAATATTAAAGCAATGGCAACACTACCTTTATTTCTGTTGCGTACTTCATAAAATCCATCAAATGGATGTATCATTACATAAAATGGATATAGCAATTTTTCTCTATCAATACTCATACACTGAACCACCATCTTTTTTTATCTTTTTTCTTTTAAACAATCTCTTTATCACATATATTGCAATTAAAACAATAATAACAGTTAAAATGTATCCAAGATTTTTCTTTAAAATGTCATCTCTGTATCTCCTATAAGCAATAGAGTAATATGTTCTATCCATGCCTAACTTAAAATATTTCATGGCTTCTTTGTTTTCTCCAGAAGCAAGATATGATTTTCCAACACCAACATAAGCCAATTCAAAATTTGAATCAAGTTTTATAACTCTTTTCCACAATTCCACTGCTGATGCTTCATCGCCATTGTACCTTTCTGAAACTGCCTTATTTATAAGACTCCCGTATTCTGTTGGAACAAATATAGTTATATTCCCTCTACCCATATCCAAAACAAGTATTTCGTCACCTATCTTGTCAATGGCAATCGGGTTTTTAAAAGTACCTTCTTGGCTCCCAAGTCCACCAAATATATACAGGAGATCTCCTTCATCATCGTATGTAAATATTCTTCCTCTTCTTCTATCCAAAATTGAATATATTCCATTATCTCTATATGTTACATCAATAATTTGGGATGCCCCAGAGTAGTTCCCACTAAGTCTCCAAAATAGATCACCACTTAGTGTCCCTGATTGCTTTGAATTATTATTGTTCATCTTTATAATATCTTGTCCTTTAGGATTCAACTTCCTAACAGATTGTTTGCCATTTGCATCTATATTTGTAGCATATAAGAAACCATCTGATGTTATATCAATTCCTGTAAATTCGGTTGGAATAAATTGTATTTGACTTTTCCTTTGTGCTTTTGTTGATAACTTTCTCCATATTTTTTCATACGGGCTTATGTTCACATATATTGTACCTACAAATCCAGTAAAATTTCCTTCATTATCAAAAGACATTATTCCTTCAAATAAATTTTTAGCAATTACATATACTCTGCCTGCATAATCAACAGCAACCTTAAGTGGCGAAAACTGAAAATCTTTGCCTAAATCTTTCGATTTAGGATTTTTAATTATTTTATACAATGTACCATCACTATTAAGTGCTACAACTCGGTTGTTGTCAGTATCAGCGATGTAGATTTTACCGTCGCTTGTCACATATATACCTGATGGAGACTTAAAAGATTCTTCAACTCCATTATTAACGAAGCCCTTTATTTCCGATACTTTTTTATCATTCAAATCGTATACAACTATTCGATTATTCCCTGTATCAGCTATATATAACTTCTTATTGTCATCCACAAATATATCTTGTGGATTTTTAAAATCTCCACATCCAATACCAACACCACTTAAAACATTTTGCGGAATATAAGCAGGTGGAGTGTAATAAATATTTCCCCAATAATCGTAATTATAAGTGTAATATGGGACATTCATATATGATAAAGCATAAACTGAATCTGATAATATTAACATTATAATTGCCATAAATGCTAAAAATCTTTTATATACCATTTTTTTCACCCTTATTCTTTCATACCTGATGTCGTCATTGTCTCTATGATGCTGCTATTAAAAATTAGGAAAAATATTATTGGTACAGCCGCAATAATCAAAGTAACAACTGCCGCAGCTCCTTGTCTTGCAGGCCCACTATTGACAATTTGAAATAATGCATATTGGAGTGGTTTCAATTGCTCATCCCTTAAAAACTGGCTTCCTGTATTGCCCCACATCGTTTGAAACTGCAATATTGCAAGAGTTAACCATGCTGGTTTTACATTAGGCATTACAATTGACCAAAAAATCCTAAATTCACTTGCTCCATCAAGTCTAGCTGACTCCAAAAGCGAATCTGGTATTTGTTCCATAAATTGCTTCATTAAGTACAATCCTAATCCGTAAGCAAATGCCGGCAAAATAACAGCTAAGTAAGTATTATTAATTCCTAATTTTGATATAATCAAATAGTTAGGCACTTGTGTTACCTGCCATGTAAACATGAGTGACAGTACAACCATGCTAAATAAAAGATTTTTCCCAGGGAAATCATGTTTTGCTAATGGGTAAGCTGCTAATGATGCTACAATTACATGACCCAAAGTTCCACCACCTGTTATGATAATTGTATTTAATATATATCTACTAAATGGTACCCACGAGTTTGACATAAGCACAAACAAGTCCGAAAAATTATTAGTTGTAATATGTCTTGGAAACAACGTTGGTGGATATCTAAATAATTCATCCAAAGGTTTAAATGCATTACTTACTACAAACACCAATGGAATTGCCATAAATATTCCAGCTATGCCCATAAATATAAATAAAGTAACATTGCCTGCCATCGACCGGTTTATTTTTCTATGCCTTTTTATATGAAAGTGAAATTTTAAACTCACTTTATCATTTATCATTTCAATTACCTACCCTTCTAAGAAGCTTCCCAATTAGTTTGTTGGAACCAACCATCAATAAAAATAGAATAGTAGCAATAGCAGAAGCATATCCCATTTCATATCTTATAGATCCATAATCCATCAAGTGCGTCACTATAGTTGCTCCTGAATAATTGACACTTGGATTACCGGCCAGTTGTATTGATATATCTGCAACAGCAAATGACTGAGTTATTTGCATTACAGCTCCAAACAGTAGTTGAGGCTTCATGGAAGGTAGAGTCACGTACCAAAGTTCCTGCCATCTATTTTTTATGCCATCAATAGCAGCAGCTTCATACATTGATTTGTCAATTGTCTGTAATCCTGCTATAAACGTTAAGAACCCTGTTCCAAGGCTCAGCCATAATTGGACAATAATCAAAAATGTCATAACGTACTTTTCTGTTTTCATCCAAACTATTGGTGCATTTATAATATTTAGTGATAATAATATTCCATTCAAAATCCCATATCTGTCTCCTCTTAATACATAATTCCATATTACATAAGCATTCCCTGATATCGATGGTGCATAAAATATTAATGTAAGGAACGTCCTGAGTTTACCGTTAAATTCGTTTATCATCCATGCAAATAAAAGACACATTACATAACTTATTGGTCCAGTTATAACTGCAAATATCAATGTATTTCTTATAGCAATTCTAAAAACATCATCCTCTAAAAAAGCCCTAATATAGTTATTCCAGCCTATAAATTTGGGTGATTCTAAAACATTAAAATTTGTAAAGCTCAATGCCATCGACATCAGTACAGGTAGGACAGTGAATAGAAAAAACAATATAAAATAAGGTGCTATCATTATATACGACGTCTTATTCTTTATTATTTTAGCTTTCAGTGACCATTCGTCTCTATGTCTTCTTTCAACATTTATCATTGGTTGATCTAAAGCAACATCTACTTGATTCATTATTCTCTCTCCTTATTTTTTAGGAATTGAAAGCCCAAATTCTTGCCTCTTAAACGTAATCTCATCGTTAATATACCTTACATATTCTGTAAGAGCCTCTCTTGGCTCCATTTTGTTATTGTTTTCGGCAAAAACAACTGTATAAAATGCATTGTTTATATTTCTCCATGTGAAATAGCTTCCAGGTATCTGTGGAATCCCTTTAACCCATTTCGCTTGGCTTTTTAAAGCATCATAATCGTCAGACGGCCATGGTAAGCTCTCAAATGCTTTGATATTTGCTGTAGGATATCTAGCGGCAGCTCCCATCAAAGCCTCCAACTCTTGACTATACTTTATTTGCGTATCTGTAGAAACCCACCATTTCATGAATTCCCAAGAGGCTTCCTCATTTTTCGTTTGTTTTAACATTATAGTAGCAGTTCCAGTACTTCCAACAGAATAATCTATCTTTCCGTCTTTCGTTACTGTACCAGGAACCATGCTAAATCCCCATAATCCCTTTATATCAGGTGCAGAAACTTGAAGTTGATTATACAAAGTGTAATCTGCAATTACAATTGGAGCCTCACCAGTTCTAAATCTTTGATCTACTGGATTCTGCGTATCCAGTTTATAATCTGTATAAAATTTACAATACTCTTTAAATGCTTTGACTGCTACATCGCTATCTAATTCTGAAGATGTAGCATCAGAATTATAATATTTTCCACCATTTTGATATAATAACATTGCAAAAATATTCTCGTCTGGTAACATTCCAAGATCCATTTGATTTTTACTTAATACCGAAAGTGCTGATTCCATTTCATCCCACGTCTCCGGTACTTTTAGTCCTAATTCATCCAAAATATCTTTTCTATAAAACATCATCGGCCAAGTCTGAGTCTCAGGTAGCGCAAATGTATGCCCGCCAAACTCATATGGTACCATGGCACTTTCCCTAAATTGTTTCTTTACATCAGCTATGTCTCTAAACTTTTTCAAATCTACTACAGCATTGCGCAATCCATAATTCATTGGTAAATCAGTAGCAACTTGAACAGCAACATCAGGGCCTTGCCCAGCTAAAGTAGCTGGTAAAAGCATGTTCATATCCACAAGCATGACATTAACATTGATATTGGTTTTTGGCGTAAATGTCTCATCAATCAATTTTTTAAGAACATTTGCCTGATCCCTTCCAGAACCAATCCATACTGTAATTGTCCTTGTACCTCGTCCTCCTTTTGCAACATTGCCAATAGCATTATAATCGATTACAAATGAATAATATAAACTCTTGACCTCATGTACAAATCTATTCCAGATAGAATTATTTCTTTCTGTAATTTTTACATTTGGTGAATGTATGTAAATCGTGTCAACAGCTAAAGGCTGATTCACGACACCTGTAATCCATGTCCCTAATGCACTAATGTCCATTTTGAAAGCTCCTAATATAGCAGGAAGTCTTTCAACATCAGGAATAACGTAATTTAAATCAGCTACCATAGTACTTAATGCAGCTTCCCTATCGCTCCCTGTTCCTGCAACTTTTTGAAGATCCTTTATAGCAGCATTGAGCTTATTTCTCTCATCTATTAATTCTTTATCTAATTCGGGTATATTTTGTTCTATGTTATAATCTCTATAACTATCTGGATCAACTCCTGTTATGCGAATTACTTTCCTATAAGTTGAATTAAGCTCTTGCATAACTCCCTGAACTTGTGAAACTATGTTCCCAAAATTTCCTAAAACAACTTCCATTCTGATGGTATGCTTTCCCGCTTCTAAATAAAATTTATATTTCTCACCTTTAGAATTTTCTAATGTAACCATATGCCATTGACTATTGTACGTAAAACCATAACTATTCATTTCCTCAAACGGGACTTTCCCATCTATTGTTATCTTTCTGGAAGTATAAATTCCTCTTACGAAATTTTGTCGCACATTCATTGTAATGTAGTAATATCCACTTTCTGGTACATTAAAGTCCCACTCTAACCATTGTCCAACGATACTCCAATTGCCATCACTACCTACTGTATTATTTTTTAACTCTTTTGGACTATACGGATATACAGCAGGGGATGATTTATCTTGTGTAGGATGAAGCATAGGTGAAGATTTCTTGTTTGCATCTTCTGCTTCAATTCGGATCTCTTGATTTAAAGTATCTTTTATTCCTTTTCCATCAAGATTCTTAATAACCTCACTGTATGGCAAAACTTTTGATGAATTATCTAATATTATCTTGTGAAGTAACATTGGCTCTCGTATAGAGTAGAGTGTAATTTTATGAACACCCTTAGTCAGATACAAAGAAAGGTTTTCTGTAACATAACCTTCACTGTCATAACAATAACTTGTTATCCAATCAGGTTTTTCTTTTTGTTCTGGTATTATGTCATTGCCTCTATTATCCCTCTGCCATTTATTTGTTGCATTAACATATATTCTTTGAAACTCAACCAATCCAAGCTCTTTATATGGCAAAGAACTGTCAACAAATATAGCTCTTTGAATTGGCCCACCCGTCCCTTCAATGGGATAATAGACAATAGATATATCATAAAAGCCTTCCTCTTCTATATTGACATTATAATCAATATATCCTTTTTCTCCCGTATATATAGATATACCGCCCATTCCTTTATAATTGGCATATTCCTTTACCTGCATACCATCTGTATTTATATAATCCTTTGCATCGATTTCATATTTTACATTTGGTCTTAACTTCGTATCGTGCTCTTTTAAATATTCATTGTAATTAATCCCCTTTATCTCTGCCTCATTAAGAATCTCTTTATAATTTTCATAATAGCTGTTGAGTTTTACACTTGTAGAATTATCACCTGTAGAAGCAAATACTAAATTGTAGCTAAAAATTAAAAACATTATTGTGAATAATAAATACCTTAAATATCTCATGCTTTCAATCCCTTCTTTGAGATGTGTATAAATTGTGTATTGATTGTGAATTTATTGTGTATTATTATTACATTTATATTGATTAACTATATTATAGCAGATATTTTAAACTAATGCAATCCTTATCAGAATAATTTTTTTGTATTTTTTTACTTACATTATTATATTTTACATTGGCAATCAATTATCATTATATAGTTATTTTGCAACATTTCATGCACTATTAATGCGTTAAAAACAAAATTATTCTTAATAATTATTAAAATTAAAAAGACTCTTTTTGCACAGTATAAGTTAAATTAATAATTGCAACTTCACAGTGCATAAAAGAGTCTTTAACAATAAAAAATCAAATTTTTAATTAAATGCATCAGCATGGTGGTTATGAATGATTTTTTCTGAAGATTTTCTAAAAATAACTTCAGTATAAATAAATGTCACTTCCGTTGGAAAAGCAGGATTTTCAATTCTCCACATTAGTTGCTGAACAAGTCGCCTGCCCAGCCTTTGATTGCCAACACGAACGGTCGTAAGATACGGTTCTATAACTTTAGCCATGCTTTCCAAATCATCATATCCTGTAACAGCTACATCATCAGGTACTGATATACCTTTATCTTTTAAATAACGCACAACATCTAATGCAATGTTATCATTAGCACAAACAATTGCGTCCGGTATATATGCAAATCCATCAAGAGCCTTTTCAACTTCTTCTGTTACATAAAATTTATGCTCCGTATGATATGTTGCAATAATAGTGTTATCTACAGGTATGTTTGCATCATTTAATGCTTTTAAATATCCTTTAAATCGGTCATTAATAGATTTACAATAAGTTATATCCCCTATAAAACCAATTTTCTTACACCCTTTTGCAATAAGATCTTTAGTTATTGTTTCTATGCTTTTTTCACCTTCAGGAATAATAATATCATAGTCATAAGCTATACTTGAAATATCAACAGGTGCATCTAGAAAAACCATAGGAATTTTGTACTTTTTTATTTCATCTATATATTCTTTTGAAAAAACACTTAATATAATAATGCCAGTGACATCCTCATCCATCTCTATAGGAAGAATATTGTTTCTCTCCTCTTCATCACTGACAAAGTAAAGTTGTAATTTACTTCCTGTCTCCTTAAGTTCATCAGCTATTCCCATTACAATGCTATTCCAAAATGGCGATATTTCTCTTCTAGCCAACACGATAATTGTCTTAACATCATCGTCTTTTTCTTTTATCTTAAATAAATTTAATAAACTCGAAGAAAGTTTTGAATATCCTAACTCATTTGCTTTCTTTACAACATTGTATTTTGTTTCATAAGATACTTTATCACTATTTTTTAATGCCTTTGAAACGGTGTTTCGCGATAGATTTAGCTCATTAGCAATATCTTGTATAGTTACCTTTTTCATAACATTTACCCTTTCTCATCGCTATTAATAAATATATTGCACTACAATTATGTAAAGGTTAAATAACTTTTTAAATCATATATGCACAATTAAGTTTACTATAATTTCGCATTTTTATCAAGTGTTTTTATCTTTTTTAATAATATTTTTTTACAATCAATATATAAAACAAAAAAGAGATAGTCCATTAAAAACAGACTACCTCTTTTACTAAATTTTTACCGGCAGCGACCTACTCTCCCGAGTAATCAGTACCATCGGCGCTGGAGGGCTTCACTTCCGTGTTCGGTATGGGAACGGGTTTTTAACCTCCGCTATTGCCACCGGAAATCTTTTGTTCATTTGTCCTTTTGCATCTTTCGAAAAAATCTTATCAACGCTCACAAATTTCGCTTATCTAATATATCATCGATTCATTTCGCTTGTTTGGCTAACGCCGTCTATGCGTTGTGACGGCTTTCGCTTTCGCTCATACGCCAAACTGCGCTACATTCATCGTGATAT
>NZ_JAGGLT010000011.1 GCF_017874545.1 Thermoanaerobacterium butyriciformans | reverse complement strand
AAAATGATTTCAGAATGAAATTTTGGGGGATAAATTTAAAAATATATCTCCTGAAATTCAGTTATATCAGGCAACAGAAGTTGCCGAGAATACTCTAATAGTTAAAGGAGGAGGTATGTAAGATGGAGTATTTATACGAGCGCATATCGTATTTACGAGGTCTCGTGGATGGCTTGGAGATTGACGAAAAGACTAAAGAGGGCAGAGTGTTGATTGCCATAATCGATGCGCTGGAAGACTTTGCGGATGCTATAAATGACTTGGAAACCTCACAATCAGAACTTGATGATTATGTAGGCGCCATCGACGAAGATTTGTCAGAAGTAGAAGATGAAATTTACGATGATGAGTCTGACGACGAATATGATTATGTTGAAGTTGAATGTCCCAAATGTCATATGCTTATGAGCGTAGAAGACGAAATTCTTGACGATGAAGATGCAGAAATAGTATGTCCTCATTGTAATGAAACGATCAATGTGAAAGATGTAGTTATTTATGAAGATGATGATAAAGAATAGACCATAGACCAATGTAAAAAATACTCACTAAATTATTTTAGTGAGTATTTTTTTATTCATAAATATATACAGTCGTAAATATAATTTTTATAGAGAGGAGGACATGTAATGATAAACAAAAGCAAAAATTATGATGAATTACTGTATTCATTGCCATTTACTGTTAGAAATATAATCAACAAACTTGATGATAATTTGAAAGAAAGTTTAGAGGAAATAAGGCTCAGAATAGATAAACCATTGATGATTCATGTAGATAATCAAGAAAAATTTCTATCGATTGATGGAAAGATTGTTAACTCACCAAAATTAGCGTACATAGTAACAAATGAAGACTGTGAAAAAGCATTGCAACTTATATCAAAATCTTCGATATATGCTTTCGAAAATGAGATTAAAAATGGATACATAACATTAAAGGGCGGATATAGAGTTGGAATTTGTGGAAAATGCGTTCTTGAAAATGGATCAATAAAAACGATTATAAATATTTCAGGCTTTAATTATAGAATAGTGCGCCAATGTATAGGGGCATCTGATGAAATTATGAAGTATATTATAAAATATCCCAATATTGTGTACAATACGTTGATAATTTCGCCTCCACAATGTGGGAAAACAACATTGCTTAGAGATATAGCTCGCAATATTAGTAATGGGATGGCGGATTTTAATGGAGAAAATGTATCAATAATTGATGAGAGATCAGAAATTGCCGCATGTTTTAAAGGCAATCCACAGAATGATGTAGGATACCGTACCGATGTGTTGGATTCATGTCCAAAACATATTGGGATTTTAATGATGATAAGGTCTATGTCTCCAAAAGTTATAATAACCGATGAGATAGGGAAAATAGAAGATATTTTAGCTATACATGAAGCATTAAATGCAGGAGTAAATATAATTACTACGGTACACGGCAACAATGTAGAAGATATAATGAGAAAAAAATACATATGTGATATGCTAAACAACAGAGAGTTTGACAGGTACGTAATTCTTAGCAGAAAATTAGGGGCCGGTACAATTGATGCCATTCTTGATAAAGAATTTAAGGCTATTTTTAAAGGACCATATAGAAAGGAATGTAGTTTATTATGATAAAAATTATAGGAATGATAATGGTTCTAATTTCATCAACTTTGATAGGGTATTTAAAATCGCTTAAATATACGTTGAGAAGGCGGACAATAAGAGCTATTTTATCAAGCCTTAACATTTTGATTACTGAAATTACATATAACCAAATAACTTTATCAGAAGCATTTGCCAAATTATCAGAAACATCTGAATCAGGTATTGGGAAGCTTTTTTTAATAGCGTCTCAAATTTTAAATTCTAACGAGGGATATACGGCTAGTGAAGCATGGGAAATTGCACTTGATAAGGTGGGAGACCTTAACTTAAATCAAGATGATATAAGAATATTAAAATCGTTTGGAAAAGGACTTGGAAATTCTGATATATATAATCAGGAAAAGAATTTTAAGTTTACATCTGAATTGCTTAAAAAGCAACTTAGTGATGCGGAAGAATTGAGTAAAAAAAATGAAAAACTATATAAAAATCTTGGCGTATTGGTAGGCATAGCAGTAATTATCATATTTTTATGAGGAGGTAATGATTTTGAGCATAGATGTAATTTTTAAGATAGCTGCAATCGGAATTTTAGTAACTGTACTTAATCAAATATTGATTAGATCAGGAAGAGAAGAGCAAGCGATGATGGTTACACTGGC
Source organism: Thermoanaerobacterium butyriciformans (assembly GCF_017874545.1). Classification (GTDB taxonomy): domain Bacteria; phylum Bacillota; class Thermoanaerobacteria; order Thermoanaerobacterales; family Thermoanaerobacteraceae; genus Thermoanaerobacterium; species Thermoanaerobacterium butyriciformans. Next base: position 85,880 of record NZ_JAGGLT010000011.1, on the reverse strand, counting down.
AGGTGTAGTAGTGGTATTGATGATGGTGATAACAATGATAAACAATTTATTTACAGCAGTCAAGAGTATCTTTCAACTGTATTAAAAAGGAGAAAATATACGAAGGGAATTGTTTCTATGGAAATTGTTCAAATTGTAGCGATTGGTATTATATGTATTATTATTCTCTCAATACTGAGAGAAACTAACAAAGACCTTGCAGTGATAATAAGTTTAATTGCCAGCATACTTATATTTTTTATGGTAATTCCTAAAATTAGCAATATAATAACAGTTTTAAATACTATTGCTGATAAAAGCGGAATTAACAATATATATGTTAAAACAATTTTTAAAATAATTGGTATTGCCTATATTGCGGAATTTGGAGTTCAGCTTTCAAATGATGCTAATGAAAAAAATATAGCAACTAAGATAGAGTTAGCAGCAAAAATAATAATTGTCTTTTTATCACTTCCTATAATAATAGCACTTGTTGATACGATAGTCTCTATAATGCCGTGAGGTGAAAAACGTGAGAAAAATTTTATTTTTAATGTTAATTTCAATAATAATTATATTTCCAATTAAAACATATGCTGATACGAATGATGATTTGTATAGCCAAATACAAAATGCTGATACTAGTCAAATCGATTCATTGATCAAAGAAATAAACGAGGAAAATGGAAATATATTTCCAATAACAGATGTTAAAACATATATTAGAAATGTTTTGAATGGAAAAGAAACATTTAATATAAAAGACATTATCAGCAATATATTAAAAATTCTTTTTAATGAAGTTAAATCATCATTAGATATTTTTATTCAGCTTATATTGTTAGCAATAATTAGCGCGGTATTGACAAATTTAGAAAATTCTTTTGGAAATGATGGCATAAGTCAAATTGCACATATAGCTGTATATGCAGTTTTAGTTATAGTAGCAATAAAAAGTTTCACAAACGTTTTAAACATTGGAAGAGATGCAATAGATAGTATGGTAAATTTTATGCAGGCGATTTTGCCAATTTTGATTACAATGTTGGCTTCCGTTGGAGCTTTTGCATCGGCATCTTTTTTTCAACCTGCGTTAATAATGGTAGTGGAATTTACAGCTAAAGAAATCAAGGACTTTATTCTTCCTGCAATACTCTTTATGACAGTAGTGAAAGTGATAAGTCGTATTTCCGATAAGTTTACTTTAGATAAGCTCGCAGATTTTTTTAAAACTATTTGTACCGCAGCTATTTCAATTTTACTTAGTATTTTTATAGGTGTTATAACGATTCAAGGGATCACATCATCTATAGCAGATGGTGCAATATCGAGGACGACAAAGTATGCAGTAGGGGCATTCTTGCCTGTTGTTGGCAGCATATTATCAGATAGCATCGATACTATTATGAGTGCATCGCTTTTAATAAAGGGGGCGATAAGCACTTTTGGACTTGTTTCTATAATTTTAATAGCTATTATCCCGATTATTAAGATATTTTCAGTGATGTTAATATATAAATTTTCTGCAGCCGTAATAGAGCCAATAGCTGACAAAAAAATAGTTGATTTTATATCTGATCTTACTACATCTATCGCATATGTATTTGCAGCATTGGTATCTGTAACTGTAATGATGTTTTTATCGATAACTGCTGTAATAAATGCATCTAGTATTAGCATAATGATGAGATAAAGGCTAAAAGGGGATGCATGATGTGGAAATGGTAAAAAATTGGATACTTCAAATAGCATATATTTCAATCTTAGCTATTGTATTCGAACTTTTGATTCCATCTTCGAATATGAAAAAATACGTGAAAGTTGTAATAGGATTGACAATCATGATTGCTATTATCAATCCCATTTTAGGTTTTTTGAGGAATGGAGTTGATATAAATAGTACATTGGAAAAGGAGTATAATTACAACAACATAGATATTAATTCCATGACTAAACAAGCTGAAGTAGAGAGAAATAAGCTTATAGTCGCTGAATACAAAAAAAGATTGAATGAACAGATAAAAGAAAAAATATTAGATGTAATAGACGCCTCTGATGTGGAAGTAGAATCATCAATAAATGAAGATTTAAACGATAAAAATTTTGGTGTGATAAAAAATGTACATGTAGTACTTTCAAACGTTAAATACAAAATGGTTAATGATAAAAATGACGGAAAAATTATAATAGATACAAGTAAATTTGATGAAAAAGAACAGATATTGGATGACATTAAAAATGATATAAGTAAATTCTATAATGTACCATTAAAGAATATAACTATAGAGGAAAGATAAAAAATGAAAGGGGGATAAATGTGGATTTGAATAAACTAAAGCAAAAAATTTTGAAGGCGGATAATAAGACTATCCAAGATTTAACAGTAATTTTCATTATTGGTTTGATTATTTTAATAGGGGCCAGCATATTTTTTAAGCCCAAACCTACAAATAAAGATTCAGATAAACAAATGGTTGTAAAACAAGTTGCAAATGATGATTATGCAAGTCAACTGGAATTAGAATTAAAGAATATTTTGTCAAAAATTCATGGAGCAGGGAATGTAGATGTTTTAGTGACGCTAGATTCTGACGAAGAAGTAGTAGCGGCTATGGATACAGTTCAGTCGGAAACTACTACAAATGAAAAAGACAGCAACGGTGGAACAAGAACGACCATTCAGAGCGAAACAAATAACAAAATTGTAACATCACAAACTACAAGTGGAGAAAATCAACCGATGATTTTAAAAAAGGTGATGCCAGAGATAAGAGGTGTTGTTGTTGTAGCAGATGGTGCGAAAGATCCCAATGTTCAATATGAACTTATGACATCTGTGGAGACGGCATTGGGAATTCCGGCATATAAGGTTAAAGTAGTATCTTCAAAATAAAATTTTAGGAGGTTATACTATGATGTATTTAAAGAAAAAATCTATAGCAATTGCATCTTTGGTCTTGCTTATAGCGATAGCTTTTGTCATTAATTATAGCTATCAAAATGGAATAAATAAAAATGCTTCAAGTAAAAGCAATGATTTAAATACGCAATTAATAGATAAAAGCCAGGCTTCAAGTTCCACATCCTCAAATAACCAGTCAGAAGCTACGACAGTATTATCAAGTGGATTATTTTCATCATATAGGCAAGATAGAGATGTCAATAGGAGCCGTAGCTTGGAAGCATTGCAAGAAATAGTAAATAATAAAAATACTAGCCAGGAGACTAGAGATGAAGCACAGAAACAGATCATCAAGTTAACTGAAACAAATCAAAAAGAATTGATATTAGAAAATTTAATTAAAGCAAAGGGATTTCAAGACGCTATAGTATTAATAGACAATAATACAGCGAATGTTATAGTACAAGCAGATAAATTATCTGAGGATGAAGTTGCAAAAATTCAAGATGTAGTTTCGCAACAAACTGGTTTTCCTCTTGATAACATAAAAATTATGAATAGAATGAATTAGTTATATTTGTAAAATAAATGGTTGTCTGTTATAATATTTATTGAAAGGAAGTGTTATTATGGAGGAAAATATAAGTCAAGAGCTTGAATTTGGTACGATCAAAATATCTGATGATGTGGTTGCGGTAATAGCCGGATTAGCGGCAACAGAAGTTCCAGGTGTTGCAGGGATGAGTGGTGGTGTTGTAAATGGCATTACTGAAATGCTTGGACGTAAAAATTTATCAAAAGGTGTCAAAGTTCAGGTTGGCGAGAAGGAAGCTGCAGTTGATTTGTATATTGTGGTTGATTATGGGGTAAGAATACCTGAAATTGCATGGAATGTCCAAGAAAATGTAAAAAAGGCTATAGAAACAATGACTGGTCTTAAAGCGGTTGAAGTAAATATACATGTTCAAGGCGTTAACATGGAAAAAGAACAAAAATCTAAAGAACCCCCTAAAGAAAATAAATAGTATTTAAACCCTCTTATCCTAGAGGGTTAATTTTAGTATGGAGGAACAAAAATGAAATTAGTTGATAAAATGTTATTAATGATATTTATAATTATCATAATGGCACTATCCATTTTATTAATTGGTTTGGGGTTTAATTTGATTGATCCGTATAAGTTTATAAAGATATTTCAACTACAAGGTCAAAACTATGTTTACAGTGTATCGGGTATACTTTTAATAATTGCTTGCATAATTTTTATTATCTCTGAATTAAATGAGAAATCTGATTCTGTAGCTTTGATTGTTTTAACTAGCAATTATGGAAATATTTCTATTTCATTTAATACTATTGCTAATCTTGTAGAGAAAAAAGCAAGAACCCATGATGGAATAAATACACAAAAGATCTATGTTTCAAAAGTTAATGAGAAAATATCAATTTCTATTGATGTAACTGTTTCACCAGACGTTAATATACCAGAGGTTGCTGAAAAACTTCAAAAAGATGTAAAAAGCTATATAGAGAATACGACAGCTGTTTATATCGATAGCGTAAAAATAAATGTAGTGAATTTGAGTTCAACTTTAAAAATGAGGGTAGAATAATTATGAACAGAGAAGAATTGCTGGTATTAATTCGTAGACATTTTGGAAAAATAGTAGGGATTTTACTTGGACTAATTATATCTTTATTTATTATCTTTTTAGGTTTTATAAAAACTTTGTTTATTTGTTTATGTATTTTTTTAGGTTATTATATTGGATATAAATTTGATTCTGGAACTTTAAATGATTTTAGTGATTTTATATTTAGATTTATTGGAAAATTAAATAAGAGGAGTTGAAAGATTTGAATAGAACTCAAGCAAGAGAGTGGTTAGTAAAGCTATTATATCAATTTGATGTATCAAAGTCTGAACCTTCTGATATTTTAAATAAATTTTTTGAGAATAATGATCCTGAAGAAGAAAAAGATTATATAGAAAAAACGTTTTATGGGATAGTTGAGAATGTAAATAATATTGACGATAGGATAAAGAAGTATCTTAAAAATTGGGATATTAATAGAATTGCAAAAATTGATTTGGCAATAATGAGATGCAGTTTCTATGAAATATTATATTGTGATGACATACCTAATAGTGTTTCTATTAATGAAGCAGTTGAGATAGCAAAAAAGTACAGCACTGAGAAATCGCCGTCTTTTATAAATGGGATTCTAGGAAATTTAGTAAAAGATTTTAATAATGATGGTGATAATTATGATAATTGATGGTAAAGTAATTGCAAAAAGAATAAGGGAAAATATAAAAGCAGAAATTCAAGACAATAATTATAAGCCAAAGCTTGCAATTCTCATTGCTGGAAATGATAGTGCATCTAAAATATATGCAAATGCCAAAGTTAAAGCTTGTGCAAGTGTAGGTATTGATGCTTCAACATATTTTTTTAATGAAAGTGAAGAAGAGAAATTTATAAAGAAGTTGGAGGAATTAAATGTCGATGATAATATACATGGAATAATTGTAGAAATGCCTCTTCCAAAATCATTTAATGCACAAAAAACTTATGATCTTATTAATCCTCTTAAAGATGTCGATTGTATATCTACTTATAACATGGGACGGCTATTTGCTGGCAATCCTCTTTATTTGCCTTGTACACCACGTGCAATATTAGAAATTTTAAATCAACTAGATGTAAACTTTACTGGGAAACACGCTGTTATCGTAGGTAGAAGTAATATACTAGGAAAACCAGTTGCTAAACTTATGCTAGATCTTGATATGACAGTAACTCAGTGCCATTCTAAAACTGTAGAATTAGAAAGATACACTAAGATGGCAGATGTGCTTATATTAGCAGCAGGAAAGAAAAATCTTATTAATGGTGATATGATAAAAGAAGGAGCTATTTTAATCGATGCTGGAATAAATGAGTGCAACGGTAAGATATATGGAGATTGTGATTTTCAAAGTGCAGAAAATCGCTGCTTGTACATAACACCTGTTCCAGGTGGCGTTGGCCCTGTTACAACTTCTATGGTTTTACTAAATACGTTGGAGGCATATAAAAATGCTATTAAAAACACTTACAGTAAAACAAGTCAATGACTATTTAAAAAGTATAGTTGGTAGTGATATAATATTAAAACATGTAATGATAAAAGGCGAAATATCGAATTTGCATTTTAGAGGACAAGCACTGTATTTTACATTGGTGGATGAATATTCATCTTTGAAATGCGTTATGTTTGAGGAATACATCAATGATTTAAAAGTCGATGTAAAAAATGGCATGTCTGTTGTTGCGACAGGCAGAATATCTGTTTATGAAAAAAGCGGCGCTTTTGAATTGCTTGTTTCTAAAATTGATGTTGAAGGAGCAGGCGCGCTTTTTTTATCCTTTGAAAAATTAAAACAGAAGCTTAGAAACGAAGGATTATTCGATTCTGATAAAAAGAAACCAATTCCTAAAAATCCGAATAAAATTGGTGTAATAACGTCGCCAACAGGTGCAGCAATCCATGACATAATAAATATTTTAAGACGAAGGAAACCATCTATAGATATATTGGTGGTTCCAATCTTGGTTCAGGGCAGTTCAGCTTCATTGGAGATTGAAGAAGCAATAAAGAAAGTAAATAGAAGAAATGATGTTGACTTAATTATATTAGGAAGAGGTGGAGGTTCATTTGAAGATTTTTATCCATTTAATGAAGAAAGAGTGGCAAGAGCTATTTATAATTCTAGAATACCTATAATATCTGCTGTCGGACATGAGACTGATTTTACGATTGCTGATTTTGTCGCTGATTTGAGAGCACCGACACCATCTGCTGCAGCCGAATTAGCTGTAACTGATATTAATTTTTACAATGAAAAAATAGAAAATTATAGAAAGAGTTTATATCGCTATGCAATGTCTATAATTATAGATAAAAGGCATCATCTAAATAGTTTAAAAAAACTAATTATAAGTAAAAATCCAATTGTAAAAAATCAGCAGTTAAAGATACGGTTAAATAGTTTAAATAGGATTATGGAAGACAGTATTTACAGCACTATAAACAATAAAAAGTTTAAATATATAAGTCTGATTGACAAATTAAATACTTTAAGTCCTTTAAATGTTTTAAAGCGTGGTTATACTTTGACAATGGACAAAGATAATGTAAGGCCAATTACAAAGGTTGAAAGTCTTTTTGTCAATGATAAAATATACGTGTTGTTTGAAGATGGTGAAGCTAAATGTACTGTTGATGAGGTGAGAATATATGAGCGATAATATGGATTTTGAGAAAAACATGGACAAGTTGGAGGAGATAGTTAAGAAGCTAGAAAAGGGGAATTTGCCATTAGAAGAATCTTTTAAGCTATTTAAAGAAGGTCTTTTATTATCCCAAAAATTAAATGATGTATTAAATGATATTGAAGGTAAAATTACCATGCTTATCAATAACGATGAAGAAATACCTTTTAACTTAGAGGAGGACAAAGATGTTTGATGACATTCTAATGGAAAAGATTGAATATATTAATAATGGATTAAATAAGCTATTAGATATAGATGATAGACCAGAAATTTTGTATGATGCAATGAGGTACAGTGTTTTTGCTGGTGGAAAAAGGCTTCGACCAGTATTATGTATATCATCCTGCGAACTTGTTGGTGGAGATAGAGATGATGCACTGCCGGTTGCTTGTGCCATAGAATTTATACATACATATTCATTAATACATGATGATTTGCCAGCTATGGATAATGATGATTTAAGGCGTGGAAAACCTACCAATCACAAGGTTTATGGTGAAGCACTTGCAATTCTTGCAGGAGATGCTTTATTAAATTATGGATTCGAGGTATTAATACATCATGCATTAGATTCAACAAATTGTCAAAATATATTAAGAGCAACGGAGGAGATTGCACATGCCGCAGGATGCCATGGTATGATAGGTGGGCAAGTTGTTGATTTATTGTCTGAGAACAAAGACATAACTGAAGAAGAATTAAAATTTATGCATGATCATAAAACAGGTGCGCTGATAAAGGCTTCTGTTGTTGCTGGTGCAATAATGGGTGGAGCTGATGATGAGACAATTAAAAAGTTAGGTGATTATGCTGAATATATAGGTTTGGCATTTCAGATAAAAGATGATATTTTAGATGTTTTAGGCAATGAATCAAAACTCGGGAAAAATGTAAAAAGTGATTTAGAAAACGGCAAGTCAACGTTTGTAAGTGTATTTGGACTTGAACATTCAATGAATTTAGTAAAAGAATTGACTGAAGGTGCGATTAGAATATTAGATGATTTTGGAGAGAAGGGCGAATTTTTAAAAGACCTTACTAAATATATGGCAGATAGAGATAGATAGAGTATAATGTAGCATTAATTTAATCAACATATGTAGTATATTTTTAGTAATCATAACCAGCCATTAAAAGCCTAAGCTGAACAATAGAAGATTTGATAGTGTTGAATAAAAATGTTATAATCAATATCGACATGAAGTGGTGCAGTATCCTAGTCGGTATTGTTAATTCTGAAGACGGGCCTAAAAATCCGTTAAAGGCATATCGATGAAGTTCCTGGTGCTGGCTTTTGATGCCCAATCGAGGGCTAGTGCTGGGAGTTAAGAAAAGAGGGGCAACCTGCAATGGCATGTGGGCATTGACCCCCTTTTCGTGGAGACCTATTCACGTGGCATTATGCTACGGTGTAGGGTGAACCTACCATGCGGTAATAAAGCTGTGGGTAGTGTAGCCTGCCTTGAGTGATTAAGGTGGTTATCAGACTGAACTTTAACTTAATGAGCTCGTAAGTTAAAGCTATTGCTGATGAAACCTTAATTGCAAAAGAGGATAGGAATTAACAAACCGTCGAGGAAAGCTCCTAGGCTGCTCGAAGGAGGCATATTGAGGATTACAGTGTGGACTAAGTGGTAATCCAGTTCTACCATTGGCGACAAGGTAGATTCAGGCTTAAAGGGAAACCGCCAATTGGCGACAGTTGGTGCCTGAATGGGAAATCCTGCTGGACCTAAGCCACAAAATTTACTCAATATGCTACCACTTCAATACATAGGGAGGATTTTTTTAATGCGCTCAAAAAAACTTAATATAAATTATAAGTGGACTATAAATGCTTTTATTTTTAGCTTTGTATTGGCAGTTATTATGAATTTTTCTTCAGATATATTATTGAAAAAAAGCAATATAATAATTGCTTTTTTTGTATTATTAGTTATAGTATTTACAGGAATTTTATTTGATATTATAGGTATTGCTGTTGCAACTGGATTTGAAGAGCCCTTTCATTCGATGGCGTCAAATAAAGTTTTTGGTGCTAAACAATCTATCAAATTAATACGAAATGCAGATATTGTCTCAAATTTTTGCAATGATATAATCGGCGATATATGCGGAATTGTGTCTGGTGCTGCTTTAACCAGTATCATCGCAAAATTATCCTTGTCTGGTTCGAAGAGCACTATATACGCAACTATATTTGGAGGGATATTATCTGCTGTAACAATTGGTGGTAAAGCTTTAGGGAAAAATTTTGGTATGCATGAGAGCCAGTCTATCATATTTGCTGTTGGTATATTTCTAGCCTGGATTGAAAAATATACAGGTATAGATTTTTTTTCTTCTAATTCTAAAAGAAATAAAACTAGAAAGTGAGTGGGCGAGATGCTCGAAAGAATTAATACACCAAATGACATAAAAAAATTCAGTTTAGCTGAGCTAGAAGATTTATCAAAAGAGATACGTAGTTTTTTAATAGAACAAATATCAAAGACAGGTGGACATCTTGCATCAAATCTTGGGGTTGTTGAGTTAACAATTGCACTTCATTATGTATTTGATTCACCTACAGATAAAATTATTTGGGATGTTGGTCACCAAAGCTATGTACATAAGATTTTAACTGGAAGGCGTAATTTATTTGATAGGTTAAGAAAATTTGGAGGATTATCAGGATTTCCAAAAAGAAACGAAAGTGTACATGATATATTTGAGACAGGTCACAGCAGCACATCTATATCTGCTGCTTTAGGAATAGCAAAATCAAGGGATCTAAATAACGAAAAATATTCTGTAATATCTGTTATCGGAGATGGCGCACTTACTGGTGGCATGGCTTTTGAGGCTTTAAATGATGCTGGTAGGTCGAAAACTAACCTAATTGTGATATTGAATCACAATGAAATGTCAATATCAAAAAATGTTGGAAGTCTTTCGCTGTATTTAAGTAAATTGAGAACGGATCCCAATTATTTTAAGTTAAAACGGGATTTAGAAAATATATTAAATTTGGTACCACCGATAGGTAAAAGCATTCACAAATCTATAGAGAAGATTAAAGATTCTATAAAACAATTGTTTGTTCCCGGTATGTTTTTTGAAGAGATGGGATTTACATATTTAGGACCTATTGATGGCCATGATATCGATTCTCTAATTGATGTATTAAAAAGGGCGAAAAAAATGGAAGGGCCGATATTTATACATGTAATAACAAAAAAAGGCAAAGGCTATGTATTTGCTGAAGAGAATCCTGATAAATTTCATTCAGCAGCTCCATTTAATATTATTACAGGTGAGTTTAAGAAGAAAAATTATGATACATATTCTGATGTATTTGGTAAAACTTTAACAGATTTGGCTACGAAAAATGATAAGATTGTAGCGATAACTGCTGCAATGCCTGACGGTACGGGATTAAGCTATTTTGCTAAAAAATTCCCCAACAGATTTTATGATGTAGGAATTGCAGAGCAACATGCAGCCACATTCGCAGCAGGTATGGCCATCAATGGCTATAAGCCATATTTTGCTGTATATTCAACGTTTTTGCAAAGAGCGTTTGACCAAGTAATACATGATATATGTATACAAAATTTGCCTGTAGTTTTGGCGATAGATAGAGCAGGTCTTGTTGGAGAAGATGGTGAAACACATCAAGGTGTGTTTGATGTTTCATTTCTAAGGATGATACCGAACATGACTATTATGGCTCCTAAAGATGCCAATGAATTTGTTGAAATGATTAAGTTATCAAGTATGATGCAGGGACCTTGCGCAATAAGGTATCCAAAAGGAAATGCAGGTGATTATGATGCAAAAAGAAAAGTGAGCTTTAAATTAGGCAAGGCTGAAGTTATACAGGAAGGTAGTAATGTGGCTATTTTTGCACTTGGTAGGATGGTTAACGTTGCAATAAATGCCATAGATAAACTTCAAAAAAATTCTGTAAATCCATATTTAGTAAATCTAAGATTTGCAAAGCCCCTTGATGTTGAGACGATATTGGAGATTTCAAAAAAAGTTGATTATATATTTACTGTTGAAGATAATGTAATGGTAGGCGGTGTAGGTAGTGCTATATTAGAGCTTCTAAGCGATAACAAGATTTATAAAAAGTTCTATAGATTTGGTTTCCCAGATAAATTTATTGAGCATGGCGATGTGGATAGCTTATTTAAAAAGTATAGATTAGATAGTGATTCTCTGGCAGAAAAAATTATTGAATTGGTGATATCATGAAGGGAAAAGAAAGAGCAGATATATTATTAGTAAATAAAGGCTTTTTTACATCTCGCGAAAAGGCTAAAGCTTCAATTATGGCAGGAGAAATATTTGCAGATGGCAAAAGGGTAGATAAGGCTGGAGATATGATTAGTGTTAATTCGAAACTGGAAGTACGAGGAAAGATAAACCCTTTTGTAAGTCGTGGAGGCTTAAAACTTGAGAAAGCGATAAAATATTTTAAAATTGATGTAAAAGATAAAATCGCAATGGATGTTGGAGCATCTACTGGGGGGTTTACAGATTGTTTATTAAAAAATGGAGCTAAAAAGGTATATGCTATTGATGTTGGATATGGTCAGCTAGACTGGAACTTAAGAAACGATAAACGTGTTGTAAACATGGAAAGAACTAATATACGTTATCTTGATGATTTACCTGATGTTGTCGATATAGTGACTATAGATGTGTCTTTTATATCACTTGCAATTGTAATACCATCAATTAAGAAATTTTTAAAAGACGGTGGCGAATTGATATCCCTCATTAAACCGCAATTTGAAGCAGGGAGAGAAAAAGTTGGTAAAAATGGTGTTGTTAAGGACAAAAGCGTCCATATAGAAGTTATAAAAAAAGTTATAGATGTATTAGAAAGACTATCATTTGGTATACATGGAATTACTTTTTCTCCTATAAAAGGCCCAGAGGGAAATATTGAGTATTTAATTTATGCAAAAAATAATGATACTAATTTCATTGAAATTGATGTTGAAAAATTAGTAGAAATGTCGCATGATATACTTAATAAAAATAAAAAGTTATAAAAAGAAGGATATTTAAAAGTTTTGTAGAATTATGAATTTAAGTTTTTAAATATGTGGTGATGGAATGAAAAATATTTGTGTTATACCTAATGTACACAAAGACAAAAACTTAAGGATGACCCAAAATCTTGTCAGTTGGATTATTGAACATGGTAATAATCCTGTTTTAAATGAAGTTATTGCATCGAAAATTGGTTATGATGAATATGGCAAAAGTACTTCAGAAATTTTTGAAATCAGTGATTTCATTGTAGCTTTGGGTGGCGATGGTACGATTTTAAACGTTGCCAGACAATGTGCATCATTTTCGACTCCAATTCTCGGCGTTAATTTAGGGCATCTGGGATTTTTAGCAGAGGTTGACAATGAAAATATATATGAAGCGGTGGAAAAGATAATCAAAGGGGAATTTTCAATTGATAAAAGGATGATGTTGGAAGCAAGTGTTGTTAAAGATAATATGGAGGTAGTTAATTTTATTGCTTTAAATGATATTGTTGTAACTAGGGGTTCTTTTTCGAGGATGGTAAAATTAAAAGTATTTGTAAATGAACAATATGTAAATACTTATTTGGCTGACGGAATTATTATATCCAGCCCAACAGGTTCGACTGCGTATTCTTTATCTGCAGGAGGGCCTATTGTGTATCCAAACCTAGAATTGTTTGTCATAACGCCAATATGTCCTCATACATTGCATTCGCGCTCAATAATTGTATCAGAAAAAGATAGAATAAAGCTTGTAATAGTGGGAGAGAATCAAGATGTAATGATAACAACCGATGGACAGCAAGGTTATAAACTAGACAGTGGTGATAATATTTATATAAGAAAGAGTAATAAATATACTAATTTAATACGACTTAAAAATACAAATTTTTTCGATTTATTGCGTAGCAAGTTATCAGAGAGAAATATTAACACATGACAAGGAGTGTTAGAATGATGAAGTTAGCTAGACACGCAAAAATTCTTGAGATAATAAGCAAAAATGAAATTGAAACTCAGGAAGAGCTGGCTGATGCTCTTCAAAAGGAAGGGATAAAAGTAACTCAAGCGACAGTATCCCGTGATATTAAAGAATTAAGGCTTATAAAAGTATTGAGCGCTGATGGTAAAAAATATAAGTATGCATCTATGAAAAATCCGGATAATAAAGTTACTGACAAATTAGTTGCACTTTTGTCTGGAATTATAAGCATAGATTATGCTGGAAACACAATAGTCATTAAGACACTTTCCGGTACGGCACCTGCGGCTGCGGAAGCATTGGATACATTAAACTGGAATGAAGTCGTGGGAACACTTGCTGGCGACAATACCATATTTATGTTAGTAAGATCGGAAGATTCCGTAAAAGAAATTATTGATAGAATTAATGAGCTGATTAAATGAATAGTTTTTAAGGGGGATTATGATGATCCTTGCACTGAGTATAAAAAATATAGCGCTAATTGAAGAAGCTGAGATAAAATTTGAAGATGGTTTAAACATACTTACCGGAGAAACAGGTGCCGGTAAATCTATTGTTATTGATTCAATGATGCTTTTGCTAGGTGGGAGGGCAAATAAAGACATAATACGGAATGGTACTCAAAAGGCGACTGTGGAAGGTATATTTTTAATAAATTCCCACAGGGACTTAATACATAACATTCTTGATGAAGCTGGTATCGAATATGAGGAAGATGATACTCTGATAATAAGTAGAGATATAACTGAAAATGGAAGAAATTATTGCAGAGTTAATGGCAGAATTGTGCCATTATCTTTTTTGAATAAACTTGGAACGTATCTAGTAGACATTTTAGGGCAGCATGAGCACCAGTTTCTTCTTGATAACAGTAAACATATGACGATATTAGATAATTTTCAAGATAAAAATTTTTTTAAGACAAAAAATATTATCAAGGATTTGCTGGAAAAATATAATTCTTTAAATAATAAATTAAAAGAATTTAATTTGGATGATAAAGAAAAAATATCAAGAATAGATCTTCTAAAATACCAAATAAATGAAATTGAATCAGCTAACATCAAACCAGAAGAAGAGGATGATTTAATTGAAAAGCGCAATATATTGATAAACTCTGAAAAACTATTTAATTATATGAATGAGTCGTATAATTTACTTTACAAAGGTATAGAAGATAATACTTCTATCATTGATAATCTTAGTACTGTTTTAAAAAATTTAGATACTTCATCACGAATAGACAAAAAGCTTGAGAAATTGAAAGATATGATTGAAAGTATTTTATATACATTGGAAGATTGTTCCTTACAAATAAGAGATTATGTAGAAAATATTGACTTTAATGCAGAAAATTTGAATGAAATAGAAAAAAGATTAGATTTGTTAAATAATCTTAAAAGAAAATATGGACGAACGATAGAAGAAATAATTAAATATAAAGAGGAAAAAAATAATGAATTGTTAAAATTGTTAGATGCGGAAAAAGAAATTAATAAAATAAATGAAGAAAAAGAAAAAATAATGGCTAAGATAAAGGAATTGTCTGATGAATTACATCTGAAAAGAAAAAATGTGGCAGATTTTCTAGAAAAGAAAGTCAGTACTGTATTAAGTGAGCTGAATATGCCCAATACAATATTCAAAGTTGATATCAGAAAGAAAGATGTACCAAACGAAAATGGAATGGATGATGTAGAATTTTTGATTTCAACTAATATTGGAGAACCATTAAAACCACTTGAAAAGATAGCATCTGGTGGTGAGTTATCTAGGATAATGCTGGCTCTTAAAACAATTTTAGCAGATTTTGATGGTATTTCAACGTTGATATTTGACGAAGTTGATACGGGAATTAGTGGTAAAGCGGCACAGGCAGTTGCAGAGAAAATAGCTTTAATATCAAGAAATCATCAAGTTATATGCGTTACACATTTGCCTCAAATAACATCTATGGCTGATTCACATTATAAAATTACAAAAGAAGTCAATAAAGATAAAACATATATAAAAATTGAAAAGCTTAATTACGAAGGAAAAATAAAAGAATTATCACGAATAATAAGCGGTTCAATTATGACAGATACTACTTATAATCATTCAAAAGAATTAATTGATTTGGCACAGAAATATAAAAATTCTATAAGTCAAAGGTAGATATACGGGTTTAAGACCGTATTTTTTTTATTTTTTGAAAAAAAGTTATTAATTAACTTAGAAATCTAGCTTTTTATTGACAGTATATAAATCATATTAAAGGGTTAATTTAAACTTAGCAAAATTAAATGAGGGAGTGATTAAATTGAAATGGAATAAATTTAAATATTTAATTTTTATTTTTTTATCGGCTTTAATAATATATGTTAATTATATACCAGCAATTAAAGGTATTTGCCAAACTCCCAATTATTTTAAAATTTTTGAAGGAGAAAAGGTAAATTTTAATTTTAATTTGCCTCTTAAAGTCGGCTTTTATACAGACAAAAAAGGAATTGTTAAAATTATTAATAACGACAATAAAAACATCCTAAATTTGGAAAGACCATTTTCTGTGGAAACATTAAATCGAGGAAAAGTAAATATAAATCTTAAACTATTTGGCATTTTGCCAATAAAAAATGTTTCTGTTGATGTTATACCAACGATAAATGTCATTCCAGGAGGGCAATCAATAGGAGTTAGACTCAATACAAAAGGAGCACTTGTAGTTGGATACGCAGATATAATTGGCACAGATGACAGAATTTATAGCCCGTATAGAGAGGGCAAAATACAAATAGGTGACATTATACTGGAGGTTAACAATATAAAGATTAGCTGTGCTGATGATATCACGAATATTATAAATAATCAAAAAGGTTTGCCCGTAACTTTAAAGATAAATAGAAAAGGTAATATTGTATATGCTAAAATACACCCTGTGTTGGCTAAAGAAGATGAAAAATACAAGTTAGGATTGTGGGTGAGAGATCACACTGCTGGAATCGGAACACTAACATTTTATTCTGCAGATAAAAGATTTTATGCAGCTTTAGGGCATGCAATTACAGACATTGATACAGGAGATATATTATCTGTGAATAATGGACAAGTGATGAAATCTAGAATAGTATCTATAAGCAAGGGGAAAAGAAGCAGTCCTGGAGAGTTGAGGGGGATATTTTTAGAAGAGGTTGATAATATAGGAAATATTGAAAAGAATACTGAATATGGAATATACGGCAAAGTATATAATGATATAAATGACATAGTTGGAAAACCGATACCAATAGGTTTTCAATCTCAAGTTAAAGAGGGCCCAGCAAAAATTTTAACAACAATTGATAATACAGGAGTTAAAGAATTTGATATACAAATTGTAAAAAAAGTTGAGCAGAAAAATCCAAATCAAAAAGGAATGATTATTAAAGTTGTAGATAAAAATTTGCTAAGTAAGACAGGGGGAATAGTACAGGGGATGAGTGGAAGCCCAATAATACAAAATGGGAAGCTTATTGGTGCAGTAACACATGTATTTGTTAATGATCCTTCGAAAGGATATGCTGTCTATGCAGAATGGATGATAAATGAAATGAAAAATTTACAAAGTGACAAAAATGTATTTAATAATTAGGGGAAGAAAAATTTCCCTAATATTTTTATTGTTAAAAGAAGGAAATTAAATTTTTTTGTAGAATATTATAAAATAGATTTGTTTTTTATAAATAAAAAAGGATAAAAAGGCATAAGGAGGGGCGTTTCTTGTTAAGAAAAATTAAACTAGGGATTTGTGATGATAATAAGGAATTTGTTAGTATCATGGTGGACTATTTATCGACGAAAGAAAATATCGAGATAATAGGTACATCGAATGACGGCAATCAAGCAATAAATTTAATACAAAATAATGAATTGGATTTATTAATTTTAGATATTATAATGCCGTATTTAGATGGTATTGGAGTATTAGAGAAACTAAACGAATTAAAAATTAAAAAGCCAAAAATATTAATACTTTCAGCAGTAGGACAAGAAAAAATTACACAGAGGGCAATAAGTCTTGGGGCAGATTATTATATTTTAAAACCATTTGATTTGGAGTTACTTTCAAAGAGAATAATAGAAATAATGGAATTTCAAACAGATGTGGTTACAAAAGCTATTATGCCAGTTATGGGAGAAAAAAGGTCAGCTGATTTGGAGACTTTGATTACACAGGTTATACATGATGTAGGGATTCCAGCCCATATCAAAGGCTATTTATATTTAAGAGACGCGATTACATTGGTTATTAATAATATTGAATATCTAAACTCAGTAACAAAATTATTATACCCTAAGATAGCAGAAAAATATGAGACGACTCCCAGCAGAGTAGAACGAGCAATTAGACATGCGATTGAAGTTGCGTGGAGCAGGGGTAAAGTTGATGTTTTAAATGACTTATTTGGTTATACAATAAATGACGAAAAAGGTAAGCCAACAAATTCTGAGTTTATAGCACTTATCGCTGATAAATTAAGATTAAGTTTAAAGGTGAGTTAATAAAGTACGGTGATACTTTCACCGTATTTTATTGTTTTACCTTGTTTAAAATTGTGCTATAATAAACAAAGAATAAATGTATGGAGGTCAAACCATGCAAATTACAGGTACAGTTAAAATAGATAAAAAAACGAAAAATCTTGCGAAGCGTATAAGGCCTGGTGAAATTGCTGTCATAGATCATGTGGATATTGATGAAATTGGTGCAGAATCTCTAATTGAAAAGAAAATTTTAGCAGTAATAAATGCAAATAAATCAATAAGTGGTAGATATCCAAATCTAGGGCCATTAATTATTGACAAAGCTGGCATACCAATTATTGATGAAGTTGGTGAAGATATATTCGATTTATTGAAAGAAAATGACAGAATCACAATTATTGATAATGAGATATATAAAGATGGTAAATTAATAAAAAAAGGTAAATTATTGACTCACGATGTTATTAAATATAAAATGGAGGAATGTAAAGAAAATCTTGAGATAGAGTTAGATAAATTTATCGAAAATACACTTGAATATGCTAAAAAAGAAAAATCATTTATTTTAGGTAATATTGAGATACCCGATGTAAAAACAAAATTTAAAGATAGGCAGGCATTAGTTGTTGTTAGAGGCAAGGATTATAAAGAAGATTTATATACTATTAGACAGTATATAACTGATGTAAAACCGATTCTAATAGGTGTTGATGGTGGTGCTGATGCAATACTTGAATTTGGATTGACTCCAGATATTATAGTAGGCGATATGGATAGTGTTAGCGATAAAGCATTGAAACAAGCGAAGGAAATTGTAGTTCATGCATATCCTAATGGTAAATCACCAGGATTAGAGAGAGTAAAGTCTTTAGGTCTTGATGCACATATTTTTAAAGCTCCAGGAACAAGTGAAGATATTGCAATGCTTTTAGCATATGAAAAAGGAGCAGATTTAATTGTTGCAGTTGGTACACATTCAAGTATGATTGACTTTTTAGAAAAAGGGCGAAAGGGAATGTCCAGTACATTTCTTGTCAGGCTTAAAATAGGTTCTAAACTTATTGATGCAAAAGGTGTTAACAAGTTATATAGAGAGAATTTTAGGTTATCTTATGTTTTCAGCATTATTTTCGCAGCAATGGTTCCCCTCAGTGTAATAGCTTATTTTTCGCCGCCTATGCAGCAGCTTCTAAAGTTGCTGCAATTGAGAATAAGGCTTTTAATAGGATTTTAGGAGGAGATTTATGAACGTTAATATTAGATATTACGTTTTAACGATAGCAGCAATTTTTATGGCATTAGGTATTGGTATATTTATAGGATTTATGCTTGATGGGCAAAAAGTTTTTTCAGAACAGCAGGATACGATTATAAATCAGTTGGAGCAAAAATTTAAGGATATTCAGACAGAAAATTCTAATTTAAAAGACAATGTTCAGAGCTTAAATAAACAGCTTGATTATATGAATCAGTACAATAAAATAGTATTTCCGGAACTTGTCAAAGGACGTTTAAATGGCGTAAAAGTAGCAATAATCGAAACTAATAATGATTTTATATATCCAGGTTTGCGAAATGCATTGATGAAAGCAGGTGCGACAATTAGCTCAATTACGATATTTAAAGATAATTTAAATGATTTAGATGAATCTGATAAAACAGATCTGCTTAACAACCTGTCTAAATATGGAAATGTGGACAGCAATCATCTTATAGAATCTTTGTCACAGAAATTAACAGATGTTATAATCTCGGGACAAGATGCTGAGCTAATAACATATCTGAAAGATAAAGGATATATTGATTTTACTGGAACACCTGGAAGTACAGATTTTATAGTGTTAGCGGGAGGCAGCAATCTTAAAAACAATAACTTAAATATAGTAGATATACCAATTATAAGGCAGGCCAAAATTTTAAATGTGCCAATTGTTGGAGTAGAGCAAAGTGATGTAAAGTACTCTTATGTGGACGCATATAAAAAACAACATTTATCAACAGTTGACAATATAGATACAATTATAGGACAAACTTCCTTAATAATGGTTATGCAAGGTAAGGATGGAAATTATGGAGTAAAACCAGGTGATACGTCTATTATGCCAGATTCATTTATAGAACCAGCACAGCAGAATCAAAATAGTACAAATTCAAATGAGGTGAAATGATGGGCGTGAGCGTTTTGATACCTGCCTTTAATGAAAGTAATAGGATTGTTGATACGATAAAAGGGATGGAAAATATAGAAGAAATTGATGAGATCATAGTTGTAAATGATGGTTCAACTGATGATACTGCTGAAAAGGCAAAAAAAGCTGGAGCAAGGCTAGTTAACATTAAAAACAATTCAGGGAAGGGAAGGGCATTAAAAGAAGGATTAAAATATGTAAAAAATGATGTGGTTGCATTTATAGATGCAGATGTAGGTTTAACATCGAGGGAGGTAATAAAGCTTATTAAACCTGTCGTAGATGGTGAGGCAGATGTGACTGTTGCGAGGTTCCCAAAAGTCAAGGTAAAATCTGGCTTTGGTTTTGTCAAAAAACTTGCAAAATATGGAGTGAAATTACTGACAGGCTACGATTTTGACTCAACGCTTTCTGGTCAGAGGGTATTTAAAAAAGAAGTGCTTGATAAAATTAAGAGATTTTACAGCGGTTATGGAATAGAGGTTGGAATGACAATCGATATTTTAAATATGGGATATAAAATTAAAGAAGTTGATGTAGATATGACTCATTCTGTTACCTTAAGAGACATTAAAGGTTTTATTCATAGGGGCAGGCAGTTCATTGATATTTTAAAAGTGCTTTTAATAAAGGCTTTTTTTAAGGACAGGTGATAATGTGGCATCCTTATTCTTTTTGGCTATTTCTTTGTTATTTATGATAATAATTCAAAAATTTATTTTTCAAATATTAGACAAAGATGTTTGCTTAAAACCAAATTACAAGAAAATATTAATTCCTGTTTGTGGCGGCATTGCATTCGTACCAACAATTTTTATTAGCAGTATGATTTTAACATTAATTGGTTTCAATGACAGCAAAATGCCTATTTATTTGCTTTCGATAATTTTGATGTCTTATGTTGGACTGATTGATGATTTATTAGGAGATCGAAGCGTAACCGGATTAAAAGGACACATAAAATCATTGCTTCATCTTAAATTAACTACCGGTGGCCTAAAAGCGATAACTGGGTTGATTGTATCGTTATACATAAGTATAAATTTAAGCAACAGAATAATTGATATATTGGTAAATACGATAGTAATATCATTGTTTACTAATTTTTTAAATTTACTCGATTTAAGACCAGGAAGAGCATGTAAAGCATTTTTATTTTTCTCAATAATATTTTTTATAGCGACTTCAGGAGGCCCACAGCTTTTGATGATAGTTTTAGGTTCAGTGCTGGCTTTTTTGCCGCTGGATTTAAAGGGAAAGATTATGCTTGGGGATACTGGTTCTAATATTCTCGGGCTTACTTTGGGTATATCAAGTATTTTATTGTTTGATTTTAATGTGAGATTAATTATAATGATATTCTTGATTTTAGTTCACATTGTTACTGAAAAATATTCTTTAACAAAAATAATCGAGGGGAATAGATTTTTAAATTTTTTAGATATGATTGGCAGAGGACGTGACTAATAAAATGATTTTTATCAATAAAGGGATTGTGAAAAATATTATATCAAAAAGAGATGATATCAGTTTTATAGAAGTAGATGTAGATGGAGTTACAACGAAAGCAATTAATTATAATGAGATTACTGGTGAAATAAATGTTGATGATGTAGTATATATAAATCAAACGGCGAGAAATTTAAATTTAGGCACAGGTGGCTATGATTTTGTAATTTTAAATACAAAATATGATAATCTTGATTTTCAAAAGATTGGACATATAATGAAATTGCGATATACCCCCATGCAGATTAATGTATTATCGGTGGAAGAACAAGATAGTCCGTATCATGATATCTTTAATAATTTTAAAGACTTAGGTGGCATGCCTGTAATCGTTGGTGAGCTTCATAGCATGTTGGCTCCAACAGCCGTAGTTTTGAAAAAATTGAAGCCGGCAATAAAAATATCATACATAATGTCTGATTCAGCTTGCCTGCCAATTTCTTTCAGCAATACAGTTAGGTATTTAAAAGAAAATAATATTATAGACAGTACAATTACTATG
Organism: Thermoanaerobacterium butyriciformans; assembly: GCF_017874545.1. GTDB lineage: Bacteria > Bacillota > Thermoanaerobacteria > Thermoanaerobacterales > Thermoanaerobacteraceae > Thermoanaerobacterium > Thermoanaerobacterium butyriciformans. The sequence goes on along the minus strand of NZ_JAGGLT010000011.1, from coordinate 63,947 downwards.
GGACATGCCTTTGGCGGTGATTTTGAGGCAGTCAATATTTATTCGTCATTGATATCTGCTAAAGAAATTGTAAAGAGTGATGTGGCAATAGTGGCCATGGGACCCGGCATAGTTGGAACAGGAACAAAATATGGTTTTTCAGGAATAGACCAAGCTAGTATAATTGATGCAATAAACAAGTTAAAAGGTATCCCAATTTTGATACCACGAATTAGTTTTAATGATAAAAGAGAAAGACATATTGGTATAAGCCATCATACCGCTACTGTAATTGAGTTATTGAATAGTTCTTGCAACTTGACTATGCCTATATTAGATAATGAGAAACATTTGATTTTGGAAAAACAATTAAAAGAAAACCACGCATTTGATAAAGTTAATAAATATTTTATCGACTCTAAAATTACTAGTGATATTTTATTGGAAGTAAAAGATTTAAAATTTACGACAATGGGAAGAACAATCAATGAGGAAAAAGAATTTTTTGATGCATGTGGTGCGGCCGCAATTTATTGTTCTAAATTACTTGGAATTAATTAATTCATTAAATGTTTTGTATTTTAAAGAAAGTTTATTGAGCAGCTTAATAAGTTCACAGAACTTCCCCTTGAAGTAAATTTTATTTTCATATATGATCATTAAATTCATCTCCTTTGTTTTCATATTATGCAATTTAAGCGAAAAATATTCTTTATAGAAAGGGTGTATAAAATGGATTTAAATGAACCAACTAAAAATTCGAATACAATATTTTCTGGTAGAATAATAAATCTAAGGATTGATGATGTTGTATTGCCTAATGGAAAAGTTGCAAAAAGGGAGATAGTGGAACATGGAGGTGGCGTTTCTATATTGGCTATAAATAAAGATGGCAAAATAATAATGGTGAAGCAATATAGGAAGCCTGCTGAAAAAGTGTTGTTAGAGATACCAGCAGGGAAATTAGATATTGGAGAAAAACCTGATGAATGTGCAAAAAGAGAACTGATGGAAGAAACAGGTTATATAGCAAAGGAACTGAAACATATTTTTTCATTTTATCCATCTCCAGGTTTTTCTACTGAGGTTTTGCATTTATATTTAGCAGATGATTTAGAAAAAGGTACGCCTCATACGGACGCTGATGAATTTTTAGATGTTTATGAGTATAGCGTTGACGAGATAAAAGAAATGATTAAAAATGGCTTAATAGAGGATGCTAAAACCTTAATAGCACTTTTGTATTATATCAAATGAAAAGAGGTATTTGAATTGTACTACAATGCTGATTTACATGTTCATTTGGGAAGAACGAAAAGCGGAAAACCTGTTAAGATAACTGCATCGCCAAGTTTAACAGTAGAAAATATATTTGAAAAATGTGTAGAAAAGGGTATAGATATTGTAGGAATCGTAGATTGTGCAGTACCTGAGATTTTGGATGAATTGGAGGATTTGGTTAAAAATGATGTACTAAGACAGTTAGATGGCGGAGGGCTTATATACAAAGATAAGATTGTTTTACAATTAGTAAGTGAGATAGAGGTCGGTGGTGAATTGGCGGGTTCACCACATTTATTATGTTTCTTAAAAGACATTGAATCAATGAGAGCTTTTTCTAAAATATTGTCTAAGTATATCAATAATATAAACTTAAGTACACAGAAATGCAGGCTAAATAGCATAGAAATATTAAAGATAGTAAGAGATTTCGATGGATTTGTCGTGCCTGCTCATGTATTTACGCCGTATAAAAGTTATTATGGGAATACGACTGATAGATTAAGTCGTGTATTTGAAAAATATTATGATGAAGTCTTTGCTATCGAGCTTGGTTTAAGTTCTGATACATATTTGGCTGATATGATCAGTGAATTAAGCTACAAAGTTTTTTTAAGCAATTCAGATGCTCATTCTCTGCAAAAAATAGGAAGAGAATTTAATGTTTTTGACTTACCAAGTCCTGACTTTAAAAGCGTAAAATTGACGCTTAAATCTAGAAGTGGCATCATAAGAAACTATGGTTTAAATCCTGCATTAGGTAAATATCACAGGACATTTTGCCTTGACTGCAGTAAAATTTCGAACACAAATCCTCCTATTCACAAATGCGCGTATTGCAACAGTGAAAATGTAGTATTTGGTGTTTTGGATCGAATATATGAAATAAAGGATCAAAAAATATTGCATCCTGCATTTAGACCGGAATATATCTATCAGATTCCACTGGAATTTATACCCGGAATTGGTCCTAAAACAGTGAAAAAGCTCTTGTATGAAGTTGGAAATGAGATATATGTTTTACATGAAGCACCTTTCGAACAATTAAGAGAATGTATAGGTGAAAAATTGGCAAAGAATATTGTAGATGCAAGATATGGAAATGTAAAAATAAAAGCAGGTGGTGGCGGCATTTATGGTAAAATAATTTAAGCTAGTCATATTGTCCTTCTTCAAAGCATAAATTTAAATATAATTTAAGGCAGGAGGAGGACGTTGCCTTGAAAGTTTTAAAAGAAAAAATTTCTAAACATATAAAAGATAATTCTATCCTATATATAATTATTTTAATGTCTTTTATGATTGGAATAGCGTCTGGCTCTTTTACAATAAATACATTAAACGATATACAGAAAGAAAATATGATGAAATATATAAATAATTTTTATGTGATAATTAGTCAAATGAAAATAATTCCTATTGAAATATTTAAACAATCTGTATTAAATAATTTTGAAACAACTTTCGTGCTTTGGCTGTTAGGGGCTACAATTATAGGAATTCCTTTTATATTTCTCGTTGTTGGTATTAGAGGATTTTTATTAGGATTTTCCATTGGTTTTCTAATCAATCAATTGAAATACAAGGGTATAATATTTGCTTTAATTGCCATACTACCACAAAATATTTTGGTTCTAATTTCATTATTTTTTATTTCAGCAACTTGTATAAATTTTTCAATGTATATATTAAAAAACCGAAGATTTAATGTTAATGATTTATTCTCTCAATTTGTCACGTATACGCTCATAATATATTCTGCTTTTTCATTGATGATAGTAGGTGGTGTATTTGAAGCTTATATAACACCAAATATTTTATATCTATTAAAAAATATTATTCAATAAGGATGAAGGAAAATTAAAAGTTTTGTTGAATATTTATTATAATCAAATATAATAGGGGTAATGTTGATGGTAAGTGTTGTACAAGCTTTTATTGATTTTCTTAAAAATAATAAAAAGTTAAGCGATAATACTATAGATTCATACAAAAGAGATATCACACAATTCTTAGAGTATTTAGAAAAAATTAATATTGGATGTTTTGAAGTTAAAAAGGCTACGATTATTAATTATATGAATTTGTTAAAACATAAGAATAGATCACAAGCTACTATCTCAAGACATCTTTCATCTATAAAATCATTTTATCAATATTTATTCATGAATAGGTTAATTGATGAAGAACCTGCATATACTTTAGATGCACCAAAAATAGAAAGAAAAGTTCCTGCAACATTGTCAATTGATCAAGTTGATAAATTATTGTCATATGAATTCGAAAAAAGCGAAAAAGGTTTAAGAGATAAAGCAATAATAGAAGTCCTATATGCAACAGGGTTAAAAGTATCAGAATTAATATCACTGCGCATAGATGATGTTAATCTTAATTATGGTTACATATATTGCAAAAGTACAAAAGAAAGATTTATACCAATTGGTGATTCTGCAGTAGATGCACTTCAAAATTACATATCTGTAAGAGAAAATGTTAAAAATAATGATTATCTCTTCTTAAACATGAGAGGTAAGGCACTAACTCGCCAGGGTTGTTGGAAAATTATAAAAGAGTACACAGATATAGTTAATCCAGGATTTGATATAACTCCTAGTATACTGAGAAAATCTTTTGCCAAGCATATGTTGGAAAATGGGGCGGATATAAGAAGTGTACAAGAAATGCTCGGATATAAATCGACTGGTTCAAATGAATTAATATCATTAATTGCTAAATCAAAGATTAAAGAAGTATACAAAAAGTCACATCCTCGTGCATAAAAATTTTAGAATAATTATCCCTCCTTAAGAAAAAATAATTTTAAGAGGAGGGATACAATGTTAAAAAAGATAGTTTCATTTATCTTGATATTTACATTGATTTATACAATAATAACAGAAGATATTGCATATGCTGATAATTTTGATCTTAAGTCTAAGTCAGCCATTCTTATGGATGCAAATACAGGAAAAGTATTATATGAAAAAAATAGTCATGAAGAATTACCTCCTGCAAGTGTTACTAAAGTAATGACAATGCTTTTAGTAATGGAAGCATTAGATTCTGGCAAAATTAAGACTACTGACAAAGTTGTAACAAGCGAACATGCTTTTGATATGGGAGGAACACAAATATACTTAGAAATCGGTGAAGAAATGACAGTAGACGATTTATTAAAGTCTGTCGCTATGAATTCGGCTAATGATGCTTCAGTAGCACTGGCAGAATATATCTCTGGCAGTGAAGAAAAGTTTGTAGAAGAGATGAATAAACGTGCTAAGGAGCTTGGAGCAAAAAATACTAATTTCAAAAACGCTTCAGGGTTGCCTGAAAAGGATCATTATACTTCTGTTTATGACATCGCATTAATTTCGAGAGAGCTTGTTAAACATAAAGGAATATTTAAATATTTGACAGATAAAATAGATTCAGTTAGAAATGGAAAATTTAGTTTGGCGAATACTAACAAACTATTGTGGAGATATCAGGGAGCTGATGGAATAAAAACTGGTTCTACTTCAGAAGCTTTGTATTGTTTATCTGCAACAGCAAAAAGAGGAGATACACGATTTATAGCAGTGGTATTCGGTGCACCAGATTCTAATACTAGATTCAAAGAAGCTTCAAAGCTTTTAGACTATGGATTTGCGAACTTTGAAACGAAAAAAGTAGTTGAAGCAGGAAAAACTTATGGTACAGTAAAAGTATTAAAAGGAGAAAAAGATTATATAAATGCTGTTGCTAATAGTGATGAATATGTCTTGTTGAAAAAAGGTGAAGCTAAAAATATAAAACAAGAAATTAGCATAAATAAATACGTAGAAGCTCCAATTAAAGTCGGTGCTAAAATCGGAACAATTAAAATCTACGATGGAAATAATCTGATTAAAACTGTGCCTTTGACTTCTAATCAAAATGTTAAAAAATCAAATATATTTGATAATTTGAGAAAAGTTTATAGATCATGGATTGAAAAAAACTAAAAGCTTATTCGCTTTTAGTTTTTTTGTATATTATATAGAAAAATATAACAAAAAAGGAGGATATTGAGCTGTTATGTAGAATATATATAGATGGAGGGATAAAAATGGATATAAAATTTATGAAAAAAAATGATATATTAATAGTTAAAGTAAAGGGAGAGTTAGATCATCATACATCAGATATTTTTAAAGAATCTATAAATAACGAATATCAAAAAGGCTATAAAAATATTATACTAGATTTAAAAGATTTAAATTTCATGGACAGCTCAGGCATAGGCATGATTCTTGGAAGGTATAAGATGGCAAAAGATAAACATGGTACATTAGCAATTGTAGGAGCTAAGTCACAACTTTTGAAAGTTATAGAGTTGTCTGGAATTTTAAGAGTTATAAACTGTTATAAATCAATTGAAGAAGCTATTGAAAGCATGCAAAGGGGGATATAAATGAGCTATTCAAATAAAATGGAATTGAAATTTTTAAGCAAGTCACAAAATGAATCTTTTGCACGAACAGTTGTCGCTGCTTTTGCTGCTCAGTTGGATCCTACAATTGAGGAAATCGCAGATATTAAAACGGCTGTTTCTGAAGCTGTGACAAATTGCATAATTCATGGATATGAAAATAAGATAGATTATATAATTTTAAGAGCGGAGATAGAAGGCAATAAATTAATAGTAGAAGTAATTGACAATGGAGTTGGAATAGAAGATATTGAAAAAGCCATGGAACCTTTATATACAACGAAACCTGACGAAGATAGATCGGGAATGGGTTTTACAGTTATGCAGACATTTATGGATGAATTAGAGGTGGAGTCGGAAAAAGGCAAAGGTACCAGAGTTAAAATGGTTAAATACATTAATACAAATAAATGAGGTGCTGTTATGATAGAAAAAGATAGCGAAAGGAATGAAGATGTAAATGAACTTATAAGAAAATCTAAAAATAATGATAAATTATCGTTGGAAAAGTTATTAAAAGAAAATAGTGGTCTTATCTGGAGTATTGTAAAAAAGTTTTCTAATAGGGGATATGAAGCAGAAGACCTTTATCAAATTGGGTGTATAGGATTCGTTAAAGCTATAAATAAATTTGATGAGTCCTATAATGTAAAACTGTCTACATATGCTGTTCCTATTATACTAGGCGAAATTAAAAGATTTTTACGAGACGATGGTCTTATAAAAGTAAGTCGGTCATTGAAAGAGTTGTCGAATAAAGCTTATTATATAAAAGATGAACTGGAAAAAAAATTAAATAGAGAGCCAACTATTCAAGAAATTGCGTCTAAACTTAATGTTACAGCCGAAGAAATTGCGATGGCATTTGAATCAACAGCAACTGCTGAATACCTGTATGACAATTCACAGCACAACGAAGATGATAACATGCTTTTGATAGAGAAAATAAGCAGTGAAGATAATGAGTATGATATTGAAGACAAGCTTGCGCTGAGAATGGTTCTTAAAAAATTAAATTCTAGAGAAAGACAGATTATAGTTTTGAGATATTTTAAAGACATGACACAAACTGAAGTATCAAAGATTCTTGGAATATCGCAGGTGCAAGTATCAAGAATTGAAAAAAAAGTATTAAAAAAATTAAAAGAACAACTTCAAGAAGTGTAAGATGTGTTACACTTCTTTTTTGTATTAAAAAATATATATTTTCACATAATATTATTGTGTTGAGGTGTTACAAATGAAGAAGTTTATAATAATAATTTCAATTGCTTTTTTAACACTATCTGCATTTTACTTTTTAAAATATAATACAACAAAAAAAGTACCTGATAGTGCAATATTAGTTTATTTAAAGGAGGAATTAAAATGGCTGTAGTAAAAATCTTAAATGTAGTTGGAGATTCAACAAAAAGTTGGGATGATGCTATACAAAATGCAGTTGCAGAAGCGGCAAAGACGGTTGACAATATTTCAGGAATAGAAGTGTTAAACCAAACTGCCAATGTAAAGAACGGCAAAATTGTTGAATATAAAGCTAATATACAAATAGCATTTAGAGTGGATAGATAAACAGTGGGCAACCATACAAGGTGCCCACTAAATGGAGGTGTAGCAATGGAGAAGGATGTTAAAAAACAACAGGAATACAAAGATATTGCCCAAAAATATGAACCTAAGCCAACATTGATAAAAAATATTATATGGGCTTTTGTTGTAGGGGGATTAATATGTGACATTGGTCAATTTTTTCTCAATTTGTTTGTCTCACGTGGCATGAGTCTTGAACAAGCAAGTACTCCTGTTGCGATCATAATGGTTTTTTTAGGTTCATTTTTAACAGGAATAGGCATTTACGATGATATTGGGCGCTTTGCAGGCGCAGGCTCTGTTGTGCCTATAACAGGCTTTGCAAATTCAATTGTTGCGCCAGCGATGGAGTTTAAAAGAGAGGGATTTGTATTTGGCGTTGCTTCTAGAATGTTTAATATAGCTGGACCAGTAATTGTATATGGCGTTGGAACATCAATTATTGTAGGACTTGTGTATTATTTTCTGAAATAAAGGGTGATAAACTATGGCGCAAAAGAAAATGGGTTCGCAAACTGTCAAATTTGTAAATCCGCCATCTATAATATCTTCAGGTACTATTGTAGGTCCTAAAGAAGGGCAAGGACCTTTAAAAGACTATTTTGATATGATTTTAACCGATGATACTTATGGTGAAAAGAGTTGGGAAAAAGCAGAGTGTAAAATGTTTCAGGATTCAGTTAATCTAGCTTTAAAAAAAGCAAGTTTAAATATTAACAATATAGATTATTTAATAGGAGGAGATCTGCTAAATCAAATAATCACTTCTAGTTTTGCTGCAAGGCAATTTAATGTAGCAACATTTGGTTTGTATGGAGCTTGTTCTACAATGGCAGAAGGACTGTCAATAGGTTCTATGGTAATAGACGGAGGTTTTGCAGATTATGTAATTGTAACAACATCAAGTCATTTTTCTACTGCAGAAAGGCAATATAGATTTCCTTTGGAGCAAGGTGTACAAAGGCCATTTACGGCACAGTGGACAGTGACAGGTTCAGGCTCATCACTGTTATCTTCTACTGGCAGTGGTCCATATATAACACATGTTACTACTGGAAAAGTTGTGGATTTAGGGATGAAAGATGCTAATAATATGGGCGCTGCGATGGCACCTGCTGCAGCCGATACCATAATAACACATTTTAACGATACTGGTTTTACTATAAACGATTATGATTTAATAATAACAGGTGATATGGCAAGAGTGGGAAAAAGCATTTTAATGGAGCTACTCAATAAAGAAGGTTTAAATATAGAAGATAAATATAAGGACTGTGGAATAGAAATATACGATGAATCTCAGGATGTGCATTCTGGTGGTAGTGGAGCTGGATGTTCGGCAGTTGTTTTAAATGGATGGCTGTTGAGTCAGATTAAAAATGGAACTTATAACAGAGTTTTGTTTATAGCAACAGGTGCGCTATTGTCCCCCACAAGTACACAGCAAGGAGAGTCAATACCTGGTATAGCACATGCTGTTACTATTTCAAGATACACATAGGAGGCTGGTATAATGGATTATATACGTGCTTTCGTTGTTGGGGGATTAATATGCGTTATTGCTCAAATACTGATAGACAAGACGAAGTTAACGCCTGCAAGGATTTTAGTTCTTTATGTAACACTTGGTGCTATACTAGGTGGTTTCGGAATATATAAAAAATTAATAGATTTCGGTGGCGCAGGTGCAACTGTACCACTTTTAGGCTTTGGAAATTCGCTAGCACAGGGTGCGATTAAAGCAGTAAAAAAAGACGGGATTATAGGTGCTTTTACAGGAGGATTGACAGCGACGGCTGGAGGTATTTCGGCAGCAGTTTTTTTTGGCTATTTATTTTCAATAATATTTAATCCAAAAACAAAGAAATAAGTTAAACATGTATAATTTATTCGTTAGCATAATTCTAATGATTATGCTTATTTTTTTATCTAAATATGATATAATAATTTAAGTATAATTGTGGAAAGAGGGGTTTTTATATAGATAAGGATATACTTTTGATACTTAAAAAAATATCGTGTAAAATGGGTGTCAAATCTTATATAGTTGGAGGATATATTAGAGATGAGATTCTGAATTTAGAAAGCAATGATATAGACATTACAGTTGAAGGTGATGGAATAAGATATGCATTAATGTTAAGCAAAATTTTAAATGGGAAAATTGAAATACATGAGAAATTTAAAACGGCAAAAATACAAGCTGACAAATACACATTTGATGTAGTTTCAGCAAGGAAGGAGTATTATGCTCATTCTGGAATTTTGCCTGATGTAGAATTGGCGGATATAGTTGAGGATATCAAAAGAAGAGATTTTACTATTAATATGCTGGCATTTGATATAAAAGAAGGCATGATAATTGATTTATGCAATGGTCTGGATGATATTAAAAATAAATTGATTAGAGTTGTACATGATAAAAGTTTTAATGATGACCCAACAAGGATATTTAGAGCGTTAAGATACAGCGTTAGATTAGATTTTAAATTAGAAGAACATACTGAACTTTTGCTAAAACAATCGATTGCTAATGGTGATATTGACAATCTTTCAGCAGATAGGATTATGAATGAGATTTATTTGATTTTAAGCGAGAAAAATCCTGAAACCATTGTGAAATTGATGAAATATTATGAAATTGACAAAAAAATATTTAAAGGAATAGACATTAATATTAAAAATTTGAATACATATGCAAGATATGGGGATGTCTTGTTATACAGATTTCTTTTGTTTTTTTATAATGTTAAAAAGGATGATTTAGATTATTTGAATGAAAAATTTAATTTTAGACGTCAATATTCTAAGGGATTATCAGATCTTATTGAGATTAAAATGAATTTATACACTTTAAAAGATGATATAGCAGTGTACAATTTATTTAAAGACAAAAAGATCGAGGCAATAAATGCGATATATACTATGGAAGGTGAAAATATTAAAAAAATTGTTGATAGGTATTTTGAAGTGATTAGATCTTTAAAGTTAGAAGTAAATGGTGATGCCATAAAAGAGTTAGGACTTGAGCCATCACCTGTATACAAAAAAATATTAGAAAAAATTTATTATGATAAATTATGCGGGAAAATAATAAACAAAGAAGATGAATTTGAACGACTAAAACAGTATGTGGAAAAAGTTAAGCGAGGTGAAAAAATATGAATATAATATTAAGTTATTTAATAAGAATACCGGCCTTGATAATTGCTATGAGTTTTCATGAGTTTAGTCATGGATATGTAGCTGATAAACTTGGTGACCCAACTCCTAGGCAAAATGGCAGATTGACATTAAATCCACTTGCACACATAGATCCTTTGGGATTACTAATGTTATTTGTAATATATTTTGGATGGGCAAAGCCTGTACCGATAAATCCTTATTATTTTAAAGATAGAAAAAAAGGAGTTTTGTATGTTTCTTTGGCAGGACCTCTCTCAAATGTTTTTCTGGCATTTATAACGCGAATTTTAATGGTTTATTTTTACAATGTACCAATAGTTGGACTTTTTTTAAACGTATTATATCAGTACAATTTGGTTTTTGCAGTATTTAATATAATTCCTGTTCCACCATTGGACGGGTCAAAAGTTTTATGGAGTCTTCTTCCACAAAGAGAAGCATATGTTTTTTCACAGTATGAACAATATGGACAGATTGCATTACTTTTGCTACTATTTACTGGGATAATAAATATTGTAATGACACCGGTGATGGTGGGTTTGGACAGGGTAATTTCTACAATAATTTTATTTCCGTTTGGAGTGGGATAATGTACAATGTGAAAATTGAAACTTTTGAAGGTCCATTTGATCTTTTGTTTCATCTAATAGAGAAGAACGAAATAGACATTAAGGACATTCCTATAGCCAGTGTATTTGAACAATACATGGAATACTTAAATGCAATGCAAGAAATGGATTTAGATATAGCTACTGAATTTATCTTGATGGCAGCAACATTACTTGAGATAAAATCTAGTATGCTTCTGCCAAAAGCTCAGCCTGAAGGTAAGCAATTGGAGTTAGATGATGTAGATCCTAGAGAAATACTTGTAGAAAGGTTAATTGAATATAAAAAGTATAAGGTTATCGCAAATAAATTAAAAACTTCAAATGTCTATGGGCTTAGGTTTTTTAAAGAAGAACCTGAAATAAAATATATTGATAAATCATTATTACTTAATTACTCTGCTGATGATTTAAAGAAAGCTTATATCAAGATTTTGAAAAGGTCAAATAGCGATGTAATTCCAATTAAATATGCAAAAGACCAATTTACTGTCGAAGATAAAATTAAGGAATTTCTTAAAAATTTAATAGTTACACCAATTATGAAATTTAGCGATTTCGTATTTAATCGACATAAGGTGGAAAAAGTAGTTTCATTTATGGCACTTTTGGAACTTATTAAATTAAACAAAGTTGTAGCAGAACAAAAGAAAATATTTGGAGATATTATTATAAAAAAACTAAAGAGGTGAAAAAATGGACATAGATTATATAATTGAGTCAATCTTATTTGCTGCAGGACGACCAGTAAAGATAAATACATTGAGTAATGTCTTGAATGTTTCTGCAGATGATGTTAAGGAATCATTTTATAGATTAAAAGACAGTTATGTCTCTAATAATAGAGGAATAGATGTTGTTATGATCGATGATTCTTTAGCTATGTGCTCAAATGAAAAGTATGCAGAATATATAAAAAAAGCATTAGGACTTGACATAAAACAAGGTCTTTCTCAAGCTGCATTAGAGGTTTTATCGATAATTGCGTACAATCAACCTATTACAAGAATAGATATTGAGAAAATAAGAGGTGTAAAGTGCGAGAAGGCAATTAATACTCTTCTGGAATTTAATTTAATCAAAGAAAACGGAAGAGTAAATGCTCCTGGTAGAGCTATACTTTATTCTACTACAGATGATTTTTTAAAGTACTTTAATTTACCTTCCTTAAAAGATTTACCACCATTAGACGATGTCATATAGTATTTTTATTTTACTTATTGAAAACAATAAAACAGAGAAGGTGAATTGATGTTTTCTTTCTACATATTGCTAATTATAATTTTAATTATTATAGTGATATATACTTTACCTATAACGATTAAAATATGTTTTAACAATTACGGCAGCAATTTTATTTTAAATATATACATATATATCTTGCGATTTATTAGGATAGGCTTTTTCGATATTAATTATAAAAGAATTGATGAAAATGATAAGATGGAAATGTTATTAAAAATATTTGGAATAAAAGTACTTAGCATGATGGTTGATGCAGCTAATTTGACAATTAAAGATAAAAAGCCAGTTATAAAATATAAAATACACAAAGCGTTTTTTTTAAAATTCCCCAAAAAAGTTGAAGATAAAAAAATGTTTAGTTTTCACGATATATATAGAATGTCGAATCTGTTTTACTCAAATAAGAAAGTTATCTATGAAACCAGTTTAAATATAAAAAAATCTATAGTAATTCGAATATTTAATTTAAATATAAAAGAAGGTTTTAATGATGCAGCTTTAACGTCTATTTTATATGGGATAATTAATAGTATGGTTTATACCATATTTGTTCCTATCTATTGCAATATTAGATTTTTAAATAAGCCTTCTATATCAATAAGTCCATATTTTGGAAGAAATATTTTTGAAAGCAATTTTAATTGCATATTAGATTTTAGATATGGTAATATTATAGTTAATAGTATAAAATTTATTAAGAATTTTAAGTGGAGGTGATCAGGATGAGTGATCATCCAATAGAAGGGTTAATGAAAACCACAATGGAAAGTCTGAAAGACATGATAGATGTTAACACTATAGTAGGTGATGCAGTTGAAGCACCAGATGGAACTGTTATTATTCCTATTTCAAGAGTGACTTTCGGATTTGCGGCTGGTGGTGGAGAATTTCAAATGACACAAAATAAGGATAAGGAACAAAATCAGCAGAATAATCAAGAATCAAAAATGCCATTTGGTGGTGGTAGTGGTGCAGGCGTTTCATTGCAACCTGTTGCTTTTATGGTTGTAGGACAAGGCCAGATAAGGCTTTTACCTGTCAATCAAAATGCAATGGTTGAAAGAATTATTGATTTAGCACCTAAATTGATGGAAGAGCTACAAAATGTTTTTAATAAGAACAAAACGAATAAAAAATCAACGCCGATAACAGTAACAAATAATGTAGATTAATGTTAATTGAAATGTGGGTCATAATGTGAGGTATTAACGTTCAAGGAGGACAGTGATGAAAAAGACACTTTTATTTTTACTAATTTTTACTTTCCTTATGACCCCAATAAACGTAAAAGCAGAAAGTATAGACCCTCCGCAAATTGCAGCGAAGGCTGCGATTGTTATGGATCAGAAATCTGGGAGAGTTTTGTACGAAAAAAACATAAATGAAAAACTTCCTATGGCAAGCACTACTAAAATTATGACTCTACTGATAGCATTAGAATATGGAAATTTAAACGATATTGTAACTGTCAGTAAAAGAGCGGCTAGTGTAGGAGGGTCTTCAATTTGGCTTGCTCCAGGTGAAAAACTTCCACTTATAGATTTATTGTATGGTTTAATGCTTAATTCTGGAAATGATGCTGCAACTGCTATTGCTGAACATATTGGCGGTAGTGTAGAAAAATTTGCGGAGATGATGAATAAAAAAGCAAGAGATATTGGTGCATATAATACGAATTTTGTTACGCCATCAGGTCTTGATATTGGAATCAACAATCATTATACAACTGCTTATGATTTAGCTTTGATTACAAGGTATGCTTTTAATAATTACAGTAAATTTGCAGAAATAGTATCGACCAAAGAAAAGACGATACCTTGGAGTGGGCGAGATTACGACAGATATCTTAGAAATAAAAATAAAATGCTTTGGCAATATGAAGGTGGGGATGGTGTAAAAACAGGATTTACTAATAAGGCCGGCAGATGTCTCGTTGCCTCAGCAACTAGAGATGGTCACAGGCTTATATCTGTTGTTCTAAATAGCGGTCCTATGTGGGAAGATTCACAAAAGATTTTAGATTATTCTTTTGAAAAGTACAAGCCATTAAAAATTATTTCGAAATATCAGGTAGCAAAAACAATAATTGTTATCAATGGCAAAGGGAAATATTTATCGCTTCAGTACAACGATGATTTTACGTTGCCCGTTTCAAAAGAAGAGATTTTAAACATAAAAGTTGAATACAGTATCCCTAAATCAATGAAGGCACCTATAGGTGTAGGTGAAAAAGTTGGAATAGCCAAAGTATTATTAAATGATAAACAAATGGGTACGATAGATATAGTTGCAGGAAAAACAATTGATAAAAGGGATTATAACTATAATCTAAAAACAATAATTAAAAACTGGATAAATATCTTTTAATCTGAAAACTCTTAGCATCTTGCTAAGAGTTTTTTTGTAACCATTTTTTTATTTGAGAATACCATAAATATGTGAAATCTTTCTTTAGGAGATGGTGTAATGGCAAGTCCAAGGCTTGAATGTATTGATATTGGCAGTGATTATTGCCCTTGCTACTTGGCAGAATTAAATGAATGCATAGTGTGTTCTCAGTTACAAGGCAAAAAATTTTGTGACTGTAATTGGAAAGGTGTATGTGTATTTCAAGAATTTGTTTGGGCAAAATGGAAGGCTAAAGCAAAAAGAGATACAATTGTTTCAAATATTATAGACAAACAAAAGATAAATGAAAATTTATTTATATTAACATTATCTGTGCCTAACAAAATGGCTAGGGATTTGAACGAACCAGGCTCATATGTTTTTTTAAGAAACGAGTTAAGTCCATCATTTTTTGATACTCCTATGTCTATAATGTATGCGGATGAAATTAATGGTTTTGTAAAAGTAGCAATCCAAATTAATGGTCCCAAAACAAGTTTAATTAACTTAAGTGAAAAAAGGGTATGTATTAGGGGGCCTTATTGGAATGGATTATTTGGACATAAGTATATAAAAGGCCTTAAAAACTCAAAATGCTTAGTAATATTGAGAGGAATTGCACAGGCACCAGGTGTTATTGTTATTAATAAATTGTACAGAAATAACAATAAAATCACAGTAATAATTGATAAGGGTAAAACAGGACAATTTTTCATAAGCCAATACCTGGATCAGCTTAATTTAAATATAATAACAACAGATATTTTAAGTGCTGAAGGGCAGGAAATTTTGAAGAATGCTATTGCAGACAATGATCTGAAATTGATATATAGTGGAGGCTCTGATGAACAACATCTTAATATATTGAATTATATGGATTTATATAACAATGAGGCTTATCTTGCAGTATCAAATAACAATACAATATGTTGTGGAGAAGGAATCTGTGGCAGTTGCGAAGTTCAAATAGATGGACAAAAAGTAAGATCTTGCAAAGTACAATTTGATGCAAAAAGGGCAATCGAAAGGAGAATTTTGTATGCTTAAAGTTGTTGTTATTGGCGGCGGTTGGGCAGGATGCGCAGCAGCTCTCACAGCAAGAAAAGCTGGAGCAGATGTTGTACTGCTTGAAAAGACCGATATGCTTTTAGGGTGTGGGCTTGTTGGCGGAATTATGAGAAATAACGGAAGATATACAGCAGCGGAAGAAATAAAATACCTTGGCGGACATGAGTTAATTGAAATAACTGATATGTGTGCTAGACATACAAATGTTGATTTTCCAGGACATAAGCACGCAAACTTATATGATATTACAAAAGTAGAGCCTGCAATAAGAAATATGCTTTTAAGTAAGGGAGTTAATATTAAATTTATATCTAGAGCAACAGATGTAATAATGGAAAGCAATACAAAAATCAAAGGAATAGTTTTAGCTGATGATTCAGTTGAATATGGAGATGTTTTTATTGAAACTACAGGCTCGACAGGTCCTATGGGGAATTGTTTAAGATATGGCAATGGCTGTTCTATGTGCATATTAAGATGTCCATCATTTGGACCGAGGATTAGTATAAGCTATAGAGCAGGTATTGATGATATTTTGGGAATGAGATCTGATGAAGTATATGGTGCATTTAGTGGTTCTTGTAAGCTAAACAAGGATTCATTAAGTGATGAAATTAGAGAAAAACTTGATAAAGACGGTGTTGTAGTATTACCTGTTCCTGAAGAAGATGTTAATATGGACAAATTAAAATTAAAAGTGTGTCAGCAATATGCACTTCCTGAATATGCAGAAAATGTTGTATTGTTAGATACAGGTCATGCTAAATTGATGACGCCATTCTATCCTCTGGAAAAGCTGAGAAAAATACCGGGACTTGAAAGAGCTAGATTTGAAGATCCATATTCAGGAGGAAAGGCTAATTCTATCAGATATTTATCTATTGCTCCAAGAAATAACAGTATGAAAGTTAAGGGATTAGATAATTTGCTATGCGCAGGAGAAAAATCAGGGCTGTTTACCGGTCATACTGAGGCTATGGTGACTGGTTGCTTGGCTGGCCACAACAGCGTTAGATTATCGCTTGGCATGCCTTTACTTGAGCTGCCAAGGAATTTGGTGTCTGGTGATCTCATCGCATATGAAAATGAATGTATTGGGACTAAAGAAGGGTTAAAAAATCGCTATACTTTTGCAGGAGGCAAATATTTTGAACGAATGAAATCATTAGGATTATATACAACTGATACAAATGCGATTAAAGAAAAAATAGAAAGAGACAATCTAATAGGAATATATGATGAAAAATTAGTCTAAGCGAGCCTTATGCTCGCTTAATATATTGTATTTTAGTAAAAAAAATGTTATATTATAAACGTTAAGTTGGTATATCAATAATTAAGGTGTAATAATTATTATGGAAAGATTGCAAAAGTATTTAGCCGAATGTGGGATTGCATCGAGAAGAAAATGTGAGCAATTAATTCTTGATGGAAAAATCAAAGTTAATGGCATTATTATAAAAAATCTTGGCATTAAAATTGATCCAGATAAGGACATTGTTGAATATAATGGCAGAGTAGTTGAAAAAGTTCAACACAATATTTACATTATGTTAAATAAACCGACTGGATTTATAACAACAGTTAAAGATCAATTTGGAAGGCCATCAGTTCTTGATATAATTAAAATTAAAGATAGAATATATCCAGTAGGACGTTTAGATTACAATACTTCGGGATTACTTTTGTTAACAAATGATGGAGATATAGCAAATAAACTTATGCATCCTAAACGCGAAATTGATAAAGTTTATATTGCTAAAATAAGAGGCATACCTGATGATAAAGATCTGGATAGATTTAGAAATGGACTAGTATTAGATAGTCGTTTAACGGCAAAGGCTAAGATTGAAATATTAAAAAAAATAAATAATGATGCTCTTGTAAAAATAGTTATACACGAAGGACGCAACAGGCAGATTAGAAGAATGTGTGAAATGATAGGTCATCCTGTTATAACATTAAAAAGGATTAAGATAGGAAATCTAGAACTAGGGAATTTAAAAGTAGGGCAGTGGCGCTATTTAACTGGTGAAGAAGTTCAATATTTAAAAAACCTATAAAGAGAGAAAGATGTGATATGTTTAGAATAAAGTTTGCATCAACAGATGATATGAAATTTATGGAGGAAATTGCCAAGTATTTTGGAATGCCATTTTCATGTGATATGAATAGATGTATTTGTATGGTGGCAGTTGAGGAAAAACCATTCGGTTACATTTGTATCGAGGTAAACAATAATATTGCAAAAATAGTTGGACATGCTGTATTGCCAGATTATCAAATGAAAGGCTATGGAACTATGCTTTTGAAGGTAGCTTTAAACAACATATATGATTTTGGAATAAAAAAGGCATATATTTATTATTCTGACTATGATGAATTTTATATAAAAAATGGCTTTAAAAAGTCTAACAATGGATTAACAATTGATATTGATGAATTATTTAAATAGATAATAATTTAGGAGGAATGTCTAATGGAACTATGGTTTACTGAACATCACAATGATTGTATTGGCTATTCACTTAAAATAAAAAAGACATTGAATTCGGAGGAAACTAAATATCAAAAGTTAGACGTTATAGAATCTGAATTCTATGGAAGAGTTTTAGTATTAGATGGTATACTGCAAACAACTGAAAAAGATGAATTTGTGTATCATGAAATGATTGTCCATGTTCCGCTTTTTACACACAAAAATCCAAAAAATGTGTTGATTGTAGGTGGAGGTGATGGCGGAGCTGTAAAAGAAATTTTAAAACATAATACAGTAGAGAGAATTGTTCTTGCTGAAATAGACGAGCGGGTTGTAGAAAATTCGAAAAAATATTTACCCTCAATAAGCTATGGATTAAATGATAAAAAAGTTGAAGTTATGATTGGCGATGGAATAAAGTATGTAAATGAACATAAAAATGAATTTGATGTTGTAATCGTAGATTCAACAGATCCAATAGGACCTGCAGTTGGCTTGTTTACTGAAGATTTTTATAGGTCTGTATATGACTGTCTTAGAGATGATGGAATAATAGTAGCACAGACAGAATCACCATTTATTTATGGCAGTTTAATAAATAAATTAAGCAAGATGTTTAAAAAAATCTATCCAATAGTAAAGCCATATATCTGTACTATACCTACGTATCCAGGACACTTATGGACATTTACAATGGGATCAAAAAAATACGATCCTGAAGCAGTTGATGTGAATAATATACCTGAGATTGAGACAAAATACTATACGCCAGAATTGCATAAATCTAGTTTTGTATTGCCTAAATTTTTAAAGGATATTTTTGAGGAGGCATAGCTTTTTGGCAATATAGATGTGATAGTTCCTGCATAAAAAATGAGACCAGTTTTTAATACTTGGTCTTATTTTTTTATAGAAATCTAAGTTAGATGATAGTATAATATAACATAAAGGAGGAGTTTTCATGTTTAAGATAAAGATTACAGAAACAGTTTTAAGGGATGCCCATCAATCTCTACTAGCAACTAGAATGACTACAGATGAAATGCTTCCTATTGCTGAAAAACTTGATGAGGTTGGATATTTTTCACTTGAGGCATGGGGTGGGGCTACTTTTGATGCTTGTATGAGATTTCTTGATGAAGATCCTTGGGAGAGATTGAGACTACTAAAAAAAGCAATAAAGAAGACACCACTTCAAATGCTTTTAAGAGGGCAGAATTTATTAGGTTATAAACATTATCCTGACGATATTGTCAATGAGTTTATAATAAAATCTGTTGAAAATGGCATTGATATTATTAGAATTTTTGATGCATTAAATGATGTTAGGAATCTAGAGGTACCTATTAAAGCGGCTAAAAGTGCAGGTGCACATGTGCAGGCAGCTATTGTATATACAATAAGTCCTGTTCATAATACAGAACATTATTTAAAAGTTGCGAAATCTTTTCAAGACTTGGGAGCAGATTCAATATGCATTAAAGACATGTCTGGAATATTGTCACCTTATGTTGCATATGATTTGATTAAATCTTTTAAAAAGGCAATTCGCATACCCATTCAATTACATAGTCATTGTACAGCAGGATTGGCGTCAATGACATATTTAAAAGCAATAGAAGCTGGTGTTGACGTTGTTGATACTGCAATATCTCCTCTTGCTTTGGGAACATCTCAACCAGCTACAGAAGCGATTGTAGCAGCTTTGAAAGACACAAAATATGACACGGGATTAAATTTAAAAGTGTTGTCTGAAATTGCAGACTATTTTAAGAAAGTAAAAGAACATCATACAAATGGAAGTGACTTATCATTACTTATGAGTGTTGATGCCACTGCACTTGAGAGTCAAATCCCAGGCGGGATGTTATCAAACTTGATTTTACAATTAAAACAACAAAATGCTCTTGATAAATATAATGAAGTATTAAAAGAAGTTCCACAAGTGAGGCAAGATTTAGGTTATCCACCACTTGTTACACCAATGAGTCAAATGGTAGGGACACAAGCTGTTTTAAATGTAGTTACAGGTGAAAGATATAAAATTGTACCCAAAGAAATAAAAGATTATGTTAAAGGCTTGTATGGGAAACCCCCAGTGCCAATTTCCTATGAGATACGTAAGAAAATAATTGGAGATGAAGAAATTATAACAAAAAGACCAGCTGATTTACTTAGTCCTCAATTAGATAAAATTAGAAATGAAATAAAGGAATATTTAGAGCAGGAAGAAGATGTTTTATCATATGCACTATTTCCGCAAGTCGCTAAGAATTTTTTCGAATATAGGCAAGCTAAAAAGTATCAAATTGATTCAACATTAGTAAATATGGAGGAAAAAACATATCCAATATAAAAAATTATAAGCTATAGGTTAAAGGCCTATAGTTTTTTTATGTAATTTTCAATATTCAAAAATAGGATGATGTAACATAATTTTAAATTAAACATAACATGTATTAGAAAAATGAAAGGGGGTTTTTAAAAATGTCTGATCCACAATATCACCATGTACACTGTAGAACAACGTATATAGTAAGGCCAGGAGATTCAATGTGGACAATAGCTAATATGTATGGCATTCCATTAGACTGCTTGATTAGAGCAAACCCACAAATTCCAAATCCAAACTTAATATATCCAGGTCAGCAAATTTGTATACCAGCATTTTGCCCACCAGAAAGACATTGTAGAGAAATGTATATAGTAAGGCCAGGAGATACAATGTGGACAATAGCTAATATGTATGGCATTCCATTAGACTGCTTGATTAGAGCAAACCCACAAATTCCAAATCCAAACTTAATATATCCGGGCCAACAAATTTGCATACCTTATCATTGCTGGTAAAAATATATAATATGAGAATCATGTTAAGATACTATGCAATTGCGTAGTATCTTAACAATTTACATGTAGATAGATGACATTTAAATAATTGCTTTTAAATTTAATTATCTTAACAGGTCCAATATCTATTTTATTACCGCATTTAAGACAGTAAAGATTTTTACTTTTTTTAAGTTCTGAATAGGATTCATCAATTTCAAGTGAGCCATATTTTATAAAGCTTTTCCAACCTGTTTTGCATAATTTATATCTATTATAATAATCTGCATATACCCATTTTAATAATCTGTGAAAATGAAACGGATATTTAGTATAGCTCAGAAATCTTTTAGAAAGCCCCAATGATAAAGCGTAATCTTCAAAAGTTTTTTCAATTTTGTCTTGTAGAGGATTCAATATTTTTGTGCTTTTATAATTATATCCATTAGTTTTTAAATAATCTCTTAAGCAGTCAAACATGTAGCCTCTGCAAACACATATTTCTTCTTTTTTACCTACGTTCATCATATTTAAATATTTTATTGCAATTTCAGTCGCTTTTTTCATATACAGCTTATTGCTGAAATTATCCTTTGTGTAACATTCTAGTGGGATTATATCATAGTGGTATTCGTTCGTTTCAACTCTCATAACACCTATACATGTCCCGCCAACTAAACTTCCGCTTCCTGCATCGTCAATTTGTATCACAATATCACTCCTTGCTTATATATTAATTTTATATTAAAATCAAATTAATTATTCAATTCAATGTGAACTGTGAGAATATATTAATTGGGAGGATATTTATGAATATTTTATTAACAAATGACGATGGCGTTCTATCTCCAGGCATAAATAAATTAGCTGATATTTTAAAAGGAAGCTACAATGTAGTTGTTATTGCACCTGATAGGGAAAGGAGTGCTGTAGGACATGCTATAACAATGCATAAGCCATTAAGAATAAAAAAAATTAAAGATGAAGAAAGTTTAAAAATATTTCATGCAAATGGAACACCATCAGATTGTGTGAAACTAGGAATAGATGTTGTTATGGAAGATAAGCCGGATATCATTGTTTCTGGTATAAATGATGGCTTTAACTTAGGTACGGATATATTATATTCTGGAACAGTATCAGCTGCAATGGAAGGTTCAATAAATGGCTTTTCTTCTATTGCAATATCTTTAGAAGCAGGTTCAGATATAACAGATAAAGCCCTATTATTTATTAAAAAACTCATTAAAAGCGTTGCTAAAAATGGATTACCGAAAAATGCACTATTAAATGTCAACATACCAAATATAAGTGATAATTATAGTGGTGTCAAAATTACAAAATTAGGATATAGAAATTATATTGAGAATTTTACAAGAAGAATAGATCCCCATGGAAGAGAATATTACTGGCTTGCTGGAAAAGTTTTAGAAAATATTAACGAAGAAGATAGTGATATAGTAGCTGTGAAAAGTGGTTTTATTTCTATTACTCCAATACAGTTTGATTTGACAATGTATAGTCTAATTGATACTTTAAAAAGCTGGGATATACAAATTTAATATTTTGATGCAAGAAATTTATCAAAAATATCATTAGCATTTTTTATTCATCGATTGCAGGAATTTTTAATTGCATATAGAATATTTTATATAAATAGAAAAATGATTAAACCAGTAATAGAAAGGACATAAACGATGGATAAAAATTTAGATATAATAAAGAGAATACAAAATAACTATTCTCAATTAAGCAAAAGCCAAAAAATTATAGCAGAATACATAATAAATCATTATGATAAAGCTGCTTTTATGACAGCAGCAAAGTTGGGTAATAGTATTAATATCAGTGAATCTACTGTTGTAAGATTTGCAAATACTTTGGGGTATGACGGTTATCCTGAGTTACAAAGCGCTTTGCAAGAATTAATAAAAAACAAATTGACTACTGTTCAAAGGCTTGAGATGACAGATGAAACTGACGAAATTTCTATTTTAAATAATGTGTTAAAGTCCGATATTGAAAATATCAAGGAGACAAAGGAAGAAATAGATAAAAATTCATTCAAAGAAATTGTTGATAATATTTTTAAAGCAAAAAAGATATATATTATTGGTTTTAGAAGTTCCACTGCAATAGCTGAATATTTAGGGTTTTATTTAAATTTGATACTTGAAAATGTGATATTAGTAAAACCAGGAATATCTGACGTTTTTGAGCAAATGCTTCGCGTAGATTCTAATGATTTGGTGATTGGAATTGGGTTTCCTAGGTATTCAAAGAGAACACTGGAAGTGTTGAAATACGCTAAATCACAAAACGCTAAAATAGTTGCGATAACTGACAGCCTCATATCTCCGCTTACAGAAATTGCAGACGAAATATTGTTAGCAAAAAGCAATATGGCATCTTTTGTTGATTCGTTAGTAGCTCCATTAAGCTTAATAAATGCACTTATTGTTTCTGTTGGTATAAGAGAAAAAGATAAAATAACAGATACGTTTGAAAAGCTAGAAAATATCTGGAACGAATACGAAATTTATTTATCGAAAAATGCTTAAAATCTGCATTTTATATGAAATGCCTATGAGGCATTTAATTATTTTTAGGAGGGTATAAATGTCTACACGTTTATTTATCGTAAGACATGGTGAAACGTCTTGGAATAAATTAAAAAAGATTCAGGGCATTAGTAATGTTGATCTTACTGACGAAGGAGTAAAACAAGCTTATTTACTTTCACAGAGATTAAAACACGAAAAAATAGATATAATATTTTCAAGTGATTTAGATAGGGCGTATAAAACAGCATCTTTAGTCGCAAAAGAATTTGACTTAGATGTAATAAAAATACAGGAATTTAGAGAATTATCTTTTGGCGTATGGGAAGGCCTTACAATTGATGAAATAGAAAAGTTGTATAAAGATTTATATCATACATGGAGGACAAACCCTTCTAAAGCCATAATTGATGGAGCAGAAACCCTGGAAGCTGTTCAAAAGCGAATATTAAACATGACGTATAAAATAGTGGAACAATATAAAAATAAAAATATATTAATTGTTTCACATGGCACATCTATAAAGGCTCTTATTTTAGGATTATTGGGTTTAGATTTGAGTTTTTATCCTAAAATAAGGCAGGACAATACAGCTTTAAATATAGTAGACATAAAAGACGATGGCAATTGTGTGCTTGTACTGTTGAATGATACGTGTCACTTAAGGAGCGAGAATAATTGAAAAAAGTATTTGTTATTGGCTGTGGTGCGGCAGGAATGATGGCTGCATTGATGAGCTCTATTAAAGGTAATAAGGTAACTATATTTGAAAAAAATGATAGACCTGGCAAGAAGCTGTTGATAACAGGCAAAGGCAGGTGCAATATAACTAACACCGCAACAATAAAAGAATTTATAGAAAACACTCCAACTAATGGTAAATTTCTCTATAGCGCATTGAATAGATTTTCAAATAGTGATTTGATTGAATTTTTAAATAAGAATGGTCTTATGACTAAAGTTGAAAGAGGAGGAAGAGTTTTTCCTGTTTCAGATAGGTCAAAAGATGTCTTAGATGTGTTTTTAAAACTGATAAAGTCGAATCAAATAGATATTCATTACAATGCCAGAGTTACTGACATTTTATCTGATGGTTCGCAAGTGTTGGGTATAGTTGTAAATGGGAAAAAGGAATATTGCGATAGCATAATTTTATCAACTGGCGGATTGTCATATCCATCAACAGGATCTACAGGAGATGGATATGATATAGTAAGAAAGTTAGGACATACAATTATAGATCCTCATCCTGCCTTAGTCCCACTTGTAACTGCAGAAGATGTAAGTGGAATGATGGGGTTATCACTTAAAAATATTAATGCAAAATTGTATGTAAATGATAAGTTTGTAAAAGAAGAATTTGGAGAAATGCTTTTTACGCATTTTGGATTGTCCGGACCTGTCATATTAACATTAAGCAGTTATATTAAGAATATTAATAAAAGTAATGTTGTTATAAAATTGGATTTAAAGCCGGCTTTAACATATGAGAAACTTAATGAAAGAATACAAAGAGATTTTAAAAAGTATTTGAAGAAAGAATTTAAGAATTCTTTAAATGATTTGCTACCACGTTCCTTAATTCCATATGTTATTAAAGAAATCGGTATTAATCCGGATAAAAAGGTTTCGGAAGTATCCAAGATAGAAAGAAATGCCTTGGTAAATACTATAAAAGAACTTTCATTTCATATAATTTCGAAGAGACCTATAAAAGAAGCTATTATTACTTCTGGAGGAGTAAGTACAAAAGAGATAAATCCTAAGACAATGGAATCTCGTTTAATTAGAGGATTATTTTTTGCTGGTGAGATAATTGATGTTGATGCGTTAACAGGTGGATATAATCTTCAAATATCTTTTTCAACCGGTTATCTAGCTGGAATAAATTCTTAATATAAGAACTCCTTTCGCATTTTTTTATATATTTTGCATAAAATATATAAAAATGCATAAGGAGGATTACTATGGGGAAAAGAATAAGAAAATCAGGGCATGTGTATTTTATCAGCTTCGATAATTTAATAGCTTTTTTTGTCATAGCTGGTTTTTTAACAGTAATAATTACGCAGGTACTTATGTTAAATGATAATATCAGGGTCTTTTTAAATTCAACGGAAAAAATAGAAGGCATTAATATCAATACGTATTTATCAAAGGATGGTACACTGAAATTAGAACTAGTTAATATGGAAAAAGCACCGAATGCATATGTGCTTATAAATGGTGATCCGAAGTATAGCTTTAAAAATAAATCTGTGGATATTAGCATTAAACAGGGAGAGTTGATAGAAATCGATGGAACAAAATATAAACAAACTATGTATATTAAAGTTGCTGATTCAAGTGACAATGTAATAGAACCGCAAAGAACTGCAGTAGTAAAAGTTAATGGGGATATCGAAGTTGTTGGGCGTGTGAGGTTAAAATGATGTTGTTATAACATCATTTTTACTATATAATTATAAAAAGAAGATAAAAGAAAGGAGTATGATGTCTTATAAAAGCAATTAGAGGCGCAATAACGACTGAAAATACAAGAGAAGACATTTTTAAAGATACAATTAATCTTATAGATGAGATCTTTCGCTGTAACGAAATTAAACCTAATGATGTTGTATCAATATTTTTTAGTGCCACAAAAGATATTAATTCTGCATATCCAGCCGAAGCATTAAGGCACCATGGAATTACTGATATTCCTATGATGTGCTTTCAAGAAATGGACGTTTCAGGTAGTCTTAAAAAATGTATTCGAGTTATTGTATTTATTAATTGTAATGATGATAAGAAGGTTAAGCATTTGTATTTAAAAAATGCAAAATTGTTAAGGCCGGATTTATTGAATATAAAAGTTGCTATTGATGGTCCAGCCGGCGCGGGAAAGAGTACAGTTGCTAAAAAGCTAGCTGAAAAACTTAATTTTACATATATAGATACAGGTGCGATGTACAGAGCTTTGACATATAAGTCTATCATTAATGATATTGACATAAACAATAAAGATAAAATTGTAGAATTGGCTTCCAAAATTGATATTAAATTAGAAAATGATAGAGTATTGTTGGATGGTATAGACATTTCAAATGAAATAAGAACCCCGATTGTTTCAGAGAAAGTGTCATTAATTTCTAAGATACCTGAAGTAAGGGAAATAATGGTAAATTTGCAGAGACAATTGGCGAACAATGGTAGCGTTATAATGGATGGAAGAGACATAGCAACAGTTGTGATGCCTGATGCACAATTTAAATTTTTTTTAACAGCCAGTGCTGAGGTAAGAGCAATGCGGAGATATAATGAATTAGTAGAGAAAAAAATTTCCGTTAGTTATGATGATATATTAAGGGACATTAAAAAAAGAGATAAAATTGATATGGAAAGAGATGTTGCTCCATTAAAAAAATCTGATGATTCTATTGTAATTAATACATCAGACATGACGATAGAAGAAGTTGTTTGTAAAATGTATGATATTATTGTTAGTAAATAAAGGGGGACAACTGATGTTTTATTATATCGCAAAATACATTGTTCTCTTTATTATAAATGTAATTTTCAGGATAGAAGTTGAAGGTTATGAGAATATTCCTAAAGATGGGCCTATAATTATTTGCCCAAATCATATAAGTTTTCTGGATCCACCTATTATTGGAGCAGTTTTTACACGAAGAATATTTTTTATGGCAAAAGCCGAGCTTTTTAAAAATCCTATTTTTAAATTTGTTTTAAGCAATGGATTAGGTGCATTCCCAGTAAAAAGGGGTACATCAGATTTAACTGCTATCAAAATAGCATTAAAACACTTGAAAAATGGACATGTTGTAGGAATTTTTCCTGAGGGTACAAGGAGTAAAACAGGAAAACTTCAAAAAGCAGAGCCAGGTGTATCATTGTTATCAGTTAAAGGTAATGCACCTGTTTTGCCAATTGGAATAAAGTCATCATATAAACTGTTTTCGAAAGTTGTGATAAAAATAGGTAAGCCTATTTATTTTGATGAATATCAAAATGTTCATTTGACGTCTCAAGATATGGCAAATATAGGTGAGAAGATTATGATTGAAATTTCTAAATTGATCTAGGAGGATATAATGAAAATATTAATAGCAGATAATGCAGGGTTTTGCTTTGGTGTAAAAAGAGCCGTAAAAGTAGCGTATGATCAAATAAATCGAGATGATAATAGACGGACATATACTTATGGGGAACTTATACACAATCCACAAGTAGTAAGGGATTTAGAAGATAAGGGAATAAAAACAATAGATGGAATTGATAATTTAAAAGAAAATGATAGAATAATTATTAGAACTCATGGTATACCAGAGAAAACATATAAAGATTTAAAAGAGAAAAAAATTGAATTAGTTGATATGACTTGTCCCTTTGTAAAGCGAGTCCAAAAAATAGTAAATGGTTATCATAAAAAAGGTTATACTATCGTTATAATAGGTGATAAAAATCATCCAGAAGTAGTAGGAGTAAATGGATGGTGTGACAATTCAGCCTATGTAATAGAATCAGTGAATGATGTTCAATTGCTACCGTATATTGATAAGGCTTGTGTTGTTGCACAGACAACGATAACACAAAAAACATGGGAAGATAGTTTGAATGCATTAAAACTTAAAGTTAATAAATTGGTATCATTTAATACAATATGTGATGCTACAAACAAAAGGCAATCATCTGCTGAAGAGATATCTAAAAAAGTTAATGTAATGATCGTTATCGGTGGAAAAAACAGTTCGAATACTCAAAAATTAAAAAGAATATGCGAAAAGAATTGTAATAGAACTATTCAGATAGAAAACGCTGATGAAATTGATTTAAGTATTTTTAATGATAATGATATTGTAGGTATTACTGCAGGTGCTTCAACGCCCGATTATTTAATACAAGACGTGATAAATAAAATAGCAACTAATAGAAAGGAAGATACTAATGAATGATTTTATGGATGAATATTCTTTTAATCTAATTCATACAGGAGACATTGTTAAAGGTAAAATTATAAAAATACTTAGTGATGGGATAATAGCGGATATTAATTATAAGGCCGATGCATATGTTCCTAAAGATCAATTGTCAATAGATCCAAATTTAGATATTAACAGCTTTTTTAAGGTAGGAGATGAGATTGATCTTTACATAGTTAAAAGAGAAGATGAAAACGGTGATGTATTAGCATCAAAGGTTAAAGCAGATACAGAATTAGCAGAAGAAAAACTAGATACAGTTTATAAAAATGGTGATATTTTAAGTGGGAAAATCATAGAAGTAATTAAAGGCGGAGTATTAGCTGATATTTTAGGTGTAAAAGCATTTATACCTGCTTCACAGCTTGATATACATTATGTAAATGACTTAAACGATTATCTAGGGAAAAATGTTAAAGTAAAAATTATAGATTATATACCGAATAAAAAGTTGATAGTATCTCAAAAAGTTGTATTAGAAAAGGAAAAGTTAAAAGAGAAAGAGGAATTGTTGAAAACTTTACAAGAAGGACAAGTAATTCAAGGTGTAGTAAAATCTATAGCTAAATTTGGTGCATTTATAGATATAGGTGGTATAGATGGACTGATACCTTTAAGTGAAATTTCATGGAGCAGAAACAAAAATATAAATGATATATTGAATATTGGCGAAAAAGTAGATGTATATGTTGAAAAAATAGATAAAGAAAAAATTACATTAAGTTTGAGGAAACTTATTCCTGATCCTTGGACAACTATTAGTATAAAAATTAAAGTTGGCGACGTCATCTTGGGCAAAATAGTAAACATAACAACCTTCGGCATATTTGTAGATATTAGCGATGGGGTAGAAGGTCTTGTACACAAAAGCGATTTATTAAAAAATATTAAAGAATATAGAATTGGGGAAAATATTTCGGTTGAAATATTGAATATTGATGTTAATAATAAAAGAATGAGTCTAAGAGAAATCGATAGAAGTAACGAATCCTATGAATTAGAAAGAGAAGACTTGAATGTTTCTATAAAAGATATACTTCAAAGTATAAAATAATTATTTATGGGTGTTATGTAAAATACCTTGACAAAAGAAAAAAATCTGATAAAATTTATCTTATTGAATATCCGTACTTTTAAATACGAGGAGGCAAGATAATAGAATGAATGCTTTGGGTCGCCACATATTGGCAGAGATTTATGGTTGCGATGAAAATGTTCTTGATGATTGTGAATTAATAGAAGACATAATGGTAAAAGCAGCTATTGAAGCAGGTGCTGAAGTTCGTGAAGTTGCTTTCCATAAATTCAGCCCCCAGGGCGTTAGTGGAGTTGTAGTTATTTCAGAATCACATATAACAATTCATACTTGGCCGGAACTAGGATATGCAGCCGTTGATGTGTTTACGTGTGGAAATAATGTAAATCCATGGAATGCATGTAATTATTTAACGAAAATGCTAAAGGCAAAGAATATGACCGCTACTGAGGTAAAAAGAGGGGTTTTCGAGCAACCTGTCAAAGTTGTAAATATGTAATTTTATAAAATTTATTTTTATGTATATTTAATATTTAATGTGTTAATAATATTAATGAACCTCACAAAATACATTGAGACCCCCTTTACATCATTTAAGTGGCTAAGTTTAGCCACTTTTTTTATCATGATGTGAACACTTGGAGGTGTGCTTATTTTGAATTATGACGAATTTTTACTAAAGATATTTAATTTAACTGGTATAGATTTATCACTTTATAAAGAAAAACAGATGAAAAGAAGGATAGATTCATTTATAGCAAATAATAATTGTCAAAGTTATGATATTTTTTATGATAGACTTACTAAAGATATAAGAGTTTATAAAGAATTTTTAAAATATATTACGATAAATGTAACAGAATTTTTTAGGAATTTTGATCAATGGATGATACTTAAGAACGAAATACTTCCCAAAATAATCAAAAAAAATATGAGAATTTGGAGTGCTGCATGTTCAACAGGTGAAGAAGCTTATAGTCTTGCAATGATAATTTCAGATTTTATTGATCTAAACCAAGTGAATATTATTGCGACTGATATAGATGATGCTGTGTTAGAAAAGGCTAAAAAAGGAATATATAGTAATAAGAGTATAGAAAAGATTCCTAAGGAATATTTAAAATATTTTTCTTGCTATAATGATAATAACTACATAATTTCTGAAGAATTGAGAAAAAATATTGTTTTTAAAAAACATAACTTGTTACTAGACAAATTTCCTGAAAATACTGATTTGATTGTATGTAGAAACGTATTAATATATTTTAATGATAAAGCGAAAGAAGACATATATAAAAAATTTTATTTAAGCCTCAGTAATGAAGGCATTCTTTTTGTTGGTAGCACAGAGCAAATTATTTTTCCGTTTAAATACAATTTTGCGCCTTTAAAGACATTTTTTTACAAAAAAATATCTAAATAGCTATGAATTTAACATAAAACTTAGAATATAGTATAATATTATTATGGATTCATACTCAAAAATATTTTTTATAAACCTTTAATTGTTATATAATATATTGTTGTGATTAATTTAAGTGGAGGTACGTATTTAATGAGTGAAAGAAAAGAAATACTAGTCTCAGATGATGATATAAAAAAGCAAAAAGAGATAATAAATCAAATGGCTGTTTTAAATAAAGATAGATATCCAAAGTTTCACATAGAAACATACGGTTGTCAAATGAATGTTCATGATTCAGAAAAATTAGCAGGTATGCTAACTGAAATGGGGTACACACATACTGATAATTTAGAGGATGCAGATGTTATCCTCTTTAATACTTGTTGTGTCAGAGAACATGCCGAAATAAGGATATTTGGAAGAGTGTCACAGCTTAAAGAACTAAAGCAGAGAAAGCCTAATATAACATTAGGGATATGTGGATGTATGATGCAAGAAAAAGAAGTTGTTGAGGCTATAAAAAATGATTATCCATATATCGATATTGTATTCGGTACACATAATTTATTTAAATTTCCAGAGCTTTTACAAGAATCATTGAATTCAGATACTACTATTATAGACATTTGGGATGATAATAAAAGTATTGTAGAAGATATCCCCATAAGGCGTGCAGAAGGTTTAAAGGCATGGGTAAATATTATTTACGGGTGTAATAATTTTTGCACATATTGCATAGTGCCTTATGTACGTGGAAGAGAAAAAAGTAGAGAGCCTCATGATATTATAAATGAAATACAATCTTTAGCTAATGAAGGATTTAAAGAAATAACACTGCTTGGTCAAAATGTAAATTCTTATGGCAATGATTTACCTACTAAAATAGATTTTGCTGATCTTTTATATATGATAAATGATATTGATGGCATAGAAAGAATAAGATTTATGACTTCACACCCAAAAGATATTTCTGACAAATTGATTTTTGCTATGAGGGATTTGGACAAACTTTGTGAGCATCTGCATTTACCAGTTCAATCTGGTAGCAATGAAATACTAGAGAGAATGAATAGAAAATATACAAGAGAAAGATATTTGGAAATCATTAACAAGTTAAGAGATAACATACCGGGTATTGCTATAACCACAGACATAATAGTAGGTTTTCCTGGCGAGACAGATGAGGATTTTCAAGATACACTGGATCTTGTAAAAGAAGTAAGATACGATTCAGCGTACACATTTATTTATTCAAAAAGAAAAGGTACGCCTGCAGAAAAAATGTCAAATCAAGTCGATGAAGACATCAAACATAAGCGACTAGAAGAATTAATTAATTTGCAAAATGCAATAAGCATTGAAAAAAATAACGAAATGAAAGGGAAAATCGTAGAAGTTTTAGTCGAAGGTACAAGCAAAAGAGATGGTGAGAAATTAACTGGAAGAACGAGAACAAATAAAATTGTTCATTTTAAAGCCAAGCCTGAATTGATAGGTAAGTTTGTTAATGTAAAAATAATAGATACAAAAGCTTGGACTATGCAAGGAGAATTAATAAGTGAGTAAATGTGATAAAGAAGCTATAATTGAGAAAGCAATAGAATTAGGCAGACTTTTAGCAAATTCTGATATATTGAATGATTTGCGTGAAGCGGAAATTGCCTTTTTAAATGATGAAGAAGCACAATTTTTACTTGAAGATATTAAAAAATTGAAAAAAAATGGCGATAAAAATGAAGCAAGCGATTTAAGACAGAAACTTTTAAAATTAGATAGCTATAAAAGATTGTTAGAGGCACAGGAGACTTCTAAAAAATTAATAGAAGAGATACATGGTATATTGAATTATTATATAAATGGGTCATTACCTAAGTGTGATGTTAATTCCTGTGCCAATTGCTCTAGACATTGTATAAAATAATGAATATGTTGTTTGAGCTTATCTTTTTATGTAGTTGGAGGTAGTTTTTAATGCCATACACTCCTATGATGGAACAATATTTTAAAATAAAAGAAAAATACAAAGATTCGATTTTATTTTTCCGAATTGGTGATTTCTATGAAATGTTTTTTGATGATGCTATTATTGCAGCTAAGGAATTGGAAATAGTCTTGACAGGTAAAGATTGTGGCCAGGATGAAAGAGCACCAATGGCAGGAGTACCATTTCATGCTGCTGATTTTTATATAGACAAGCTCGTGAAAAAAGGTTATAAAGTGGCAATTTGCGAACAACTAGAAGATCCTGCATCTGCTAAGGGATTAGTTGATAGAGATGTAATTAGAGTTTTCACTCCTGGTACGGTTATAAATACAAATTCTATAGAAGAAAAGAGCAATAATTATCTTTTATCAATTTTTAAAAATGAAAATAATTATGGATTGTCCTTCGTCGATGTTATGACTGGTGATTTATTTGTAACGCAGATAATAAAATGCGATGACATAAGGAAAATTTATGACGAAATAATGAGATATAACCCTTCTGAAATAATTGCAAATAACGAATTTTTTAGCTTAAAAAAGCTTGTAAAAGTAATTAGCAGCAGTAAAATTTATATCAATAAATATGAAAACAGCTATCAGGATTTTGAAAGCATAATATCTAATCAATTCAATAAATCGCTTAATGAGCTAGGATTAGAAGGAAAAAATTATGCGATTAAGTCATTGACAACAGTTTTAATATATTTAAAAGAATTACAAAAAGTACAACTTAGTCAGCTAAATAATTTAACTTATTATGAAGACAATTCATTCATGTTGCTGGATAATAATACAATTAAAAATTTAGAAATTGTACAATCTTCCAATAGAAATAATTCAAGAGAAGGAACATTATTAAGTGTATTAGATCAAACTGTCACGCCAATGGGTGGAAGACTTCTTAAAAGATGGATAGAAGAGCCTTTAATAGATATTGAAAAAATAAATTTGCGGTTAGATTCTGTTGAAGAACTTTTTAATGATTTTAAAGGCAGGTCAGATTTAAGGAATGCTTTAAAAGGAATTTATGATTTAGAAAGACTTTCCAGTAAACTTGTTTATCAAAATATTAATGCAAAAGACTTATTGTCTATAAAGGTTTCTATTGAAAGGCTTCCAAAGATAAAGGATTTAATTAGTAAATATAATTCAATTTATCTTAAAGAAATATTTTTAAAATTAGATACTCTTCAAGATATATATGATTTGATAGATAAATCAATTAAAGATGATCCATCAACTTCCGTAAAAGAAGGTAACATCATAAAAGATGGATTCGATAAAAATGTAGATGAATTAAGAAAAGCTGCGACAAATGGAAAGTCATGGATTACAAACCTTGAATTGAATGAAAAAGAAAGAACGGGAATCAAGACTTTAAAAGTTGGGTATAATAAAGTATTTGGGTATTATATTGAGGTATCAAAATCTTATATATCGTCGGTTCCACAAGATTATATAAGAAAGCAGACATTAGCGAATGCGGAAAGATATATAACACCTGAACTTAAAGAGATAGAAGAGAAAATTTTAGGCGCCGAAACGAAGCTTGTAGAACTCGAATATGAAATCTTCAATGGCATAAGAGAACAAATAAAAAATGAGATTAACAGAATACAGATGACTTCAAAGTATATAGCTGTTTTAGATGTACTTACATCGTTGGCTATGGTGGCTGAATTAAATAATTATGTCAAGCCAATTGTCAATGATGGTGATAGAATCTTAATAAAAGATGGTAGACATCCTGTAATAGAAACTATAGTTGATGATTCGTTTATATCGAATGATATAGAAATTGATGAAAAAAAGCCTATTATGATTATAACAGGACCTAATATGGCAGGAAAGTCAACATATATGCGTCAAGTTGCTTTGATAGTATTAATGGCTCAAGTTGGTAGTTTTGTTCCTGCTTCACATGCTGAAATAGGCATAGTAGATAGAATTTTTACGCGAGTAGGTGCATCAGATGATCTATTTTCTGGACAAAGCACTTTTATGGTTGAGATGAACGAAGTATCTGTTATACTAAATTCTGCGACGCAAAAAAGTTTAATTATACTTGATGAAGTTGGCCGTGGTACTAGTACATATGATGGAATGAGTATTGCCTGCGCTATTCTCGAATATATACACGATAAAATAAGGGCAAAGACAATGTTTGCTACTCATTATCATGAATTGACTAAATTAGAGGACCAACTAAATGGCATTAAAAATTATAGTATATCAGTTGATGAGACGAACGATGAGATTATTTTTTTAAGAAAAATAATACCCGGTTCGGCAGATAAAAGCTATGGTATACAAGTGGCTAAACTGGCTGGATTGCCAAACGATGTTATTGATAATGCAAAAAAAATATTAAATAGCCTTGAAAATAGCAATAGGGAAGTTGCAGTTGAAGCGGCTGCAACTCAAATGGATATATTTAGTTTTGAAAAAGATGCTTTAATTAGTGAAATAGCTGACTTGGATGTAGAAAATATCACCCCTATACAGGCATTGAATTATTTGCATGGATTAAAGAAAAAAGCCTTATCATTGAGGATGTGATTAACTATGAATAAAATAAATCTCTTGGATGATGAATTGATAAATAAAATATCTGCAGGCGAAGTTGTAGAAAGACCTGCATCAATTGTCAAAGAACTTATAGAAAATTCAATTGATGCAGGAAGTAGTAATATTACAGTCGAAATAATGGAGGGTGGAATACCTTATATCAAAGTATCAGATGACGGTTGTGGCATGGATGAAATTGATGCCGTTTTAGCATTTGGGCGTCATGCTACAAGTAAAATTAAATCTATTAATGATCTTTTTAACATAGAAACTCTAGGTTTCCGTGGTGAAGCATTAGCCAGTATTGCTTCTATCTCAAAAGTTTTGTTAAAAACTAAAGAAGAGAACTCCTTGTACGGAACATTAATAAATGTTGAAGGAGGAAAAATAATAAAAAAAGTTAAATGTGGCTGTCCAAAAGGATGTAGCATAGAAGTAAGAGACATATTTTATAATACACCTGCTAGGAGAAAATTTTTAAAGCGTCCATCGACAGAGGCAATGTATATCACTGATATGGTAGCAAAAATAGCTCTTTCAAGACCCGATATATCATTTAAGTATATAAAAGATAAAAAGATTGAACTTCAGACATCAGGAAATAACTCTGTTGAAGATGTTATTTTAAGGCTTTATGGAGATGAATTATATTCTTCTTTAGTTCAATCAGAGTATACCAATGAATATTTAAATGTTAAAGTGTTTTTATGTAAACCGTCATATACAAAGGGAAATCGCAATATGCAAATATTATTTGTTAACGGCAGATTTGTAAAAAACAAAGTGTATAATGTTGCAATTGAAGAAGCATATAAAACATTGATACCTATAAATAGATATCCTGTTGTAATTACATATATAAACATTGATCCTAGAAAAATAGATGTGAATGTACATCCAACAAAATTAGAAGTAAAGTTTTCTGATGAAAAGGAGATATTTGATTCTATTTACAACAGCATTAAAGAAGCTTTGAATAAGTCTAATCTTATTCCTAATATAAATCATGAAAAAAAGTTTACTTTATCGGATGGTGATAAAGACAAAAATTATAAACATCAGCAGACAAAAATTAATCAATTAGAAATGACAACAAAAGAAATCACAAATCACAGTGGTGATATTCCTTTTTTAAAAGATGAAATTATATCTAGCTTTAATGGAAGCAATCAGAACATATATTTTGATAATGATAAAATTAATGAAACAGTTCAAGATAAATATATAAGTAATTTTAATAGCTTGCCTAATGGAGAAAATGATGATTACAAAATAATTGGTGTACTATTTTCTACTTTTATAATTGTAGAAAAAGATGATATGGCATATATAATTGATCAACACGCTGCCCACGAAAGGATATTATACGAAAGATTTATGAGTAAATATAACAATGTTCAGGGGAAACAGACTACAATACCAATATTGGTAAATATTGAACCTGGTGATGAGGAAATTATTAATGAGAACATGGATTTGCTGCACAAATTAGGTTATAAATTTGAAAGCTTTGGGAATAATTCAATTATATTGAGAGAAGTACCTGTAATATTAGGGCAGCCAGAATCAAGACAGTTGTTTTTAGATATAATTGATAAATTACGAAACGAAGATTTTAATAAAGATATCAAATTAAAAGAAGAAAATATTATTATGATGGCTTGTAAAAAAGCAGTTAAAGCTATGGATAAGTTGTCAAAAGAAGAAATTAAATCTTTATTTGATGAACTGAAAATAACAGAAAATCCGTATACATGTCCGCATGGGCGACCTGTGATTATTTCAATTAAAAAATATGAAATAGAAAAGATGTTTAAAAGAATTATGTAGAGGTGTTTCAATGGCAATACCATTGCTAATTATTGTAGGACCAACAGCTTCAGGAAAAACTAAATTATCTGTAGAACTTGCAAAATTTTATGATGGTGAAATAATATCTGCTGATTCAATGCAGATTTACAAGTACATGGATATTGGAACTGCCAAAATCACAGATGAAGAAAAGCAAGGCATACCGCATTATATGATCGATATAGTTGAACCGAATGTAAAATTTAGCGTTGCAGAATTTGAAAAAATGGCAAAGCCGATAATAGATGATATTTACAAAAGAGGAAAATTACCTATTGTTGTAGGGGGAACAGGACTTTATATAGATTCTTTAATATATATAATGAATTTCTCTGATTACATCGGAAATGATGATTTTAGATCTGCTTTAAAAAATATTGCTGAGGTACTTGGAAATGATTATTTATTTAATAGATTGAAAGTTGTAGATCCTAAAACGTTTGATAAACTTCACCCTAATGATCTGCGAAGAATTATAAGAGCATTAGAGGTATATCAATTTACAGGCAAACCTATTTCGCTTTATCAGAAATTAAGCAGTAAGAGAATGAATCCGGAATATGACGTAGTAATGATTGGCTTAAATTTTAGAGATAGAAATAAATTATATAAAAGAATTGATGACAGAGTAGATATTATGTTGAAAAATAATTTAGTAAATGAAGTGGTAAATTTACTAAAAATAGGGTATAATAAGTATGGTACTTCGATGCAGGCTTTGGGATACAAGGAAATTGCAGAGTACTTAGATGGAAATGTCACATTTGAAGAAGCGATTAATAATTTAAAAAAAAGAACAAGGAGGTATGCAAAAAGACAAATAACTTGGTTTAAAAGTTATAAAATCATAAATTGGTTTTATGTCGACGACTATATCAACTTTGAACAACTTAAAAAAAATATTATTTATTTTTTAGCAGGAAAATTAAATTTTAAGTAGAATATTAATTATTATTACACAACAATAGAAGGGGGATGGCTATATGAATCAAAAGGCAGCTATCAATTTACAAGACATATTTTTAAATCAGGTAAGAAAGGAACATATTGCTGTAACTGTATACTTGATTAATGGCTTTCAGCTAAAAGGTATGGTTAAAGGATTTGACAATTTTACCGTTGTTTTGGAAACAGACAATAAGCAGCAGCAACTTATATATAAACATGCTGTTTCTACGATAACGCCTTTGAAACCTGTGATTTTTACAACGACAGAAAAAGATGAAAAGCAACAATAATGTGGTGAAATACGAGAAAACAGTATTAGAGTTAGCTAATACTGTTTTTTAAAATATTGGAGGTGTACATTTATGAAAATTGGATTCATAGGAACGGGTAATATGGGTACAGCATTAATAAAAGGTTTAATCAATTCAAAGTATGTATCTTTAGATTCAATATGTGCGTATGATATTTTCAAAGACAAACTTCTGAAATTAAAAGAAGAATTAGGTATTAATATAGGAAACAGTAACAAAGAAATAGCCAAAGAATGCGATGTTATAATTTTAGCTATAAAGCCAAATGTATATAATGACATTTTATTAGAGATCAAAGATGACATTGATGAAAATAAAATTATAATAATAATTGCTCCTGGTATAACTATTGAAAGTGTAAAAAATATTTTAAAAAAAGGTAAAGTAGTACGTACGATTCCAAATACTCCAGCTTTAATTGGTGAAGGTGTTACAGCTATATCTTACTCTGAAAATATATCATCAAATGATAAAGAAATAGTAGAAAAAATATTTGGATCATGTGGTGAAGTTGTTGAAATAAAAGAAAATTTGATAGATGCAGCAATGGCTATTTCAAGCTGTAGTCCAGCTTTTGTATATATGTTCATTGAATCATTGGCAGATGCAGGCGTCTCACTAGGGCTACCACGTGATGTGTCGTATAAATTAGCATCAAAAGCTGTGTCAGGTTCTGGCAGTATGGTCTTAAAGACAGGTATGCATCCAGGTTATTTAAAGGATATGGTAACATCGCCTGGTGGAACTACAATTCAAGGTGTGAGAACACTGGAAAGACTAGGATTAAGAAGTGCTTTGTTTGAAGCTGTAATTTCATCTTATGAAAAAGTAAAGGGAAATTAAGATGGATAATATTCCGGAAATAGACATATATACTGATGGAGCCTGCAGCGGTAATCCTGGCCCTGGTGGTTGGGGCGCTGTGCTTATTTATAATGGCATAAAAAAAGAAATATCAGGATATGAAGAAAATACAACTAATAATAGAATGGAATTAACTGCTGCAATAAAAGCGCTAAGTTTACTTAAACGCTCGTGTAAAATTAATCTATATAGTGATAGCAGTTATTTGATAAATGCTTTTAATCAAAAATGGATTGAAAACTGGCAAAAAAGAGGCTGGCTTAAGTCTGATAAGACACCTGTTGAAAATAAAGATTTGTGGCTTAAACTTTTGGATTTATCATCATGTCATGATATTAAATGGATAAAAGTTAAAGGCCACTCTGATAATGAATATAATAATAGATGTGATAAACTTGCCACTGATGAAATTAAACAACACTCAAATTAATTCAAATCAAAAGAGTTTTATCCAATTATACGAAATAACTATTTCGTATAATTGGAGGATGGAAATTATATTGGAGGTGAATTCACCAGATGCGTATTTCTACAAATAGTAATATTGAACTGCCACCCATTCTTGAAGAATTTCTTAATTATTTCTCTACTATAAAAGCTAGATCACCTAATACAGTTAAAGCCTATGAATATGATTTAGTATTGTTCTTTCGGTTTATAAAAGTTAGAAAAAATTTAAGTTCTGATTCGGATTTTGATCAGATAGACATTAGCGATGTTGATCTCTCTCTTATTGAATCTATAGACTTAAATGATTTATATGCTTATTTGTCATTTGTTACGCATGAACGCTCTAATACTCCTCCTGCTCGTGCTCGCAAAGTTGCCAGTCTTAGATCTTTTTATAATTATCTTTATGCAAAAAGAAAAGTTATAACTAAAAATCCTGCTTTAGATTTAGAATCACCTAAACTCGGAATTAGACAACCTGTGTACTTAACTCTAGATGAAAGTATGAAATTACTTGATTCTATAGACGGTCCTTTTAAAGAACGTGATTATGCTATCATTACCCTATTTTTAAATTGCGGACTTAGGCTATCAGAATTAGCTAATATAAATATAAGTGATATTAAGGATGATAAATTAACCGTCATTGGTAAAGGAAACAAGCAACGGACAGTTTATTTAAATGATGCTTGTATATCAGCAATAAATGAATACTTAAAAGTGAGACCGCACGATGGTGTTAAAGATAAAAAAGCACTATTTTTAAGTAAAAGATTGCAAAGGATTAGCATAAAAACAATACAATATATAGTAAAAAAGCATTTAAAAGACGCCAATCTTGATGGTAAAAAATATTCTACTCATAAATTAAGACATACAGCAGCTACGCTTATGTATAGATATGGAAAAGTTGATATTAGAACATTACAAAGGCTGTTAGGACATTCAAATGTGTCGACAACCCAAATCTATACACATGTTGATGATAGTCAACTTCGAGATGCAGTAAGTAGAAACCCCCTCTCGGAATTGAATTCTAATAATAAGAACTAGTAATAAGAACTAGTGTTTGATTTAATGATGTAATTATGATATAATAAGGGTAAGTTTGGAGGGGTTAAATTGTGAAAGACAAATCTAAAATCAGCCTAAAGCAACAAGAAATAATTGAATTTATCAAAAGTGAAATTAATCGAAAGGGGTATCCCCCATCTGTCAGAGAGATTGGCAAAGCTGTTGGTTTAAAGTCTACATCGACTGTTCATGGTCATCTATCACGACTTGAGAAAAAAGGTTATATAAGAAGGGATCCAACAAAACCAAGGGCAATTGAAGTTTTGAATAAAGATATAAAAGATTTAAGTGATGTGATAAAGCTCCCTGTGATAGGCAAAGTTACTGCAGGAACTCCAATACTAGCAGATGAATATTATTCCATTCCACGAGATCTCGTTGTTGGTTATGAAGGAGAAAGCTTTATATTAAAAGTTCGCGGTGATAGTATGATAAACGCTGGTATCCTTGATGGAGATTATATAATTGTAAGAAAACAATCGTATGCAGATAACGGTGATATAATAGTAGCTTTAATTGAAGATGAAGCAACTGTAAAGAGGTTTTTTAAAGAAAGCGATCATATTCGTCTGCAGCCAGAAAATCCTTCAATGGATCCAATTATAGTAGACAATGTTGTGGTTTTAGGAAAAGTTGTAGGCGTTATAAGAAAACTCAAATGAATGTATTTTTCATTTGAGTTTTCTTAATTATATCTTAATAAATCCTTTTTCAATCATATTTTTTATAGCGATCATAAGGCTAAGTTTTACTTGATAATATGACAATCCACCTTGTATATAAGCTGTATACGGCTTTCTGATAGGTGCATCAGCACTTAATTCTATAGAGGCTCCTTGTATAAAACCACCTGCAGCCATAATAACTTGATCATTGTAGCCTGGCATGTCCCATGGCTCTGGTACAACATGAGAATCAACAGGTGAACCCTTTTGAATGCTTTGAATAAAAGTAATTAGCTCTTCTTTTGTTTTAAACCTAACTGCTTGAACGATATCAGTTCTTGATTCATTAAATTTTGGTAAAACGTCATAACCCAGCATTTCCATAATTCTCGATAAAATTATTGCACCTTTTAATGCATTACCTACGACAAGTGGTGATAAAAACAGCCCTTCCAAAATTAATCGATTTATATCTAA
This sequence comes from Thermoanaerobacterium butyriciformans, assembly GCF_017874545.1. Taxonomy (GTDB): domain Bacteria; phylum Bacillota; class Thermoanaerobacteria; order Thermoanaerobacterales; family Thermoanaerobacteraceae; genus Thermoanaerobacterium; species Thermoanaerobacterium butyriciformans. The sequence continues at coordinate 21,666 of NZ_JAGGLT010000011.1, read as the reverse complement.
TGAAGGACCTACTTTCTTCCCTATTCCGGGTGCGTATAATCTATAAGCAGCATTTTTGACAAGTTCCTTTTTCCCTACTACATATCCTCCTGTAGGCGATAATCCACCACCAGGATTTTTTATAAGAGATCCTGCAACTAAATCAGCTCCGACATCGGTTGGTTCAAGCTCTTCGGTAAATTCACCATAACAATTGTCCACAAATACAATCAGATCTTTCTTTTTATTTTTAATCTTTTCTATAGTATTTTTGATGTCATTGATGGTCAATGAATTTCTAAAATCATATCCTTTTGACCTTTGAATCATAACCATTTTCGTTTTATCAGATATGGCACCTAAAAGCTTATCAATATCAATTTTTCCACCTTCTAAAAGTGGAATTTCTTTATATTTTACACCGAAATCAATAAGTGAACCAGTATTATTATTTCTTTCCTTCCCTATCACATCTGCAAGTGTATCATAAGGTGTTCCACAAGCCGATATAAGCTCATCGTTAGGTCTTAATACAGCATAAAGGCATAATGATATTGCATGAGTTCCAGAAACAATTTGAGGCCTTACTAAGGCGTCTTCAGCGCTAAATATATCAGAATATATCTTTTCTATTGTATCTCTTCCGATATCTCCATATCCATATCCAGATGTTCCATTAAAATGAATATCACTTAAATGATTCTTTTGCATAGCATATAAAATCTTATATTGGTTTTTTTCTACTACTCTTTCTACTTTTTTAAACTCCTCCCTAACATCTTCTTCAGCTTTTTTCAGCAAAAAAATAACATCTTTTGGGATGTTGAACTTTTCTATAAGTATGTTCTCACTCGACATCATTATTTCAATCCTCTCTAATATCTATGGAATCAATTATCATTAAATCATCTTTTGTTATAGTTTTTTTGTTCATAATTCTAACAGCATGTTTTCTTATAGCTCTTTCAATTATGTTTCTAACTAATCTGGCATTCCCGATTTCCCTTGTCGTATTTTCATTAATTAAAACTTTCATGATTTTTCTTTTTGCACTGTCAGTTAGTATATACTGCCTATTTTTAACCATTAATTCAGCAATTTGCAACAACTCATCGATTGTATAATCTGGAAAATCTATTTGTATAGGAAACCGAGATCTCAATCCTGGATTTGTATTTAAAAAATATTCCATTTCATCTCTGTAACCCGCTAGTATCAAAATAAATTCGTCTTTATAATCTTCCATTGCTTTTACCAATGTATCAATTGCTTCTTTTCCAAAGTCTTTCTCTCCACCTCTAGCCAGTGAATAGGCTTCATCCACAAATAATATACCACCTAATGATTTTTTTACATTTTCTTGTACTCTATGGGCAGTATGTCCTATATATTCGCCAACAAGATCAGCCCTTTCCACCTCTATTACGTGTCCTTTGCTAAGGACACCAATTCCTTTTAAAAGCTTACCAAGTATTCTAGCAACAGTTGTCTTTCCAGTACCAGGATTCCCCTTGAAAACCATATGTAATACGATTGGATTGGTTGCCAAACCTGCGTTTTTTCTTTTAATTTGCACCTGTTCCAATGCATATAACTCATTTATTATTTGCTTGACTTTATTTAAACCAATTAAAGAGTTTAACTCTTTTAATGCCTCTATCTCAAGATTTTTATCTTTATCAATGTTTTTATTTTCTTCAGATTTTGCTCTTCTTTCAATTTTATAATTATCAAAATTTACAGGCCATATACTCATTACAATCACATCCCAATATATTAGATAATATGTTAATATTATTTTATGATATTGGGATGTGAAATGTTCTTTTTATTTATTATGGACGAATTCTAGACAGTGTCCTTGGAAATGGTATGCATTCTCTTACATGTTCAGTATTTGTTATCCAAGCAACAGTTCTTTCAATACCTAAGCCAAAGCCAGAATGAGGAACTGAACCATATTTTCTTAAATCTATATACCAATCATACATTTCAATCGGCAGATTTTCTTCTTTTAATCTTTTTATTAGCAAGTCATAATCATGTATGCGCTGACTACCACCAATAATTTCTCCATATCCTTCTGGTGCAAGTAAATCAGCACACATTACGACTTCCGGCCTATCTTCTTTTGGCTGCATGTAAAAAGCTTTGCACTTTGAAGGATATTCGGTTATAAATACTGGTTTATCAAATTGATTTGACAAAAATGTCTCATCTGGAGAACCTAAATCATTTCCCCACTCGATTTCATAACCGTTTTTCTTCAACATTTCAATTGCTTCATCGTACGTTAATCGTGGAAAAGGTGTTTTAATTTTTTCTAGCTTGCTTAAATCTCTTCCTAACTCTTTTAGTTCTTTTGACCGATTTTCCAAAACAGATTGCACTATATATTCTACAAGCTTCTCTTGTATTTCCATATTTTCATAATGGTCTACAAATGACATTTCCGGTTCTACCATCCAAAACTCATTTAAATGCCTTCTAGTTTTCGATTTTTCAGCTCTAAATGTCGGCCCAAAGCTATAAACTTTTCCTAAAGCCATTGCAGCTGCTTCTTGATATAGCTGACCAGTTTGGGAAAGGTATGCATTCTCACCAAAATAATCAATTTGAAATAAGTCTGATGTTCCTTCGCATGTAGATGGCGTTATAATTGGTGAATCAACCCTTACAAATCCATTGTTATTCAAAAATTCTTGAATAGCTTTGATTATCTCATGTCGAATAGATAAAATTGCATGCTGTTTTGGTGTTCTTATCCAGAGATGTCTATTATCCAATAAAAAATCAACACCATGCTCTTTTAAGGAAATTGGATAATCATTGAAAGCCATTTGAATCAATTTAATGTTTGAAATTGTAAGCTCATATCCGTATGGTGATCTATCATCTTTTCTAACTACACCTGTAACTGCTATGGAAGATTCTTGCGTTAATTTGTCACACAGATCAAAAATATCTTCTGCTACTTCATTTTTTACTACTACACCTTGGACAAATCCAGAACCATCTCTAATTATTAGAAATTTTATTTTTCCACTGGATCTTTTGTTGTACAACCAGCCTTTTATTGTTACTTCTTCCCCCACAAAATCTTTCATTTCGTTTATACGTATTATATTCATCTTCATTTACGCCTCCTATCACGTAAATTATAGCATAATTATATTTACACTTCTATATCAGCTTTTACATCTTCAATGTTATTTGCATTCAATAACGGCTTTACAACATTTTCTATATATTCTATCGTTTGATTTTCAGCTCTGCCAGTAAATTTTTTAGGATCTAAAATATTATCAATTTCATCATCAGATAAATTTATCCGTTTATCTTCTTTTAAATAAGTTAAAAGAAGATTTTCTCCACCTTCTTTTATTACCTCTTGAGCTTTAATTGAATTTGTACGTATTACTTCATGTAATTCTTGCCTATCACCGCCTTTTAACACACATTCCATTAGTATAGCTTCAGTAGCCATAAACGGTAACTCATTCATTACATGCTTATTTATTATTTTCATATTTACTTTAAGTCCAGACGCTACGTTTAAGTATAGATTTAATATTGCATCCGTTGTAAGAAACATTTCTGGAATTACAATTCTTCTATTAGCTGAATCATCTAGAGTTCTTTCGAACCACTGTGAAGATGATGTTATAGATGAATTTAATAAGGTTGTAATAACGTATCTGCACAGTGATGCCATTCTTTCACATCTCATAGGATTACGCTTATATGCCATCGCAGATGAACCTACTTGTTTTTCTTCAAAAGGTTCTTCAATTTCTTTTAAATGTTGTAATAATCTCATATCATTGCTAAATTTATGGGCACTTTGAGCTATTTCGCTTAATACAGAAAGAAGCATAAAATCGTACTTTCTTGTATACGTCTGACCTGTTACATCAAAAACGTTGCTAAAGCCCATTTTTTCTGCCACAAGTCTATCTAGTCTTTTTACTTTTTCTTCATCACCATTAAAAAGTTCCATAAAGCTTGCTTGTGTGCCTGTTGTGCCTTTGACACCTCTAAGTTTTATATTTTTAAGCCTGTACTCTAAGTCTTCATAATCAAAAATGAGATCTTGTATCCAAAGGGTTGCCCTTTTCCCGACGGTAGTTAATTGTGCCGGCTGAAAATGAGTGAAACCCAAAGTAGGTACATCTTTGTATTTTATAGCAAAATAGGAAAGCACTTCAATCAGCTTAAGCAATTTCTTTTTAATCAATTGAAGTCCTCTGTACATAAGTATTATATCTGTATTATCATCGACAAATGCTGATGTTGCTCCTAAGTGTATAATTGGTTTTGCTTTAGGACACTGAAGGCCAAATGCTCTTATATGTGCCATAACATCGTGCCTAAGTTCCTTTTCAAACCTTTTTGCATCCTCATAATTTATATCTTCTACATGCATTTCCATTTCTTCAATTTGTTCATCAGTAATATTTAGTCCTAACTCTTTTTCGCTTTTTGCTAATGCGATCCATAATTTTCTCCATGTTTTGAATTTTTCATCATCGGAAAAAATTTGAGCCATTTCTTTACTTGCGTATCGTGTGATTAATGGATTTTCGTAGATATTTGACATAGTTACCTCCACTTTCTAAATATTTTTCAAAAGATTTTCAATTCTATTAAGGCCTTCTTCAATATTCTGAATTGAAGTAGCATATGACAATCTTATGTAATTATCATTTCCAAATGGAAGACAGGGGATTACAGCAACTTTAGCTTTTTCTAAAACAAAATTTGCAAAATCAATAGAGCCATTTATTTTCTTTCCAGATATATTCATTCCAATATATTTACTTATATTTACTATCACGTAAAATGCTCCTTGAGGTTTAAGGCAAGTTAATCCGTCTATCTTATTTATTCTTTCTACAATGTAATCGCGTCTTTGTTTAAATTCATTAACCATATTTTCAATAATGTCGTTTCCTGTACTTAATGCTCTAACGCTAGCATATTGTGCTATCGTGTTTGGATTCGATGTTGTATGACTTTGAATATTATTAATAAGATTTGCTATTTCCTTGTTTGATGCTGAATATCCTATTCTCCAGCCTGTCATGGAATAAGCTTTTGACATGCCATTTATTACTACAGTCAAATTTTTTATTTCATCATTAAATGATGCTATGCTTATATGTTTACCATCGTAAATTAATTTCTCATATATTTCATCGGAAATTATAAAAATATTATGCTTTACAGCCAAATCAGCAATATTTTTTAATTCTGTTTCATTGTAAACTGCTCCTGTAGGATTATTGGGGCTATTTATTATAATTGCTTTTGTTTTATCAGAAATTGCTTTTTCTAGTTGTTCTACGGTAACTTTAAAATTATTGCGTTCGTCAGTCTCAACAAAGATTGGAACACCATTAGCTAGTTTAACCATTTCCGGATAACTAAGCCAATATGGTGATGGGATTAAAACCTCATCTCCTGGATTTAAAATAGCACATAAAGTATTGTATATTGATTGTTTTGCACCATTTGAAACTACTATTTCCGATGTTTCATATGATAAGTTATTATCGTTTTTTAATTTACTTACAATAGCTTCTTTTAATTCAATAATTCCTGAAGTAGGCGTATACTTTGTATAACCTTTTTCAATTGCTTCAATAGCAGCCTTTTTTATGTAATCAGGCGTATCAAAATCCGGTTCTCCAGCCCCAAAGCCGATGACGTCTATGCCAAGTGTTCTCATTTTATTTGCTTTAGCAGTTATATCGAGCGTTAAAGAAGGGCTAATACTACGTGCTTTCTCTGATAATTTCATGACTCCACCTCCAACAATATATTTATTATTTTATCTTATTTTTGATTTTATTTCTACACCAAATTACATTCTTTAAGTTTTTCTATATACTTATAATCTAGTTTTACAGTTCCAAGTAAATATTCTCCATCCACATCTACTCCATGAAAATCAGAACCACCCGTTATTAATAAGTTATTTTCTAACGCGAAGTTCTTGAAGAATTCTGTATCAGCTCTACTATGTTTAGAATGATACACTTCTATTCCCTTTAAACCATTTGTAATTAGATGTTTTATAATTTCTTTGTCAATTAAAAGTCCGGGATGAGCTAAAACTGGAATACCGCCGGCATTTATTATCATTTTGATTGAGTCAAAAGGATGTAATCTGTATCTTTTAACATATGCAGGTTTATCTTCTCCTATATATTTATCAAAAGCTTCCTTTACGCTTTTAGCATAACCTGCTTCAACTATTGCTTTTGCTATATGTGGTCGTCCTATAAATGAAAATGACTCTTTCGTATGTGATAATACATCATCATATGTTATATTGATGCCTATTTCATTAAGCTTCGATATTATAAGTTTTGCACGGTTAATTCTTGATTTCCTAATATCTTTAAGCTTTTCCAGTAAATCATTGTTTTTATAGTCTATGAAATAGCCCAATATATGTATATCTTGTCTATCATCATATGAATTCAACTCAATTCCCGGTATTATTTCTATGCCATATAATTCTGACGCTTCTTTGGCTTCATCAATCCCATCTAATGTATCGTGGTCAGTTATTGCAATTGCACTTAAGTTTGCATTTTTAGCCATTTGTACTACTTCTTTTGGTTTACATGTTCCATCAGATTTTGTCGTATGTATATGTAAATCGCCAAACATTTATTTCCACTCCTATTATTAAACTAAAAACAACCTGTTTTGCAGGTTGTTTACCTTGGTTCTACAATTAATTTAATGGCAGTTCGTTCTTCGCCATCGATTTCAATGTCTGTGAAGGCTGGTATACAAATCAAATCGATACCACCAGGTGCAACAAACCCCCTTGCTATTGCTACTGCTTTTATTGCTTGATTTAATGCACCCGCACCTATTGCTTGTACCTCAGCTCCACCGCGTTCTCTAAGTACTCCAGCTAGTGCACCTGCTACTGAATTTGGATTGGACTTTGCTGAGACCTTTAAAACCTCCATCGTATATCCCCCTTTTAATATATCGAATACATTATCTATATTCTACAAAAAAATTAAAAATCCTTCTTTAATGATGTTTATATGTAATTTTTGTTTATTCTATAAATATCAATACACTTTCCTGTATTTTCATCAATATTTACGACTAATCCATTTATCTGTGCAGGTCCTTTCGCTATATCAAATTTTACAGGGATAGACGATGTAAATTTTTTTATTATCTTCTCTTTATCCATTCCAAGAACTGAATCATATGGTCCTGTCATACCAACATCCGTTATGAATCCTGTGCCACCAGACAAAATTTTTTCATCAGCTGTTTGAACATGTGTATGTGTCCCATATACACACGATACTTTTCCATCTAAATAATGTCCTAAGGCTATTTTTTCCGATGTTGCCTCTGCATGGAAATCTACAAGTATTATATTCGTATGCTCTCTCAAAGCTTTTACTTCATCATCAGCAGATAAAAAAGGGTTCTTATTACATTGCATAAACACAGTCCCCTGTAAATTTATAATTCCTATTTTAATGTTATTAATATTTAGTAATGAAGAACCTCGTCCTGGCGTATTGGGTAGATAATTTGCAGGTCTAATTATCCTCTTTTCATCATCAATAAAATTGAATATCTCTTTTTGATCCCACACATGATTTCCCATTGTTAATGCAGATATACCCATCTCAAAAAGCTCATCTGCTACTTTTCTAGTTATTCCATTGCCACCTGCCGCATTTTCAGCGTTGGCAATAACCAAATTTATTTTGTTCTCTTCAATTATTTCCTTTAATTTCTCTTTTAATATATTTCTTCCAACTCTTCCGACTATATCGCCTATAATAAGAGTATTCATAGAAACCTCCATTCTCTCATAATATTATTATATTACTTTAATTACGATTTATAAATCTAAAAGCGTGCATATGCACGCTTTATTTTCAATTTATTTAGCATAATCAACTGCAACTGTTTCCCTAACCACAATAACTTTAATTTGTCCAGGATATTCTAATTCCTCTTCAATCTTTTTAGTAATTTCTCTAGCTAACATAATTGTTGATTCATCATTGATAATTTCAGGTTTTACCATTATTCTTATTTCACGCCCAGCTTGTATCGCAAATGACTTTTCAACACCATCAAATGAATTAGCGATTTCCTCTAATTTGTTTAGACGTTTCAAATACGATTCAAGTGTTTCACGCCTTGCACCAGGTCTTGCTGCTGATATGGCATCTGCAGATTGAACTAAAACAGCTTCAACAGTTTGCGGCTCAACGTCATTATGATGTGCCATAATAGCATGAATCACTTCATTAGATTCATGGTATCTTTTTGCAAGATCAGCACCTATCATTACATGAGGACCCTCTATTTCATGATCAACTGCTTTTCCTATATCGTGTAGCAATCCAGCTCTTTTGGCTATATTAGCGTCTGCTCCTAATTCATACGCCATAAGTCCTGCTAAATGTGCAACTTCAATTGAATGTTTTAATACGTTTTGTCCGTAACTAGTTCTAAACTTCAATCTTCCAAGTAATTTAATCAATTCAGGATGAATTCCATGGACGCCTGCCTCAAATGTTGCTTCTTCTCCAGCTTTTATAATGACATTATCTACTTCTTTTTTAGCTTTTTCTACCATTTCTTCAATCCTAGCAGGGTGTATTCTTCCATCTTCTATCAGTTTCTCCAATGCTATGCGTGCAACTTCTCGCCTTATTGGATCAAATCCAGATATGACTACAGCTTCAGGTGTATCATCAATAATCAAATCGATACCTGTTAATGTTTCCAGAGTTCTTATATTTCGCCCTTCTCGTCCAATAATCCTTCCTTTCATTTCATCGTTTGGTAAAGCGACAACCGAAACTGTTGTTTCAGCTGCATGATCAACTGCACATCTTTGAATAGATGTAACTACTATTTCTCTAGCTCTATTTTCAGCTTCTTCTTTCGCTTTTGCTTCTATTTCTTTTATCATTAACGCAGCTTCATGAGAAATTTCATTCTTTACATCATTCAATAAAATACTTCTGGCCTCTTCTCTAGTTAATTCTGATATTCTTTCTAATTCTTCAACTTCTTTTTGATGCATAATCTTAATTTCTTCTTCTAAATTGCTAATTTCTTTTTGTTTTTTTTCAATTAAAGCATCTTTTTGTTCTAATGTCTCAGCTCTTCTATCGAGAGACTCTTCTTTCTGAATTAAGCGCCTTTCCATTCTTTGAAGTTCGCCTCTGCGATCTCTGACTTCCTTTTCCAAATCTGTCCTTTGTTTGTGAATTTCTTCTTTTGCTTCCAACAGCAATTCTCTCTTTTTATTTTCACCATCTTTTTTCGCATTTTCCAAAATAGTACGGGCCAATTCTTCAGCACTTTTTATTTTGGATTCCGCTATAAATTTACGTACGAAATATCCGATAAAAAGACCAATTGCTATAGCGATTAATACAAATACTGCTAAAATTAGTGGACTAATGTTGTTAATACGCCTACACCTCCTTTGTTGATACTCATTTTATATTTTAGTCCTATTTCAAAATTATGTCAAGTTAGTCTCCTTGCTAATCCATATGATTAAGAATATACTATGTGTGAACCATTTTCATCTTTTGTTATTTCTATCGAGTATGGAAAACTATCTTTAAGTTCATCTATATGCGTTATAACAATTATTAATTCAAATTCATCTTTTATCATATTTAAAACATCAATAATATTTTGACGCCCTATTACATCTTGTGATCCAAAACCTTCATCTATTATTAATGTTTGTAAATTAACTCCTGCTCTTTTTGATAAAAATTTTGATAGTGCAATTCTCAATGCAAAATTAATCCTAAAGGCTTCACCTCCACTGAATAATTCGTATTTTCTTTTGCCAAGTTCATCGGAGATTTCTATATCAAGGGTTTCCTGTACTGAACCATTTTTATTAGTTTTTTGAGTTAATAAACTTACATACATTTTCCCATCTGAAAGTTTAGAAAGAAAATTATTTGCTGTATCTTCAAATTCTGGCAGAGCATTCTCGATTATAAGTGCTTGTATGCCTTTCTTGCCAAAGGACCTTTCTAATATCTCATAATAATGTATTTCAGTCAAATAATTATCTTTTTCTTTATTTAAGTCATTAATTTTTGTTTCTAAATATTCGATTCTTCTTATTCTGTCAGAAATCGATGCTAAATTTGCATTCAAGTTTAGAAATTCATTATTTAAAATATCTATTTTTTGTTTTAAAGATTTAATATCGTTTATTAATACATCGTATCCGCTACATTGAGATTTAAAATACTCCAACGCTTCTTTGTCTTTTTTTAGGTTTTCAGTGTACATGTCTATTGTCTTTTTATAATTGCTGTATGTATTTTGATAATCAACAATATTTTGTTTTGAGATATTTAACCTTTCATATTTCTTTTCATAATCTCTATATTTTTCATATTTAACTTTTATGTCTTCATAAAATTCCACTGAAAAATTCAACTCTTTTAACTTATTTTCAATTGTAGACAACTTTTCTATTTCTTTAACTGCATACTTGTTGTTATTTAAACAATCTGATATATCTTCTATTTTTCTTTTTAATTCATTTAGCTGGTTTAAAAGATTTTCTTTATCTGATAAATTATTTTTTAGTGTATTTATATTAGCAACTAATCTTTCCCGCTTGTGTTGTAAATTCGATAAATTTTCTCGCTCTTTTCTTAAAACTTCTAAATTGTTTTGTTCTTTTAAAATTTCATCTTTGAGTATAGATATTTCTTTTTTGTACCCATTAATTTTTTCTTTAAAATCGTCCAGCAAACTACTTTTCCTTTCTTGATCAAGAGGCGAATTACACAAAGGACATTTAGCATCTGTTTTTAATATCGTATTATAATTTTCTTTAAGCTCACTAATTCTATCATTGTAGCCTTTAAATGAAGCTTTAAGTTCGGCTATTTTTTGAGTGCATTTTTGAATTTCATCTTCATTATTCATTATTTTATCTTGTAAATTGTTGAGCTTTTCTAGCTCTTTTTCCAGAGTTTCTACTTCTTTAGTATTTTTTTCAATATCTTTATACTTTTCTAAGCTTTCATTGTATTTAAATTGCAAATTCTTAAGCTCTAATTCGGTTTCTTTTTTCAATAAATTAATATCATTCTTTATTTTCATTTTATCTTTTTCAAGAACATTAAATTGCATATATTTGTTATCTAGCTCTTTTAACTGATCTTGCAATGACTTAAAAGTATTATAGCCTTCAAAAATAGAATCTTCATTTTTTATAAGTTTGTTGATTTCATTTATTTTGTTTTCAAGGTCACTCAACATAAATTTATATTCTGAAATGACTTTTTCATCCATTTTGATTCTCTCGATGTATTCATTATACTTTATGATAGTGTCCTCCATATTTCGCTTTTTTTCCTGTAATATATTCATTTCATTGTTTAATTTATCAATTTCAGATTTTATTTCGTTGCACTTTTTAGATAACTCTTCCTTTTGATTGATTAATTCATTTTTATCTTTTATTTCATTCATATACAATTTTAATTGTTCGTCTATTATATTAACTTTTTTTTCATATTCATTTCGCTTTAATTTCGCCTTTTCCTGTAATTTGTCATAAACATCTAAACCTAATACTTCTGAAAATATTTCTTTTCTTTTAGTAGGATCAGCCTCTGAAAAGAAACCGTATTTATTTTGTGGCATAAATGACGATGCTACAAAAGTGTCGTAATCCAACATAATTGTTTTTTCAATCTTGTTTTTCGTGTCTTCCAATTTTTCTTGAGTTAATGATTTTAATGTGCCATCATCGTTTATAATATTAAATTCCAAAATGGAATTAGAGTTCCTTTTTTTCTTTCTTAAAATTCTATATTTAGTATTATTGATTTCAAATATGAATTCTACTTCCATTTCATCAGCACCAATTCTTATAAGGTCATCGCTGCCTCTTCCCGCGCCATCTAATCCTCTTGCTCTTCCCCATATACACCATGTTATAGCATCCCAAAGTGATGACTTGCCATTTCCGTTTTTACCTACGATTGCCGCTACATGAAACCTTGTAAAATCCATTACTTCATGCTCAGAATAAGACATAAAGTTTTTTAAAGTAAGTTTTATCGGTACCATTTATTTATTCACCTCTTCAATAAGTTCTTTGTATAAGAGGGAGGCTCTGTTTAATAGCTCATTTTTATCCACATCTAAATCAATAGATAGGAAATATTTTGAAAGTGCATCTATAGGGTTTAATTGTTCATTAATCTCGGGATTCCTTAAGGCTCCTTTATCTATATCAAAATCCTTTTTAATTCCAACAAAATAATATGAATTTTGAATAAAATATTTATCAATTTCTCTATATCGTATATGTTTATCAATCTCTTTTGTAGTTTTTAAATTTAATCTTACAATAGATTTACTAAGATCATACCTTTTTAATTTGTCTAATATTTCTTCAGTAGGTGAAATATTGCTTTTGACTTCTATATTAATTGTTTTGAATTCTCGTGAATTTGTACTGATAAATTTATGTAGTACTTTTTCACCATCTATGATAACATGGCAAAATCCCTTTTCATCCTTTTCTTCTCCAAAATCTATCTTTTCTATGCTTCCACTGTATACTGTAAGAGGGGTATCCCAAATAACTTGATATTTGTGTATATGTCCAAGAGCTACATATTTATATTGATGTCTAGCAATAACACTTATAGGAACGACGACATCGTCACCAATCATTATACTTTTTTCACTGCTTGTTACAGCACCTGTGACTGATAAGTGGGCGGATAAAATTGAGGGTATTGAAGAATCAAGTTTTGATGTCAATATATCAACAATCGTATTTATCTTTTCTACCATTTTTTTGTTGATATCATCAATACTTAAATTTTTGCTTTCTTCCAGTTTAAGTAAAAAACTCTTCGGGAAATACGGCAGACAAGCCACTTGTATTGGACCATTTTTGGTTTTTATGAGAAAAACGTCTGGTTTATTTGCTACATACACATTGTCCACATCAAGTATTTTATATATATCAAAGGCTCTTGCTTTTGAATCAGAATTAGGCTGATCATGATTCCCATTGTTTATGACGACAGGTATGTGTTGTGAAAGACGTTTAATCCTTTTGGCTAATTCGCGTTGCTGTGTAGGATTTGGCTCTCTCGATTTATACATGTCACCCGAAATAACAGCTATATCACAATTTTCTATTGAATAATCGACAAACTTATCAAAAGCATTTAGGAAATCTTCCAATCTTGTATTTAAACCGGTTTTTTTATTGATGGTTCCATAATTTTCAATGCCAATATGTATATCAGCGGTATGAGCGATATTTATCACAATGTTCACCTCTTCTAGTTAATCTGGAAATAATTCATCGATCTTTTCTTTTTCTATTAACTCCAAAAAAGGCTTGTCTATAAAGTCACTATCATTAAAAGTTGAAACATCCTTGTAAAATTCCTGATCATAATTTCTTGTCTTAATAACAACTGGCATTGGTACAGCATGGCCTATTATTAAAGCTTGTTGCTTTTGGTCAAGGCTTGCCAATACATTTCTTAATTTTGAAGCGTTATTTACACCGGATAAAAATGAACTTATATCATTGTCATCTTCCAGCCTGCATGTAATTTTTGTGCCAATCTGTGACATTACTTCTGTGTCAATTTGAGATGTCCTCTGATCCACGATCAACAATGTAACATTATATTTTCTCATTTCTCTTGCTATTTCCCCCATTGTAGTCTCTTTAGAAATAGATGGATCTAAAAATCTATGTGCTTCTTCCACTGCAATGACTAAAGGTATGGGGCCTTTGCTGTTGTTTGCTATAGCTTCTTCAGATTTTTTAACGTACATGTCATGTATATGACGCGTTATTATGTTCGCTACTAACATGTAGCCTAATGTAGAGACATTACCAAATTCTATTACGACATTTATTCCATTCTGTAAATAATCCATTATCTGTTTAATACAGTCATTTGGAGTCACATTCATCAAAAAAGGTAGTTTTGTAAATCTTTCTAATTTTCTTCTTAAAGCCTGCAGCGAACTTCCATTAGCACCTATTTCCAATGCATATTCATCGATTTCTGATGCATCGATGTTTAAAAAGTTATACAACCAATTATTGCCTTCTTTTTTCATTATTTGATATATACTCTCGATTGCTGTACTATTCAAATTCAACATAGAATTTAAAAGTAAAATATCATCAGGAGTTATTTGATTGTAAGCTATATTTAAAACACCGTCTATAGGTACTTGCCTTCGTAAAGAAGATTCTCTATCTAAAGTAAATATAGCAACTTTGCTTCCAAATAATTGCTTTAATCCTTTTACATAACCGCTGTTTTCACTTTTTGCACCATAACCATATTCGTTGTGAGCATCAAAAATGAGGCTTACAGCAAGCTTAGATTTTACTAATCCAGACAATAATAGTCTTGTTAAGTACGTTTTTCCTGTACCTGCACGCCCAAAGATACCTGTGCTCCTTTCAACAAGTTTTTTCAAATTTATGCAAATTGGAATGTCCATTTCAGGTGGTGTACCGATGTAGAAATTCTCATCAGAAGGCTCTCCAAAAACTGCATATATATCGTCTTTATCTGCATCTAAAGCATATGAACCATAAGATGGTATTGATTTAACAGTCAATGCATTTTGATTTTCATCAACTTGTATCATTGGGGATAGTGTAATAACACCGTACACTCCTGTTCCTTCTATTATTTTTTCATCAATCTCGCTATCAAAATTTGTTCCACTAATCATGATTTGAGGATTCACAGCTTCATATTTAATATCTGTTACCATGCATAAATATTTATTTTTCTTTCCAGTGACGACAACGAAATTGCCAACTTTTATATCCTCTATAATGCTGTCTCCTGTAAGCTTAATGTCTAAACCAGATGATATAGAACCTCTAAAAAGTTTACCTTTCATATGTTACACATCCTTTTTATTGTTACATATCTATCAAAATCATTTTTCAATAATCTTATTAATTCCTTGCCTACATCTATTAAATAAGATTCTTCATGATCTGTAGAATAATATAAGGTCCTTATAGCAGCTGCAATAAGTTCATCTTCTACACCTGTTTTTCCGTTTAATATATATTTTATGAAGTTGAGATCTGCCCTTATATCCTTCAAATCAATGTTATCGCATTGATAAGTAAATGCGTGTATTTTTACTGGCTTAGGTGGGATTAATCCTATATATCTGTCTTTTTTATAGCCTATTATTTGAACATCAAAATACGTATGCATCAATTCAAAAATCTGTGGTTGTTGCATTTTTAACTCTTCTTCGGATAATCCAAATGCAACTGGTCTTCTTGTTTGATCATCACTCATCGTGGAAACATTGTAGACAATGCCATATATTGTTATATCGTTTGATATTGCCTTTACAAAACTTCCAAAATCAGGACCGTCATTCAACTTTACAGATTGACATGTAAATCTTAACGTACTTGTTTCTATTACTTCGCCAATATGATTCATAAAATACTACTCCTTTTTCTCTGCGATTTATATGAACGGGATACTTTTATGCCATTTTTAATATATAAATTTGATAACATACTATAAAACAAATCTCTATCAGCACCTGTAACAACGGCTTGTTCATGTGCTTCTGATAGCGATATAGGGTATCCATTTCCTTTTTTTGACTGATCATAGCATATAAAATGTACTAAATCTAAATTTCTTTTATCATCTGCAACCCAATATGGAATTTCTATTCTGGCAATTTCATGTCCAGTATTGAGATAAAAGAATGCAATTTTATGCTCACCATAATTTTCCAATATATGTGATGTACTTAAAAATAATGGAGACCTCTCTCCATTTTTAAGTATTTTTAAGAATAAATCTGCGTCATTTATTTTGTTTATTATGCTGCATGGCAAACTTTTATCATTTTTTAAATAAGGACAATTATTGCAATTTACAAGATCTTGTGGACACAATGATATCCGAAGCATATTTATAAAATCATTGCTTTTAGGTGAACTAATATACCCAACAATAGGTGTGTTAAACTTTTGAGCAGTATCAAAAGTTCTAAGTATGCTGTCAATTATAAATTTCTCATTAGGATCTCCCTGTACCATCCATTCAATCAAAGTTCCGTCAATAAAAGCGATTTTATTTTCAAAAGCGATTTTATTTTCGTCTTGTACTCTTGATATACATTCGGTAACTTTGTTGTATTCCATAATTGTTCTTTTAAATGTTATATCTTTTGCGTTAATTAATGTTTTTATTCCCCCATATTCCTTATACAGATCATCTTCATTAAAATATAAAGTCGGTTCTGATTTTAATTCGGCATTTGAATTTTTCCCGTAATTAAATATTACATAGCCTATGTTTATCAAGTAGCATAAACGAACTTCATGCCTATCAGGCATGATTTGAGAACCATCTACTGCTATAACACTGTAGTCTTTTGTTATTTCGCATACAGGCTTTATATCATTTAAGCTTTCTATAGGAAGTGCAGTAAGCCAAGATGTTTTGCTTGACTTTATCTTTTTAATCAATTCATCTTCTGCGCCCTTTACTTTATTAAATTCATCAAGAGCATTTTTCAAATCCTCAATCAACGTATTAAATACCTTTTTTTCACTCTCAACTAAAGTGTTAATTAAAGGAATTAATTTTGACCTATTTAGCAATTTAATTAACCTCCTCATCTAAGAGGGCTTTATTTATGTCTTCGATCATGAATCCCTTTCTGAATAAATAATTTTTGATTTTCAATTTGTCATTTGTGGAAATACGTTTTTTGATAATCAATTTTTTAATCGTATCTATTTCATCTTCATATAATTGATCAAGTTTCGATGCAATTATAGAAGGATCAATTCCTTTTCTATAAAGTTCATGGTATATTCTATATTTGCTGTATAGACGTTCCTTTTTTTCTTTTATATATAACTCTGTATAATACTCATCATCTATGTAACGCTGCTGAATCAATTTTTCTAAAACATTATTGATTATAGAATCATCGTAACCTTTTAATTTTAATTTATCAATAAGCTCTTTTTTGGTTCTCATAGAATATGAAAGAAATTTTAGTGAATCATTATATGCACTTTTATTAACTAAGAAGTTTACATAATAATTATATTGTTCCTCATCTATGTCAATTCCTTCTTTTAAATCAAATTCTTTTTTTTCTTCATAAGAAACTGAAAATGCATATTTATTGTCAATATAAACATTAAATCGCATACTATTGTTTTTTTGTTTTTCGATGTTTGTAATCTTCATTTTATCACCTTTTATAGAAAAATAACCCTATATAGGGTTACTAATCTTGTTCAATTCCGTTGTCACTAACTGACTTTTTTGTTGTTACTAAAAGATTGAAATTTTCTCTAATTTTATTTTCTATTTCATCTGCAATTGGCTTATTATCTCTCAAATACTGTTTTGCGTTTTCTCTGCCTTGCCCAAGCCTTATGTCGCCGTAAGAATACCATGCACCACTTTTGTCTATTATATCGATGCTTGCAGCTAAATCCAAAATGCTGCCTTCTCTAGATATGCCTTCGCCATACATAATATCGAATTCTGCTTGCTTAAATGGAGGTGCAACTTTGTTTTTTACAACTTTTACCCGTGTTCTATTGCCTACAACATCATTGCCCTGCTTTATAGCATCTACTTTTCTTACATCAAGGCGAATCGTAGAGTAAAATTTTAAAGCTCTACCGCCAGGAGTTGTCTCCGGATTTCCAAACATTACGCCAACTTTTTCTCGAAGCTGGTTTATGAAAACAGCTACAGATTTTGTCTTACTTATAACGCCAGATAATTTTCTTAAAGCTTGTGACATGAGTCTTGCCTGTAAACCTACATGAGCATCTCCCATATCACCATCTATCTCTGCTTTTGGGACGAGAGCAGCAACAGAATCGATTACTATTACATCGATAGCACCGCTTCGCACAAGTGCCTCTACAATCTCAAGAGCTTGTTCACCAGTATCAGGTTGGGAAACCAATAAATTATCAATGTTGACACCAACGTTTTTGGCATATGCGGGATCCAATGCATGTTCAGCATCGATAAATGCACCGGTTCCTCCTAATTTCTGTGCTTCAGCTAATATATGCAGTGCAATAGTCGTTTTACCAGAAGATTCTGGGCCAAATATTTCTATGATTCTTCCTCTTGGTACTCCTCCCACTCCCAAAGCTATATCAAGGTCAATAGAGCCAGTCGAAATAACCTCTACATTAAGTTTGCTGTTATCGCCAAGTCTCATTATCGAGCCTTTTCCAAATTGTCTTTCGATTTGACTTATAGCCATATCAAGGGCTTTTTGTTTTTCTATCATAATTTCTCCTCCCGCCAAATTTAGGCAATCCTCATAATTCAATTATATATTAGGAAAATTTAATAGTCAATTTTTAAACCAGTCAAATGTCTTCTCAACATGTCAAGTGCATGCATTGCAGAATTTAATCTTACTTTATCTCTGTTACCATTTGAAATTAATTTTTTTACGTATATTTCATCTTTGTATGCAAGTCCAATGTATACTAATCCAACAGGTTTTTCAATCGTACCTCCACTTGGGCCAGCTATTCCTGTAATAGATAGTCCGTAGTCTGTTTTTGAAATATTTTTTACATTCATAGCCATTTCTCTTGCTGTCTCTTCACTTACAGCCCCATGTTTCCTGATAATCTCACTTGAAACCCCCAAAATATTTTCTTTTGATTCGTTGCTGTATGTTATTGCGCCAAATTTAAAGACTTCAGAAGCACCTGGTACGCTTGTAATTTTTTCTGATAACAATCCGCCTGTACATGATTCAGCAGTAGAAAGCGTAAATCCTTTGTTTTTCAGCAAATTAAGAACTATTGATTCCATAGTATCATCATCTACACCAAAAATATATTCACCAAAAATTTTTCTCAAACTTGCTTCAATGTTATCAATCATTTTTTTGGCCTTTTGAACATCATCAGACTTGGCAGTTATTCTTAATGTAACAAAACCATTTCCAATAAGTGGAGCAACAGTTGGATTTTTTGATAACAACATATCACTTACCATCATCTCAACTTGTGATTCTCCTATGCCAAATATTTTTATTACCCTAGAAACAATTATGTCGTTGCTTAATGACTTTAGGAATGGGTAAACATAATTATTAAACATAGGTATCAATTCTGAAGGAGGTCCAGGCAATATCACAACTTTTTTACCGTTTTTTTCAAAAATACATCCTGGTGCTGTACCATTGTCATTTGGTAAAATTTTAGAACCTTCTGGAAATAAAGCTTGCTTGTAATTATTTTGAGTCATTTTTCTCATTGATTTTTTAAAATATGCTTCAATCTTTAATTTTGTATCTGTGTCTTCAATAAGTTTAAGTCCAAAAAATTCTGCCACAGTTTCTTTAGTTAAATCATCCATTGTTGGACCTAAACCACCAGTTAATATTATGATATCAGAGCGATTTGAAGCAATTTTTAGACATTCTAAAAGTCTACTTTTATTATCTCCTACATTGGTTTGAAAGTGAACATCAATTCCCAATGAAGTTAACTTTTCAGATATAAATTTTGCATCTGTATTTGCTATTTGTCCAAGAAGAAGCTCTGTGCCTACAGATATTATCTCACATTTCACAATAACACCTTCTTATTCCAATATTATGTTTCTACATTTTACGATATAATCTATGCCTGAATATACTGTCAAAAATAATGCAAGATATATTGCTACAGTAGAAAACGGAAAAAAGATATATTCAAATGGGTAATTATTTAACATTAGAGAAATAATTGCTATTATTTGAAATGTAGTCTTGTATTTTCCAAGGTTACTAGCTGCAATTACTACGCCTTTATTGGCACCTATTGCTCTTAATCCTGTTATTATAAATTCTCTTGATAAAATAATTATCACAATCCAACTTTGAATACGACCAAGCTGAATTAAAACAATTAAAGCCGAAGAAACCATAATTTTATCGACAAGGGGATCCATAAACTTACCTAGATTAGTTATTTGATTGTACTTTCTTGCTATATATCCATCTAGTTTGTCCGTTAAGGAAGCAATTGCAAATAAAACTGCTGATATTATGTTACCGTATTTAATACCAGATAGCATAACAATTATAAAAAAAGGAACCAACACCAGTCTTGCTATAGTAATTTTATTTGCTATGTTCACAACAACTCCCCCATTAAATCATAATCAAACGCTTTGGAGATTTTAACTTTTACAAAATCGCCAATATTTAATTTTCTATCTGCCTTGACAAAAGTAACCCCGTCAATATCGGGTGCGTCAATATAACTTCTACCATAATATAAGCCGTCTTTATAACCTTCTACAACAATTTCTAATTCAGTACCTATTAAGCTCTTATTATTATTCAAAGATATATTTTTTTGTAAAAGCATTATTTCGTTGTACCGTTTTTTCTTTATTTTTTCTGGAACTTGATTTGGCATATCATATGCTTCGGTATCTTCCTCTCTAGAATATGCAAATACACCCAATTTATTAAATTTCTTTTCTTTGATAAAGTCTTTCAAATCATTGAATTCAGCATCTGTCTCACCTGGAAATCCAACTATAAATGTTGTCCTTATTACCATTCCAGAAATAGTACGAAGTTTGTCTATTATTTCTTCAATTTTTTCCTTTTGTGTATTTCTTTTCATCCGTTTAAGAACATCATTATTTGAATGTTGCAATGGCATATCAATATATTTCAGTAATTTACTATTTGTTCTGATTTCTTCTATTAGTTCATCAGTTATGCTGTCTGGATAAGCATATAAAATTCTTATCCATTTAATTTCATCTATTTTAGACAATTCTCTCAATAAAGTTGGTAACATAAATTTCTTATATATATCAATGCCATATTTTGTTGTATCTTCTGCAATCAAAATTAATTCTCTTACACCATTTTTAGCCATTATTTTTGCTTCATTAACTAAATCTTCAATTTTAACACTTCTATAATGACCTCTAAGCTTTGGTATTATGCAAAAAGAACATTTATTATTACACCCTTCTGCAATCTTCAAATAACCATAATGTTTTGGAGTACTTAACATTCTTGGTGAGTTTGCATCATCTAATTCATCAGCATGGCCATATTCTAAAACACGCTTGCCATTTAAAGTACTCTCAATTATTTCAGATATTTTTAGAAAATCACCAGTTCCTATGACAGCATCTAATTCTGGTAAATTGCTTAAAAGTTCTTCTTTATATCTTTCAGATAAACAACCAGCTGCTATTAAAGATTTTAATCTTTTTTCTTTAAGCTTACCCATTTCAATTATATAATTAATCGATTCACGTTTAGCACTTTCAATAAATCCGCAAGTGTTTATAATCAATACATCGGCATCATTTTCGTTATTTACTATGTTATATCCTTTTTCTTTTATTATTCCAAGCATTTTTTCAGAATCAACTGTGTTTTTTGCACAACCCAGTGATATTATTCCGACATTTACCATTTAAGACTCCTTTCATTAAATTAATTCTTCTTTACTATGAAAACTTATTATATAAGTAGCCAAAAAAGCGCAGACTTCCCCTACAGCTTTTAAAATAGACTTTAAAGGAAATTAATGGATATATT